>DASRLF010000015.1:0-12173 GCA_035648555.1 Pseudolabrys sp.
CGAGACGAAACTCGTAGAACAGAGGTCCCTGATCGTTGTTCTGACGTCCCATCATCGCTCGTCTCCGACACCAAATGTCGTCAGAAGACCGAATCACTGTTCGCAAAAATCTTCAAATCACTTCTGCAACAAAATCTGCCATCAGCAGCCATTTATCGCGACGATCGAAAGGTCCACTAGCGGACCATAACCGATGAAGTCGAACCAAAACTACCAGCATCCGCAAATCCCGGAATGTCAAAAGCGGCATTTAAAGTCTATCTCGGAGGCTGCGCCCGGGCGCCTAAACAAATAACCTTGCTGTTGCAATACGCCGGCCAGGCGCAAGAGCCTGTATTGCTTCACGGTCTCAACTCCTTCCGCTGTAGTCTCGATATTAAGGCCGTGCGCCAACGTCAGGATGGCCGCGATGATTGCTGCGCAGTCCGCGCGGCATGACCGGCATCATCTCATCTCCGCAGCGTGATATTCTGCCCCTCCATTCAACCTCACCCGATTGATACTTGGCGCACGTCAGCCCGAACACTGCCCCGACTGACTTGGATTTATGGAAGCGAGCGGGGGCGTGGAGCGTGGCTCGATAGGTCAGTGACATCACGGGCGCCTACGCGCGGGGGGCCGTCATCAAGCGTCGGCACGCCTCATCATCCCGGACGATGGCCAGCAAGCGACGATGTTGGATGACGAACTGCTCGCGTAGCATGCGCCGGACGACAAGCAGCGGTTCACCCAACTCAGCCAAGTCGGGCAAGCTCTCGACCAGCTCTCTGATGCGTGTGAAGTGAACGCGGCAAGACTGAAGGCTGGTGCGCCGCTTGGCGCTCCACCCCTCGGCATGCCGGGGCCAAGAAGGGGGACTGCGGCGTACCCGGCGCCGCAAAGAATACGGGTGATTTCGCTTGTCTTTACGCCTTCGCCGCGAACTTGAGCACGTTGCTCACGGGCGCGGGCTTGGCGGCGGGCGTGTTCGGCACATAAAGCCCGCGTTTGTCGTTCATCGGCTTGAACGCGTCGGTTAAGCCCACCACGGTTTCGGCCGCACCCAAAACCAGAAAGCCGTCGGAAGGCATCTGGCGCGCGATGCGGTTGAGCACGACGATCTTGGTGTCCTGGTCGAAATAGATCAGCACGTTACGGCAGAACACCAGATCGAACGTGCCGAGCGCCGAAAAATCGTTGAGCAGATTGACCGGCTGGAATTTCACCATGGCGCGGATCTCGGGCGCGATCTGCCAGGCGTCGCCGACTTGGCTGAAGAATTTCACCAGCAACTGAATCGGCAGGCCGCGCTGCACTTCGAACTGGCTGTAGATGCCGGCCTTGGCCTTATCCAGGCATTCGCCGGACAGGTCGGTCGCGATGATCTCGATGCGCCAGCCGGCGAGCGCCGGCCCGATGCTTTTGAGGCCCATCGCCAGCGAATAGGGTTCCTGGCCGGTGGCGCAGGCGGTACACCAGATGCGCAGGCGCTTTTCGCGCGCGCGCGCCGCCATCAGCGCCGGCATGATGGTGTCACGGAAATGCTCGAACGGCACCTTGTCGCGGAAGAAGAAGCTCTCGTTGGTGGTCATGGCCTCGACCACGTCGACGCTGAGCGGTGCGGTGTTGGCGGCCTTGAGTTTGGTCACCAGTTCGGTGAGGCCGGCGAAGCCGTGCTTGCGCGCCACCGGCAACAGGCGGCTTTCGGCGAGGTATTGCTTCTCGGCTGAGAGCACCAGGCCGGAGCGCTGACGCAAAAGCTGGCGCAGATAGTCGAAATCCTGCGGGGTCATGCCTTATCGCCCGTGAACAGGCGCGTCAGTCTGCCGGCGATGTCGTTGAGCGGCACCAAGGCCGAGGCGAGGCCCGCATGCGCCACTTGGCCGGGCATGCCCCAGACCACGCTGGTCGCCTCGTCCTGCGCCAGGATCGTGCCGCCGGCCGCCGCGATCGCCTGCGAACCGCGCAGGCCGTCCGAGCCCATGCCGGTGAGCACCACGGCGAGCACTTTTGAGCCCCAGGCCTCGGCGGCCGAGGTAAACAGCGGGTCGACCGCCGGCTTGCAGAAATTGATCAGCGGGCCGTCGTCGAGCGCGATCACGGCGATGCCGCCGTCGCTGCGCGCCACGCTCATGTGCTTGCCGCCGGGGGCGAGATAAACGGTGCCGGCATTAACCTCCTCGCCCGCCACTGCCTCGCGGACCGGACGGTTGGAGGCTCGGGCCAGATGCTCGGCCAGAATGGTCGTGAAGGTCGGCGGCATGTGCTGGGTGATCAGCACCGGGGCGCGGTCGAGCACGCTGTTGATCTGGGTGATAATGGCGTTGAGCGCCTGCGGGCCGCCGGTCGAGGAGCCGATCAGCAACACCCGGGGCGGCGTCGCCGGCATGGCGCGCAGCGCGATTTCCTGGATCGGGGATGCCCGCAGCTTGGGCGACAGCGCGGTGGCCGCCTCCCCCGGGGGGCGGGCCTTGACCAGCCGCAACCGTTTCGACCGCAATCCGAGCTGGCGGATTTTCTCGATCAGGTCGCGGCGAAAACTTACGGAGCCGGTAACTTCGCGGTTGTTGTCCGGCTTCGGAATATAATCGGCGGCGCCCAGCGCTAGCGCCCGCAAGCTGATCTCGGCGTTCCGTCGGGTCAGCGTCGAGGCCATGATCACGATCAGATCGGGCTTCTTCCCGAGTAGCAGCGGCAGCGCGGCAATGCCGTCGAGCTCCGGCATGTCGACGTCGAGCACGACCACGTCGGGATCGGCGCGCTCGACCTGGGAGACTGCGTCGCGCCCGGTGCGCAGCGAGGCGACGACTTCAAGATCGGGCTCGGCTTCGACCCAGCGCGAGAACAGCCCGCGCACGACCACGGCGTCGTCGACGATCATGACTCGGATACGCCGGCCGATGGCGGTATTGGAGGATTGTGTTGGCACGATTACGTTCATTGCACCTTACAAGGCAGACTGACAATTACGCGCGCGAGAGAGCGCCGGTCAGATCAACCCGACTTCCTGAAACTTCGCTTCGACGATCTCTTTGTCGAACGGCTTCATGATGTATTCGTTGGCGCCGGCATGCAGTGCGCGCGCGATATGCGCGACGTCGTTTTCGGTGGTGCAGAACACCACTTTCGGCGAGTCGCCGCCCGGCAGCTTGCGGAGCGAGCGCAGGAACTCGTAGCCGTCCATCTTAGGCATGTTCCAGTCGAGCAGGATCGCCTCGGGCAATTGGCGCCGGCAGGCTTCCAGCGCCTGTTCGCCGTCCTCAGCTTCCACGATCTGGAATTCGAGTCCTTCGAGGATTCGCCGCGCCACCTTGCGGATGACGCTGGAGTCGTCAACGACCAAACACGTTTTCATCGCACACCCTCGTTATCTTCGTTCAGTTCCAACAAACGTTCCTATTCGCACCTTCAGGCCGCGAGCTCTTTGATGCCGATGTCGAGAACGCGGTCGACATCAACAATCATAAGCAATTGTCCGTCCAAGCGGTGGATGCCGGCCGACACGCGCGCCAGCCGCTGATCCAGATTGACCGGGTTCGGCTCGCGCTCGGCATCGTCGAGCTTGAGCACTTCGCCGACTCTGTCGATCAGAAGCCCGTAGGATTCACCGCGCGACTCGACGCCGATCGCCATCGCGGTATCGCCGTCGTTGCGCTCGCCAAGCCCGAAGCGACGGCGCATATCGATAAGCGTCACGATGCGGCCGCGCAGATTGAGGATGCCGGCGATTTCCGGTGGCGCCAGCGGCACGCGCGTCAGCCGTTCCGGCATGAACACGTCCTGCACGCGCACGATCGGCAAGCCGAACAACTGGCCACCGATCATGGCGGTGACGTATTCGGTCAGATCTTGCTGGGTGTTTTCTGTGCTCATGGTTTGGTTCTCACGCCGCGCGACCGACGTCGGTCTGCTCCTTGAGCGCCGCGATCAGCCCTTGCCGGTCGAACTTGGCGACATAGTCGTGGAAACCGACCTGGCGGCCGCGCTCGACCGCCTCAGCCGATACGACCGAGGACAGCGCGATCAGCGGCAGATCGGCGGTACGCGGGTCGCCGCGCAAAATGGTTGCAAATTCGAAGCCGTCCATCTCAGGCATCTCGATATCGGTGACGACCACATCAAACGCGCGGCCTTCCTTGAGCATCGCCAGAGCTTCCGGCGCCGATGCGGCGGCGCTGACCTGATAGCCAGCGGCCTGCAACACAGGCGTGAGCATGTTGCGGAAGAACGGGGAATCGTCGATTAGCAGAACGCTGCGCTGTTGGCGCTGCGCCGGCTGCTCCTTGCGGCAAAACCAATCTTCGAAGGCGAGCGGCAGGAAGTGGCCAACGTCAATGATTTCGGTGGCGTGGCCCTTGATGATGGCCGAGCCAAGAATGCCGGAATTGTCGCTGCCGACCTGAATGTCGAGGCGGTCCTCGACGATGTCGATGATCTCATCGACCACCAGCGCCATCGAACGTGCACCGTCCGAGAACACCAGCAGCGGCTGGGCGCCCTCGCCTTTTACGCGCACGTTTTCATTCATGCTGACCAGCGGCATCAACTGGCCGCGGTACTGCACCATATGGCGGCCGTTCGACAGCTCGATGGTATGGGCGTCGACTTCCTCGAGCCGCGTGATGAGCGCGAGCGGCACTGCTTTGGCCTGGGTCGAACCGGCGCGGAACACCAGCAGCGACGTCTTATCTTCGTCAGCCACGGCGTGCCGGGTGTCGGCGGCTTCATCGATGTCGAACTGCGACGTGACCGCATGGCCGAACGATTGCGCGACACCGTTAGGGTCGATGATCATGATCACCGAGCCGTCGCCGAGAATGGTGTTGCCGGAGAACAGCGCGATATGGCGCAGCTTGCTCGACAGCGGCTTCACCACGATTTCCTCGGTGTGAAACACGCTATCGACGACGATGCCGAAGCTTTGGCTGCCGACCTGGGTGACCACAATGAAGCCGCTTTCGACATCGCCGGCATCGGTTTGCACGCCGAGCAATGTGCTCAGGCGCGCCAGCGGCAGCAATTTGTCGCGCAAGCGCAGCACCGTGGTGTCCTTGATGCGCTCGACCCGGTGTTCGCTGCCGGCGCGCGCACGCACCAGTTCGATCACGGCGATCTGCGGGATGGCGAAGCGGTCACCGCCGGCTTCCACGATCAAAGCCGCGACGATTGCCAGCGTGAGCGGAATCTTGATCGAGAAACTTACACCGACACCGGCCACCGATTTGACGTCGATGGTGCCGCCGATCTGGTCGATATTGTTGCGCACCACGTCCATGCCGACGCCGCGGCCTGATACGCTGGTGACTTTCGCGGCGGTGGAAAAGCCCGGCGCGAAAATGAATTTGTGAATTTGCGCTTCCGACATCTTTTCGATGTCGGCTTCCGACGCCAGGCCCCGGGTCACTACCTTGGACTTGATCCGCGCGGTATCGAGGCCGCGGCCGTCGTCAGCGAGCTGGATAATAATGTGGCCGCCTTCATGATAGGCCGACAGGCGGATGCGGCCGTGCTCGGGCTTGCCGGCGGCGCGCCGCTGTTCCGGCGATTCCAGCCCGTGATCGGCCGAATTGCGCACCATGTGGGTGAGCGGATCCTTGATTAGGTCGAGCACCTGTCGATCGAGTTCGGTCTCGGCGCCCTGCATTTCCAGATCGATCTGCTTGCCAAGTTCGTTGGAAAGATCGCGCACGATGCGCGGCAGCTTCTGCCAGGCATTGCCGATCGGCTGCATGCGCGTCTTCATGACGCCTTCCTGCAACTCGGCGGTAACATTGGACAGGCGCTGCAGCGGCGCTTTGAATTCAGAATCCTCATGGCGGCGCACGATCTCAAGCAGTTGATTGCGCGTCAGCACCAGCTCCGAGACCATCGTCATCAAATGTTCGAGCGTGTCGACGGTGACGCGGATCGACTGGCCGCCGGCCTTGGCCGGATCGTCGTCTTTGACCGCCACTTCGGCCGGCGCGGGCTTGGCGGATTTTGCCGCCGTCGTATCGACCGATGTTTCACGAAAAACGCGCTCGAGCTCGTCGAGCGAAACTTCGCCGGGGCGCAACGGCCGTTCCAGTACCTGCGGGGTCAGCGTTCCGACCGTATGCCGTTCCGCCGCCGGCGCGGCGAACGGCGCGACGCGCTCGACCATGCGCTCCAGATCGGAAATCAGATCTTCGTCGGCACCGTCGGGCTCGCGCTGCTCGCGGTCGAGCGATTCCAGAATTTTCTTGATGCGGTCGATGGTGGAGAGAATGAGCGTGACGGCTTCGCTGGTCGCCGGCACGCCGTCGCGAAATTTACCCATCAGCGTCTCGGCGGCGTGCGCCAGCGCTTCGAGCCGCGGCAGCCCGATGAAGCCGCAGGTACCCTTGATGGTGTGCACCAGGCGGAAAACGTTATCGAGAATCTTGGCGTTGTTCGGATCCTGCTCGAAGCGTACGAGTTCGACGTCGACTACGTCGAGACTCTCGTTGGTCTCGGTCACGAATTCCCGCAGCAGGTCGTCCATTAGAAAAGGCCTTCATCGACGGGCGCGAGCCCATCCGCCGCTCTCGAACGCGAGCGCGGTCAGTGTGTCGGTGAAGCGTTTAATTTTGGTTGCGGATTGACCTGAAGTGGCGAGCTTTAACCAGTCGTTAACCGGCGAATGCGGGCGCTACTGAGCCGTCACCACGACCGTCTCGCCGTCCATGGCCATTGCAGCCTTAACGCCCGCGGCCTGGGCCAGCAGGCTGGCATAGAACGGCTGGATACGATGGGCATCTAGCGCCGTGCCGCCAGCGTCACCGGCGAGCAAAGCGGCCACGGCGGGCGGAACCTTGGCATTGACCCCGGCGGCACTCACTTTGAATCCCAAGGTCTCGCCTGCCCCGATCGGGTCGACGGTCAGCTGGCCGCCGCGCGGGATCGTCTGTCCGGCGATGAGCAGCAGATTGAGCAGCAGTTTGACTCGGTTCTTGGCCAACAAGGCTCGCGGCAGGTTCCAGGCAAGCTTGGTCTTGTCGTCCTCAAAAAAGCCGCGGCTGATGGTCTCGGCGTCGCCGAGGTCGATTTGGGCGCCGGCGGAGCCGGCCGCGCCAAAGGCGATACGGCAAAATTGCAGCTTGGCTGAGCCGGTGCGGGCGCTCTTTTTGATCAGCTCGAAGGCGAAGTTTTTAGTCTCTTCGTCCTTGGCCTCGTCCAGCACTTCCAGCCCGTTGACGATGGCGCCGACCGGACTGATCAGGTCGTGGCAAACGCGCGAGCACAGCAGGGCGGCAAGATCGAGCGCTTCGATGGGCGTTCCGGACATAGAGCGGGTCTCCGCTAGGCGTGCAGGCTGCCGAAAACCGGCGAATCGCTCGACGCGCCGGGCTTGCGGGCGTGATACACCGCACCCGGGCGGGCGCCAAGGATAGGCAACAGGGAATCGGCAAGCCGTGACGGGCGGAATTACCCCGCAGCTGGCGGAACAGCATCTGGATGCGTTGACCGACATCGTCGCGCGCGCGGCGGCGGCGACGCTCGCGACGCCGTTTTCATCGGTCGAACGGCGAATGAAAGATGACAAGTCACCGGTCACGGCCGCCGACGAACTGTCGGAGGCCGTGATTCTGGCAGGCTTGGCCGGTTTGCTGCCCGACATCCCAGTCATCGCCGAGGAAAGCGTCGGCCGCACGCAGCCGGCACGGCTCGAACCGAGCTTCATCGTGGTCGATCCGCTCGACGGCACCCGCGAGTTTCTCGCCGGCCGCGACGAATTCACCGTCAATGTCGGCATCGTGACCCATGGCGTGCCGATCGCGGGCATCATCGCCGCACCGGCAAAAGGAATGCTGTGGCGCGGCGTTGTCGGAGGCAAAGCTGAACGTTTGCAGTTACGGCTCGGCACCAATCCGCCGGAGGCCTACGACCGCAGGGCCATCCGCACACGGCTGGCGCCGGAACGCCTGATCGCGGCGATCTCGCGCAGCCACCTCGACGAACAGACGGAAAATCTTCTGTCACGGCTGCCGCTCGCCGAACGATTTGCTTGCGGTTCGTCGGTGAAGTTTTGCTACATCGCTCAGGGCGAGGCCGACATTTATCCGCGGCTGGCGCCCACGCATGAATGGGATATCGCGGCCGGCTGCGCGATTTTGGCCGCGGCCGGCGGGGCCGTGGTCAGCCCGCAACGCTCAGCGCTCCAGTTCGGGCGTCAGGCCGAAAAGTTTCTGGTCCCGGGATTCATCGCCTGGGGCGATCCGGCCAAAGCTTAAGGCTTAGCGCCCAATGGTGCGGGCGACCTCAGACCATTTGCGCTCGGCGGCTTCGATAATATTGCCCGGCTCGGCCACGAATGCCGCGCGCGTCTCGGCGCTATAGAACAGATAAAGCCGATCGCTCGTCACCGACCAGAACAGAGAATGCCCCGGCACCGACGCGCCGCGCGCGATCGCGACCGGATCGTAGCCGCCAAAGCGCGGCGTATAGACCTCCGGGTGCGCGGCAAAGGCTGCCCGATTACCCTCGTTCTGGAATCGCCAGACCGCGTCGTCACGGCGTAATTCCAGATTGGGCCGGCCGATTTTCGGTCTGCGCTCGGTGAAATAGGCTACCGGGTCAAAGCCGCTCAGAGCAAGCCCACTATCGGGATCGACCACGATCCGATCGTGGGGGGCGGCCAAAATCCCGGAGGCCTCAAAAATGACCCCGAAAGCGCCAATCCCAAACGCCAGCCCAAGGGCAAAGGCGCGTGACGACTTCCGTTGCTGCCGTGCTGCAGTCATAGTTCTCGGCGACCTTTAAGCGATTCGGGGACCAGCGCCTGCGCCGCCACATTACGGCCACCGGCGTGAGCAACCGGTTAAACGGGGTTGGAACCTCGGTAATCCAATGGAGCATCCAATGCGCGCTAACTTGCGCCTTGCGGCCGTTGCCCTTTGCCTCGTCGGCTTTGGTGCCGATATCGCGGCGGCCCAGAACCAGCCGCCCCCACCTGCGGCGCCGCAGCATAGGGACACCTTCAAGCCCGACGAGATCATCGGCGCCGGACATAAGTTCTTCGGAACTGTTTCGCGTGGATTGGCGGAAGTCGTGCAGACCGCCTTTAGCCGCTGGGGCGAGCCCAATGGTTACGTGCTCGGCCAGGAAGGCAGCGGCGCCTTCGTGGTTGGCCTGCGTTACGGCGACGGCAAGCTCTACACCAAGAATGCCGGCGACCGGCGCGTGTTCTGGGAAGGCCCTTCGGTGGGGTTCGACACCGGCGGCGAAGGCGCCCGCACCATGATGTTGATCTACAATCTGCCCGCCACCGACGCGATCTACCAGCGCTTCGCCGGTATCGACGGCTCGGCCTATTTCATCGGCGGCTTCGGCATGACCGCGCTCGCCTCCGGCAATATTATTGTCGTGCCGATCCGCTCCGGCGTGGGCCTAAGACTGGGCGCCAATATCGGTTATCTCAAATTTACCCCCCAGGCGACCTGGAACCCATTCTAAGGCGCCGCCGCGCTCATCAATATGGCGCGCAGGCCGTCTGCCGCCGGGGACGCCGCCCCCGGGTTTAGGTTAATCTTGGGTTGCACTGGCAGCCCCTAGACCCCCCGTGTCAGGGTGATGCGGGTTTTCAGCGGCAACGGTTGAGTTGGAGGCGTTGGTTATGATCGAACCGATCATGTTTTTCGGGATCGGATTTCTCGTCGCAGCCCTGATCGGGCTCGTCGTCATTCCCCTCGTCCATGGCCGCGCGGTGCGGCTGACTATGCGCCGGCTAGAAGCCGCGACGCCATTGTCGATGGCTGAAATCCAGGCCGACAAAGATCAGCTGCGCGCCGAATTTGCCATGTCGACGCGGCGCCTCGAAATGAGCGTCGAAAACCTCAAGACCAAAACCACCAGCCAGCTCGCCGAGCTCGGCAAGAAGGGCGACGCCATAAACCGGCTCAAGATGGAGCTCGGCGAAAAGACCGCTACCATCTTCGCGCTCGAAGGACGCGACAAGGCGCTGCGCGATCAGTTGCGCGCCACCGAAGAAGAAATCACGGCCAAGACCGGCGTCATGCACGACGCTGAACGCTCGCTGTCCGACAAGCAATCCGAACTCGCCAAGCTGGTCGGCGAACTCGACGAGCGGTCGACCTTGGCCGATTCCCAGAAGATCGAAATCATCGCGCTCAAGACCCAGGTCGAGGCCTTGAAAGAACGGCTCACCGACGCCGGCGACGAGGTCAAGGCGGTGGAAGACCGCCGCGACGCCGAGCGGGTCGAGCTCAAGCACGCAACCCAGGAATTGACGGAAGAGCGCGGCCGCGTCGAAAATCTTGGCCGCCGCGTCTCCGAACTTGAACAGCATCTGGTGGCGCAGACCACCGAAGCGGAAATCCTCGGCCGCCGCGCCCAGGATATGGAAAATCGTCTCGGCGAGCAGTCGCGCCTGCTCAACCAAAGCGACTTCGAACTCAATCAGCTGCGCGGCGAAATGGAAGTCGCGCGCAAGACCGAATCCGATCTGCGCGTCGCCATCATCGAGCTCGACGGCCGCACTAATTCGGCGACCGAAAAGCTAAAATCGGAAAAGACCCGGTTGCAGGCGGAACTCGATCGCGCCACCGACGAGCGCGACCGGCTGGCCCGCGACCTTGGAAAAATGAAACGCGAGACCGAAGAAAACTGGGCCTCCGAGCGCGTGGAGAACGCCTTGCTGCGTGAGCGCATCAACGACGTCGCGGCCGAAGTGGCCCGGCTTGCCTCGGCGCTGGAAGGTCCGAACTCGCCGATCGACGCGATCCTGGCGGCAGAGACGGTGCGCGACCGCACCAGCGCGGCCAACAGTAACACCGAAGCTGAACTCCGCGAGACCGCGCCGACCCAAGGCGACCTCGCCGACCGCATCCGTGCCTTGCAGACCCATGCTTCGCGTCTGCCACACAGCGACAAGCCCACTCGCAACTAAACGCGGGCGCTATCGCGCCTCGCTTGACACGTCTTCGAGGCACTCTTTATATCGCGCGGCCATCACGGGCGCTTAGCTCAGCGGGAGAGCGTTCCCTTCACACGGGAGAGGTCGTAGGTTCAATCCCTACAGCGCCCACCATTCACTTTTGATCCCGATCCGACCGGCGCAAACGTTCCGCGGTAACGAACAGCAGCGGAATGAGGAAAATCCCGAAAACCGACGCGGCAATCATGCCGCCGAACACCGGTGTCCCCACCGCATGCCGGGTGGTCGCGCCGGCGCCATGCGCGATCACCAGGGGAAACAATCCAAAGATGAAGGCGAAACTCGTCATCATCACCGGACGAAATCGCAGAGCGGCCGCTTCAACGGCGGCGTCGGCGATATCTTTTCCGAGCCGCCGCTGCTCAACCGCAAAAGCGACGATCAGAATGCCGTTTTTGGCAGCAAGCGCGATCAGCGCGACCAAGCCGATCTGCGCGTAGACATCGAAACTCAGTCCGGCGAGCGTCACCGCGACCAGCGCGCCGAGGATCGCGACGCTGACCGACAGCAACGCCGAAAGCGGGATGTTCCAGCTCTCGTAAAGCGCAACCAGAAACAGATAAGCGAACAGAATGGCGAGGCCGAGCACGACGGAGGTGCTCCCGCTCGCCGCTTTCTCCTGAAACGCCGTACCGGTCCATTCAAAGCCGTAGCCCGCCGGCAGCGTTGCAGCCGACATCTGCTCCATCGCCGCAAGCGCCTCGCCGGAACTGTAGCCGGGCTTCGGCGCGCCGTTCACCACCGCGCCGCGATAGCCGTTATATCGCACCACCGTCTGCGGCCCTTGCACGAGCTTGGCCTCGGCAAGCGCGCGCAGCGGCACCATCCCGCCTACGCGGTTGCGCACGTAGATGCGCTCGATGTCTTCGGTGCGGTCGCGAAATGCCGTCTCGGCCTGCAGGTTGACCTGCCAGGTGCGGCCAAAAACATTGAAGTCGTTGATGTAGTAACTGCCCAGCGTCGATTGCAGAGCGCTGAAAATATCGCTGATCTTGACGCCGAGCACCTGGGCCTTGTCGCGATCGATGTCGAGATAGATCTGCGGCGTGTCGGCGGCGTAAGTGCTGAACACGCCGGCGAGCGCGGGTTGTGAGTTGGCAGCGACCAAGAGCCCGCGCAGTGTCGCCGCTACTTCCGTTGGTGGCTGGCCCTGTAACGCCTCGAGCACATACTGGAAGCCGCCAGTGCTGCCCAAGCCGAGAATAGGCGGCAGATTGAAAGGAAACGCGATGGCGCCTTC
>DASRLF010000016.1:0-6948 GCA_035648555.1 Pseudolabrys sp.
GATAGCCGAATGCCATTGCGCAATATCGGCGGCAATGGTGTCGGTAAACTCCTTCGGCGTTGAACCGATTGGATCTACGCCATAGGTGTCGAACTTCTTGAGAATCTCCGGGTCGGCCACGGCTTTCTTCACCTCGCTCGCCGCCAGATCGATGATCGCCTGCGGGGTCTTCGCCGGGGCGATCAAGCCATTCCACGTTTCCGACCGGAAACCGGGATAGCCAGATTCCGCAATTGTCGGGACATCCGGCAGCTTTTTCACAAAATGGACTGAGTGGTGGGCCCGGGAGGACTCGAACCTCCAACCAGACCGTTATGAGCGGTCGGCTCTAACCAGTTGAGCTACGGGCCCCCTTGCACCTTCTATCAACGTGGCCGGGCGATGCGCAATGTCGCCCTCTCCTGCTCGACCGCAGTTTAAGCTAGGCTTGCCCATCCTCATGTCGCCGGAGACCAAGCCGCATGCATGTTTTCAGCCTCGAGCACGAGCAGCAGTGGAATCCCAAGCACCACGTCGAGAAAATCCTCGGCAAGGAAGCAGGTGGCGATTTCACCGTCGCCTGTTGGGAACCTGGGCAAGTCAGCCCCTACCACTGCCACCCGGATGCCACCGAAATCTATTTCTGTACCTCCGGTGGCGGCACGATGCGCACGCCGAAACAGACGATTGCCGTCGCGCCCGGCTCGTTCGTGGTGCATCCGCCTGGCGAAGTGCATGAATATGAGAACGGCGCGGGCCGCACCATGCTGTTCCGGGTGCGTTACGGTTTGGACATGCGCGCACATCATTGCGACTGGCGCGGCAACGCGGACTGGAAGCAATCGGGCGACGACGTAGAATATTATCGGCGTCACCCGATCGCCTAACTACATCTTCAGCAGCCGCCGGGCATTGCCGCTCAATATCTTGGCCTTGTCCTCGTCGGACAACGGAATGTCCTTCATCCATTCGGTGGCCGGCGGGTTCATCACGAACGGCCAATCGACCGCGAACAGAATGTGGTCGATGCCCATCTCCATCACGGTGCACAGCAGCGCCGGATTGGAGAAGAAGCCGCTGGTGGTGACGTAGAAGTTCTTGCAGAAGATGTCGCGGAAGCTCATCGGCTTCTGCCCCGGACGTTTGAGCGAGGTATCGATGCGCCAGACCAGAAACGGCAGCGTTTCGCCAAGATGGCCGAGGATGACTTTCAAGTTCGGATGCGCGTCGAACACGCCGGACAGCACCAGCCGGATCGCCTGCGTCGCGGTCTCCACGGTGTAGCCCCAGCCCGGACGCACCACCAGCGGGAAGTCCTTGGCGTAATCCTGCAAATAGACTTCCGTCACCTTCGGATGCGGCAGCGAGGGATGGAAGTAGATCGGCACATCGAGTTTTTCGGCGCGCTCGTAGATCGGCCAGTACTTCTTGAGATCGAGGAATTCGCCGTTGGTCATGCCGTGGAGCATGGCGCCCTTGAAGCCGTGCTTCGTTACACAGCGATCGAGTTCGTCGGCCGCCGCCTTCGGATCGGCGGTAGGCAGTGCGGCGAAGGCGGCGAAACGCTTGCTGTTGGCCTCGCAGAACTTGGCGAGTCGGTCGTTGACCCCGCGCGCGACATCGGCGGCGATGTCGGCCGGCAGCTTCTGGGTCGAGGGCGCGCCGTGCGACAGCACCTGGATGTCGATGCCGGCCTCGTCCATCTCCTTGATGCGCAGGTTACCCAGGTCATAGAGCCGTTCGTCGGTCTCGTTGCCGCGGCCGGCTTCCGGACCCGTGAAATGCTTGGAAAGCTCCGGGTCCCAATAATGTTCTTCGATGGCGATGACCGGAACATTCGGCTTTTTGAACATGACGCTTACCCCGCACTATTGAAGGTTATTTCCTAGCAACCGCAGAGTTCCCTGTCACGTGCCCTGCCCATCACGGATTCGTCCTGCGTGTAGCGCTCGCGACGATTGTATGACGGAGAATGCTTTGGCGTTTCGTCCGACTCAGTTATTCACGAGTCGATGCTGCCGATTCTCCGGATTCTTCCAGTAGGCGGCGTATTTCTCGCCATCATGCTTCTGGTCCTGGCGCTCAATCCGCCGGCCGGACCGCATGCCCAACTGACGCCCAACGGGGCGCCGGTGCGCGGCGCGATGATCGATCGCAACGAGCATCCGGAATGGCGGCAATTTCTCATCCTGGCCGCGATCCGGCGCGCCGAAGAATTGAGTCGCCTGCGCGACTTGGCCGACATCCCGGCCGGCACCGGGGCCGCGCCACCCGCGCCCAAAGTCGCCGGCCTGCCCGCCACGCGCGGCGACACCGACCCGGACGATGACGACCAGACCGGCTCGATCGTGCAGATCCCGGCCGCGACTCTTCCGATCGACATCGGCGAGACCTCGACGTTCGAATTGCCAGTGGTCACGCCGGAGGAGAGGCCGCCGGTGACGCCGCTGCGGGTCAAGTCGCGCAATGAAAGCAGGCTCCGCGCCATCCATCACGCGCGCCGCGTCAGAGCGCCGGTCAGCGTAACGCCGCCGCCGTTTAACTTTTTAGATTATTTGTTTGGCCTTCAACCGGCCAAACAGCCGTTGAAAGTCGGCGCCAACACGCCCCGCTAGGCGTTATAGCCCGCACTTCGTGCAGGCGCCGGTGACGTCTTCCGGCTCGCGCGATGCTGCGACGCCCTTGACGGTGGCGAGGTGCGTCGACGCAAAGGCGTTGAGCGGATCGACGTCGTTCTGCGCCACCCGGCTCTTGCCCTTGGCGGCATAGTAGTAGCCGGCTGCGTAATAATGCACGGCGAGATTGGGGTTGCCGCTCGCCGTATGATAGGCGCCGGCGAGATACTTCACCGCATAGGTCATGTTGGTGTCGGCATCGAGAAGGCCGGCAGCGCTGCCGGTGTAGCCCATAGAACGCGCGGTCGCGAGCTTGATCTGCATCAGGCCGTAATTGCCCTGCGAAACAACGCGGGGATTGCCACGGCTTTCGCGCTTGATGATCCGGCGCACCAGATCTTCCGGCACATTATTGGCGGCGGCGTGCTGGGCGATCAGCGCGTCGAGATTGCCGTTGGCGTCGAGCGACGCCACGCGCTGATGTCTGGCGGAGGCGGCCGATGCGGACACGGCCAGGGCGACACAAACGGTTGCGATGCAGATGTTGCGAATCATGTCGGCTCCGAATTTTGCGGGGGAGCGAAGCTTCTGGTTGGGAACTCCGGCAACTTTGTGACGCAACTGCGTTAACTGCCATGTGTTCCATCACGTTTTGATTCACGCTATTGCATAGCTGGTTAATTCAAGTTCCATCGTCCCCGCGCAATAAGGAAAACAAATGAGCAAAGACAATACGCTGGAGGGCCGCGTGCGCGCGGTCGAGGATACGCTGGCGATTTTTCACCTGATCGCAAGTCATCCGCCCGCCGCCGACACCGGGGGTGACAGCTACTACCGCGGCGCCTTCATGACCGACGGCGTGATCGATCTGGGCGGCGGCAAGGAGGCGCGCGGCAACGAGGCGATCGCGGGGGTGGTGAAGACGCCCGAGCACCAAGCCGCGATCGCCGGGGGACTGTGCCACTTTGCTGGATTGCCGCGCGTCGAGCTCGACGGCGATACCGCCACCGCGACGTCGTATTTGCAGATCATCACGCCGCACAAGGGGGCCCCACCGATGGAAGTGTCCGGCCACGGCTCATCGAGCGGCTTTCGCATCCATCGCGTCGGCGCCAACCGCTGGGAACTCAAACGCACCGGGAACGGCTGGAAGGTGACGCGGCGCACGCTGCGCCCGCTCGACGGCAGCGACGGCGCGCGCGAAATTTTGCGCCAGGCGGTGACGAAATAGTCTAGGATTGGCGGGACAAAAAACATCAGGGAGTGACCAATGCCGAAAGCCTATTGGGTTGTGACCTATCGGTCGGTGAAAAACGAGGACGCCTGGAAGGCCTACGCGAAGCTCGCGGCACCGGCGATTCAAAATTCCGGCGGGCGCTTCCTGATCCGCAATACGCCGGCGAAAACCTACGAGGCCGGCATGAACCAGCGCGTGGTGCTGGTCGAATTCGACAGTCTCGACCAGGCGCTCGCCTGTCACGACACGCCCGCATACAAAGAGGCGCTGAAAGCGCTCGGCACCGGCAATATCGAGCGCGACATGCGCGTGGTCGAAGGCGTCGCGTAACCCCGTACCGCTTTTCGCGGCACACGATGGTTAACCCCGCGCCCTTGCGCGCGTTTTGGCGCGGGTTGCCAAATTGGGAAAAGTTCCCTATATATACAGCGTTCCGATTTCGCCTGCCTTGCAGTTTCGCCCCGAGGGGCCTTCCCCAAGAACACGCCGAATCCGGATATGAGGCCCATGCGAATGGTTTGCATGGGGCATTGACGCCTTTGAGCGTTTTTAAAAGGAGGCCACTATGGCCACAGGTACCGTTAAGTTCTTCAACTCCCAAAAAGGTTTCGGCTTCATTGTGCAGGACGGCGGCGGGCCGGATGTGTTCGTTCACATTTCGGCTGTCGAGCGCGCCGGCATGAGCAATCTCAACGAAGGCCAGAAGCTTTCGTTCGACATCGAAGCCGACCGTAAGAACGGCAAGTCGGCCGCTGCAAACCTGCAGGCTGTCTAACACCTTGTTCAATATGAAACGCCGGCGTAAAACGCCGGCGTTTTTTCGTTTGTGACGCATGATTCTGCGCGCCGCACACCGTCTTTCCGCCAAGATCGTGCGCGAAGTATCCAGCGAAATCAGGCGCGATGGATAAGGACGACGCTCATGGCCAAGAAACCGGGAACCAACCCCAAAGGCGAATTCGTGTTCTTCGACGTCGTCTATGAGGACGGCTCGCAGCGCTCCAACCGGCGCGTGCCGGCCGAGCTCTTGGGCGGCCTCGAGAAGGACGAACCCGCGCTCGGCTTCATCATCGAGCAGGACCGCGAGATCGCCGAGAAATCCGGCCGCGCGCCGCTCAAGATCAAGACCATCGCCCGTGTCGGGGCGAAGCCCGAGAAGATGATGAAGGTGAATTGACGCCGCGGCGTCAACCTCACCGCCCCCCGATCCGCTCCGCCATCAGCACGATGGTCCGGCGATAGACCTCGGAGTGATTCCACTCGCGCATCGCCACTTCGAAATTCTGCGAGCCTTGCGTAAACGGCGCGCCGGCCTGCCAGCCGTTGGTTTTCAGCAGATTGGCGGTCGAGGCCAGCACGTCCGGCACCGAATGCCGCAGGTCGACGTGGCCGTTGCCGTCGTAGTCGACGCCGTACTTGATGTAGGACGAGGGCAAAAACTGCGTCTGGCCGATCTCGCCGGCAAAGGCGCCGACCAGGTCGCGCAACGGCAGATCGCCGCGCTGCACGATCTTGAGGGCCGCGATCAGCTCACCCTGGAACAGCTCGGTGCGGCGGCAATCATGCGCCAGCGTGGCGAGCGTGCGGATCACCTGCAGCTTGCCCATGTCGCCGCCGCCATTGTCGGTCTCCAGCGTCCAGATCGCCATGATGACGGTGGCGGGCACGCCAAATTGCCGCTCGATGCGCGACAGCAGCTGGGCGTGTTTGGCCATCAGCCCCTGGGCGCGCTTGATGCGCGCCGGGACGACGCGGGTGGCGGAATATTCCTCGAAACTCTTGGCGTGGAACATGCCCTTCTGGCGGCGGTCGAAGGCCAGCACGTTGGGGTCGGGCGTGATGCCGGCCAAGGCCTGGCCGATGACCTCGCGCGACACGCCGGCGGCCTGCGCCTCGCGGCCCATTGCGGCGATGAAAGCGTTGAAGTCGCCACCGCATTGGGCGGCGAAAGAGGGGGTGGCGAGGAGGAAGACGGCGGCGAGGACGAAGAGGATGCGTTTCATGACGCGCACATCACCACGACCGCTCATTCCCGCGCAAGCGGGAATCTAAGAAGCCGTCATTCCGGGACGCGCCGAAGGCGCGGACCCGGAATCCAAGGACGACACGGTATGCAGCTCTGGATTCCGGGTTCGCCGTTGCGCGGCGCCCCGAATGACGGAATTAGTTGTCCAGGAAGCTGCGCAATTTGCGGCTGCGCGACGGGTGCTTCAGCTTGCGCAGCGCCTTGGCCTCGATCTGGCGGATGCGCTCGCGGGTGACCGAGAACTGCTGGCCGACTTCCTCGAGCGTGTGATCGGTGTTCATGCCGATGCCGAAGCGCATGCGCAGCACGCGTTCCTCGCGCGGCGTCAGCGAAGCCAAAACGCGCGTGGTGGTCTCGCGCAAATTGGACTGGATCGCGGCATCGATCGGCAGGATGGCGTTCTTGTCCTCGATGAAATCGCCGAGGTGCGAATCCTCCTCGTCGCCGATGGGTGTTTCGAGGGAGAGAGGTTCTTTGGCGATCTTGAGAACTTTGCGCACCTTCTCCAGCGGCATGCCGAGTTTTTCGGCCAGCTCCTCCGGGGTCGGCTCGCGGCCGATCTCATTCAACATCTGGCGCGAGGTGCGCACGATCTTGTTGATGGTCTCGATCATGTGCACCGGGATGCGGATGGTGCGCGCCTGGTCGGCGATCGAGCGGGTGATCGCCTGGCGGATCCACCAGGTCGCATAGGTCGAGAACTTGTAGCCGCGGCGGTATTCGAATTTATCGACCGCCTTCATCAGGCCGATATTGCCTTCCTGGATCAGATCGAGGAATTGCAGGCCGCGGTTGGTGTATTTCTTGGCGATGGAGATGACGAGGCGTAGGTTGGCTTCGACCATTTCCTTCTTGGCCTGGCGGGCTTCGCGCTCGCCCTTCTGCACCATCTGCACGATCTTGCGGAACTCGCTGATTTCAACACCAGTTTGTCCGGCGAGCTCGTGCACCAGCGAACGGATTTCCTTGATGCGGTCCTTTTCCTTGGCGACCAGATTCTTCCAGCCCTTGGCGGAGAGTTTCGAAATGCGGTTGAGCCAGCGCGGGTCGAGCTCGGAGCCCATATAGGCGCGCAGGAACTCGTCGCGGGC
>DASRLF010000017.1:0-12977 GCA_035648555.1 Pseudolabrys sp.
CTCCTTGGCGTCGAATGTCTCGCCCGCCTCCTGGCGCACCAGCAGGTCGGACAGCTTCTCGTTGCGCGGCAGGCTGCCGACATGCGTGGTCAGAATGCGGTCCCGGCTGAAGATCATGCGCGTTATGCTCCCATGGGCTTAATTGACTTTTGTCATAGCAGGCGGCGGGCCAATCGTGACACGACATTGCGGCGTTTTAGTTCCCCCTGCATAATACGAACCGTCCGGGGAGGAAAAGCAATGACAGCCGCCGATGCACGCGCGGCAGACCAAAGCGCGGCCGAGCCGGTGGGCCATATCCCGCTGGGCCATGTCCCACGCGATTACAACTTTGCCGCCGATGTGCTGCAAAGCAACCTCGCCGCCGGCCGCGCCAGCAAGCCGGCCTATATCGATGCGCGTGGCGTCCTGACCTACGCCGAGCTTGCCGATCGGGTGGCGCGCTTCGGCGCGGCGTTGCGCGGCCTCGGCATCCGCCGCGAAGAGCGCGTGCTGATGGCCGTGCTCGATACCGCCGACTGGCCGGTCGCGTTTCTCGGCTGCCTCAAGGCCGGCATCATCGCCGTGCCGGTCAATACTTTGCTCACCGAGGACGATTACCGCTTCATGCTGGCCGACAGCCGGGCCAAATGCCTGGTGGTGTCGGAGGCGCTGTTCCCGAAATTCGAGAAGCTGATCGAGGAAAGCCCGGACCTCGAGCACGTCATCGTCTCCGGCAATAATCCACACGGCTACCGGCTGTTCGACGACGTTATCGGCGCCGACGAGCCGGAGGATTACACCGCGCCGACCGTCGCCGACGACATGGCGTTCTGGCTCTACACCTCGGGCTCCACCGGCAAACCGAAGGGCGCGGTGCACGTCCACGCCAGCCTCAAGCTGACCGCCGATCTCTACGGCACGCCGGTCGCGGGCCTCAAGGAAAGCGATGTCTGCTATTCGGTGGCGAAATTGTTTTTCGCCTACGGCCTCGGCAACGCCATGACGTTTCCCCTGTCGGTCGGAGCCACCACGGTGCTGCTTCCCGACCGGCCGACGCCGGACGGCGTCGCCGCGCTGTTGCGCAAGCATCCGGTCACGGTGTTCTTCGCGGTGCCGACCTTCTACGCCGCATTCCTCAATAGCGCGAGTGCGCCCAAGCGCGACGAAGTGAAAATCCGCCGCTGCATTTCCGCCGGCGAAGCGCTGCCGGAGGAAATCGCGCGCACCTGGAAGGAACGCTACGGCGTCGAAATTTCCGACGGGCTCGGCACCACCGAGATGCTGCACATTTATCTCACCAACGCGCCGGGCGCGACGAAATACGGGACCACCGGCAGACCGGTGCCCGGCTACGAGATCAAGCTAATCGGCGAGGACGGCGAACCGGTCAAACAAGGCGAGATGGGCGAGCTCTATGCGCGCGGGCCGACGGCCGCGATCATGTATTGGAACAACCGCGAGAAGTCGCGCTCGACCTTCCAGGGCGAATGGACCCGCTCGGGCGACAAATACATCGAGGACGCCGACGGCTATTACGTCTGCTGCGGGCGGGCCGACGACATGTTGAAAGTGTCGGGCATTTACGTCTCGCCGTTCGAGGTCGAGGCCGCGCTGTCGTCGCATCCGGATGTGCTGGAAGCCGCCGTGGTCGGCTGGGGCGACGAGCAGAAGCTGGTCAAGCCGAAGGCCTATGTCGTGCTCAAGGAGCCTGACAAGGCCAGCGATGCGCTGATCCGCGCGCTGCAGGAGCACGTCAAGGCCAAGCTCGCGCCGTACAAATACCCGCGCTGGATCGAGTTTCGTACCGAACTGCCGAAGACGGCCACCGGCAAGATCCAGCGCTTCAAATTGCGGGCGGAAGGGCCCGGCGGAAGGTAATGACGCTCTCCGAGTCCGGCTTTCTCGATATCGGGTTTCAGAAATTAGAATACCGCATGATCGGGCCGCGGCCGGATCAAGCGCCGACGTTGGTGCTGCTGCACGAAGGCCTCGGCTGCGTCGGTCTGTGGGGCGATTTTCCCGACAAGTTACAGGCCGCTACCGGCGCCGGCGTGTTCGTCTATTCGCGCGCCGGCTACGGGAAATCGAGCCCGGTCGCGCTGCCGCGCCCGCTCAGTTATATGCACGACGAGGCGCGCGAAACGCTGCCGCGCCTGCTCGACGACATCGGTTTCCAGCGCGGCCTGCTGATCGGTCACAGCGACGGCGCCTCGATCGCCGCGATCTATGCGGGCAGCCATCAGGATCACCGCGTCTGCGGCCTCACGCTGATCGCGCCGCATTTTTTCACCGAGGATTTCGGCATCGCTTCCATCGTCGAAGCGCGCAAGGCCTTTGAGACCGGCGATTTGCGCGCCAAGCTGTCGCGCTGGCACGCCGACGTCGACAACGCCTTCAAGGGCTGGAACGGCGCCTGGCTCGACCCCGGTTTCCGGCAATGGGACATCACCGAATTCCTCGCCTACATCCGCGTGCCGGTGCTGATCGTGCAGGGCGACGACGACCAATACGGCACGGTCAAGCAGATCGAAATCGCCAACCAGGAATGTTACTGCCCGGTCGAAGTCGCGCTGCTGCCCGGCGCCAGGCACTCGCCGCAGCGCGAGGCGAGCGAGCCTACGCTGAAGGCGATTTCCGCCTTCGTCGAGCGCGCGCTGCGCCAAAGCGCGCCAACCGCCGCCTGACGCCTTTGCGCCGGCCGCAATCTGGCTTAGCCTTGGTGCTTTCGGGGGGGGCGATCATGACGGAAACCGCAGCAGCAACACAGACAGAATTCATTCCGGTCGGCATCAAAGGCTGGCTCATTCTGCCTGCCATCGGCACGGTGCTATCACCGATTTATCTGAGCATATCGGTGTTCAAGATGACGCCGAGCCTGGAAAAAATCTGGGCGGCCAAGGCCGCGCTCTCGACCGGGCTGCTCGCTTTTGTCGCCGTCGAGACATTCTTGAACATTGCGTTCATCGTCGGCTGGCTGGCGCCCATTCTGCTGTTGACCCTTAAGTCGGTCTACTATCCGAAGGCCTACGTCGTTCTGATGTGCGGGATAGTGGCTTTTCTTCTGATTGACATGGTCGTCTCCGCCGGCGCTTACAATCATCAGCCCGAGCAAGATGATCTCTTGTCGCTGGCGCGCCCGATCTTCGTCGCGGCGATCTGGGTGCCGTATATGTTGCTGTCGAAGCGGGTCAAAAATACTTTCGTGTGGCGCCTGGCAGCCTAAAAAATGGCCGGGCTACTGCCCGGCCAAATCACTTCAACGGCGTAAGTTTTATTCCGCCGCCTGCTTGGCGCTGCTGCCGTGCGCCGATATTAGATAATCCATCGCCGCCTGCACGCCGCCCTTCTTGTGCGGAATGCCGGCGAGCGACAGCGCCATCTCGGTCGCCGCCAGCGCACCCATCATCATGGTGTCGTTGGTGTCGCCAAGATGGCCGATGCGGAACATCTTGCCGGTGAAACGTCCAAAGCTCGCGCCATAGGAAATATTGAAGTGCTCGAGCGCCAGCGCGCGGAACGCGTCGGCGTCGTGGCCCTCCGGCAGGATCACGGCGGTCAGCGTCGGCGAATAGAATTTCGGATCTTTGCAAATGATCTCGAGACCCCAATGCTTGACCGCGCGGCGTGTCGCCTCAGCCATGCGGTCATGACGGGCGAATACGTTGTCGAGCCCTTCCTCGTGCAGCATCTCGATGCCGACCGTCAGGCCTTGCAGCATTTGCGTCGCTGGCGTGTAGGGGAAGAAGCCGATCTTGTTCATGGCGATCATCTCGTCCCACGCCCAGAACGCCTTCGGCAGCTTGGAGGTCTTGTTGGCGGCGAGCGCCTTGTCGCTCACCGCGTTGAACGACATGCCGGGCGGCAGCATCAGGCCCTTCTGCGCGCCGCCGACCGTGACGTCGACGCCCCATTCGTCGTGGCGGTAGTCGGTGGAAGCGAGCGAGGAGATGGTGTCCACCATCATCAGCGCCGGATGCTTGGCGCGGTCGATCGCCTTGCGCACTTCGTGCACCGGCGACAGCACGCCGGTCGAGGTCTCGTTGTGCAGGAAGCAGATCGCCTTGATCTCGTGGTTCTTGTCTTCGCGCAGGCGGGCTTCGACCGCGGCGGCATCGACGCCGGTGCGCCAGTCAGTGGTGATAAATTCGGTCTTGAGGCCGAGCTTCTCGGCCATCTTCTTCCACAGCGTCGCGAACTGGCCGGTCTCGACCATCAGCACGAGATCGCCGGGCGACAGCGTGTTGACCAGCGCGCCTTCCCAGGCGCCGGTGCCGGTCGCGGTATAAATGATCACCGGGTTGGTGGTCTTGAAGATGGTCTTGATGCCCTCAAGGCACTTCTTGGCGAGCTTGGCGAATTCCGGACCGCGATGATCGATGATGGGCGTATCCATCGCGCGCAGCACGCGATCGGGAAGGGGCGTCGGCCCCGGAATGTGAAGAAAGTGGCGCCCCACCGTACGCGAAGAATTCTTAGCCATTGGCATTCGCTCCTAAACCGCAGCTTTTCACGGAATTTCGTGGTTTAACCACGTCGCATCCCGGCACAGACGCAATTGGGGAGCGGCGCTTGTGGCGTTGAACTATGAATGTAACATTGCGGTCAAGCGGTTTTCCGCACAGCAAACAAGCACTTCATGCATAGGCTGAACGAAGCCCAAAAAGGAAGAACGCCGTGGCGGTGGTAATGCCCGGCCTGGAACGGCGGCTGAAGGCCGAATTGAGCGGGGATGTGCAATTCGACCGCTTTAGCCGCGGCCGTTACGCCACCGACGCCTCGCATTATCAGATCATGCCTGTCGGCGTGGTCGCTCCGCGTACGATAGAAGAAGCCGAACGGGCGATAGGAATTGCCCGTAGCGAAGGCGCCACTGTGCTGGCGCGCGGTGGCGGAACCTCGCAGGCCGGACAGACCGTCGGCGAATCGCTGGTGGTGGATTGCTCGAAATATCTGACCCGCATTCTCGATCTCGACCTCAAGGGCGCGCGCTGCGCGGTCGAGCCCGGCATCGTGCTCGACGATCTCAACCGCCAGCTCAAGCCGCACGGTCTGTGGTTCCCGGTCGATATCTCGACCTCATCGCGGGCCACCATCGGCGGCATGGCCGGCAATAATTCCTGCGGCGGCCGCTCGATGCGCTACGGCACCATGCGCGACAACGTGCTCGCCATCGAAGCGGTGCTGGCCGACGGAACGCTGGCGCATTTCGGCAGCATCGGCGGCAACATCAACGACGTGGCGGCACCGTTGCGGCCGCTCGCCAAAGATTTGCTCGCCATCGGCGCGCGCGAGGCCGAGGAGGTCGCCGCGCGTTTCCCCAAGGTTCAGCGCCGCGTCGGCGGCTACAATCTCGACGCGCTGGTGCCTGGCAAGAACGACATCAACCTCGCACATGTGCTGGTCGGCTCCGAGGGCACCCTCGGTTTTTCAACGCGCATCGAATTGAAATTGTCGCCGCTGCTCGGCCGCCGCGCGGTCGGCGCCTGCCACTTCGGCAGCTTCCGCGAGGCGATGGATGCCGCCCAGCACATCGTGCATCTGCTCCCGATCGCGGTCGAATTGATCGACCGCACCATGATCGAGCTGGCGCGCGAAATCCCGATCTTCCGTCCGACGCTGGACAAATTCGTGCGCGAGACGCCGGCCGCGGTTCTGCTGGTCGAGTTCGGCGAGGAAAATCACGAAGAGAACTTGCGCCGCCTGCGCCGGCTCAAGGACCTGATCGGCTATCTCGGTTTTTCGTTCGATAAGAGCGGCGACAAATGGGGCGGCGTGATCGAAGTCCTCAATGCGGAATTACAAGCCGCCATCACCGACCTGCGCACCTCCGGCCTCAACATCATGATGTC
Organism: Pseudolabrys sp.; assembly: GCA_035648555.1. GTDB lineage: Bacteria > Pseudomonadota > Alphaproteobacteria > Rhizobiales > Xanthobacteraceae > Pseudolabrys. The sequence goes on from DASRLF010000017.1 coordinate 5,832, forward strand.
GATGAAAGAGGCAGGCAAACCGGTCTCCTTCGTCGAGGATTGCGCGGTACCGCTCAATCATCTGGCCAACTACACCTCGCGCCTGACCGCGATCTTCGAGAAACACGGCACGCGCGGCACCTGGTACGCGCACGCCGGCTCCGGCTGCCTGCACGTGCGGCCGATCTTGAATCTGCGGCAGGACAAAGACGTGCATGCCATGCGCGAGATCGCCGAGGAGGCGTTCGCCATGGTGCGCGAATACAAGGGTTCGCATTCCGGCGAGCACGGCGACGGCCTGGTGCGCTCGGAATTCAACGAGCCGATGTTCGGTTCGCGCCTGGTGCGCGCCTTCGAGGAGGTCAAGGACCGCTTCGATCCGAACGGCCTGTACAATCCGGGCAAGGTGGTGCGGCCGCCGAAATTCGATGATCGCATGCTGTTCCGCTACGCGCCCGGCTATCACGGCGAGGAGATCAAGACCCATCTCGACTGGTCGGCTTATTCGGGTTCCGGCAACGGATTCCAGGGCGCGATCGAGATGTGCAACAACAACGGCGCCTGCCGGAAACTCGCCGGCGGCGCCATGTGTCCGAGCTATCGCGTCACCCGCGACGAGCGCGACGTCACGCGCGGCCGTGCCAATTCGCTGCGGCTCGCCATCACCGGCCAGCTCGGACCCGACGCGCTTGCTTCCGATGACATGGCCGAAACACTCAAGCTGTGCGTCTCCTGCAAGGCCTGCCGGCGCGAATGCCCGACCGGCGTAGACATGGCGCGCATGAAGATCGAAGTGCAGGCGGCGCGCGCGGCCAAGCACGGTATTTCCTGGCATGACCGGCTGGTCGGCTGGCTGCCGCGTTACGCGCCGTTCGCGGCCAAACGGCCCTGGCTGTTCAATTTGCGTGACCGCATTCCGTTGTTGCGGCGGGCCTCCGAGATCGTCGGCAAATTTTCGGCGCGGCGCAGCCTGCCGAAATGGCGCGCGGATACGTATCGCGACCGCTCCGATTGGGCCTACAACGCCGCGGGCAGCGAGCCGGCGCGCGAAGTCGTGCTGTTCGCCGACACCTTCAGCCGCTATTTCGAGCGCGAAAATCTCGATGCGGCCTTGCGCGTGCTCACCACCGGCGGCTATCGCGTCCATGCCGTGACGCCGCAGGACGGCGACGCGCGCCCGCTCTGCTGCGGGCGCACATTTCTGTCGGTCGGGCAGGTCGACGAAGCCAAGCGCGAGATGCAACGCACGCTCGATGCGCTGGCGCCCTATGTCCTGCGCGGCGTTCCGGTCATTGGGCTGGAACCGAGCTGCTTGTTCGGTTTCCGCGACGAACTGCCGGCGCTGATGAAGGGCGAGGCCGTCGACGCGCTGGCGAAGAATGCGATGCTGCTGGAGGAATTCCTCGCCCGCGAGCAGGCCGAAGGCCGATTGAAACTGCCGCTTGGCGCGCTGCCGAAGAAAGCGCTGCTGCACGGTCATTGCCACCAGAAGGCGTTCGACGCCATGGGCGCGGTCGAGAGCGTACTCAGGCTGATCCCGGAACTGAGCGTCGAGACAATCGAGTCGAGCTGTTGCGGCATGGCCGGCTCGTTCGGTTACGACGCCGCCACCATCGATGTCTCGCTCAAGATGGGCGAACTGTCATTGCTGCCGGCGGTGCGAAAGAGCGCCGGCGATGCGCTGATCGTGGCCGACGGCACCTCGTGCCGGCATCAAATCCACGACGGCGCCGGCCGCGACGCGCTGCACGTCGCCCGCGTGCTGGCGATGAGCCTGGAGGCGGCTGGCCTAACGCCGGGCGCGCAGCCATAATAAGCCCATGGCGGCAAAGCTTCTCCCCACCACGCTGGTCGGTTCCTACGCGCAGCCGGATTGGCTGATCGACCGTCAAAAGCTCGCTGGCCGGTTTCCGCCGCGCGTGCGCGCCAAGGAGCTGTGGCGGGTCGCGCCGGAATTTCTGGATCAGGCGCAGGACGATGCCACGCTGCTCGCCATCCGCGATCAGGAGCGCGTTGGCCTCGATATCATCACCGACGGCGAACAGCGCCGCGAAAGCTATTCCAACCGCTTCGCTACCGCGCTCGAAGGCGTCGATATCGACAACCCTGGGACCGCGCTCGATCGCTCCGGCCATCCCAATCCGGTGCCGCGCGTCACTGGCAAGGTGCGTCGCAAGCATCCGGTCGAAGTGCGCGACGTTAAATTCTTGCGCGCCAATACCGACCGCATGATCAAGATCACCGTGCCCGGCCCCTTTACGATGTCGCAGCAGGCGCAGAACGATTTCTACAAAGACGAGCAGGAGATGGTGCTCGATTACGCGGCGGCGGTGAACGCCGAGATCAAGGATCTGTTCGCTGCCGGCGCCGACGTGGTGCAGATCGACGAGCCCTACATGCAGGCGCGACCCGAGAAGGCGCGCAAATTCGGCCTTGCCGGCTTGAATGCCGCGCTCGACGGCGTCACCGGCACCACGGCGGTGCACATTTGTTTCGGCTATGCGGCGGTCATCCATGTCCGGCCGGAGGGCTATTCATTCCTGCCGGAGTTCGCCAATTCGCCGATCCAGCAAGTGTCGATCGAGACCGCGCAATCCGGGCTCGATTGCGCCGTACTGGAAAAGCTGCCGGGCAAAACCATCATTCTCGGCACGCTCGATCTGTCCGACATGGGAATCGAGAAACCGGAAACCGTCGCCGCGCGCATCCGCCGCGCGCTGCCGCATGTGCCGGTCGAGCGTATCATTGTCGCGCCTGACTGCGGGCTGAAATATCTGCCACGGGATGTAGCGTTCGGAAAGATGCAGGCGATGGTCGAGGGCGCCAAGATCGTGCGCGCTGAACTCGGCAAATAGACGCGCTGCCGGTTTAGTGGCCGAGGTCGAAGCGGACGTTCAGCCCGAGCGTCGCCCACTGGGCATTTTCGCCGGTAATGTTGTGGCCCCAGATCACGTCGATATCGATGTTTTCTTGCGGGTTGAAGCGCACGCCGAGTTGGGTGCGTGGTTCACGGATTGAATTGAGCGGCAGCGGGCTGCCGGGATCGACCGCGGGCAATGCGCCGACCTGGCCGAACACTTCGCCGATCAGCGTAAACTTGTCGACAAAACCCCATTCAAAACCCGCGCCCCACGTCAGGTAGCTTATTTTCGCGACGTTGTCGTACAGCCATCCGCTGTTCAGATTGAAGTGGAATTTGTCTGTCACCTTAATTGTCACCGGCACATTGATGAAGCCGCCAGTGTTCATGCCGCTGACCAGATCCCAGCTACTGCCGCCGGAAATACCGAGCCCAAACGGATGGTTCTCGAAAGGAATGATATTGGTCTTGGCTTTTAGCGTGCCGGTCGTGCTCCAGATACCATCGTCGCGTGAGCGTTGCAGTTGGCCGCCAAGCTCGACCGGGATGCCGAGCTTGACGACGCAGGCCGGTGAGGTCACCGCGGTGAAGTCATGATTGGACGCGGCCGCCGCCCATGACTCGACTTTGCACGCGCCGGGTTTGTCGATCGCGACGTCGTCAACGACATAGGCTCCGCCGGCGGCCAGCGCGCTGACCGGCGCCAGCGCGATCGTCATAGCGAGCAAAAAGCGAGAGCCACCCCTAATAATGGCGATCACATCATCGCCAGCGTCGTTCTACAAGTTTTATGGCCATAAAAAGTGACCCGCCCGGACGGGGACTGACCGGGCGGGTCTTTAACGATCGGCGCGTGGTTGGACGGGGGGCAGGCGCCGATCGTAGCTGAGATCAGTACGGGGCGACGTCGCAGACCTTCACGGGGCGCAGGTTGCCCCAGCGGTCGTAAGCTCCGACGTAGCGGCAGCCGTAGCCGGGCCCGTAGTAATAGGAGTTGGACGCAACGGTGGCGCCGATCAGGCTGCCGGCAATGAAGCCGGCGCCGATGCCCCAGCCGTGATGGCCGAAGTGCGGGTGAGCCTGCGCCTGGCCGCCGAGGGCGACGAAGGTCGCAGCGATAGCAAGTGCGGCAATAAAGGTCTTGGACTTGGTCATGGCGGTCTCCATACGGTTGAACGAGGGCGGCCGACATCGGCCGCATAAACATGGGTCGCGCGGTTCGGACCAAAGGTTCAAAGGGTTTCGCGGGCCCGCTTGCCCGCACCTATCCGGCAATGACAAAGTGAGCCTATGCTGAGATTGGCCCCGATTTTATTGGGTTTTATGGTCGCCTTGGGCGCGGCCCAGGCGCAGCCGCTCGACAAAATCCGCTTCGGCACCAACTGGGTGGGGGAAGCCGAGCATGGCGGCTTTTATCAGGCGCTCGCCGACGGCACGTACAAGAAATACGGCCTCGACGTGACCATCGTGCCGGGCGGGCCGAACGTGAACAACCGCATCCTGCTGCCGGTCGGCAGGCTCGACTTCTACATGAGCGCCAACTCGCTGCAATCTTTCGACGCGGTCGAGCAGGGCATCCCGACCGTGACGGTGGCGGCGAGCTTCCAGAAGGATCCGCAGGTGCTGATCGCGCACCCGGACGTGCAAAAGTTCGAAGACCTGAAGAAGCTGACGCTGTTCGTCTCCAAGGAAGGTATGGCCAGCTATTTCCAGTGGCTGAAGGCTGATTATGGTTTCGACGAATCGAAAGTGAAGCCTTACACCTTCAATGCGCAGCCGTTCCTCGCCGACAAAAATTCCGCGATGCAGGGTTACGTCACCTCCGAGCCCTATGCGGTCGAGACCCAAGGCGGCTTCAAGCCGAAAGTATTTTTGCTCGCCGATGACGGCTTCAATGCCTATTCGACGCTGATCGAGACCCGGCGCGATCTGGTGGAGAAAAAGCCAGATCTGGTGCAGCGCTTCGTGGATGCCTCGGCCATCGGCTGGTACCATTATATTTATGGCGACAGCCGGCCTGGAAACGAGCTGATCAAGAAACAGAATCCGGAAATGACCGACGCGGCGCTGGTCTATTCGATCGCCAAGATGAAGGACTACGGCATCGTCGACTCCGGTGACTCGATCAAGCTCGGTATCGGCGCCATGACCGACGCGCGCATGAAAAGTTTCTTCGACAAGATGGTGCGCGCCGGCGTGGTCAAAGCCGGCCTCGACGTCAAGCGCGCCTATACGTTGCAATTCGTCAATAAGGGCGTCGGCGTCGGGTTGCGGCCCAAATGAGTTTGCCGGGCGCTACAATCGTTTCTTTACGCAGCGTCGGCAAGACGTTCGAGAGCGGTACCGTCGCGCTCGACGGTCTTAGTCTCGACGTGCATGCCGGTGAATTTGTCTCGCTGCTCGGACCGTCGGGCTGCGGCAAGTCGACCGCGCTGCGCATTATCGCAGGCTTGAGCGCGCCGTCGGCGGGCGCCGTCGAGTGGCCGTCAGGCGACAGCAAGATCGGCTTCGTGTTCCAGGAACCGACTTTGATGCCCTGGGCCGATGTCGCCGCCAACGTGCGGCTGCCGTTCAAACTCGCCAACACCGATAAAGCGCAATCGCGCGACGCCGTGAACCAGGCGGTCGCGCGCGTCGGGCTCTCCGATTTCGCGCACAGCTATCCGCGCGAATTGTCCGGCGGCATGAAGATGCGCACCTCGATCGCGCGCGCGCTGGTCACCGAGCCGAAATTGCTGCTGATGGACGAGCCGTTCGCCGCGCTCGACGAGATCACCCGCTTCAAGCTCAACAATGATCTGCTGCGGTTGTGGCAGGACCTGCGCCGCACGGTGATCTTCGTCACCCATTCTGTTTTTGAATCGGTCTACCTGTCACAGCGCATCGTGGTGATGACGCCGCGTCCCGGCCGTGTGTTCGCCGAAATCGCTATCCCCGCGCCCTATCCGCGCGACGAGCGCTTCCGGACCTCGGCCGAATATGCCGGTTATTGCCGACAGGTCGCCGAAGCCTTGAGCCAGGCCATGGCCGGAGGCGGGTCATGAACGAGCGCTGGACACGCGTCGCATCGCCGCTGCTGACGCTGGCGGTTTTGCTGGCGGCCTGGGAAGCCGTCGTGCGCTTCTTCGCGCTTCCGACCTACGTACTACCGGCCCCGAGCCTCGTTGTTACGACGCTGGTTGCAGACGCCGGCTTGCTGTGGAGTTCGCTGCTCGTCACGCTCGGCATCACGTTCGAAGCCTTCGTGGTAGCGGCGCTCGGCGGCGTGGCGCTCGCGGTCGCCTTCAGCCTGTGGCGCCCGATCGAGCGGTCGCTTTATCCTTTCGCGGTGATCCTGCAGGTGACGCCGATCGTCGCCATCGCGCCGCTGCTGCTGATCTATCTGCCGCAGCCGCTGGCGGTGCTGGCCTGCGCCTGGATCGTGGCGTTCTTCCCGGTGCTCGCCAATACCACGCTCGGCCTGAGTTCGGTCGATCACAATCTACTGGCGTTGTTCGATCTCTACAAAGCAACGCGATGGCAAATGTTGTGGCAGCTCAAATTGCCGTCGGCGCTGCCGCAAATGCTGGTCGGTCTGCGCATCGCCGGCGGGCTGTCGTTGATCGGCGCGGTGGTGGCCGAGCTTGTTGCCGGCTCGGCCGGCGCCGGTTCGGGGCTGGCCTATCGCATCGCCGAATCGGGCTACCGGCTCAATATCCCGCGCATGTTCGCGGCGCTTCTGCTGTTGTCGGCCGCCGGCGTTGCCATCTTTTTCGCGCTGACGGCGCTCTCGCATCTGGTGTTGCGCCGCTGGCACGAAAGCGCGGTCAAACGCGAAAACTAAAACGAATATTGCGTGACAATCCCAAGCAGAGCCATGACGACGATTACTTCGATCAGGCTGCGGCGGAATCGGAACGCCAGGATTGTCGCGGTGACGGCAAGAATGGCCGCGTGACCGTCGAGTGCGCGCGGATCGAAGGCGAACCAGCGCAGCGGTCCCCAATGCCGTTCGATAACGCTGCCGAACAGCACATGCAGTGCGAACCAGACCGACAAATTTAGAATGACGCCGACCACCGCACCCGTTATCGCGGCCAACGCGCCGGCCAGTTGCCGGTTGCCGCGCAGTTCCTCGATGAACGGCGCAGCGGCAAAAATCCACAGCATCGCTGGCACGAAGGTCACCCACGTTGTCAGCGCCGCGCCGATCAGGCCGGCGGTCAGCGGCGTAAACGGTGTCGCCTCGCGGAACGCCGCCAGGAAGCCGACAAACTGCGTCACTAAAATGAGCGGCCCCGGCGTGGTTTCGGCAAGACCGAGGCCGT
>DASRLF010000018.1:0-73488 GCA_035648555.1 Pseudolabrys sp.
GTCCCGCGCTGGTCATCGAACCGCACCAAACCATCGTCGTCGAGGACGGTTGGCGCGCCCGAATCACGCAGAAGAATCACGTCGTCTTGCAGCGCGTCGCGGCGCCGCCGCGGCGGGACGCGATCGGCGCCCGGGCCGATCCGGTCATGCTCGAGATTTTCAACAATCTCTTCATGTCGATCGCCGAGCAAATGGGCGTGACGCTGCAAAACACCGCCTATTCCGTCAACATCAAGGAGCGCCTCGACTTTTCCTGCGCGGTGTTCGACCGGCACGGCGCCCTGGTCGCCAATGCGCCGCACATGCCCGTGCATCTGGGTTCGATGGACCGCTCGGTCGAGACCGTCATCCGCCTCAACCAGGGCCGCATCCGCGCCGGCGACGTTTTCGCGCTGAACGCCCCCTATAACGGCGGCACGCATCTGCCCGACATCACCGTCTGCACGCCGGTGTTCGACGAGCGCGGCGAGACGATCCTGTTCTGGGTCGCCTCGCGCGGCCATCACGCCGACGTCGGCGGCATTTCGCCGGGGTCGATGAGCCCGCGCGCGACCAATATTCTCGAGGAAGGCGTCTACATCGACAACTTCACATTGGTCGAGCGCGGTCGTTTTCGTGAACGCGAACTCTATGCGCTTCTTGAAGGAGGCCCCTACCCCGCGCGCAACCCGTTGCAGAACGTCAACGATCTGAAAGCGCAGATCGCCGCCAACGAAAAGGGGGCGCAGGAACTGAAGCGCATGGTCGATCAGTTCAGCCTGGCGATCGTTGAAGCCTATATGGGGCACGTCCAGGACAATGCGGCCGAAAGCGTGCGCCGCGTCATCGACCGGCTGAAGGACAGCGAATTTTCCTGCGAGATGGATCAGGGCGCGATCATCAGGGTGAAGATCAGCGTCGACCGCGAAAGGCGCGAAGCGACGGTGGATTTCTCGGGAACCTCGCCGCAGCAGCCGACCAATTTCAACGCGCCCGAGCCGGTGACGCGGGCGGCCGTGCTCTACGTATTTCGCGTGATGGTGGACGACGACATTCCGATGAACGCCGGCTGCCTGCGGCCGATCAATATCGTGATGCCGCCGAAGTCGATGTTGACGCCGGAATATCCGGCCGCGGTGGTGGCCGGCAATGTCGAGGTGTCGCAGGCGGTGACCAACTGCCTGTTCCTCGCGCTCGGCGCGCTCGCCGCGGCGCAAGGCACCATGAACAATCTCAATTTCGGCAACGCGCGCTATCAATATTACGAGACGATCTGCTCGGGCTCGCCGGCCGGTCCCGGCTTCAACGGCACCGATGCCGTGCACACCCACATGACCAATACTCGGCTGACCGATCCGGAAGTTTTGGAATTCCGCTACCCGGTGGTGCTGGAGGATTTCCACATCCGCGAAGGCTCCGGCGGAGGCGGCCAATGGCACGCCGGCGGCGGCATCCGCCGCACCATCCGCTTCCTGGAAAAAATGGAATGCACGATTTTATCCGGCCATCGCCAGGTGCGGCCGCCGGGGCTGGCCGGCGGCGAGGCCGGCCAGATCGGCGAGAACTGGGCGCGCCGCAAGGACGGGCGGATGGAACGGCTACAAGGCTGCGACGAAACCGTGATCGACGCCGGCGAAGCCGTCATTATTCAAAGCCCGACGGCGGGGGGTTACGGCAAACCGGATGCGCGTTAATTGACGTAAATCGACAATATTAAGCATCAGCCCCGCTTGCGCTTGATTTCGCCCCATTCGGGCACGACTCTAAGAGAATGCGCAAAACGATTCCGCTCGCCCTCCTGCTCGCCACGCTGGTCCTGCCGGCGCTAGCGGACAGCTATCCGGTCGATGGCAAATGGGGCCAGAGTTCAAGCTCGGACAACGGCGCGATCGATTGCTCGGGCAAGCGCGTCATCACCTTCAACGGCAATCAGCGGCAGGATAGCAGTGGCGGCGTGCCGGCCTACCGCAACAAGTCAGTGACGGCGGAAGGTTCATCGTACCGCGTGGTCGACCAATTCACGTCCGGGCAGATCAGCAATGGCAGCGTCAGCTACACGCTACGCCAGGTCGACAACGACCATATCGTGATGCAGCAGCAGCAGGGCGGAACGATCAAGCTCCAGCGCTGCAAGTAATTTCCCGAGACTAGTTCCTGGCGATGATCTCGCGCTCGTCGCGATGCACCGGCGTTGGGTCGGTGAGCTTGCCAGCCAAACGGCGCAGCGGCATCGAAGGGCGACGGCGCTTGAGCGCGCTACGGCGGCGGCGGCGCGGACGCACCGTGTCGATACGCACGCCGCCGATGCGGGCGAATGGCTCGCGCAGGCCACCGTCTTCTTCGGTGACCAAGAGCGGCAGGCCCAGCACATTGGCCCAGGCGCGCCATTCGGCGAACGCCTCATCGGCCTCGCTCGAGACGAACAGCGGCAGCGACAACGAAGGATCTTTGTGTTCGAGAACGACGGCGGCTTCCGCCTCGCCCTCGCCTGCGGTCACCTTGATGGCGATACCGGTAAAGGCCGAGACCGGCATGTTGAGCGCCATGCGCATGCCGGAAAGCGAGCGGCGGACCACGACGCGTTCGCGGTAAAGCTCCACGTGCCGCACCCGCTCGTCGGCCACGGCATCGGTTGCCGCAAAGCGCGCCGGCAGGCTGAACGGGTCGAGCCGCAACGCGCGGCTCGACCCGGCGGGCATTCCGCCACTTCGCATTTGACGCCTCGAAACTCCCACGCCGGGCTTATTGCTCCGGTCGTGCCGAGATCATGGCGGAAAGGCGTCCGAATCCGCTTAATGTTCGCGGTTAACCGATTCTAAGGTGGCGTGCTTTGTGCCGCATGATTGACGAGGCGTTGCGAACCATGATTGACGAGACCTTGCCAAGCTCGCGCGAAATATTCGCACCGGCTGTTGAATCACGCCGGATTTAGGCCCATTTGAGTGAAATCCATGCGCGCCCCCTCCTCATTGTTCGACCAGACCGCGCTTGCCGACCGCGCCGAGCGGCTGGTCAAGGCTGCGCGCGCGGCCGGCGCCGACAGCGCCGACGCGGTGGCAGTCCGCGGCATGTCGCTGTCGATCGAGGTGCGCGACGGCGCGGTGGAAGAGAGCGAGAGCGCCGAAGGCGACGATCTCGGCCTGCGCGTGCTCGTCGGCAAGCGACAAGCAGTAGTCTCGACCAACGACACCGCGAGCGACGGCAGCGCGGCGCTGGCAGAACGCGCGGTGGCGATGGCGCGCGCGACTCCCGAAGACAAATATGCCGGGCTCGCGGACGAGGCGCTGCTGGCGCATGATTTTCCCGATCTCGATCTGATCGATCCGGACCTGCCGAGCGTCGCGCAACTTGAGGCTATGGCGCGAACGGCCGAACAGGCCGGTATGGCCGTCAAGGGCGTCGCCAAGTCGGGCGGCGCCTCGGCCTCGGCCGGCATTGGCGGCATGGTGCTGGTCACCAGCACCGGATTTCGCGGCGCTTACCTGGGTTCGAGCCACGGCGTCTCGATGACCGCGATCGCCGGGACCGGCACCGGCATGGAGCGCGACTACGATTATTCGAGCGTGCGGCACGCTTCCGATTTGGAGAGCCCGGAGAAAACCGGCCGCACCGCCGGTGAGCGCGCTGTCGAGCGGGTCAATCCGCGCAAGGTGACAACCCGCAAGGTGCCAGTGGTGCTCGACCCGCGCGTCGCCGGCTCGCTGGTCTCGCATCTCGCCAGCGCGGTGAACGGAGCGTCGGTCGCGCGCAAGACCAGTTTCTTGCGCGACAAGATGGGCGAGAAACTGTTCGCCGGCGGCATCCGCATCATCGACGACCCTCTGCGTAAGCGTGGGCTGCGCTCGCATCCCTTCGACGGCGAAGGCGTCGCCGGCAAGACGCTGGCGCTGATCGACGACGGCGTGTTGCGCTCCTGGATTCTCGATTGCGCGACCGCGCGCGAACTCGGTCTCACTACCACCGGCCATGCCAGCCGCGGCGTGTCCTCGACGCCCTCACCGGGCGCCAGCAATTTGCATCTGGAGGCGGGCTCACTCAGCCCCAAGGCGCTCATCGCCGATATCACGGACGGCTTCTACGTCACCGACCTGATCGGTATGGGCGTCAACATGGTGACCGGCGATTACAGCCGCGGCGCCTCCGGCTTCTGGATCGAGAACGGCCAGCGGACCTATGCCGTCAGCGAAGTCACCATCGCCGGACATTTGCTGGATATTTTCCGCAGCCTAACGCCCGCCAGCGATCTCGAATTCCGCTACGGCATCAATGCGCCGACGGTGCGGCTGGAGGGCCTGACCGTTGCCGGGCAATAAGCATGATTCCGAAAAGTGGGAACCGGTTTTCGGACAAGATCATGCGTAGACAAGATGAGCCCGCAACACTACGGGTGCCCCTCGAAACCGTGATGCGCGAGGCCGGCGAACTGGCGCGCACCACCGCGCGCGGGCCGTTCAAGCGCTGGACCAAAGGCAACGACAATTCGCCGGTGAGCGAGGGCGACATCGCGGTCAATAATCTGCTGCGCGTTCGTCTCGGAGAACTCGTGCCCGGCGCCGGATGGCTGTCGGAGGAAACCGAGGAGCCGCCGGACGGCGGTCTGCCGCTAACCTGGGTGGTGGATCCGATCGACGGTACCCGCGCCTACATCACCGGCCGCGCCGACTGGACCATCTCGGTCGCGCTGGTCGAGAACGCCCGCCCAATCCTGGCTGCGCTCTATGCGCCGGCGACCGACGAGATGTTCCTGGCGGCGCAAGGCACGGGCGCCGCGCTCAACGGCGCAAAAATCGCCATGAGTGGCGGCGCGCCGCTCGACGGCGCCCGGCTCGCCGGGCCGAAGCGCTATCTCGACAGGCTCGTCGACATAAACCCGAAAATTCTGGCGCAGCCCAAGGTGTTCTCGCTGGCGCTGCGATTCGCGCGCGTCGCGCGCGGCGACCTCGATGCCGCCTTGGCCTCGCCCGGCAGCCACGACTGGGACCTCGCCGCCGCCGACCTTTTGGTGCACGAGGCGGGCGGCGCGATGACCGATTTTGACGGCCGGCCGCTGCGTTATAAGGCCCCGCACGCCACGCAAGGCGCGCTGATTGCCGCCGGTCTCGCCCGCCATGGCGCGCTGCTTGACCTGCTGCGCACCCGCCGCGGCGAGTTTGCATAAATTTGGCCTATGTAGCTTAATCCGCCGCATCGCCAGCCGCCGCCGGGGCTTCTTCGAAGGATCAAGCCATGCCCGATAAGGTTCCCGGAAAACAATTGCTCCATCTCGTGTTCGGCAGCGAACTCTCCGAACTCAACGGCACGGAATTCAAGGACCTCGACAAGGTCGAAATGGTCGGCGTCTATCCGAACTACGCCACCGCCTATGCCGCCTGGAAGGCGAAGGCTCAACAAACCGTCGACAACGCCCACATGCGCTATTTCATCGTCCATCTGCACCGTCTGCTCGACCCCGATGCCGCGGGCCGGGCGGTGCGCTGAGCCGGGGGCCGATGCCGTTACTCAAGCGTATCGTCACCTCGTCGGCTTTTCAGGATACCGTCGCCACGATGGGCGCGTGGTATTTGCGGCTGGTCTGGCACAGCACGCGAACGACCATCGAGCCGACCGACATTTACGAAACGACCGAGAAACCGATCATCATCGGGCTGTGGCACGGCCAGCACTTCGTGGCGCCGTTCATCAAACGCAAAGGCGATAATTTCCCTGCCAAGGTTTTGATTTCGCGCCACCGCGACGGAGAGATCAATGCGCGCGCCGCCGAGAAACTCGGCGTCGGCACCATCCGCGGCTCGGGCGCTCATAACAATGAATTCAACCGCAAGGGCGGTGTTTCCGCTTTCGCCGAAATGCTGGAAGCGCTCAAAGACGGTTACAATATCGCGCTCACCGCGGACGTACCGAAAGTGGCACGTGTGGCCGGTTTGGGCATCGTGAAGCTGGCACAGCATTCGGGGCGGCCAATCTACGCGGGCGCGCTGGCGACGCAACATCGCATCCAGCTCAACAATTGGGACCGCAGCGCGGTCAATCTACCATTCGGCCGCTCGGCGGTCGTGGGGCGAGGGCCGATCTATGTGCCGCAGGACGCCGACGATGCGACGCTCGAGGCAAAGCGGCGCGAGATGGAAAACGCGCTCAACGACGCGACTGCGCGCGCCTACGCAATTGTCGACGGCAAAGGGAGCGCGCCGTGAGCGACCGGCTGCCGGCTCCGTTGCGCGTCTACCGGATGTTTTCGGTGGCGATGACGCCATTCACGCCGCTATTGCTGGCGCGGCGGCTACGGCGCGGCAAGGAGCATCGTCTGCGCCTGCCCGAACGGCGCGGCGTCAGCGTAATGGCACGGCCGCCAGGGCCGCTGATCTGGCTGCATGGGGCGAGCATCGGTGAATTGCTCAGCGTGTTGCCGCTGATCGAGCGCTTGCGCGCCCGCGAGGTCAATGTGCTGGTGACCTCCGGCACAGTGAGCTCGGGCGGGCTGGCCGAGCAGCGGCTGCCGCGCGACGTCATCCATCAATTCGTGCCACTCGACGTACCGATGTTCGTGCGGCGTTTTCTCAATCACTGGCAACCCGATCTGGCGCTGTTCGTGGAATCCGATCTGTGGCCTAACATCATGGTCGAGACGTCGCGGCGCGGCGTGCCGATGATGCTTATCAATGGCCGGTTATCGGAAAATTCGTTCCGGCGCTGGCGCTATCTGCCTGCGACCATTGGCGATTTGCTGCGGCGGCTGGATCTCTGCCTGGCCCGCACGCCAGCCGATGCTCAACGATTCGGTGAGCTTGGCGCGCCTCATGTGGTCACGACCGGCGACCTGAAGCTCGACGTGCCGGCGCCGCCCGCCGACAAGACCAAGATGGCGGACCTCAACGCCGCCATCGGCGGCCGCCCGGTGATCGCGGCGGCCTCCACCCATGCCGGCGAGGAAACCGCGGTGATCGACGCGCATCGGCGTCTGCGCGCCAATTTTCCGAGCCTGCTGACGATCATCGTGCCGCGTCATCCCGAGCGCGGCCCCGGCGTCGCCGAAATCGCGCGCGCCACCGGGCTGAAAATCAAGCTGCGCTCGCGCAACGAATTGCCCGACGCGACCACCGACATCTATGTGGCGGACACAGTCGGCGAACTCGGCATTATCTATCGCCTGGTGCCGATCGTCTTTGTTGGCGGCTCGCTGGTCCGGCACGGCGGCCAGAACCCGATCGAGCCGGCGAAACTGGGCGCCGCTATCCTGCATGGGGCTCATGTCTGGAATTTTGCCGAAATCTACGCCGCGCTCGATCAGGCGCATGGCGCCGAGAAGATCGAAGACCCCAGCAAGCTGACCGCAAGTTTCGGCGCCTTGCTGGCGCAGGCCGAGGCGCGGGCGCGCGTTGCCGACGCCGCGCGCGCGACGGTCGATGCGCTCGGCGGCGGGTTGGAGCGTACGCTCAAATCGCTCGACCCTTATTTGATGCAACTTACGTTGCGCCAGCGAGCCAACAATGCGTGACCCGGCATTTTGGTGGCGCGAGGCGGGCTTGTCCGCCGGCCTGCTGGCGCCTGTCGCGGCCTGTTACGGCGCGGTGGCTGCGCGGCGGATGGACAAGGCCGGCGCGCACGCCGGCGTGCCGGTGTTGTGCGTCGGCAATTTCACGCTCGGCGGCGCTGGCAAGACGCCGACCGCGCTATGGCTGGCTAAAACGCTCAAGGACGCCGGTGAGCGGCCGTTTTGCCTGAGCCGCGGCTATGGCGGCGGTACCGCCGGGCCAAAGCTCGTCGCCGACACAGATAGCGCCGCGCAAGTCGGCGACGAGGCGCTGCTTCTGGCGCGCATGGCGCCGACGATTATTGCACATGATCGCGTGGCCGGAGCCGACGCGGCACGCGCGGCCGGAGCCAGCGTCGTCGTGATGGACGATGGCTTGCAAAACTCATCACTCGCCAAGGATTTCACACTCGCCGTGGTCGATAGCCGGCGCGGCATCGGCAATGCTCAAGTGTTTCCGGCCGGTCCCTTGCGCGCGCCGCTTGCGGCGCAGTTGGCGCGCACCGACGCGCTGCTGGTGATCGGCAATGGCGATACCGGCATAACATCGGACTTGCCGGTTTTTCATGGCCGGCTGGTTCCCGATGCCGCGGCGGTAGCGGCGCTGAAAGGACGACAGGTGCTGGCTTTCGCCGGCATCGGCGATCCGGATAAATTCTTCGCAACCGTGCAAGCTGCTGGCATCGCGATCACGCAGCGCAAGCCATTTGCCGATCACCACCGCTTCACCGCCGAGGAAGCTGCCGGCCTGATCATGCAGGCCGAGCACGGCGGGCGGGCTTTGCTGACCACCGAAAAGGACCGCGCGCGCATGACGGGCGAACCGCTGCTGGCGGCGCTTGCCGCCAAGGCGCATGTGCTGCCGGTGACCCTGGTGGTGGATGAAGCGGAAAAGTTGCGGGCGCTGGTGGCAGCGAAACTGCGGCGATAATTACTTGGCGGCCTGCGGCTTGAGCCGCTGCATCACCGCCTGCGGCGAGGCGTAAGCCTCCTGCTGCTCGACGCTCCAGTATTTAAGCTCTTCGAGCGGGATCGGCACGCCGGTCACCACGCAGCGCACGAAGGCGCCGGGCTTAACCACGCGGAAATCGCCGTCGAGGTATTTGACCTCGGCCTCGCCGCTGGTCGGCGAATTGCGATCGTAGCGGTTGAGCAAGGCAGTCCTCCTGGGACCTGCGGCGCGGGATCGGTCGAAGATAAGGCTTTGACGGCGTCCGCGAAACCCCAAAACGGCGCTTTTCCCTTAAGAGCCGAATAAACTCCCCTGCTCGCCTGGGCCGCCGCGCGGCTTTGGCACTGCCTTGGGCACAGCCTTCGGCTTTGGCGCGCCCTCGCCGTCGGCGGTGGCGCCGACACGGCCGTCGGAAAATTCGATCTCCAGCCGTGTTCCGCCGCTGACAGCCGCGGCCGCGCGCAGCGGATGACCGTCGCCGTCGCGCACCAGCGCGAAGCCGCGCTTGAGTACGCCTTGGTATGAAAATGCTTTGAGCAATTGCTCGGCGCCGCGAACGCGATCCCAACGCCGTTCCAGATAATTTTCGTGCGCAAGCTCGCTGCGCTTTGCCAGCGCAATGACAATCTCACTACTGCGAGCCAACCGCAATTTTAGCAGCCGCGGCGTCAGGCGCGCGGCGGCGCGCGTCAGATGCGTGCGATGCAGTTGCGCGTTGGCATGCAGCGCACGCGGCAACCGCTTGGCCAATGTATCGAGCCGCTGGCGCGGGTCGGCGAGCAATTCGTCGGCCGCCGGCAAGGCGCGCGACAACAACCGCAATTCCTTGCGGCGCTGCTCGATGCCGCGCTGCCAGCACGCCAGCTTGCGGGCGCCAAGCCCGGACAGCGTCGCCAACAATTCGCTGCGCACCGGCACCGCCATTTCGGCGGCGGCGGTCGGCGTCGGCGCGCGGCGGTCGGAGGCAAAATCGATCAGCGTGATGTCGGTCTCGTGGCCGACCGCGGAGATCAGCGGGATCATGCTGTCGGCCGCCGCCCGCACCACGGCCTCGTCGCTGAACGACAACAGATCCTCGAGCGAGCCGCCGCCACGTGCCACGATGATCAGGTCCGGCCGCGGCAGCGCGCCGCCCTCGGGCAGCGCGTTGAAGCCGCGGATGGCATTGGCGACCTCGGCGGCCGAGCTTTCGCCCTGCACGCGCACCGGCCACACCAGCACGCGGCGCGGAAAGCGGTCGGCCAGGCGATGCAGGATGTCGCGGATCACCGCACCGGTCGGCGACGTCACCACGCCAATCACGTTCGGCAAAAACGGGATGAGCTGCTTGCGCGCCTCGTCGAACAGGCCTTCGGCGGCGAGCTTCTTCTTGCGCTCCTCCAGCAGTTTCATCAGCGCGCCGATGCCGGCGGGCTCCAGCGTGTCGATGACGATCTGGTATTTCGACGAACCGGCAAAAGTCGTGAGCTTGCCGGATACGATCACGTCGAGCCCCTCCTCGGGCTTGACCCGCATGCGCGCGAAATTGCCCTTCCAGATCACGCCTTCGAGTACCGCCTTGTCGTCCTTGAGGCGGAAGTAGCAGTGGCCCGAGGGCGAGGCGCCCTTGAAGCCCGACACCTCGCCGCGCACCCGCACGTAGCCGTAGTTTTCCTCGACGGTCTTGCGCAGCGCCGCCGACAGCTCGGAGACGGTCCATTCCACGACGTTGTTGAGAACTGCTTCAGGCATTGGGGCCGAATCTATTGAGGGGCCAAGCAGCCATGCTACACCAAATCGCGCACATCCCTTAAGGCCCGTCTTTCATGAACATCCTGATCCTCGGTTCCGGCGGACGCGAGCATGCGCTGGTCTGGAAAATGGCGGCGAGCCCGCTTAGCGACAAGCTCTATTGCGCGCCCGGCAATGCCGGCATCGCGCGCGAGGCGGAGTGCGTGGCCCTCGATCTCGCCGACCACAGGGCGGTGATCGCGTTCTGCCATACCAACAAGATCGATTTCGTCCTGGTCGGGCCGGAAGTGCCGCTGGTCGCCGGCATCGTCGACGACCTCGAAGCCGCCGGCATCAAGGCCTTCGGCCCCAGTAAATGGGCGGCGCGGCTGGAAGGCTCCAAGGGCTTCACCAAGGACCTGTGCAAGGCCAACAAGATTCCGACGGCGGCCTACGAGCGCTTCAAGGGCGCCGCTGCCGCCAAGGACTACGTGCGTAAAAAAGGCGCGCCCATCGTCGTGAAAGCCGATGGGCTGGCGGCTGGCAAAGGCGTAGTCGTTGCCGAAACCGTCGCGGAAGCGGAAGCCGCCATCGACATGATGTTCGGCGGCGGGCTCGGCGAGCGCGCCTGGGAGATCGTGATCGAGGATTGTCTGGTCGGCGAGGAAGCCTCGTTCTTCGCGCTGTGCGATGGCGAGACCGCCATCGCGTTGGCTTCCGCGCAGGATCACAAGCGCGTCGGCGATGGCGACAAGGGGCCGAACACCGGCGGCATGGGCGCCTATTCGCCGGCGCCGATCATGACGCCGGCGATGAATACGCGCGTGATGGACGAGATCGTCATGCCGACGGTGCGCGCCATGAAGGCGATGGGCGCGCCTTACAAGGGCGTGTTGTTTGCCGGATTGATGATCACCAAAGAAGGCCCGCAATTGATCGAATACAATGTGCGCTTCGGCGATCCCGAGACCCAGGTGCTGATGCTGCGCCTGATGTCGGACTTGGTGCCGGCGCTGATCGCGGCGCGCGACGGACAATTGAAGAATTTCGATCTGCGCTGGCTGCCGGACGCGGCGCTGACCGTGGTGATGGCGGCGAAGGGTTATCCGGGCCCTTACCAAAAAGGCACGCCGATCGAGGGCCTCGACGCCGCTGCCCAGATCGGGGGAGTGGAGATTTTTCACGCCGGTACGATGACCAAAACTGGGGAGGGCGAGAAAATATTTTCGAACGGCGGGCGCGTGCTCAATGTGTGTGCGCGCGGCAACACTGTGCGTGAAGCGCAACAGCGTGTCTATTCCGCGATCGATAAAATAAATTGGCCTGATGGATTCTGCCGCCGCGACATCGGTTGGCAGGCGATCGCGCGCGAACAGACTTAAATATTTTTAACTTCTTTCACGACTTCGTCATCGCGGAATCGAGTTCACTCTCAGTCTTTCGTCGCGTAGGCAACTCTAAGAGTCTGTTCCTGCACCGCGCACGCGCGAATAACCGCGGCATAAATCCATTTTCAACATGGCTCGCATGCGCGCGCCGCTGTTTCTTATCGCGCGCCGATTCCTATGTTGCGCGAACGGGCGATTGTTTTCAGGAGATTCGATCAATGAAGAAACTCGCAATCGGAGCGTCACTGGTATTGGCAGCGCTGGCTGCATCGCCAAGCTTCGCTGCCACTCGCCACATGAGCGCGGCGGCGGAGCAGGCTTACGCCGCCGCCAGCAACGAGCCGGTCACTGCCGAAGGCGGACTGACCACCCGCGAGCCGGGCGTGATCGCGAACGACGTTTACCGCGGCTGGGACCCGGATCCGAATATCCGTTTCCAGTTGCTGCGCGATCCGAACCTCACCTTCTAAGGCGAACGCGTAACCATCGACGACAACAAGGCCCGGCGCCCCCGCGCCGGGTCTTGCTTTTACGCTCTGTCATCCGGCGGTGCGACCGGGCATAATGCGGGCCATGCCCGATCTCGCCGAGCTGTTTCCCGGTTTTGCCTCGCACTGGATCGACACCTCGGCGGGCAAGATATTCGCGCGCGCCGGCGGTAGCGGGCCGCCGCTGTTGCTGCTGCACGGCTACACCGAAACCAACGTGATGTGGCACCGCGTCGCGCCGGCGCTGGCCAAGCATTTTTCGCTGACCATCCCCGATCTGCCCGGCTATGGCTGGTCGGCAGTACCGGAGGCCGACAAAGATCACGCCCCCTACGACAAGCGCTCGATGGCCAGAGCGATGGTCGAGGTGATGGAAAAACTTGGGGCTGTACGCTTCCGCATGGCCGGCCACGACCGCGGCGGCCGGGTCGCCTATCGTCTCGCGCTTGATCATCCCGGCCGGGTCGAGCTCATGGCGACGCTCGATATCGTGCCGACCTACGACATGTGGCACGGCATGGACGCCAACATGGCCATGAAAGTGTGGCACTGGCCGTTTCTGGCCCAGCCTTATCCGCTGCCGGAAATGCTGATCTCGAAAGCGCCGGTCGAATATCTCGAATGGAAACTGGCGAGCTGGGCCAAAGCAAAGGATTTGTCGGCCTTCGACCCGCGCGCGCTTGAGCATTATCGCGCGTCGTTTTCCGATCCGCTGCGTATCCACGCACAATGCGAGGACTACCGCGCCGGCTACGGCGCCGACCGTCTCAACGACGAGGCCGACCGCAAAACGGGCAAGACCATCGCCAGTCCGTTTCTGGCGCTGTGGGGCGGCGCCGGCATCGCCAACGAAACCAGCGGGCCGCTGGCGATCTGGAAACAATGGGCGCCGCAGGCAACCGGCCAGCCGATTGACTCCGGCCATTTCCTCACCGAGGAAAACCCCGACGCCACCGCCGAGGCGCTGCTAGACTTCATGGCAGCCTAAATCCGGAGATTCCTGACAATGCATCCCGTGTTGCGGCTCTACGAAGACGTGCTGTCGAGCGCCGAGACCATCGAATTCCAGTTGCCGCCACTGCCGCGTTTCATCTTCGTGGTGCACGGCTCGGCCACGATCGGCGGCGAGACGATCGCCGAAGGCGCGTCCTGGCAGGGCGAAGGCGCGGCGCTGGTCAAGCCCGGCGCCGGCGGCGTGACCTGCTGGCGTTGGGAGCTGGCGCGCGGCGACCAGGGCTCGACCATGGCCTGCGCCCCCGGCATGGCCTCTCACGAGAAGCTCACGGCCTATCTCGAAACTCTGCCGAAAGGCGACTTGCTGATGCGCGGCGACAGCGTCGCCTTCCCGCCCGGCGGCGTCGCTTACAAGCACTGCCACCAAGGCCCCGGCATCCGCTGCATGATCGAGGGCGGCATCCGCATCGACACCCACGGCCGCTCGACCTCGTATGGCGTCGGCGGCGCCTGGCACGAAACCGGGCCCGACCCGGTATTCGCGCAAGCGGCGATGGACCGGCCGAGCCGCTTCATCCGCGTGATGATCCTGCCGCGCGCGCTTGCCGGCAAAAGCTCGATCCAGTATCTGAACGAAGACGACAAGGCCAAGCCGAAGACACAGCAGTATAAAATTTACGCCGACGCGCCGATTTCGTTCGACGCCGCGCGCAAATAACGGCGCGCTATGGTGGCCGAAGCCGGACTCGCATTTCTCAAGCTGCTGCTGGGCCTCGGCGTCTTCGCCGTGCTCGGCTATGTCGGCAAGCGCCACGACAAGCGCATTGCCGGCGTGCTTCTGACCTTTCCGATCCTCAACGGCATCGGCATTCTCACCGGCAGCGACCCGCTCGCGGTCGCGGATTCGATCTTTGCCGTGGTCGTGTTCAACGGCCTGCTGCTGTTCCTGATGGTTTGGCTCTGCAACGCGCTGCCGCCACGCCATGCATCGCCAAACATGAAGCTGGTGGCCCGGTTGATCGTCTGGACCGCGGTCTGGGCCATCGGCGCGCCGCTGGTCATCGTCTGGCACGATCATCTGCCGGGCGTACTCGGATTGCTGTTGATCCAATGTTGTATTGCCGCAGCCGCGATTGTTTTGTTCTGGAAGTCGGACCCGCAGGATCTGACCGCCGCGTCCGATCCCACGCCGCCATCGCCGTCTCACCTCCGGGCGCTGATCGCGTTCTGGAGCGACCGCAGCGGCCTGTTGAGGCTGGCGTTGTTCGCCGTGTCGTTCGGTGTTCTGCTGTTTGCGGCCTATGCCTATGAGGCAAAATGGGTCGGCATGCTGAGCGCCCTGCCGGTGCCGGGCCTGTTCGCGGTCGCGACCCTGTCGGTGATCGAGAAGAAGGAATACTTTGAGCGCATGCGCGACACCGTGCTGTTCGGGCCATTCTCGGTCATCGTTTTCAATTGGCTTTATGTTCAGGCCGTAATCCGCCTGCCGGCCGCGCCGTTCGAGCGCACCGCCTTCGGCATTATTGCGATGTTGCTGCTCTTGCTGCTCGATGCGATTTTCATTTTCTGGTCGACACCGCTGTTGGCGCGGCTGTTCAGCCGTGTGTTCGCGGAGCGGCGCAGGCTATAGTCCATGACCGGGATCGACCGCCAGCAGGTTTTTTCCGGCACCAAGGAGGCGGCAGGTGCGCTCGCGCTCGATAGCGCGCGCCTTGAGCAATACCTGACGGCGCATGTGAAAGATTTCGCCGGCCCGCTGACGATCAAGCAATTCAAGGGCGGCCAGTCGAACCCGACTTATTTGTTGGAGACGCCGGCGCAGCGTTACGTGTTGCGCCGCAAGCCGCCCGGTAAATTGCTGCCGTCGGCGCACGCGGTCGATCGCGAATACCGCGTGATCGGCGCGCTACATGCACAAAATTTTCCGGTGGCCGAGCCGCTGGCTTTTTGCGCGGACGAGAGCATCGCCGGCACGCCGTTTTATGTGATGGGTTTCGCGGACGGCCGCGTGTTCTGGGAGCCGCAGATGCCGGGCTCGAACGCAAGCGAACGCACCGCCGTCTATGACGCGATGAACGCCACCATCGCGCGCCTGCATGCGTTCAATCCGGCCAAGATCGGCCTCGCCGATTTCGGCCGTGGTGAAAATTACGTCGCGCGTCAGGTCGAGCGCTGGTCGAAGCAGTACCGCGCTTCCGAAACCGAAAAGGTCGACGCCATGGAGCGGCTGATCGCATGGCTGCCCCAGCACATTCCGCCCAGCGGGCCGGCGCGGCTGGTGCATGGCGACTACCGGCTCGACAATCTGATCCTCGCCAAGAATACGCCGAACATTCTCGCGGTGCTGGATTGGGAACTGTCCACGCTCGGCGATCCGCTCGCCGACTTCACCTATCACCTGATGGCCTGGCACATGCCGCATTCGGAAAGCGCGGCGGGGACCGCCGCACTGGCCGGGCACGATCTCAAGACGCTCGGGATTCCGCCGATGGCGGACTATGTGGCCGCCTATGTTGCGCGCACCGGGCTCGACCCGCGCCCAGCGCTGCCCATTTATCTCGCCTATAATTTCTTCCGCATCGCCGCCATTTTACAAGGCATTATCGGCCGCGTGCGCGACGGCACCGCCGCATCCGAATTTGCCCCGGCCAAGGCTGAAATGATCCGCCCGCTCGCCGACAAGGCCTGGCAATTTGCCCAGCAAGCCGGCGCGCACTGAGCGTTACGGTCAACAAATCCTTTCCAAGCTCGGCCGGATTTTGCGCCATCCCGACGCGTAAAATTGAGACCTGTTTTGTAAGGTCGCGGCCCATGAGGAAGGAATCCACTAGCCGCGTTTCCAGCACCGGCGTTTTCGCCGTTATGCCGAAGAGCGCCATCGCGCCACGAAAGCCGCTGCGGAGGCGCCTGGACGAGCGCGCCGAGGAAAAACCCGCGCCTGAGCAGGCCGCGCCGCCGCCCGGCATGGGCATCGTCGTGGACAAATCGGCCTAGCGCCGCGCGGCGAAAAAGTCGCGCAGCAACGCCGCGCATTCGTTTTCATTGATGGCGCCATAGACCTCCGGCCGGTGATGGCAGGTGGCTTGGGTAAAGAACCGCACGCCGTTTTCCACCGCCCCGCCCTTGGGATCGCCTGCGCCGAAATAAAGCCGCCGGATGCGCGCAAAGGTCATCGCGGCCGCGCACATGGCGCAGGGCTCTAGCGTCACATAGAGATCGCAATCGGTCAGCCGCTCGGTCTTGAGCTCCGCGGCCGCCTGCCGGATCGCCAACAGCTCGGCGTGCGCGGTGGGGTCCTTGTCGCCGAGGGTGCGATTTCCCGCGCGCGCGATGACCTCGCCGTCGCGCACGATGACGCAGCCGACCGGCACCTCGCCGCGTGTTTGCGCGGCGCGGGCCTCGTTTAGGGCAAGCTCCATGAAAGTCGTCACGCTCGTATCGTCTCCCGAACTCTGCTATCAGGCCGCAACCTTATTGCGATTTCAGGCATGCCCGACAAGAGCAATCAACAAAATCCCGGCGAGCGCATCGCCAAGGTGATGGCCCGCGCAGGCCTTGCCTCTCGGCGCGAGGCGGAAACCTGGATCGCCACCGGGCGCGTTGCCGTCAACGGTGCGGTGATCAACTCGCCCGCGCTTAACGTAACCACGTCCGACCGCATCGCGGTTGACGGCCAGCCGCTGCCGCGGCGCGAACGGACACGGCTGTTCCGTTACCACAAGCCGCGCGGGTTGGTGACGACGCATTCCGATCCGGAGGGGCGGCCGACCATCTTCGCCGCGCTGCCGAAGGACCTGCCGCGGTTGATCAGCATCGGCCGGCTCGACATCAACACCGAAGGCCTGCTGCTGCTGACCAATGACGGCGGACTGGCGCGCGTGCTCGAATTGCCGGCGACCGGCTGGCTGCGGCGCTACCGCGTGCGCGCCAAGGGGCGCGTCATACAGCCCGCGCTCGACAAATTACGCGCCGGCATCACCGTCGCAGGCGTGCATTACGGGCCGATCGAGGCCACGCTCGACCGCGAACAGGGCGCCAATGTCTGGCTCACGATCGGCATTCGCGAAGGCAAAAATCGCGAAGTGCGCAAGGTTCTGGAGACCCTCGACCTGCAGGTGAACCGGCTGATCCGCGTGGCGTTCGGGCCGTTCGAGCTGGGCGACCTTGGCGACAGCGAGGTCAAGGAAATCGAGTCGCAGGCGCTGCGCACCGAACTCGGCGAGAAGATCGTGGCTGAAGCCAGCGCCGACTTCGACGTGCCGTTGATCGAGCATGACGCGCGGCCGATTTCTCCACGTCAGCCTGAGACGCGCGTCAAGCGCGACTCGCACGACGAGGAACCGCCGCAGCGCGGACATCCGAACGACAAGAAGAAGCAACCGCGCCGCGACCGCACCGGCGGCCCGCGGCCATCGAGGCCGCGCTAATGCGCGTCGTCGGGGGCAGATTGCGCTCGCGCCCGATTGCCGGGCCGAAGTCGGATTCGCTGCGCCCGACCGCGGACCGCCTGCGCGAGTCCCTGTTCAATATCCTGATCCATGCCTACGGCGACCCGGTAACCGGCGCGCGCGTGCTCGATCTATTTGCCGGCACCGGCGCGCTGGGCATCGAGGCCATTTCACGCGGCGCTGCCTATGTGCTGTTCGTCGATGACGGCGTGCAGGCGCGGGCACTGCTGCGCGACAATACCGAGCAGCTCGGCCTGGGCGGCGTCAGCCGGATTTTCCGGCGCGACGCGACGAAATTGGGGCCGGCACATCCACTTGAGCCATTCACGCTCGCTTTCCTTGACCCGCCCTACCGCAAGGGTCTCGCCGAAAAGGCTTTGGCCGCGGCCCGCGACGGCGGCTGGCTGACGCCCGGCGCGCTGGCCGTGGTGGAGGAAGCGGCGGATGCCGGTTTCAAGACGCCGGAAGGGTTCGAAGAGCTGGAGCGGCGCGATTACGACACCACGGAGCTGGTGTTTTTGCGTAACGCGTGAGCGTTACTTTCGCCCGAACAGCCGCTCGATATCGGTGAGCTTGAGTTCGACATAAGTCGGGCGGCCGTGATTGCACTGCCCCGAATTGGGCGTCTCTTCCATCTCGCGCAGCAGCGCGTTCATCTCTTCCGGCTTGAGCCTGCGCCCGGCCCGCACCGAGCCATGGCAGGCCATGGTGGCCGAGACGTGCAACAGGCGGCGCTCCAAAGGCAGATCATCGTCCCATTCCGCCATGTGCTCGGCGAGATCGCGCAGCAGGCCGCGCACGTCGACCTCGCCCAGCATCGACGGCGTCTCGCGCACCGCCACCGCGCCCGGCCCGAATTCATCGATCACCAGGCCGAAGCGGGCCAGTTCGCCGGCGCGCGCGGAGAGCCGCGCGGCGTCGGCGTCATCCATCTCGACGATCTCCGGAATGAGCAGGATCTGCCGCCCGACGCCGGCCTTGTCGATCGCCGCCTTCATCCGCTCGTAGACGATGCGCTCGTGTGCAGCGTGCTGGTCGACGATCACCAGTCCGTCGCGGGTCTGCGCCACGATGTAGGTCTCATGCACCTGCGCGCGCGCAGCGCCAAGCGGGCGCTCGATCAATTCGGCCGCAGGTTCAAAGCTCTCGACGCGGGCGTCGACGGAAGGCTCGCCGACCTCGAAGACGGCTTGGGCGGCTTCGGCAAACCCGAGCGCGGCGCCGCCGCGTGACAAGGGCACCGGTCGTGCCGGCGAGCGCCGCCAGTCATATCCCGCGCGCCGCGCGATCGTTACGGGGCGGAACGCGGCGATGGTAGCGCTGCCGCCGGTGGTCGCGGCGCGCTGGCCTTCGCGCACCAGCGCCTCTTTCAGCGCACGCACGATCAGTCCGCGCACCAAGCCGCCGTCGCGGAAACGCACTTCGGTCTTGGCCGGATGCACATTGACATCGACCTCGCGCGCATCGAGCGTGACGAATAGTGCCAGCAGCGGATGGCGGTCGCGCGGCAGATAATCGGCATAGGCGCCGCGCACCGCACCGACCAGAAGCTTGTCGCGCACCGGGCGGCCATTGACGAACAGATATTGCCCGAGCGAGTTGGCGCGCGACAGCGTCGGTAGACCGGCAAAACCCTCGACCCGCACGCCCTCGCGCTCGGCATCGACGGCAACCGCATTGGCGCGGAAATCCGGACCCAGCACGTCGCCCAGCCGCGCGAGTTCGTCATGGGCCGCATCCCAGGTGACGGGCGCGCGCTCCTCGCCGGCCAGCGTGAAGGCGACATCCGGCCGGCTCATGGCGAGACGCCGCACGACTTCGCGCACGGCTTCGGCCTCGCTGCGGTCGGTCTTGAGGAATTTCAGCCGCGCCGGGGTGGCGTAAAACAGGTCGCGCACCTCGACGCTGGTGCCCTGCCCGAGCGCCGCCGGCCTCACGGCGGATTTTTCGCCGGCATCGACGGCGATGGTCCAGGCATGCGGCTCGCCTTTGTGGCGAGTGGTAATAGTCAACCGCGCTACCGCGCCGATCGAGGGCAAAGCCTCACCGCGAAAGCCGAGCGTGTCGATCGCCAGCAGATCGTCACCGGCGAGCTTGCTGGTGGCGTGGCGGTCGACCGCGAGCGCCAGATCGGCGCGCGTCATGCCCTCGCCGTCGTCGGTGACGCGGATTAGCCGGCGGCCGCCACCGTCGGTCAGCACGTCGATACGATGCGCGCCGGCATCGAACGCGTTCTCGACCAGTTCCTTGACCACGCTCGCCGGCCGCTCGACCACCTCGCCGGCGGCGATGCGGTTGACCATGGCCTCGGACAGTTGGCGGACGGGCATAAAGGCAGCCTGATTCGGGTTCGCCCTGACCTTATCGGCGCAATAGGCCGCCCGCGAGGCAAAGGGCCGAGCTACCCCCGCTATTCAAAGCTTGGCTTGCGGCTGCGCAGGCTTTTGATGTCGGCGCGGTGCTTTTTGCCCTCGATCCGCAGCCGTTTCTGGGCGCGCGGCACCTTGGTGGCGCGGCGCGGAACCGGCCTGACCGCCGCCTGGCGGATCAGGTCGAACAGCCGCTCGCGCGCGTCGGCGCGGTTGCGTTCCTGATGGCGATGGCTCTGCGCGATGATGACGATGACGCCGTCTTTGGTGAGGCGTTTGCCGGCGAGCCGCATCAGCCGCACAGCGACGTCATTGGGCAGCGATGGTGAGGAGCGCACGTCGAAGCGCAACTGCACCGCCGACGACACTTTGTTGACGTTCTGCCCGCCCGGCCCGGACGAGCGCACGAAGGATTCCGACAATTCGTTGTCGTCGATCGAGATGGTGTCGGTGACGCGGAGCATGGTCCGCTAGCCGCCCGTCAAATACTTCTTCGCCAGCACCTTGCCCTCTTCGACCGATGGCTGGTCGAAGGCATCGACGCCGATGAGATGCGCGGCGATGATGGTCTCCAGCATGAAATGCATCAGCAATTCGCCGAGTGCCTCTTCGTCGAGCCGGGCGAGATGCAGCGTGCGCACCGGGCAGCCGTTTTTGGCGAGCGTCTCGGCGGTGGCGCGGCCTTCGGCCGCGACCAGATCGCCGATGGTCTTGCCGGCGAAATCCGGCTCGCCGGCAAGCCTGGCGAGATCGCCGTCCATGCGCGGCCCAAGCCCTGCGGCGGCGACCGTGATCACCGTAAACAATTTGTCGCGCGGTCCGCCAAGATAAAGCTGCACCTGGCTGTGCTGGTCGACCGGGCCGAGCGCCGCCACCGGCGTGGTGCCCTTGCCGTTCTTGCCGAGGCTCTCGGCCCAGAGCTGCACGTACCAGTGCGTGAAGCGTTCCAGCCGGTCGGCATAGGCCATCAGCACGCTGATGCTTTTGCCTTTGCTCTCGACCAGCGCAACGTTCAAAGCGGCGCCGGCTGCGGCCGGTACCTCGGCGGCTTTTTTCTTGGCTAGCACCGGAGCGAGCGCCAGGCCTGCGCCTTCGCGCACCGCCGCGATGTCGAGGCCGAGCATCGCCGCCGGCAGCAGACCGACATTGGTCAGCGCCGAGAAGCGCCCGCCGACGCCGCTATGGTGATCGAGCACCGGCACCCGGTATTTGCCGAGCAGATCGCGCAAGCCGTTACGCTTGCCGCCCTTCGCCGGCTCGGTCAGGCCGAGGAAAATATCCGGGATGCGCGTCTCAAGACCGGCGGCCTTGACCGCCGACAGCGCGGCGATGGTCTGCATC
This sequence comes from Pseudolabrys sp., assembly GCA_035648555.1. GTDB lineage: Bacteria > Pseudomonadota > Alphaproteobacteria > Rhizobiales > Xanthobacteraceae > Pseudolabrys. The sequence goes on from DASRLF010000018.1 coordinate 21,161, forward strand.
AGCGTCTCGGCGGTGCCACCCGATTTCGAAATGGCGACGAAGCGCGTCGTTTGATGCGGCAGCCGGTTAAGCAGCGCTTCGAACGTAACGGCGTCAAGATTGTCCATGAAATGTAGGCGCGGCGGCGGCCGCAGTACGCCAACGCCGGGCACCGCATGGCCGGCGAGCTGCGCCAGCGTCTGCCCGCCCAGGCTGGAGCCGCCGGTGCCGAGCAGAACGATGTCGGTGGCGCCTTGCGACAGCCGGCCGGCGGTGTCGCGGATCGCGGCCAGATCGTCACGGGCTTTCGGCAGTTGCAGCAGCCGCAGGCCGCCATCCGCATAGCGGGCGCGCAAGGTTTCCAGCGCGCCTTCGGCGCGGGCGAGCGCGTCGTTGAGTGCCTTATCGGATGCGCCATGCGGTCCGATGCGGCGTTCAAGGGCGCTGTCGACGGATTGCTGAATCGCCATGGTTGCCGATCTATCCCGACATGACCGGGCTTGTCACGGCCAGCTGCTCACTCGCCGCTCGAGATCAGGCCTTTCGGCCGCCCGGCCACGGTGACCAGCATGCCGCCGGCGTACAGGCGTTTGGCGACCTTCTTGGCCTGGTCGAGAGTGACGGCGTCGATCAGCGCGCCGCGGCGGTCGATATAGCCGATGCCGAGATTGTCGATCTGGATCTGCGTCAACTGGGCGGCGATCTTGGCCGATGAATCGAGCGAGAGCGCGTAGGTGCCCTTGAGGAACGATTTTGCCTCCGAAAGCTCGACCGCGGTCGGGCCGCTCTCGGCCATGCGTTTGGTCTCGCGCTCGATGATCTCGAGCGCATCGGCGGTGCGGTCGGCCCTGGTTGCGGTGCTGCCGAACACCACGGCGGCGCGCTTGAACCAGATTAGATTGTCGGAGATGCCATAGGCCAGCCCGCGGTTTTCGCGCACCTCCCGGTACAGGCGCGACGAAAAGGTGCCCCCGCCCATGATGTGATTGACGATATAGCCGGCGATGAAATCGGGATCGCTGCGGGCGAGGCCCGGCCCGCCGAAATCGACCACCGCCTGCGGCACGTCGAGATCGATCACGATACGCCGGCCGAGGCCTTGCGGCACGGCATTCGCGACCGGCTTGAGATCGTTCTTGGCCGGCAGGCCGGCGAAGGCGCGATCGATCAAGGCGCCGGCGGCCTTGGCGTCGATGTCGCCGACGATCGAGACGAGCAATTCGTTGCGCGCGAAGGCGCGGCGCACATAGTCGCGCATGTCGTCGGCCGTGATGCGCGCCACCGTCTCCGGCGTGCCTTTGCTGTCGCGGCCGTAAGGGTGGCCGGGGAAAGCGGCCTCCCACCAGCGGCGGCTGGCGAGGCTGTTGGGACTGGTGGTATCGCGCTGCAACGCCGACAGCATCTGCCCGCGCACGCGTTCGACCGCGGCGGCCTCGAAGCGCGGCGCGCTCAGCGCAAGCCGCAGCAGATCGAAGGCTTCGTCGCGATGCTCGTTGAGCGTTTGCAGCGAGCCGTGAAAATTGTCACGCGCGACCTGGAAATTGAGCTCGATGGCGTTGTTTTCCAGCCGCTCATGATAGGTCTTGCCGTCGAGATCGCCGGCGCCCTCGTCGAGCAAATCGGCGGCGAGATTGGCGGTACCCGATTTGTCGGGTTCGTCCTGGGTCGAACCGCCACGGAAGGCGAAACTGAGCGACACCAGCGGGACGGCCTGCTCGCGCACCAGCCAGGCCGCTATACCGGATGGGCTGACGATCTTTTCGATCTGCACGGCCGAGGCGGCGGGCGCACCCGCCAGCAGCACGACAACACCGAGCGCGGCGCTGGCCAGATGCCGCGTCATGATTTCTTCTCCACCTGCGGGCTCACGTCCTTGATCAAATAACCGGTGACCGAGCGCCGCCTGTCGAGCCACGTACGGGCGACTTCCTGGACCCGCTCCACAGTGACGGCACGGATACGCTCCGGCCATTGGCGTACGTCATTGACGGTGGCGCCGGTCATCAACGCGGCGCCGTACCAGCGCGCCATGCTGACCTGATTGTCCTGCGCATAGACCGCGTCGGCGATCATGCGGGACTTGGCGCGTTCCAGCTCCTCAGCCGTCACGCCATGCAAAATCACGTCGGCGATGACCGCGTCGGTTTCCGATTCCAGCTGCGGCAGCGTGACGCCCGGACGCGGCGCACCGAACACACCGAACTTCGACGAGTCGAGCGCGGAGCTGTCGTAGCCGGCGCCGGCCATGACCGCGACGCGTTTGTCCACCACCAGCACGCGGTAGAGCCGGCTGTTGGAGCCGCTGCCCAGAATATGCGCGAGCACTTCAAGCGCTTCCGATTGGCCGGGCTTGGCGCTGGCAAATGACGGCACCAGATAGGCGCGTTGCAGCAGCGGCTGCTCGACGCGCGGGTCGGCGAGCGTCAGCGAACGCACCGCCACCGGCGTCGGCTCCTGCGGCCGCAGACGCGGCAGGATATTGGCGTGGCGGGCGACCTTGCCGTAGGTGTCCTCGGCGAATTTCAGCGCCTCGTTCGGCTCGACGTCGCCGGCAATCACCACCACCGCGTCGTTTGGAGCGTAAAACCGCCGGTAAAAGCCGACGGCGTCGTCGCGCGACAGTTGCTCCATCTCGTGGCGCCAGCCGATTGTCGGCTTGCCGTAGGGATGGTTGAGGTACAGCGCGGCATCGATCTGCACGCCCAGCCGCGCGCGCGGATTATTGCCGATGCGCTGGTTTTCCTCCTCCAGGATGACTTCGCGCTCGGGCAATACGACCTTGTCGGTGAGCTGCAGGCCGGTCATGCGATCGGCCTCGAAATCCATCACCGTCTTGAGCTTCTCGGCCGGCACGCGCTGGTAAAACGCGGTGTAGTCGTTCGAGGTGAAGGCATTTTCCTGGCCGCCGATGGTGGCGACCACGTGCGAGAAATGGCCGGTCGGATTTCTCGCCGTGCCCTTAAACATCAGATGTTCTAGAAAGTGCGCCAGCCCGGACTTGCCCGGCGTCTCGTCGGCGGCGCCGACTTTGTACCAGATCATGTGAGTGACCACCGGCGCGCGGTGGTCGGGAATGACGACCAGCTCAAGCCCGTTCGCCAAGGTGAAGTCGGCCACCGGCGCGCCCGACGGCTCCGCGCCAGACGGCCCCACGACAAACGCCGCAGCGATAATCGCGGCGGCGCTAAAGGACGGGCGGAAATACCAAGACGGCCACAGTGACATGAATTTCAAATCCGTCGCGCGCGGCAGCTGCCGCCGTGGTTCTGGCCGCCAAGTGCGGGATCAAGCGACGCGAAGAGGACCGGCTTACTGAATGCCCACCGGATGATCGCGCAGATAGTCGATCGTCGTGGGAGCTTCTATCTTCCTCTTGCCGACGCCGTATGGCTGATCCGGCGACGGCGTCTGATAGCCGCGCGGCGGCTCGGTCAAAGCCGTGCGTGGCGCCTCACCGGTGAAACTGCTGGTCTCGGGTTCGTCTTTGGCGAAAATCCCGGTGAAAAAGCCGGGCTTGGTGCCGAGCTGCGAGGGCGAAAGCGCGTTGCCATTGCCATTCGGCGACGCCCGGTAGCCGTCATCGGTGCGGCGGATGTTGCGATTCCTTGGCTCAGACGACAATTTATCAGGCGGCAGCGGGCTCGCCTCGGACTGAATCATCGCGTCGGGATTCATGCTCGCATTACGCGTTTGCTTGGCTTCCTGTTTGGCCCGCCGCACGTCCGGGTCATTCGGCCATGCCGGATTTTTGGCAACTGCGGCGTCGGAGTTTTCCGGCGGCGGCAACGTGCGGCTCGGCGGAATAACCAGCGGCGCGCGGTCGCCGTATTCGATCCCGGATTCGCCGTCGCGCTTCAGGCCGAGGCCCGACATAATGCCGCGAAAGATTTTCGTGTCGATCGGCACATCGTCATCCTCCGCGCGCGCCGGCACGGAAGTCGCCAGCAAAGCGGCGCCGAGCACCAGACTTAGTGCGGCTGTCAAAGTCGCGGTCGGGCGTGCTGTCATGCGTAACTGACCTCTACCACTTGAATCTGGACAAATGCGCGTTTCGGCCTGGGTTATTGCCTCGGATCAGGGCGCTTTTTGGGCGCGCTCCCCGGCGAGAGACTCATACAGCAGGCCTATAACCCCGGCAACGATAGCTACATCGGCTAGGTTAAAAACATACCATTGGAACCGCCAATTGGCCCCGGAAACGTGAAAAAACACGAAGTCGGCGACCCAGCCATAGGCTAGCCGGTCGATGGCATTGCCGACTGCCCCGCCGATAATCAGGCCCAGCGCCAGCGCGGTCAGACGGTCTTTCGAGCGCGCCAGCCATATCCAGAGCAACAGCACGGCCAGTGCCTTGAAACCGAGCAGGAGCCAGGCGCCGACCGGCCCCCGGGTCTGGAACAGGCCGTAGCTGATGCCGGTGTTGCGGGTGAGCACGAAATCGAAAAACGGGCCAAGCCGTAACGGGTTGTTGGCGAGATCGAGCACGAACAGCAAATAAAGTTTGCTGGCCTGGTCGAGTAGGCACGCGATGGCTCCAACGGCGAGGCCGAACCGCGAAAGCGGGCCAATAAGATAGCCGCGCATTTATTCCGCCGCCTTGCGCATGGTTTCCCATTCGCGCAGCGCCTTGGCGTCGCGCGGCGAAACGTCCGGGTATTCGGGGTCGGCGCCGATGGTGGTCAAAATCTTCCACGAACGCGCGCACTTGGTGCCTTCGGCGAGATTGGGAATGACCGCGACGCCCGAGACATCAGGCAGGCTGAAAGCGCCGTCAGAACTGCCGGCGTTGCGCAAGGTCAAAGCAGAAGTAATGCAGACCTCGGCCAGATCAACGCCGAGAACGGCCTCGTACAGGTCTTCGTCCGTCACCAGAACAATCGGATGCGCTTCGAGCGAAGACCCGATGCGCTTCTGCGCGCGCTCGATCTCGAGCGCTCCGGTGATGACGCGGCGCACCGTCCGCACTTTGCGCCACTTGTCGGCAAGCTTGTCGTCGCGCCAGGCGGCCGGCATCTCCGGGAAAGCTTCGAGATGCACGGACTTGGCCGCCGCGCCGTAACGCGAGGTCCAGGTTTCCTCGGCGGTAAAGCACAACATCGGCGCCAGCCACGTCACCGTGCAGCGGAACAGATGATCGAGCACGGTGAGACACGCCTTGCGCGTGGTCGACGAATAAGGATCGCAATAGAGCGTGTCCTTGCGGATGTCGAAATAGAATGCCGACAGGTCCGAGGTCATGAACGCGCTCAGCGCCGCGAAGATGCGCTTGTAGTCGAAATCGGCGTAAGCCTTGCGCATCAGCTCGTCGATCTCGCTTAGTCGGTGCAGCATCAGCCGCTCCAGCTCCGGCATGGCGTCGAACTTGACGCGCTCGTCGTCGTGGAAATGCGCCAGCGAGCCGAGCATCCAGCGGATGGTGTTGCGCAGCTTGCGATAGGTCTCGATCGTGGTCTTGAGAATTTCCGGCCCGACGCGCAAATCGTCGGCGTGGTCGGAGGCGCAGACCCACATGCGCAGGATGTCGGCACCAGATTGCTTGATCACGTCCTGCGGCGCGGTGACGTTGCCCGCCGATTTCGACATCTTGCGGCCCTGCTCGTCGAGCACGAAGCCGTGGGTCAGCACCACGTCGAACGGCGCGCGGCCGCGCGTGCCGCAGCTCTCCAGCAGCGAGGAATGAAACCAGCCGCGATGCTGGTCGCTGCCTTCCAGATACATCACGGTGTCCTTGCCGCCATCCACCTTGCGCTTGATGCCGGCGAGCTGCGGAAAATGTACCGGGTCTTCCAGCACGAAGGCGTGCGTGGAGCCTGAGTCGAACCAGACGTCGCAGATATCGTCGACTTTTTTCCAGGTATCGTTGGCGAGCTTGCCCAGAAAGCGCTCGCGCGCACCGGCGGCGTACCAAGCGTCGGCGCCCTCGGCCTCGAAGGCCTCGGCGATGCGTACGTTCACCTCGGGGTCTTCAAGGATGTCGACCGAGCCGTCCGGCTTTTCCTTGATGAAGACGGCAATGGGCACGCCCCAGGCGCGCTGGCGCGAGATCACCCAGTCGGGGCGCGACTCGATCATGCCGGTGATGCGGTTTTCGCCCTGTGCCGGCACCCAGCGCGTGACCTTGATGGCGTGCAGCGCGCGGGCACGTAGCGTATCGGCGGGCTTGTCGATGCCCTTGTCCATCGCAATGAACCACTGCGGCGTGTTGCGAAAGATGATCGGCTTTTTCGAGCGCCACGAGTGCGGATATTGGTGCTTGAGGCGGCCGCGCGCGATGATCATCTTGGCATCGATCAGCGCCTTGATCACCGCCTCGTTGGCATCGCCCTTCTCGCCCTTGTCGTTGATGACGCGCTTGCCGGTAAAGCCGGGGGCTTGATCTGTAAAAGCGCCGTTTTCATCGACGGTGGAGGGGATGGCGGGATTGATGCCGCGCGCTTCCAGCGCGGCGCGATTGGCAGTCCACACCTCGAAGTCCTCGCGGCCATGGCCGGGTGCAGTATGCACAAAGCCCGTACCAGCGTCGTCAGTGACGTGATCACCGGGGAGAAGAGGAACTTTAAAAGTATATCCAGGGTTCAAAGAATGAAGAGGGTGCTGACACTCCTTCGGAAAAAAATCTCGCGTTGATAAATCACGAAGTTTTTTGAAGTCAGAGACTTTTGCTTGCTTGAAGACATCGGAAGCGAGTTTTTCAGCTAAAACGTACTTTTCGCCTGTCTTTGCCCAATTACCTTCAGGCGCGTCTGTAACCTCGTACAAGCCGTATTCAATATTTGGCGAATAGGCGATGGCGCGATTTCCAGGGAGCGTCCAAGGAGTCGTAGTCCAAATAACAACAAAGGCTCCATCAAGTTCGCTGGCGCTAACCCCTAAGCTCAAACGAATTGGAAACTTCACCCACACCGTATCTGAGGTGTAATCCTCGTACTCGACCTCGGCCTCGGCGAGCGCCGTCTTCTCCACCACGCTCCACATCACCGGCTTGCTGCCGCGATACAAAGTGCCGTTGGCGGCGAATTTCATCAGCTCTCGCGCGATCTGCGCCTCGGCGAAAAAATCCATCGTCGTATAAGGATGCGCCCAGTCACCCTCGACGCCGAGGCGCTTGAATTCCTCGCGTTGAACGTCCAACCAATGCTGCGCGTAGGCGCGGCATTCCTGCCGGAACGCAATCATCGCCACCGGGTCGCTCAAGTCCGGCTTCTTTTTGTTCTTGGAGCGATAATTCTCTTCCTCGATCTTCCATTCGATCGGCAGGCCGTGGCAGTCCCAGCCCGGCACGTAATTCGAATCGTAGCCGAGCATCTGCTGGCTGCGTGTCACCACGTCCTTGAGAATTTTATTGAGCGCGTGGCCGATGTGGATATTGCCGTTGGCGTAAGGCGGGCCGTCGTGCAGGATGAATTTCTCGCGGCCCTTGGCCGTGGCGCGAAGCTGCTTGTAGAGATCGCCCTGCTCCCAGCGCTTGAGGATTTCCGGCTCGCGCTGCGGCAGCCCGGCGCGCATCGGGAAATCCGTCTGCGGCAGGAATAGCGTCTCGGAATAATCGCTCTTTGTTTCTGTGGGCTCGGACATGGGGCGCTTAGTAGCAGGCGGATTCGGCGGCGGAAAGGCGCAATGTTCTGTTGTCCCCGCGCAGGTGGGGACCCATACGCCGCAGCCTATCGATAGGACACGGAGTATGGGTCCCGGGCCTCGCTGCGCTCGCCCGGGACGACAGGAGAATCAAATCTCCCCCAACTCCGGAAACGCGTTGCCGGCCCGTTTGAGCGCGCCGCGGGCCTGGGAGCTGTCCGCCAGCATGTGGCGCTTGAGCGTCTCGATCGATTCGAATTTCTGCTCGTGGCGGATCCAGCCGATGAAGGCGACGTCGATCGCCTGGCCGTAAAGGTCGCCGTCGAAGTCGAACAGAAACACTTCCAGCAGCGGCGCGCCGGCGTCGAACATCGGACGCACGCCGAAGCTGGCGACGCCGTCATAGCGCATATCCTCGACCGCGACCCGCACGGCGTAGATGCCGTGCTTGAGGCCGCAGGAGGCGTCGAGCTTGAGATTGGCGGTCGGAAAGCCGAGATCGCGGCCGCGCTTGTCGCCGTGGATTACTTCGCCGGAGACGAACCAGGGTGCGCCGAGCAGCTCGGCCGCTTCCACCATCTTGCCTTGGCTCAGCGCCGCGCGCACCGCGCCCGACGACACCGGCCGGCCTTCGTCTTCGAGCGGCGGTACGATATCGACGGCAAAGCCGAGCCGGGCGCCCTCCTCGCTCAGATAGACTGGCGAGCCTTGGCGGTTATGGCCGAAATGGAAATCGAAACCGATGGCCGCGCCGCCGATGCCGAAGCGCCCGACCAGAATGTGCTCGATAAAATCAGCGGCGGAGGTGGCGGCAAGCTGGGCGTTGAAATTCATCACGATGGCGCCATCGAGCCTGCTCGCCGCCAGCAGCCGCAGCCGGTCGCGGTCGCTCGACAATTGGAACAGCGCGTCTTGCGGCCGCAAGAACAGCCGCGGATGCGGCGTGAAGGTCAAAGCCGCGGCCTTGCGCCCGAGCGCCTTGGCGCGTGCGCGAGCGGCGCCGATCACAGCGCGATGGCCGCGGTGCACGCCGTCGAAATTGCCGATCGCCACAACGGCGCCATGCAACGGGCCGATATCGACGCCCTGCGGGCCTTCGTGCGCGATATGGAAGGCTGTCGATCTGCTCATTTTTGCATCATGTTTGCATCATGCGCCGTTACGGGCCCCGATACGGTTAGCGCGCGGTTAACAAACTTTCAAATTAACCGGATATTCAAAGCCTGTAGGTACATTCCCGCATCTTTTAGGGGGAGCCCAGTACGGGCTTGGCATTATGGCTGTCGATGTTTCGATACCGATTCTGATCGTCGATGACTACAACACGATGATCCGCATTATCCGCAATCTTTTGCGGCAGCTCGGCTTCGAGCAAATCGACGAAGCCAATGACGGCACGATGGCGCTCGCCAAGATGCGCACGCGCAATTACGGCCTGGTGATCTCCGACTGGAACATGGAGCCGATGACCGGCTACGACCTGCTGCAAGAGGTGCGCGCCGATCCCAACCTGGCGCAGGTCCCGTTCATCATGGTGACCGCCGAATCCAAGACCGAGAACGTGATCGCCGCCAAGCGGGCCGGTGTGTCGAATTACATCGTCAAGCCGTTCAACGCGCAGACGCTCAAGAGCAAGATCGACGCGGTGTTCGGCGAAAAGCTTTAGTTCTCTGCGCCACGCGGCCCAAGTCTCTACCACACCAACTCGCGCATCACCGCTTTCGGAATAGCGCCGGCGGCGTCGAAGGCCGCTTTGAGCGCCGTGCTGTCGGGTTGCGCGCGCGTTCCCAGCTCCTCGGCGTGAATCCCTGACGTGACGAACAGGAAATCGACGCCGACGCTGCGCGCGCCGGCAAGATCGGTGCGCACCGAGTCGCCGATCGCCAGCACGCGGGCCGCCGTTACCTTGCGCTTGGTGGCGGCTTCCGCTTTGGCCAGCGCCAGATCGTAGATCGGCCGGTAGGGCTTGCCGGCATAAAGCACCTCGCCACCCATCGCCGCGTAAAGATCTGCGATAGCGCCGGCGCAATAGACCAGTTGCGGGCCGCGCTCGACCACCACGTCGGGATTGCCGCAGACCATGAACAGCTTGCGCGCCAGCATGGCCGCAAGCCGCGCGCGATAATCCTCCGGCGCCTCGATCTCGTCATTGTCGAGCCCGGAGCAGACCACGTAGTCCGCGCTCTCCAGCGGCGCGAAGCGGACATCGAGGCCGGTGAAGATCGAGCGGTCGCGTTCGGGGCCGAGATGGAACAGACTTTGACCGGGCCGCGCCTCGATCACGGCGCGGGTGACGTCGCCGGACGACACGATGGCGTCATAGCTATCGCGCGGCACGTGCAGCTTTTCGAGCTGGCGCGCCACGACATGGCTCGGGCGCGGCGCGTTGGTGATCAGGATCACGGCCGCGCCGCCTTGGCGCGCGCGCACCAGCGCATCACAGGCGTGTGGGAAAGCCTCAACGCCGTTATGCACGACGCCCCAAACGTCGCTCAACAGCACGTCATAACGGGGCGCCAGCGCCGAGAAATGCGGGAGCAAAGGAGGCAAGATCGATCAGCCGTTGACGGCGCCGGCTGCGGCCAATTCGCTCGTCGCCTCCTGCGCCGGTTTGCCCGCGTCGGCCGCGGCGGTCTGCAAGGCTTCGACCCGCACCGGCCGCGGCGGCGAGAACAGAAAGCCCTGACCGAAGCGCACGTCGAAATCGAGCAGGTCGATCACCATGCTTTCGCTTTCGATGCGCTCGGCGATCAGATCGACGCCGGAGCGCGCCAACAGGTCGGCGAGATCGCCGGGATGGATGTCACTCTGCGCGGTGGCCGCCGGATTGAGCAGGAGCTTGGCCGGCACCTTCAGGAAGCGAAAGGAGCGGTCGGCCAGTTCCTTGGGCTCCATGCGCAAATCGGTGACGTGATCCATCGAGAAGCGGAAGCCGCGCTCCGACAGCGCCGCCAGGCTTTCATGCTCGAGCGGCCCGAAGGCGCGATAGGCGCTTTGGGTAAATTCGAACATCAGCGCGTTGGCGAGCGCGCGGTTGGCGTCCATGAAATCGAGGAACTGACGGAAGAAGGTGGGGTCGACCAGCGTCGAGGCGCTGACATTGCAGAACAGGCCGACGTCGCGGCTCTTGAGCTGCAAGCGGCGCGTCACCTGCACGCAGCGGAACAGCAGGAGGTTGTCGATCTTCGGCATCATGCCGACGCTCTCGGCGTAGTCGATGAAATCGCCGGCGGTGATGACGTCGCCTTCCTCGGTGCGCAGCCGCGACAGCGCTTCGTAGTAGCGCACCTTGCGCTGCGGCAGCGTGACGATCGGCTGCAGATAGAGATCGATGCGGTTGGCGTCGACCGCCTTGCCGATCAGATCGACGATGGCGTCGCGGCTGAGCGAACGGAAGCGGCGGCCGCCGACCGCGTCGTTTTCGCTGAGCGTGAGCGCGCCGTCGGCAGCGGGATCGAGCGCGGCATCGTAGCGGGCCGTGACCGCTGGCGCCGCGCCCTGCTGCTGCAACGCGACGGCGTGGCTGGCGACGGTGTCGGCAATCTGGCGCACCAGAGTGCCCAGTTCGCCGATTTCGGCGGCGATCGGATCGGACGCGCCGCGCGCGCTGTTCACCGTTTTGTCGACGCGGCTTTCCATGGCGCCGAGCCGGCGCGAAATCTCCGCCACCTGGCGGGCGAGGTCGGACGTGCCGCGCGATAGATCCGCGATCTGGTCTCCGAGCTCAACCCTATCCCGCATGCGGCCACTGACCATGTTGAGCATCATCATCACAACGAATACGGCGAGCCCGGCAATCGCGCTGGTCCGGCCGTCCAGCTTTACCGCCAGATAGAGCAGCGCGCCGATCGAGACGGCGATGAGCACCATGCAGACCGCAATGAAAATGGCGCTGAGACGACGCATGTGAAGCCAATCCCGGGCAAATTCCGCGCAAAGCCGGCGCGATTCGCGTTGCCCGGCCCCAATGTCCATGACGCCGCGGGTCCGCGCAACCTCGAACACCTGCTATCATAATGCCAAATCATCCGTTATTCGCAGGAAGTTGAGTGGTTCTGGAACCCGACACGATGCCGGTATCCCACAGCCCGCCTTTGTTGGCCTGGATCGCCGCCCGTCCCAAGCGGGCCCTGGCCACGTTCCTGGCGCTGCATGCCGTGGTCTGGACCGCGCTGCCGACGGTGCTCTACCCCAATTTACCGCTCGATTTGATCGAGGCCCTCGTTTACGGCCGCGAATGGCAACTCGGATACGACAAGCTGCCGCCGCTGCCTTGGTGGCTGGTCGAGACCGCATACCTGACCGTCGGTCATGACTTCGCCTATTACCTGCTGGCGCAGGTAGCCGTGGTGGCGGCGCTGGCGATTATCTGGCTCATGGCGCGGCCGCTGGTGGGCCCTTTGGGCGCGCTCGCCGCCGTTTTGATCGTCGACGGCCTGCACTACCTCAATTACACCGCCGCCAAGTTCAACCATGACGTCGTTCAGCTGCCGTTCTGGGCGCTGGCGGGCTTTGCCCTGCATCGCGCACTGCGCGGCCGGCAGACCGCCGACTGGCTGCTGCTGGGCCTGGCGGTCGGCCTGTCGCTATGGGCGAAATATTTCGTGCTGGTGCTGGCGCTGCCGATGGCCGCGTTCATGCTGTTCGATGAAGACGCCCGCAAGAGCCTGGCGACGCCGGGGCCCTATGTGGCGGTCGCGGCCGCGCTGGTCGCCATGGCGCCGCATCTGGTGTGGCTGGTGCAGAATGACTTCCTGCCCTTCGCCTATGCCGAGCACCGCGCGCTGCCGTCGCGCGGGCTGATCGATCATCTCTGGCATCCGGCGCAATTCGCGGTCAGTCAGTTGTTCTTCTTGATTCCATCGCTGCTCATTGCCGTGCCGCTATTTTTTCCGCGCGCGCACGACGGCGAGGCGCCCGTGGCGAACGCCGACGATTTCGACCGGCGCACCGTGACGTGGCTCGCCTTCGGACCGATCGTGACGGTGCTGGCGCTCTCAGCCCTGAGCGGGCGCGGCACCGTGGCGATGTGGGGCTACCCGCTCTGGCTGTTCCTGGGCGTCTGGCTGGTGCTGACCGCGCAACGCGCGCTCGACGGCCTACGACTGGGGCGCGTGGTGACGATCTGGTCAATCGTGTTTTCATGTCTGGCGCTCGCCTTCGTCGCCAATTACGCGGTGCTGCCGCAGTTCGATCACCGCTACCGTGCGGTGTTCTTCCCCGGCAACGATCTGGCCCGCGCACTCTCGGACCGCTATCACGCCGTCACCGGCAAGTCGCCGGTTTACGTGATTGGCCCGATGTGGGACGGCGGCAATGTCAGCCACTATGCGCCGAGCCACCCGCGCGTGCTGATCGACGGCAGACCGGCGCGCGCGCCCTGGATCGACCTGAACGATTTGAAAACGCGCGGCGCGCTGGTGGTGTGGACCGCCGGCGATCCCAAGGTCATGCCGGTGGAATTGCGCATGATCGCAGCCGACGCCGCGGTGCAGCAGTCGTTCGTGCTCAAGGATTTGCGCGGCGACAACATCACCCATGTCGGCTGGGCGATTTTGTTGCCCAAGCAGTCGTTTGCGAAGTCGCCGTAACCGCGCAAATAGCTAAACGTGCGCTTTTGCGACGGCCTGCTTTTTTAATTTACGACCGAAGGTTAAACCTTCTCTTCTTCCATGGTGGCGGCGACGTCTGCATTCGCAGACAGCCGGACCTTTTGACCTTCGACTTCGGCGACCAGGCTTAAGTCAATGAAATGGTGATGGCCTTTGTGCTTGCCCTCACCGCTGTCAGCCTTGGTCAATTTGATCCGCTTGCCTTCAACCTTATCGACCGTCCCGACGTGAACGCCATCGGCGCCGATTACTTCCATATGCTCTTTGATTTCGGCCATTCCAATATCCTCTGTAAACCGGGATAACGCGTTAAAGATAAACCCCCGTTGGGGGAGAACGGGGGTCCATCTAATCTGTCAGAGCAGCGGGGGATTGCCGCCCGGGCACCCACTCAATGCGCCTGCGCGACTTATGGTTCCGGTTTCTTTGGAAGAATGAATTATCTAAAGTTCCACGTATCAGACAAGTTAGCGCGCTTCCGCCGGACTTTTCTCTGTGGCGCCTACGCCACCTGCTTGATGATCTTGGCCAGCTTGTCGAACATCTCGCCGATCTGACTCTCCGTCACAATCAGCGGCGGGCTCATAGCCAGCGTATCGCCGACCGCGCGGAACATGACGCCATGCTCGAAGAAGCCGAGATCGAGCGCCTCCATGCCGCGTTTGCCGACGCCGTCGGGCTTGCTGGCGAGATCGATGCCGACCGTGAGGCCGACCGGGCGAATGTCGAGCACGTTGGGCAGGCCCGTAAGGCCCATGGCGGCTTGCGCCCACACCGGCTCGAGCTTCTTGGCGCGCGCGAACAGATCCTCGTCGCGATAAAGATCGAGCGTTGCCAAGCCCGCCGCGCAAGCGAGCGGATGCGCCGAATAGGTATAGCCGTGGAACAGCTCGATGACGTGCGCGAAACCTTGCATGAAGGCGTCGTAGATGCCTTTGCGCACCAGCACGCCGCCCATCGGCACCGAACCCGAGGTGATGCCTTTGGCAAACGTGATCATGTCCGGCAGCACGCCGTAGCGCTCGGCGGCAAACGCGTGTCCCATGCGGCCAAAGCCGGTGATGACTTCGTCGAAGATCAACAGGATGCCATGCTTGTCGCAGATCGCGCGCAGGCGCTGCAGATAGCCTTTGGGCGGCGGCAGCACGCCGGTCGAGGCCGCGACCGGCTCGACGATGACGGCGGCGATGGTCGAGGCATCGTGCAGCGCGACGAGACCATCGAGCGCATCGGCGAGATGCGCGCCCCACTCCGGCTCGCCGATGCTGAAAGCCTGCTCGGTACGGTTATAGGTCATCGGCAGATGATCGACGCCGGCCAAAGCCACGCCGAACTGCTTGCGGTTGTTGACGATGCCGCCGACCGCGACGCCGCCGAAGCCGACGCCGTGATAGCCGCGCTCGCGGCCGATCAGCCGGACGCGCGAGGCGTTGCCGCGCACATTGTGGAAAGCGAGCGCGATCTTGAGCGCGGTGTCGACCGCCTCGGAACCGGAATTGCAGAAGAACACATGGTCGAGATCGCCGGGCGCGAGCGCGGCGACCCGGCTCGCCAGCTCGAAGGCTTTCGGATGGGAAAACTGGAAGGCCGGCGCGTAGTCGAGCTCGGCGGCCTGGGCCTGGATCGCTGCGACGATCGGCGCGCGGTTATGGCCGGCATTGGTGCACCAGAGCCCGGCCGAGCCGTCGATGACCTTGCGGCCGTCGGTGGTGATGTAGTGCATATCCTTGGCGCCGGCGATCATGCGCGGGCGCGCCTTGAAGGCCCGGTTGGCCGTGAACGGCATCCAATAGGGCTCGAGATCGTTGGGGATACCGGCTTTTGGCTGTGTCTGAGCTTGTGCCATGACCTACTATACCGCGTTGCTGAATTGCGCGCCTCTGATATGTAGACCGCCAATGTCCGACAAGCCCAAAAAGCTGCAAAAGCTGAAGGCCCGCCTGCCGCGCGGGCTCGCCGACCGCGGACCTGCCGAGATCGCCGCCGCGCGGGCGATGGTCGAAACCATCCGCGGCGTGTTCGAGCGCTACGGCTTCGAGCCGGTGGAGACGCCGGCGATCGAATACACCGACGCGCTCGGCAAGTTTCTGCCCGACCAGGACCGGCCAAACGAGGGCGTGTTCTCGTTCCAGGACGACGACGAGCAGTGGCTGAGCCTGCGCTACGATTTGACCGCGCCGCTGGCGCGCTACGTGGCGGAGAATTTCCAAAATCTCGCGCTGCCCTATCGCTCGTATCGCCACGGTTATGTGTACCGCAACGAGAAGCCGGGCCCGGGCCGTTTCCGTCAGTTCATGCAGTTCGACGCCGACACGGTCGGCGCGCCGACCATGGCCGCCGACGCCGAGATGTGCATGCTGGCCGCGGATACGATGGAGGCTTTGGGAATTCCGCGCGGCAGTTATGTGGTGAAGGTTTGGAATCGCGTTTTATTAGACGCGAATATGGACGGCGCAAATGTCCCGCCAGAAGCTCGGCTAACAGCACTGCGCGCAATTGACAAATATGATCGTCTCGGAATCAGAGGCGTTCAACAACTACTCGACAAAGGAAGAAGAGACGAGAGTGGTGACGTTACCGAGGGTGCACATCTAACGATCGCTGCTAACAATTACATTACAAGCAGCATCGTGAGCGTTGGTGCGGGATATACGAATGAAAAGTTGATTCCAATAGAAGTACTCGAAGACGCCGAAAAGAAAAAAGAACAGAGATTTGATTTCGAGAAATACAAACAAGATCGGATCAGCAAGCTATTGGGATCTGTACCACCGGACACTTTGGACAAAGGAATAAACGACCTAATAGGAATCTATAGCCTAATCGTTGCTGCTGGTTATGAGGATCGCGTTGTAATAGATCGCTCGGTCGTGCGTGGTCTCGAGTACTACACCGGCCCGGTCTACGAGGTTGAACTCACCTTCGAAACCAAAGACGACAAAGGCCGTCCAGTGCGCTTCGGCTCCGTCGGCGGCGGCGGACGCTATGACGGGCTGGTGTCGCGCTTTCGCGGCGAGCCGGTACCGGCGACCGGCTTCTCCATCGGCGTGTCGCGGCTGCAGGCCGCGCTGACCGCGCTCGGCAAGCTCGATGCAAAACCATCGGCGGGTCCCGTGCTGGTCACGGTGTTTGGCGCCGAGAATGTGCAGGCGTCCCAGAAACTCGCTGCCGACCTTCGCAACTCCGGCATCCGCGCCGAACTTTATCTCGGCAACCCCAAACACGGCATAGGGCAGCAGCTCAAATACGCCGACAAGCGCGGCAGCCCTTGCGCCGTGATCCAGGGGCCCGATGAAAAGGCCAAAGGCGAAGTGCAGCTCCGCGACCTGATCGCAGGCTCAGCGCCCAGCGACCTCACGGACCGCGACGAATACCTCAAGAAGCAGGCCGAGGCGCAGTCCGCCGTGAAGGAAGCCAACCTGGTCGAGGAAGTCCGCAAGCTGCTCGCCCGGCACAAGCTCGGCGGGGTGTGACGCACACTCCGTTCATTCCCGCGAACGCGGGAACCCAGTTCTTTCGCTGATCAGAATTGCCGCCCTGGGTCCCCGCTTTCGCGGGGACGAACGGGTCTAAATCGATTTCGCATGTGTTCGGCAAAATATTCGCCGCCGCCGGAACCAACGGCGCACCCGCGCATTTCTCCCCCAATCAGAAAAAATGCCGGAGAGAAGCGTCGTGGCCGAGCGTTGGGCCTATCCTGTACAACAAACGATGCAGCGCCATACCGGGCGCGGCTTCGCCTTGCCGAAGGAACCGCAGAGCCCTCGCCGCCCCGATGCGGAAAAAAGCCCGCCAATCCAGCCTTCCGCGCCGCAAGACGGCGAGCCGCCTTGCCAAGCCGAGCCCGGCAAACAAGATTGAGCCGAGAGCAACCGGCTAGTCCCCTTTCATGAAGCACCTGACGGTCCGCCACGCGACCAGCTACCGCTATGCCCTGCCGGTGACGTTCGGACCGCACCGGCTGATGCTGCGGCCGCGCGATAGCCACGACCTGCGGCTGGTCGACGCCGAATTGACGCTGTCGCCACCCGGCACGCTGAACTGGCTGCACGACGTGTTCGGCAACTCGGTGGCGCAGGTCGAATTCGCGCAGGCCGCGGCCGAACTGACCATCGTGAGCACGCTGCATCTCGAGCGCTACGGGCTGGCGCGGCCGGTGTTCCCGATCGCGCTAGATGCGCAGATGTATCCGTTCGTCTATTCGGCCAATGACCGCGGCGATCTCGGCCGGCTGCTCGACCGGCATTACCCGATCCGCGCGGGGTGGTGGATGCCTGGGCCAGACGCTTCACCCCGCAGACGCCGCTGCCGACCTACAATGTGCTGTCCAACATGAACGGCGCCATCCGCAGCGAGTTCGCCTATTCAGAGCGTTACGAGGAAGGCACCCAGTCGCCGCTCGAAACGCTCGAAAAGAAAAGCGGCACCTGCCGCGACTTCGCGCTGCTGTTCATGGAGGCGGCGCGCAGTCTCGGTTTCGGCGCGCGCTTTGTCAGCGGCTATCTGTACGATCCGGCGCTCGACGGCGGCGCCGCCATGCAGGGCGCGGGCGCGACCCACGCCTGGGCCGACGTCTATCTGCCGGGCGCCGGCTGGGTCGAATACGACCCGACCAACGGGCTGATCGCCGGGGAAAACCTCATCCGCGCGGCGGTGACGCGCGATCCGTCGCAGGCGATCCCGATTTCCGGGACCTTCATCGGCGCCGGTTCCGAGTTTCTCGGGATTACGGTCGACGTGACAGTCAGCCGGACCGGCTGAGCTTTACGGCTTCTGCGGCGGCGCGCGCTTTTGCAGGTCCAGCACGTTCATGGTCATGCCGTTGCTCATGACGATGTCGCCGGGCTTTTGCCCCCGCGGCGCAGGGACCAGCCCATTTCGCCGCAATCGACATGTGGGTTTCGCGGCCCGGCGTCGCGCCCGGCACCGGCGGGCCGCCCTCGCGCGTCGAGGTGACGTCGACGGTATAGGCGGAATTGAAGTCGCCCGAGACCACGGCGTGCGAGGTGCTGGTGGCGGCGCCGAATTTGCAGACCGAGTCGATGGTGATGGTGTTGCCGGAATTCTTGATGTCCCGCTTGGGGCAATCGCGCTCGGCCGCGCCGCCGAAATTATAGGTCATCAATTTATCGCTGGCCGCGTCGGTGCATTGCTTCATGATCTGCACCGGCAGATTGCTGCGGCCCTGGAATTCCATCTTGATTTCCCACAGCCCGGCCTTGCGCGTCGGCAGGTCGAGCGCCAATGCGGGCGCGGCGAACATTAAAACGGCGGCGATCACGGCGAGACGACGCATGACAGGCATCTCCCTTGCGGATGCGATGCGCGATCATAACACGGCGATGGAACGATGAAAGTGCGGCGCCTAGACGGCGATACGATTGCCCGGCGCCGGATGGCCGCCTTTCAGGTCGAGCGGATGACCGAGCACCTGCTCGACGGCGTCGAAGCTGTCGAGCAGCGAGAGATTCTCGACTACCTGGCCGTCACGAAAGCGCAAGAAATTTGCAACCCGGTAGCTGATGACGCGGCCGTCAACCGCCCGTTTCGACGACTGGCGGCTGAGCATCGCAACGTGCTCGCCATCCACCACAATGCTGTCCGGCACAAAGCTGAAGGTACGCAGGACGGCGGGAACTTGGCGCTCGATCAAATCGAGCACGGCAGCCTTGCCGCGATGCGTTCCGCAGAACCTCAAATAGTCGACTGGCCCGCTGATCGTCCATTGCACGTCGTCAGCGAGGAATGGGGCTATTCTGGCGACGTCACGGGCGGCGTAGGCGGCGTAGAACGCGTCGACGACAGCACGCGGCACGGCATTGTTCATAACGCCACCACATTACCAGCAGCACCGCTTCGATCTGCCTGCATGGCAAGCGGATGACCGAGCACCTGCTCGACGGCGTCGAAGCTGTCGATCAGCGAGAAATTCTCAACCACCTTGCCGTCTTCGAAACGCATGAAATGCGCGAGTCGGTAGCTGATGACGCGGCCATCTTCGGTGCGCTTGGCCCAGAGCCGGTTGAGCGAGGACACCTTGTCGCCATCGACCAGAATCGTGCTCGGCACGAAGCAGAACACCTGGAAAACTTCCGGCACCAGCCGTCCGATCAAGTCGAGAACGGCGGCCTTGCCGTGATAGGTGCCGCAGAACTTCAGGGCCTCGACCGGCCCGCTGATGGTCCACTCGACGTCGTCGCCGACAAATTGCGCGACTGTCTCGACGTCACGTTCGGCATAGGCCTGGTAGAAGGCATCGACGACGGCGCGCTTGACCGGCTCTGTCATTGCAATCGTCTCCCAGCCCGGCCGCATTTAATACCGGTTGTGTTGAATTTGTCTTACGCGCACAGCCACTTATCCATCAGGTGCGGGCACACGAACCACACTTATTTGCTGCGTTTTGGAACCATCGAAATTCGTTAACGACGCCAAGCATTTGAGGCCAGGCGGCGTTAAGGCCAAGGGGCAATCGGCGTCGAATCCTTAAAGCTCTCGTGTTAAATGGCCGCCGCAATCACGTGCTTGGAACAATGATGGACGCGCGCAATACCACCGATTCGAAAGGGCCCGACGCGCGGGCGGAGGCGCTGGTCGCGTCCTATGAGCGCGCCGGCTACGCCCGTATTGCGCCCGCCATTCTGCAGCCGGCCGAACCGTTCCTCGATCTTTCGGGCGAGGACATCCGCCGGCGCATGTATCTGACGACCGCGCCGGGCGGCGGCGAATTCTGCCTGCGGCCGGATCTCACGATTCCGGTGTCGCTCGATTATCTCGCCTCGCCGCTTGCCGGCAAGCCGGCGAATTATTGCTATCTCGGTCCGGTGTTCCGTCACCGCAACGACGGGCCGAGCGAATTCCCGCAAGCCGGCATTGAATCGTTCGGGCGGCCCGACAAAGCGGCGGCCGACGCCGAAATGTTGTCGCTCGGGCTGGATGCCACCGCGCATTATGGATTGACCGCACCCGACATCCGAATCGGCGATGTCGCGCTGTTCGCAGGCCTCATCGCCGGGCTCGATCTGCCGCCGGCCTGGAAGCGGCGGCTGGTGAAGGATTTCAACCGCAAGACCAATCTGGCGCAGGACCTCGACCGGCTGGTGTTGGGCGGCAACAATTCGCGCCCCGAGTATCAGGGCGTGCTGGCGGCGCTTGCCGGCTCCGATCCGAAAGGCGCGCACGCACTGGTCACCGATTTGCTGTCGATTGCCGGCATCAACGCGGTCGGCGGCCGTTCGGTCGCCGAGATCGCGGAGCGTTTCCTCGAACAATCGGCGCTCGGCGTCAGCGCGAAACTGCCGCGCGACGTACGCGCACTGGTCGAGCGTTTCCTCGCAATCCAGGGCGATCCCGACGAAGCGGCGGCCGAACTGCGCGCGCTCGCCGGCGAAGGCAACATGACGGCCGCCCTGGCGCCGGCGATCGACCTGTTCGAGAGCCGCACCGGGTTCCTGGCCGCGCGCGGCATCGATCTCAAGCGCGTGCGCTTCTCGACGGCGTTCGGGCGCGGCTTCGACTACTACACCGGGTTCGTGTTCGAACTGACCGACCCGACGCGCACCGGCGATCCGCTGGTCGCCGGCGGGCGCTACGACGGTCTGTTCACCCGGCTCGGCACGCCTGCGCCGATCGCGGCGGTTGGCTTCGCGGCCTGGATCGAGCGGCTTTCGGTCTATGGAGGCGCGGCATGAGCGCGCCTCTGGTTCTGGCGGTGCCGGCGAAAGGCCGGCTGCAGGAAAACGCCGAAAGCTTCTTCGCCCGCTCGGGCCTGACGCTGATCAAGCCGCGCGGCGCGCGCGATTATCGCGGCGCCATTGCCGGGCTCGACGGCGTCGAAGTGGCCTATTTGTCAGCATCCGAGATCACCGCGCAGCTTGCGGCGGGCGCGGTGCATCTTGGCGTCACCGGCGAGGACCTGGTGCGCGAGATGATCCCCGACGCCGACAGCAAAGTGGTGTTGATCGAAGGGCTCGGCTTTGGTTTCGCCAATGTCGTGGTCGCGGTGCCGCAGGCCTGGATCGACGTGCGCACCATGGCCGACATCGACGACGTCGGCACCTCGTTCCGCCATCATCACGGCCGCAAGATGCGGGTGGCGACCAAATACATCAATTTAACGCGCGGCTTCTTCTCAAGCCACGGCATCGTCGATTACCGCATCGTCGAGAGCTCGGGCGCGACCGAAGGCGCGCCGGGCGCCAGCACCGCCGAGCTGATCGTCGACATCACCACCAGCGGCGCGACGCTTGCCGCCAACGGGCTCAAAGTGATCGAGGATGGCGTGGTCCTGCGCTCGCAGGCCAATCTGGTGGCCGCGCGTAGCGCCGCTTGGGGCGCGAGCGAACGCGAGACCGTGCGCGTGATTCTGGATCGCGTGGCCGCGCAGGCGCGCGCGCGGGCGTTTCGCGAAGTGCGGGCGCAATTTGCCACGAGCGATGCCGGACTGGTCGACACCGCACAAAATAAATTTGGCGTGGTCGCGCCGTTCGGGGGCCCGAGCTCCTCTGGCATGCTGACGCTGCACTGCCCGCCCGAGCAGGTCTACGCGCTCACCAGCTTCCTGCGCGACAACGGCGCTGAAGCGGTGGCGGTGGCCGATCTCGATTACGTGTTTTCGAAAGAAAACCCGCTCTACGCCAAGCTCGAGGCGAAGCTCGCTTAATCCAGCTTGATATTGGCCGCCTTGACGATCGGCCACCATTTCTCGATTTCGGCTTTTTGGTAGGCGTGAAGCGCCTCTGGCGTCTGCTGTTCGCGCGGCGGAATGTCCTGACCGAGATCGGCGAGACGTTTGCGCACGGCGGGGTCCGCAAGCGCCACCTGCACGGCCGCATTCAGCTTTGCAATGATGGGCTTCGGAGTATCCTTCGGCGCCCACAGCGCCTGCCACACCGAAATATAAAAGCCCGGTAAGCCGGCTTCATCGACCGTCGGAATGTCCGGCGCCGCGGCCAACCGCGTCTTGGACGTGACCGCGAAGGCCTTGATCTGCTTGTTGCGCACCTGCGGCAGCGAGTTCGAAGACTGATCGAGCAGCAACTGGATTCGTCCGCCGATCAGATCCTGCATCGCAGGCGCCGTGCCGCGATAAGGCACGAACAGAAAATGAGTTCCGCTGAATTGCTGGAAATAAATACCGCCGATATGCGACGCGCTACCGGGCCCAGCCGTTCCGGCCGCCACTGTGTCGGGGTTGGCCTTGATCCAGGCGATCAGCGATTTCAGGTCGGTGGCCGGCACGGTGTTATTGGCGACGATCAATTGCGGGTTACTGGCCAGCAGCGAGATTGGCGCAAGATCGGTGAGCAGATCGTACGGCAATTTGTAGATCGCGCCGTTGATCACGTGCGTGCTCCAATGGCCGATGCTGAGCGTGTAGCCATCGGGCGCCGCGCGCACCGCCTTGCCGACGGCGATGCTGCCGGCGGCGCCGGTGACATTCTCGACCAGCACGTTCTGCCCGAGCGAAGGCCGCATTCCCTCCGCCATGATGCGCGCCAGCACGTCGGTCGGCCCGCCGGCGGCGAAAGGAACGATCATGGTGATTGCCCGCGAGGGATAATCTTCTGCGCCGGCCGATACGATGAAAGCCATCATCGCCGCCCAGGCAATAATCAGTTTTTTCATTCTCTTCCTCGCAACCATCATGCGCCCGGGTAAAACTATCAGCTTAGAGTGATGCGAAATCAATCGGCTTGTGCCGGTCGAGCTTACGCTCGATCTTGGGTAGCGGATATTTCAGCCCGCTGGCGCAATTGAACAGCACCACCTGATCGGTTTTCTTGACGCGGCCTGAAGCCACGCTCTGCTTGTAGGCGGCATAAGTCGCGGCGCCCTCCGGGCACTGCAAGAACCCCTCCTCGCGCGCCATCTCGTCGAGCGCAGCCGTTATCGCACCGTCCTCGACCGCGATGGCGAAGCCGCCACTCTCGCGCACGGCGCGCAGAATCAGAAAATCGCCGATCGCCTGCGGCACGCGGATGCCGGACGCGATGGTGTGCGAGTTTTCCCAGCGCGGCGCATGCTCCTCGCCGGCCTCGAAAGCTTTCACTATCGGCGCGCAGCCGGCGGCCTGAACCGCGACCATGCGCGGACGCTTGCTGCCGATGAAACCGATCGCTTCTAACTCGGCGAAGGCCTTCCACATGCCGATCAAACCAGTGCCGCCGCCGGTCGGATAGAAGATTACGTCCGGCATGCTCCAGCCGAGTTGCTCGGCCAACTCCAGCCCCATCGTCTTCTTGCCTTCGATCCGGTACGGCTCCTTCAAGGTCGAGGTGTCGAACCAGCCGACTTTGGCTTTGCCCTCACCGACGATCTTGCCGCAGTCGTCGATCAAGCCGTTGACGCGGTAGACCGCCGCGCCCTGCAGCGCGATTTCGCTGACGTTTACTTCCGGCGTGTCTTCCGGACAGAAGATCGTGGTCTTGATGCCGGCATGCGAGGCGTAGGCCGCGAGCGCCGCGCCGGCATTGCCGTTGGTCGGCATCGCCATGTGCTTGATGCCAAGCGCCTTGGCCATCGACACCGCCATCACCAGGCCGCGCGCCTTGAACGAGCCTGTCGGCAGCCGGCTTTCGTCCTTGACCAGGATTTCGCCGCCGCCGAGCTTGGCGGCAAGCTTGGGCATGCGGATCAATGGCGTGATCGCTTCGCCAAGACTGACGATGTTTTTGGGATCGCGCACCGGCAGCAGCTCGCGGTAGCGCCACAGATCGGGCGCGCGCTGCGCCAATGCTTCTTTCGTGAACACCTTGCGCACGCCGGCGAGATCGTAACGCACCAGCAGCGGCTTGCCGGCGCGCGAAAGGTTGTGGACTTGGTCGGCTTCGTGCCGCTCGCCGGTCATCGCGCATTCGAGATGGGTGACGAAACTCGGCCACCGCGCGATCAGGTTATTGTCGTATTGCATCACACCCTCAACTCAACGTCCGCACTATTTGGTAGCGCCCGGCGGCCGAACGCGGAATACCACGAAATGGGACAGCGAAAAATTGACCGCAAAGCTGACCAGGATCGAGATCAGTTTCGCCGCCAGCAGCGGCAGCACATAAGAGAGCGCGAACAGCGTCGCCGTGCTCGCCAACATGCCGGCGACACCGGAGGCGGCGAAGGTCGCGTAATCGCGCCAGCGCAGCACGCGGCCCGATTCCGGCCCGAACGTGATGAAGGAGTTCATCGCGTAGGAAAACGACACTGCCACCAGCCAGGACAGCACGTTTGCCGGTACCAGAGGCCACCCCAGGTAAGTGACCGTGGTCCAGAAAACGCTGAAATCGATGGCGGTGTTGACCAGCCCGACCAGGGCGAAGCTGATCGCCTTGAGGGCGACCGCGCGCTCGTGCCAAGCCACGGTGAGACGGTCGATAATGTTCTTGAGGGGCGCCGGAATCATCGCCCGTTAATAGCATTTTGACGCAGGCGCGACAGGGCGCGGCCCATGCGCTATAGATCGCGCCGAAACCAACGGATCAACGCGAAATGGCGGCGAAACCGGCCAAATCCACCACCCGCGCGGCGCGATCGGCGTCGGCGCCCGGCCTCTCAATCGTGGTGCCGGTGTTCAACGAGGCCAGGGGTCTCGCCGCGCTGCACGAGCGCATCGCCGAGGTCGCGCGCTGGCTCAAGGTCAAGCGCGGTCTCGCCACCGAAGTCATCTATGTCGATGACGGCAGCACCGACGGCACCAACGACATCGCGCATCGGCTGATCGCCGATCCGCTCGACATCCAGGTGGTCACGCTGTCGCGCAATTTCGGCAAGGAGGCGGCGCTGCTCGCCGGCCTCGGTCATGCCCGGCTCGATGCTGTGCTGTTTATGGACGGCGACGGCCAGCATCCGCCCGATCTGGTCGGCACGCTGGTGGCGC
Source organism: Pseudolabrys sp. (assembly GCA_035648555.1). Classification (GTDB taxonomy): domain Bacteria; phylum Pseudomonadota; class Alphaproteobacteria; order Rhizobiales; family Xanthobacteraceae; genus Pseudolabrys. Next base: position 46,196 of record DASRLF010000018.1, read on the forward strand.
GCTGGCTCGATGACGGTTACGACGTGGTCTACACCGCCAAAGCGCACCGCGAAAACGAGTCCTGGATGCGCCGCACCGGCGTTCATTGGTTCTACGCGCTGGTCAACATGGGCGCGCGCCAGAGGATTCCCGAGGACGCCGGCGATTTCCGCCTGTTGTCGCCGCGCGCGGCGGCGGCGCTGCGGCAGATGCCCGAGCGCAACCGCTTCTTCAAGGGGCTCGCGACCTGGATCGGCTTCAAACAAGTGCGCGTCGACTACGAGCCGGCGGCGCGCGCGCACGGCGCGACGAGCTGGAATGTCTGGACGCTGATCGGCCTGTCGATCGAAGGGCTGACGTCGTTCACGGTGGCGCCGCTGCGCATCGCCAGCCTGCTCGGCCTGATCCTCGCCGTTACCGCGCTGTTCTTCGGCGGCTGGATTCTGATCGAGACGCTGCTGTTCGGCAAAGACGTGCCCGGCTATCCCTCGCTGGTGGTCAGCGTGATGGTGATCGGCGGCGTGCAATTGCTGATGATCGGCGTGCTCGGCGAATATGTCGGCAAACTGTTGTCCGAGATCAAAGCGCGCCCGGTCTATTTCGTCGCCGAGCACAGCGTGAAAACCGCAAACGCTTCCGCCAAAGCGCGGCCGGCAAGCGCGCGCGCGGCGGAGTAGGCGCAACGTGGCGCCAGCCCAGCGCCGGATCTGGCTGTGCGCGGACGATTACGGCATTTCTCCCGCGGTCAACGCCGGCATCCGCGAATTGATCGCGCGCGGGCGGCTCAATGCGGTCTCGGTGATGACGATGGCGCCGCATCTCGGTGCCAACGAAGCCGCGGCGCTCGACAAACTCAATTCCGGTAGCAAACGCGCCGCGCTCGGCCTGCATGTCACGCTGACCGCGCCGTTCGAGCCGCTGAGCGAGGGCTTCGCGCCGCTGCTCAACGGCCAATTCCTGCCGCTCAAGACGGTAATGCGGCTCGCGACATTGCGCCGGCTCAACGGCGAAAAACTGGCGCGCGAGGTCAGTGCGCAGGTGCAAGCCTTCGTCGCGGCGTTCGGCCGGCCGCCCGACTTCATCGACGGGCATCAACACGTGCAACTGTTTCCGCAGGTGCGCGATGCCGTACTCAAGGCGGCGGCGGAACGGGCTCCCAGGGCGTGGGTCCGGCAATGCGGCCGCGCGCGCTCGGCGCGGCGGCTCAAGGGCCGCAAGGAATTGCTGCTGGATATTTTGAGCGTCGGTTTTCGCCGCAAGGCCAGGTGGGCGGGCGTTGCCACCAATCCGGCCTTCGCCGGCGCCTATGATTTGAAATCCGATTTCGCCAAGACGTTCCCGCGTTTTCTAGCCGGGCTGCCGGATGGCGGGCTGATCATGTGTCATCCCGGCTTCGTCGATGCCGAATTAAAGCGGCTCGATCCGCTCACCGGCCAGCGCGAAAAAGAATTGGCTTATTTCAATTCCGACGAATTTCCGCGGGCGCTGGCGGAGCACGGCGTCACGCTGGCGGTCCCGGACTAAAGAACCTCGACCTTGGCGCCAACCTTCACGCGATCATAGAGATCGATGATATCGACGTTGCGCAAGCGGATGCAGCCGGACGAGACGTTGTGGCCGATGGTCCAGGGCTCGTTCGAGCCGTGGATGCGGTAGAGCGTCGAACCGAGATACATCGCGCGAGCACCGAGCGGATTGGTCGGGCCGCCGGCCATGAAGTGCGGCAGATCCGGCTTGCGCTCAAGCATTTCCTTGGGCGGCACCCAGTCCGGCCATTCTTTTTTGGCCGACACTTTGTGCTCGCCCGACCAGGTGAAGCCGGGCCGGCCGACGCCGATGCCGTAACGCATCGCCTTCCCGCCAGCTTCGACAAGATAGAGGAAATGATGCGGCGTATCGATCACGATACTGCCGGGCGCTTCCTTGATTTGATAGTCGACGCGTTGGCGCAAGTATTGCGGATCGATCTCGACGCCTTGCTGCTCCAGCATCGGATCGACCGGGCCGTTATTGGCATAGACCTGCGGCGCGCCCTGCCCCGGATCGCCATAGATCACCGGCGGCGGCGCGGGTGGCTGCGAGCCATGATCGCCGAACAGATATTCGATGAAACCGCCGCCGAGGCTGGCCTGCATTTGCGGCGGCTGCGCCACCAGAACCATCGGCGGGGTCTGCGGCATCTGCGCCAAGGCACCCGAACCTGTGAAAACAAGAACCAAAGCTGCCAGGAAGGAACGCTGCATCGGCGCACTCATGAACGCGTTTCGTCGCACCGGGCCAGTACAAGCCCAAAGCACCACCGTTCGGTAAATTGCCGGCGCGGCGCCGCTGCATTGGCGCGTTAGCGTGGCGTTAGAGTTTATTTTGCGTAAAAGGCGGTGCGTCATGGTAAACGCCCCGTTTAGATTTCAATTTATGCGCAACGCAGCGTTAATCGCCGCTCTGATAGAAATGGGTCACCGGAGATGCCAGGGGGCATGGCGTGCAGCGTAAAGTTTTTCGCGTCGAGCAGATGTTCGGCAGCCGCATCGCGGCGCGGCCCGCGCCCGAGCGCAACGTCGCGCAGCCTGATGCCGACGCCACGGTGCAAAAGCTCGCGGCCGAGCTCGCCCTCCTGCACGAAACAATCGCCCGCAACAGACGTGAGCTTTCTGCGTTGATCGGCGACGGCGACGACCGGCGCATGACGCGCGCGGCCGGCGAACTCGGCGCCGCGGTCGAGGGCATGGAAAAAGCCACGGTAAAAATTCTGAAATCGACCGAAGTGATCGACGAGAGCGCACGGGCGCTCACCGCCGCGCTGAAGACCGATTTCGAGCGCGGGCTCTGCCAGGACATCCAGGACCACGTCGTGCATATCTACGAGGCATGCAATTTCCAGGATCTCGGCGGCCAGCGCATCGGCAACGTGATCGCGACCTTGACCACGATCGAGGACAAGGTGGCCGGCATGCTTGATCGAAGTAAAATGCAAGTCAGCGAAGCGCCGGCCGTTAAGCCGGCGGCCGAGCAAGGACTGATCAACGGCCCGCGCCTCGACGGCGCCTCCGGCCACACCAGCCAAAGCGACATCGACGATATGTTCGCCTAGCGCAGGCTCGCATCAGCGCCTATCGGCAAATCCCGCCGTCTGCTACCCTCCACTCTATTCAAGAGCCGCCTCGGGACCGGTCCCGGCGCGGCCAATTGTTGTCGGGGGGGCAAGCGCGATGGATCGGCGAGGTTTTCTCAAGAACGCGATGTGGGCCGCGGTGCCGCCCACCACACTGTCACTGTTCGGCGCACCGGCTCTCGGCCAAACGAATTGGCCGGCCCGAAACCTGATGATGGTCGTGCCCTTCCCGCCCGGCGGGCAAGCCGATTTTGCCGCCCGCCCAATGGCGGCGGCGCTCGAAAAAGTTCTCGGCCAGCCGGTTATCGTCGAAAATCGCGCCGGCGGTGCTGGTGGATCGATCGGAAATGCGGTGGTCGCCCGCGCCGCACCTGATGGCTACAGCCTGTTGATGACGCTGTCGTCGCTCGCCGTTCTGCCGGAGGCGGACCGGTTGAACGGGCGCGAACCTGCCTACGAAGTTTCGCAACTGTTTCCCTTGGCGCGGGTGTTGGCCGATCCAACGCTGTTTGCGGTGCCTAGTTCGGCGCCCTGGCAGTCCATTCATGAATTCGTCGAAGACGCCAAGAAGCGCCCCGGACAAATTCCCTACGGATCGTCCGGACCTTACGGCACGCTGCATGTGGCGATGGAGATGTTTGCATCAGCCGCCGGGATCAAGTTGCTGCACGTTCCGTTCCGTGGCGCGGGTCCCGCGCTGACCGGCGTGTTGTCGGCAACCGTCGAAGCGCTGGCATCCGCCCCGAGCGTGGTGAAGCCGCAAGTCGATGCCGGCAAGCTGCGCGTCCTGGCCAACTGGGGCGCCAAGCGCATCGACAGCTTCCCCAACACCCCGACATTCAAGGAGCTCGGCTATGCCGACGTCGAGTTCTACATCTGGGCGGGCATCTTCACCCCCAAGGGGGTGCCGGACCCGATCATCACGCGGCTGCGCGACGCGGTGCGGCAAGCCATCAAGAGCCCGGATGTCGTGCGGGTTTTCGATGCCGCCGGAAGTCCGCCGGCCTATCAAGATTCGACGGAATTTGCCGAGTTCTTCAAGGTCGATAGCGCCCGGCTGATCGCCGCAGTGAAGAAGATGGGAAAACTCGAGTAGGCCGCGGGCTAGCCCGGCCGCCTGATCAGAATAAAACAAACCAGCGCGGCGGCGGCGAAGGCTGCCGCGAGCGCGAGCGCCGCCGGGTCGGAGGCGCGGTCGACCACGAGCGCCATCACCAAAGGCGCCGCCGCCTGCACCAGCAGGAACGGCGCGGCGAGCCGGCCCATCAAGCGACCGTAACCCGAGGCGCCGAACAGCGCCAGCGGCACGGCGCCGCGCGTGATGGTGACCAGCCCGTTGGCGCCGCCGAACAACAACGCAAATGCCGCCGCCACCGGCACTGAAAATCCGAGTACCGCCAGCATGACGAAGGCGCAGAGCAAGACCGACAACGCGAAGCGCGCCACCCACAACGGATGCAGATTGCCGCCGAAGGCGAACTCGATCAGCCGCGCGCCGACTTGCGCCGGTCCGAATAGAGCACCGATCCACACCACCGTTCCGGCGTCGATGCCGGAGCGCGCGAAGATCGCCAGCAGATGCGCCGAGAGCCCCGAGGGAACGAAGGCATAGGTCGCGAACGCGCCGGCGACCAGGATGAACGGCAATCCGTATGGCGGCAGCACGGCCGGCGGCGCCGGTCCGTCGGCGGGCAACGTGGTCTGCAACTTGAAGCGTTCGCGCGGCAAGGCCCACGCATGCAGCGGCGCCGATATGAAGGCGAGCAGCGCGGCATACACGAGATAGGTGCCGCGCCAGCCCATGGCCTCGAGCAGAAAATGCGTCGCCAGCCAACTTACGGTCGAGGCGAAGCCGCCGGCCAGGGTGAGCGCCGTGATCGGCGAGCGCGCGCCGGCGCCGAACACGCGGCCCAAGGTGGCAAAGGCGGAATCATACAGGTTCGCCGCCATGGCGACGCCGAGTACCACCCAGACCGCGAGGTAGGAGATGCGGTCTGCGGTGAGGCCGATCAGCACCAGCCCGAGCGCGCCGATCAGCGAGCCGATCGTCATCACCACATGACCGCCGAAGCGGTCAATCGAACGCCCGACATAAGGTGCGCTCAAGCCCGCGGCCAGCAGCCCGACCGAGAAGCCGCCCATGGCGAACGACATCGACCAGCCGCGCTCGGCCGCGATCAGCGGCACGATCAGCACCGGCGTGTAGAAAATCGTACCCCACGACAAAATCTGCGTGACGCCGAGAACCGGCACCGCGCGCCAGGGACCGTCGATGAAGTCACGAAGAGCGGGCATGCGGCGCCAGGCGGCCGGTGACGGCGCCAACTACTGTTGCTGGATGGGCGGCTGGATCGGCTTCGGGGCGGCTTTGGGCTTCGGCTTGGCCTTAGGCTTGCCCGGCAGTTTGGCGCCTTCCGGCGGGCAGCGGACATAGACCATGGTGCCGTAGCGGCCCTGCACTTCCGAATCCATCCAGCGCAAGATCAGCATGCGGCCGTCGAAGGTAACGACCTCGCGATCCTGCGCGCTGCCGGGCGGATCGCCCTGCGGACCGATAAAGGTCCTGTGGCCGGGCGCGCCTTTCAGGCGCAGTTCCTCGGGCGTGGCCTGGTCGGCGAGATGCATCATCACGCCGCCAGTCGGGCCGAGCGTGATGACGTAAGGCTGCTTGCATTGGCCGGCCGCCGCCACTTCGATGCGTTCGCGGTCCTCGTCCTTGTGGTAGGCGGCAAGGCCCCAGCGCCCGACGATATCCTGCGGCGGGAAAGCCGGCGGCAATAGCGGCAGGCCCTCGGGCGCGGGCGGCGCTTGCGGCTGCTGGGAGGGAAACAACGACGGCATACTCGTCGAGCAGGCGGCCAGACCGAGCCCGAGCAATGCTATAACCAGAGCAGTCGACAGGCCGGATCGCTTTGCAGGGCTCATTCAGGCTCCTTAGCCGCGTTCGGGGAGACTTTGCGGGGCATTGGCGGGCAGTGCAAGCAGGGTAGCGCGGCGCTGCTGTAAATAGCCTTTACAATCCGCCGGTTCCGTGGCGGCCGACCCACTTTTTGCGGCTGTTGCCGGGGCGCTTCCAGCGCCATCGCCAAACTCACGCCGTCGCCTGCTTGACACCCTGCCGCCCAGGCAATATGTCCCGGGCAGCGTTTTGGCACTCTCCGTTAAAGAGTGCTAAGGGCTTACAAATTCGAGACTATTTTGTCACCACACGCGCAAAAGCGCCGACGAGGAAGCCATGGCCAAGACCAAGTTTCGTCCCCTGCACGACCGCATCGTCGTGCGCCGCATCAACGCCGAAGAGAAGACCAAGGGCGGCATCATCATTCCCGACAGCGCCCAGGAGAAGCCAAGCCAGGGCGAGATTATCGCCGTCGGCCCCGGCGGACGCGATGAGTCCGGCAAGCTGATCCCGATCGATCTCAAGGTCGGCAACACCGTGCTGTTCGGCAAGTGGTCGGGCACCGAGGTCAAGCTCGATGGCGAGGACCTTCTGATCATGAAGGAATCCGACGTCATGGGCGTGATCGTCTGAGGGCGCGACCGATATAAACCCAACGGAGTAATTCGAAATGGCCGCCAAGGAAGTTAAATTTTCCGTCGATGCCCGCGACCGCATGCTGCGCGGTGTCGAAATCCTCGCCAATGCGGTGAAAGTCACGCTCGGCCCGAAAGGCCGCAACGTCGTGCTCGACAAATCATACGGCGCCCCGCGCATCACCAAGGACGGCGTCACTGTCGCCAAGGAGATCGAGCTCGAGGACAAGTTCGAGAACATGGGCGCGCAGATGGTGCGTGAAGTCGCGCAGAAGACCAATGATAAGGCCGGCGACGGCACCACCACCGCCACCGTGCTGGCCGCGGCCATCGTGCGGGAAGGCGCCAAGTCGGTCGCTGCAGGCATGAACCCGATGGATTTGAAGCGCGGCATCGACATCGCGGTCACCGCCGTGGTCAAGGACATCGAGAAGCGCGCCAAGCCGGTCGGCTCGTCGGCGGAAGTGGCCCAAGTCGGCACCATCTCGTCGAACGGCGACGCCACCATCGGCAGCATGATCGCCAAGGCGATGCAGAAGGTCGGCAACGAAGGCGTCATCACGGTCGAAGAAGCCAAGGCGATGGAGACCGAGGTCGAAATCGTCGAAGGCATGCAGTTCGACCGTGGCTACATCTCGCCCTACTTCATCACCAACGCCGAAAAGATGATCGCCGAGCTGGAGGATGTCTACATCCTCCTGCACGAGAAGAAACTTTCCGGCCTGCAGTCCATGCTGCCGCTGCTCGAAGCCGTCGTGCAGACCGGCAAACCGCTGCTGATCCTGTCCGAGGACGTGGAAGGCGAAGCCATCGCCACCCTCGTCGTCAACAAGCTGCGCGGCGGCCTGAAAGTGGCCGCGGTAAAGGCGCCGGGCTTCGGCGACCGCCGCAAGGCCATGCTGGAAGACATCGCCATTCTCACCGGCGGCCAGCTGATCTCGGAAGATCTCGGCATCAAGCTTGAGAACGTGACCACGGCCATGCTCGGCCGCGCCAAGAAGATCATCATCGAGAAGGAAAAGACCACCATCGTGCACGGCGTCGGCAAGAAGGCCGACATCGAAGCGCGGATCAACCAGATCAAGGCGCAGATCGAAGAGACCACCTCCGACTACGACAAGGAAAAGCTGCAGGAGCGGCTGGCGAAACTCGCCGGCGGCGTCGCGGTGATCAAAGTCGGCGGTGCTTCCGAAATGGAAGTGAAAGAAAAGAAGGACCGCGTCGAGGACGCGCTCAACGCCACCCGCGCCGCGGTCGAGGAAGGCATTGTGCCGGGCGGCGGCGTGGCATTGCTGCGCGCCAAGAAGGCAGTCGGCCGCATCCGCGACGAAAACTCGGATGTGCAGGCCGGCATCAACATCGTGCTCAAGGCGCTTGAAGCCCCGATCCGCCAGATCGCCGAGAACGCCGGCGTGGAAGGCTCGATCGTGGTCGGCAAGATCATGGAACACAAGTCCGAGACCTACGGCTTCAACGCCCAGGAAGAGAAATACGTCGACATGGTGGAGGCCGGCATCATCGACCCGGCCAAGGTGGTGCGCACCGCGCTGCAGGATGCCGGTTCGGTAGCGGGCCTGCTGGTAACCACCGAAGCCATGGTCGCCGAGCTGCCGAAGGATGCGGCGCCGGCCATGCCGGGCGGCGGTGGCATGGGCGGAATGGGCGGCATGATGTAAGCCTTAGCCGGCCGATACTTTCTCGAACGCAAAGGGCGCGGCTTCGGCCGCGCCCTTTTTCATTGCGGCGGACAGGGAATTTTCGTCACGGCGTGGTGTGCTATTCTTGGCAATAATTTCCGCCGGGAGAGTTCCATGGACCAGCGCATCGTCGACCTTTACGATCGTTTCACGCATGGCGGCATGGACCGCCGCGAGTTTCTCGACCGCCTGGCGAAGATCGCCGGCTCCAGCGCGGCGGCGCTGGCGCTGCTGCCGTTGTTGCAAAACGACTACGCGCGTGCCGCGATCATAGCGCCCGACGATGCACGGCTGGCGATCGACACGGTGTCTTATGCCGCGGCCGGCACGCCGGTCAGCGGCTATCTGGCGCGGCTCAAATCAAAGGGAAAGCGTCCGGCGGTGATCGTCATTCACGAAAATCGCGGGCTCAATCCGCATATTCAGGACATCGCGCGCCGCATCGCGCTCGAAGGTTTCCTCGCCTACGCGGTCGACATGTTGTCGCCGCTCGGCGGCACGCCGGCCGACGAGGATAAAGGCCGCGACATGATCGGTACGCTCAACGCCGACGAAACCGGCAAGCGTATCGCCGCGGCGGTGCCGTTTCTCGAGAAGCATGCAGAGTCGACCGGCAAAGTTGGCGCGGTCGGCTTCTGCTGGGGCGGCGGCATGGTCAACCGCATTGCGGTGCTCTCGCCCGACCTCAAGGCCGGTGTCGCCTACTACGGCGCCCAGCCGCCGGCCGAGCAGGTGAAATCGATCCAGGCCGCGCTGCTGTTGCATTATGCCGGGCTCGACCAGCGCATCGACGCCGGGATTCCGGCCTATGAGGCTGCGCTCAAGGCCGCGGGCAAGCGCTACACCATCGAGGTTTATCCGAACGTCAATCACGCCTTCAACAACGATACCGGCAACCGCTACGACAAGCCCGCTGCCGATCTGGCCTGGAGCCGCACCATCGCGTTCTTCAAGGAAAACCTGGGCGCGCCGCCACCCGCCTGATCAAGCGAGTTTATTGACCAGCCAATGGGCCGTGCGCAGCAGCCGCGCGTCGTCGCCGGCCGCGCCTACGAGCTGGACGCCGAGCGGCATGCCGCCCTCGCCTTTCAAGAGCGGCAGCGACACCGCCGGCAGCCCGGTCAGCGTCCACAGCGTATTGAAGGCCGGATTGCCGGTGGCGTTTCCTTTGGGCGCGACGCCCGGCGCCGACGGCGTCAGGATGGCGTCGTACTGTTTGAGAATGTCGCCGATGCCGGCGGCATAACGCTTGGAGTTGTCGCGCGCCGCCAGATAGCGCAATGCCGACGTCTGGCTGCCCTCGGCGACGAGATCGCGCAACTGCTTGCTCGACGCGTCGCCACCGCGCTCGACCAGTTCGCCGAAATTGTGCGCCATGTCGGTGTACATGATGACGCGCTGATCGTCCCAGGCGGCGCGGTAGTCATCCGGCAGGTCGACGGTCGCGATAGAATCTCCTAACCGCTTGGCGAGATTCTCGAATGCCGCACGGGCTTCGGCATCAGCCTTGTCCCAGACCGGCGTGCGCACGAAGGCGAGCCGGGGCGGCGTCGGCGGCTTCCCGGCCATCGTTTCGCGGAAAGCCGGCGCGGCCAACGGGCGCGTATCGGCGTCGTTCTCGTCGAAACCGGCCAACGTCTCCAGGATCAGGGCCGTGTCGGCCAGCGTGTTGGCGAACACGCCGACATGATCGAGCGCCGCCGACAAAATCAGCGCGCCGTGCCGCGAGATGGTGCCGTGCGTCAGCTTGACGCCGTAGACGCCGCAAAACGACGCCGGACGGATCACGGAGCCGTTGGTCTGCGAGCCGATCGCCAGCGGAATCATGCCGGCGGCGACCGCCGCCGCCGAGCCGGACGACGAGCCGCCGGGCGTGCGCTCGGGATCGTGCGGATTGCGGGTCGCGCCGGCGTGGAAATAGGCGAACTCGGTGGTTACCGTCTTGCCGATGATCACCGCCCCGGCCGCACGCAGCCGCGCCACCGCCGCGCAATCACGCGCCGGCTGGCGGCCCTTGAGCAGCGGCGAACCGCATTCGGTCTTGTAGTCGGCGGTATCGAAGATGTCCTTGATGCCGACCGGAATGCCGTGCAGCGGACCGATCGGCTGGCCGCTGCGGCGGCGCTCGTCGAGCGCCTTGGCTTGCGCCAGCGCGTGACCGGGGTCGATGTGGATGAAAGCGTGGACGGCTTTTTCGAGCTCGGAAATGCGGTCGAGACAGGCCTGCGTATAGGCCTCGGCCGACAGTGCGCCGCGCGCGATTTCGGCCGCGGCCTGCGTGGCGCTGAGCGGCGGCGTGCCGGAACGGGCCATATTATACTCCCCAAAAGTTACGAAGCGCGCGGCTCCCACTCTTCCGCGCTGGCGCCGGCGAGCGCGCGAACGCGCTCCTCATCCTTGGCGAATTCGGCGGCGGCGCCGGAATAGACCACGCGCCCGTCGTCGAGCACATAGGCGCGATCGGCGATCTCGACCGCGGCGCGAACGTTCTGCTCCACCAGCAACACGGAAATCCCTTCCTTGCGGGCGGCGACGATGACCTTGAACACTTCCTGCACGATCAGTGGGGCGAGACCCTGCGACGGCTCGTCCAGCAGCAGAATCTTTGGGTTCAACAGCAGCGCGCGGGCGATCGACAGCATTTCCTGCTCGCCGCCGGAAAGCTGACGGCCTTTGTTCGATTTGCGCTGTGCCAGTCGCGGGAACAATTCGTAGACGCGGGCGATGGTCCAGGGGCCGGGACGCTCAAGCGGGACTTTCAGATTTTCCTCGACCGAAAGGTTCGCAAAGATGCGGCGGCCTTCCGGAACGTAACCGACGCCCAGCGCGGCAATGCGGAACGGCGGCCATGAGGTCGTGGCATTGCCGAAAATACGCACCGCGCCCTCGCGTGCGTGCGTGAGGCCCATGAGACTGCGCAGCGTCGTGGATTTGCCGGCACCGTTGCGGCCGAGCAAGGTCACGATCTCGCCCTCGCGTACTTCGAGGCCGACGCCATGCAAAATATGACTCTTGCCATAAAAAGTATGAAGGCCCTCGGCCTCAAGCGCGATCCCGCTCATGCCGCTGCCTTCCCGAGATAGGCCGCCTGCACCACCTCGCTAGCGGCGATTTCCTTCGGCGTTCCCTCGGCCAGCATCTTGCCTTCGGCCAGCACCATGATGCGGTCGGCGAGATGGAAGACGACGCGCATGTCATGCTCAATCAGCACAACTGTCAGCTTCTGGTCGCGGTGCAGCTTTCGGATCAACTGGGTGATGTCGTAGGTTTCCTGATCGCCCATGCCGGCCGTCGGCTCATCGAGCAGCAGCAGTCGGGGCTTGAGGGCAAGCGCCATCACGATCTCGGTGGCGCGCTGATCGCCATGCGCGAGTTCGCCGACCAGCCGGTCGGCCTTGCTCGTCAGGCTGCCCATCTGCATCAACTCGTCAACGCGCCGGCCGATGTCGGCTTTCTCCGCTGCGCTGATCCACGGCCGCAAGCAATAGCCGGCCGCGATTTCGGTGGCGGTCCGGATATTTTCGAACACGGTCAGTTCGGGAAATATCTCCGTGATCTGGAACGTCCGCGACATGCCAAGGGCAACGCGCTTGTGCGCGGCAAGACGCGTGACGTCGCGGCCTTCAAACTCGATGCTGCCCAAACTCGGTCCGAAAAAACCGCTGATGAGATTGAAGAACGTGGTCTTTCCGGCGCCATTCGGGCCAATGATGGCGCGCAACTCACCCGCACCGACCTTCAGTGACACGTCTTGCACGGCGACGAGACTGCCGAAGCGCTTGGTGGCGTTTTTGACTTCGAGCACGCTCATGGGACGCCCGTCATGCCTCTCGCTTGCGGCGAATGAAACCGAGCAGGCCGCGCGGGAAGAACAGCACGACCAGCACGAACAACATGCCGACAAAGGACATCCAATTGATGGTGACGCTCGACAGATAGTCCTGCAGCACGACGAACACCACCGCGCCCAGTAATGGCCCCCAGAAGGTGCGCATGCCGCCCATCACCGCCATCATCACGAAATCGCCGGACTGGCTGTAGTGCAGTCCCTTCGGATCGGCGAAATTGTTGACCAGAGCGTAGAGTCCGCCGGCGAGAGCGATGAAAAAACAGGACAGCGTGAACGCGATCCAGATGTGGCGCTCGATCGGAACGCCGAGAAAGCGCGCGCGGCGCTCGTTCTCGCGGATGGCGATCATGCCGCGGCCGAACGGCGAGCGCAGGATGATGCCCATGGCCGCGACTGCAAGCGCGAAACAGGCCAGCACAAAATAATAAAAATAGTTTGTGTTCGACAGGATATCGATCTGGAAAAACCCAAAGTCGAGCGGCTGGCGCGAGAATCCGCGTAAGCCATCGTCGCCGCCGGTGAGCGAACTCCATTGGAACGCGATGTAATAAAACACCTGGCCGAACGCGATCGTCACCATCGCGAAATAGACCCCGCGCCGCCGCACGATCAGCGCGCCCAGCAATCCGCCGGCAACGCCGCCCAGCAACATGCCCATGACCAGCGACAACGGCGTGCTGCCGGTCATGAATTTCAGCGCGAGCCCGGTGCCGTAGGCGCCAAGACCGAAATAGGCGGCGTGGCCGAACGAGAGCACGCCGGTGAAACCGAGCAGGAAATTCAACGACATCGCCGCCAGCCCGAGCACCAGAACGCGTGTCGCCAAAGCCGTGTAGCCGCCCAGCGGAACGATCCAGTAAGGCGCAAATATCAGCGCAAGCCAGATCGCCGCGAGCACGACGAACTTGCGGGTTTGCTCGCCGCTCATGTGGACATCATGCCTTCTTCGCCGAGCAGGCCTCGTGGCCGGATCAGCAGCACCACCGCCATCATTACGTAAATGACGGCTTCGCTCGCGGCCGGGAAAAATACCGCGGTCAAGCCCGACGCCACACCGATCAACAGGCCGCCAAGCAGCGTGCCGGTGAGCGAGCCTACCCCGCCAACGATGATGGCGATAAAGCTCGGCATCAGAAGGCCGGTACCCATCGTTGGCTCAAGCCCGAGTTGACCGGCCGCCAGCACGCCGCTCAAGCCCGCGAGAAAAATTCCGGCCGCGAAGTTGAGCGAACGCAACGCGCGCACGTTGATGCCGAGCGCCGACACCGTTTCGAGATCGAGCGTTCCGGCGCGGATTCGCACGCCGATCCGCGTGTAGCGCAAGAACGCAAACAGCAATGTCACGGTCACGGCCACAACCGCGACCATAAACAGCCGGTAGCCGGTGATAAAAAAGAAATCGATGCTCAGCGGCTTCGCCAGGAACGCCGGAACCGTCACCGGCTTGCCCTGCGCGCCCCATATAAACCGGGTGCCGTCCTCAATGATGAACGCCAATCCGAACGTCAGCAGCAGACTATAAAGCGGGTCGCGGCCGTAGAGCGGCCGGATCAAAATTCGTTCCACGGTGAGCCCGATGAGCGCGGTGAGCGGCGGCGCGATCAGCAGCCCGCCCCAAAACCCGACATAGGGCGTGATGGTGTAGGCGATATAGCCGCCGAGGACGAGAAAGCCGCCGTGGGCGAAATTGATCACGTTGCTCAAATTGAGGATGAGAGAAAGGCCGAGCGCCATCAGCACGTAGAACGCGCCGATAATGAGCCCGTTCGTGATGTTGAAGAGCAGGAGCTGCGTCATGACTTTACTTGCAGGATTTCAAACTCCCGCCGGCGCGCGATGCGGGTGCATGCGGCGCCGGCGGGAGGCTGTGGATTCAGATCAGGCCGGCCACTTCACTTCGCAGCCGGTGTCGGCGACGGACGGCGCGGTCTTGTCACCTGGCACGACCGAGTCGACACGATAGAGATCTTCGGGGTCGTCCTTGCCTTTGCTGACCGCTTCGCCGACGAAAGCCGACGTCATCAACTGATGGTCGCCCTTGCGATAGTAAACCTTGTTGGGCTGCAGCTTGACCTCGGGCGGCAGTTCGAAGTCGCCCAGCGCCTGCGCAAGCTTGACGGCATCAAGGGTTTTCTGCTGGTTGGCGACGAGCGCAAACGTCATCGCCGAGACGTAACCGAACCAGTGACGCGCCGTCGGCACCTTGCCGCCGTTACGCTTACGCATTTCGGCGACGAATTCAGCGACGTGCGGAACACCCGGCTGCTTCCAATACCACTCGAACATCCAGATGCCGATGCGCGCCTCGGGTGGCAGCCCGGCGAGCGATTCCAACTCTTGCTGGGTGCCGGCGACGTGGATCTGCTTGTCGAGACCGAACTGAACGATCTGCTTGAGGCAGTTGATCATATCCGAGCCCTGCACGAGAAGCAGCAGCACGTCCGGGTTGGCCGCCTTCGCCTTGATCAGGTAGGCCGAGAAGTCGGTGGTACCGAGCGGGGTCAACTCGTTGCCGGTGACCGTGCCGCCGAGTTTTTTCAGATTGGCGGCGCAGGCGTCGTAGAGCGTGTGGCCGAAGGCGTAGTCCGGCGTGATGAAGTGCCACTTCTTGCCGTACTTGCTGTAGAGCAGATCGGACACCGAGTTCGCTTCCATCCGCGTCGTATTGCAGACGCGATAGACGTTCCAGTGACAGTCCTTACCGGTGATCGAATCGGTGTGACCGCCGGAGACGATGTGAAGAACCTTCTTTTCGGCGGTCACTTGCGCTATCGCCGCGGCGATGCCGGAATTCACGTCGCCGATAATGAAATTGACGTTGTCGCGCTCGATCAGCTTGCGCGCCTTCTGCACGCCGGTGCCGACGTCATTCGCCGAATCTTCGACCAACAGCTCGACTTGCCGCCCGAGGATGCCGCCCTTGGCGTTGATCTGCTCGACGGCGTATTTGGCGCCGATGACTTCGTTTCCGGCTGGAGCCGCATAGACACCGGTCAGCGGATCGACCATTCCCATCTTGACGTTGTCGGCCGTCCAGGCCGGGACCACGAAGGGCGATGCGATCTGCATCACGCCGGCGGCGGCGGCCGTCTTGAGCACCGTGCGGCGATCAAACTTTTGCGGAATTTGCTCGTTTTTCATTGCCTTCCTCCCTTTGCGGCGCTTCGACCGCCTTATTTGAAATTTATAAAAGGCACCGGCGCACGCCGCTCAACGAAAGTCGAGCAAAATCGAACGGAACGCCTATCTCCCCTGCCATGCTAGTGTGACTTGCCGATTGGGCGCAAGGCCGCCGGCGCTTCGCGTTCGTCGTTGCGTTAGACCATTAGTTTGCCGTCATTCGCCGCTCGATTCCACCGGCCGTCGCTCATTCGACCAACCATTGTTAGTTTCATTTTGCATCCCGCACGGCAGACCGCCGCAACAGGAGACCACCCGTGAGAGGCATCTTCTCGACCCTCGCCGTCGTCTGGCGAATTGCCAGCCCGTTTTTCCGCTCCGAGGATCGCTGGCCTGGCCGCATCCTGCTCGCATCGGTGATCGGCATTGAACTGTCGCTGGTCGCGCTCACGGTGTTGTTCAACGAGTGGAACAGCCGGTTCTACAACGCGCTGCAAGATCGAAATTGGGATGTCTTCGTCTACCAGCTTGGCTACTTCTGCATCCTGGCCAGCTTTTTTGTCGCGTTGAATGTTTATCAGCTCTATCTCAATCAATGGCTGCAGATCCGTTGGCGGCGCTGGCTGACCGACAGCTATCTCAAACATTGGCTGGAGGGTGCCAATCACTATCGTATGCAATTGCTGGGCGACTCCGCCGACAACCCGGACCAGCGCATCTCCGAGGATATCGCGCAATTCATCTCTCTGACGCTCACGATCGGCCTGCAATTGCTGTCGTCCTGCGTCACGCTGTTCTCATTCATGATCATCCTGTGGTCACTGTCGGCGGCGGCGCCACTGCACCTGTTCGGCATGAGCTTCAGCATTCCGGGCTATCTGTTTTGGGCGGCATTGATCTACGCCGTCATCGGCACCGCCTTCACCCATTTTATCGGCCGCCCGCTGATCGCGCTCAATTTCCAGCAACAGCGCTACGAAGCCGACTTCCGTTTCAACCTGGTGCGGGTGCGCGAAAACTCCGAGCAGATCGCGCTACTCGATGGCGAGCGCGCGGAACGCGACCGCCTGCTGATGCGGTTTGCCAATGTCGTCGCTAACTGGATGGCGATTATGTCGCGGCAAAAGAAGCTCACTTTCTTCACGGCGAGTTACGCGCAGGCGGCGGTGGTATTTCCGTTCGTCATGGTGAGCCCGGCCTATTTCGCCAATATCGTCCAACTCGGTGGCTTGATGCAGACCGCGAACGCCTTCGGACAGGTGCAAAACGCGCTCTCGGTGTTCGTTACGCTTTACCGCAACCTTGCCGAATGGCGCGCGGTGATTGAACGCCTGTCGGGATTCGATGCTTCGGTCGCGGCCGCGCGTGCGCTGGCGGTAACGCCGCCGGTGATCGAGGTCGCGGCCGGCGATGCGACCGCGGTCACATTCAAGGATCTGGCGGTCCGACTGCCCAATGGCGTGCCGCTGGTCAATGCCAGCGACCTCACGATCAAACTGGGCGAGCGGGTGCTGATCAGCGGGCCGTCCGGCTCCGGCAAGTCCACGCTGTTCCGCGCGTTGGCGAGGGTCTGGCCGTTCGGCGCCGGTACCATCACGGTACCGAAAGGCGCCCGGCTGATGATCCTGCCGCAGCGGCCCTATTTCCCGATCGCGCCCCTGGCCGCCGCAGTCGCCTATCCGGCGGAGCCTGGCACATATGACACGGCCCACGTCGCCGAGGCCCTCAGCGCGGCCGGCCTGCCGGGCTTGGCCTCGCGCATCGAGGAAGAGGCGCATTGGAACCGGCTGCTCTCGCTCGGCGAGCAACAGCGGCTCGGCATCGCCCGCGCGCTGCTGCATGCGCCCGACTATCTGTTTCTCGACGAGGCGACCGCCTCGCTCGACGAGCCGTCCGAGGCCGCGCTTTATCGGCTGTTGGAGCAGCGGCTGGCCACAGCCACCATCGTGTCGATCGGTCACCGCTCGACGCTGGCCGCGTTCCACCAGCGCCGGCTGGCCTTCAATCGCGAGAACGACCGCTATTGGCTGCGCGAGGGGAGCCTGGCGCCGACCGCTTCCGGCGCTTGATCGCCGCGCAAAAAAGCGGCGGCTCGTTAAGAGCCGCCGCTGATCGCAGCCAAGAGGCAGTCGTTGACTTATTTAAGCGCCGACAGGCTGGTGTCGAACTTGAGCGTCGCAACAAAGCGATCGCCGCAGAGGTTGCTGCTGCCGCCGCTGCCGACCGCTGTGTTGCACTGGTTCGCTGCGGCGGTGCCGGCGACGCCGGGCTTCGCGGTGGTGCCCCAGTAACGCAGATCGAGCGTAACGGCCTTGTAGTTGAAATCGAGACCAACGTCCCAATAAGTGTCGCTGACAAAGCCGAGATTGGTGGTCACACCGGAGCTGTACCACTCGTAACCGATCTCAGGGTTAATTGAAATCGTGACGTCAGCGATCGGCTTCCACGGCAAGGTGATGACCGCATTGCCGGCTGCGAAATAGTGGCCCGCATCGCCCGCCCAGACTCCCAAGGGAGAGACCTTGTTGTTGAAGTCGTTGAAGGCGGTTTCGAACACGCCGCCAACAGTCAACCAATCGTTAAACTTGTACGATGGCTTGGCGTAGGCCTCGGTCCAGTTGCCGGTGAAGAGGAGGGCGGTCGGGTTATTACCGCCCGGATAGTAATAGTAGATAACTCCGAGATCGAGGCCGGCATTGCCCCAGGTAAATCGGGCGCCGGCGGTGATATCGAACTCCGCATCGGCGAAGCCGGTCCAAAGACTCGACCCCCAAACGCCGGCATAGAGCTTGAGCCACTCGTTGGCCGTGTAGTCGAGTTCGAAGTAGCCCTGCACCGCGGGCTTATGGTTGGATTGCGAAACGCCGCGCAGAACGTAGTCGGTGGTGAACGCGGTGCCGAACGCGATGTCCCACGGCGACGGCGCGGCTGCGGGAGCCTTGAGCGCCTTCACCGGCATATCGGCTGCGAATGCGGGTGCCGCAGAAAATGCGAGCGCCGCAATTACCGACAAAACAACTTTTTTCATTGACCCTGCCCCTTTTGGTTCGATCGACTTTCAGCCGATACAGTTCGCTCGTCACCTTTGCGTATGAATTCCGGCTGCGAGCAGTCCCTACGCAAAAAGACGTGCATTACCGGGCGAATTTACATCTTTGACCACGTGTGACAGCAAGACGAAAACGGCGGCAATTGCTGCCTTTTTAGGCGATTCAGCCCCCTATCGACAGAAAGCAGCGGACTGTTGCGGCAAAGTCACAATTTTCGGGGTCAGAATGGAAATTTGTTATTGAATTAGGGCCGAACGGACGTAACCGGCCGGTTTTTCCAGGGGCGGCTGTGAACAACCAGGGACGGCTATTCTAAACCATTGCGGTGCAATAAAAATTTGGCGCCCGCCAGTATGCCGGCGGACGCCAAAGGTCGAAACAGCGTGACGCGCCGGCCGGAATCAGGCCGCCGCCTTCTTGCGGTTGGCATCGAGTCGCGCATCCACCAGCGCCACCTGGGCATCGATCGCCGGATGGCTGAGACCCTTCTGGCGGGCGATCAGCTGCACCAGCTTGTCGGCGCGCTCGATGTTCGGCGCGCCGTTATTGAGCGCGCGTGCCGCGGACGCCGGCCGCGTCAGGCTCTGCGCGGCAGCGGCATATTTCTCGAACGGCACCAGATCATCCGGCGAGGCACCGAGCTTGACGACCAGGTCGTTGACGAAATTGTAGACCGACCTCGCCTCTTCGATATTGGAGTGCACCGCTTCCTGCGCGGTCCGCATGCCGTCCGCGGTGATGCAGCGATAATTGCCGGCCAGCAGCATCGCCCACTTGGCGAGCGGCACGAAGATCGACTCATAGACCCTCAGCTTCACCGGCAGTTCGATCTTGCCTTCCGGCGCGTCGAAGCGCGCGGCTTCGACGTCCTTCTCAAGCTGACGCACGATTGCCGTATCCTTATCGTCCACGAAGCGCGCACATTTGAAGTTGGTCGGCAGCGTGACCAAGAGTTCATTGGCGTTGCCGTCGGGCGGACGAATAGCCTGCGGGTCGGGGCTGTTGAGCGTGATCTTGCTGGGATCGACCGAATCCCAAACGCGCGGATCGGTGTAAGCGGCTTCAAGCGCTTTGTGATCGAGCCCGGGGATGCGTTTGATATAGGGCAGCGGCGGCATGTTCATGATCGACATGCAGGGCACGCGTGACTTGCCGACCGCATCGAGCAACTCGCGCACGCCAGGCGAACGGTATTGCGGCTCCTGCATGCAGAGGCCGATCAGGTCGTAATCTTTCGGATTGACGCCGGCCGCGGGACCGGCCGTCACCTTGCCCGGCAGTTTGCGCGATTCCAGCAGAACAGGCTCGCTCCGCCCGCGCACCGGCAAGCGAACTCTGAAGCCCTCGGCGTTGATCAGATCGGCTTCCGCCGGCAGGCAAACGAGATGGATCGAATGGCCGCCGAACAGCAATTTGGATGCGAGCAGCGATCCGTAAGACGCACCCATGAGCAGGATTTTATAAGTCTTCGACTTCGACGGCGCCGATTTCTTGGCGACGAATTTTTTCGCCTTGGCCTTCGTCGGCTTTGCTTTACGGACGGCCTTCTTGACCGAACGTTTCACCTTCTTCGGCCTGCGCGCGGAGACCGCGCGCTTTGATTTCTTCACTTTGGTTTTCCGTTTCTTGTTTCGATTCTTGGCTTTTGCCATCGTAGTCCTCCCAAACTGTTCCGTCGCTTTACTGTACAGTTTCAACCAATCTCTCCGGAGCCGCGCGCGCTCCGATCTCCTCGAGCCCTCCCGGCACCGGGCCGCCGGTCGCCCAGTCGAGCAACTCGACCGTATGCACGATCGGGATGGCAGTGCCGGCGCCGATCTGCGTGATGCAACCGATATTGCCGGCCGCGATCACATCCGGCTTGAGTCGCTCAATCGTGGCGACCTTGCGGTCGCGCAGCCTCTCCGCCAACTCAGGCTGAAGAATGTTATAGGTCCCGGCCGAGCCGCAGCACAGATGGCCATCGGGCACATCTTTGACCACGAAACCGAACTTTAAAAGCAATTCTTTCGGTACCTTCGTCACGTTTTGCCCGTGCTGCAGCGAGCAGGCCGAATGATAGGCGACGGTAAGCGGCTGGGCCGCCTTGCCGTAAGGCATGTCGAGCGTCGCCAGATATTCGGTCACGTCCTTGGCAAGCGATGAAATCCGTGCCGCCTTGGCCGCGAAGGCCTGATCGGTGCGCAGCATAAACCCGTAATCCTTCACCGTGGTTCCACAGCCCGAAACCGTGATCAGGATGGCGTCGAGCCCCTGGCCTTCGACTTCGTGGGTCCAGGCGTCAATATTGTTGCGGGCCTGCGCCAGCGCTTGCTCCTCGCGGCCCATGTGGTGGACCAGCGAGCCGCAGCAGGCCTCATTGGCGGCGACCACCACCTCGATGCCATGGCGGTTGAGCAGCCGGATCGCGGCCTCGTTGATCGAGGGCGCCAGTACCGGATTGATGCAACCGGACAATAGCGCCACCCGTCCGCGGCGGGCGCCGGTCGCCGGATAGACCTTGCCGGTGCGCTCGACCGGCGGCGCCAGCTTGTGGCGCGGCGTGAGACGCAGCATGGCGGCCATCCGTTTCAGGCCGAGCGCATGAAAGGCGCCCGCGAACGGCCGTGCGACCAGTCCGGCCACCACTGCCATGCGGAACAACCCCGGATCGGGAAGCACGCGCGCCAGCAAACCGCGCAGCGCGCGATCGAGTAGCGGACGGTTATAGGTTTTCTCGATGTGCTCGCGGGCATGATCGACGAGGTGCATGTAATTCACGCCGGACGGACAGGTGGTCATGCAAGCCAAGCAGGAAAGACATCGGTCGATATGTTTGACCACTTCGCGCGTAGCCGGCGCATCGTTTTCAAGCATCTCCTTGATGAGATAAATCCGCCCGCGCGGCGAATCGAGTTCGTCGCCAAGCAGCACATAAGTCGGACAGGTGGCGGTGCAGAAGCCGCAATGCACGCAGGCCCGCAGGATTTTTTCCGACGCGTAGTTCTGCGGATCGGCGAGCTGGGCGAGGGAGAACGAGGTTTGCATTGGACTAGACTCCCGCCCACATGCGGCCGGGATTGAGCACGCCCTTGGGATCGAAGCCTTCCTTCACCCGTTTGTTCAGCGCGCGCAAGGCAGCATCCTGCGGCTCGAACACATCGACCGAAGCGCGCACCGCGGCGGGCGCGCGCACCAGCGTGGCGTGGCCGCCGACGTTTCTGACCGCGCCACGGATCGAGGCCGCGTCGGCTTCCTCCGCGAACGGCATCGCCACCCAGATGAGCCCGCCGGCCCAGTCGTAGAACATCTGCGCCGCCGGCGTGATCGCGGCCGCGATCTCGTGGCCTTTGCTGGGCGGGCACGAAATGCGCCAGAGCGGACGCGTGCGCGCCGCATTGGTGGCGAAGGGTTTGACCTGCCGTACGCTCTGCCATAGCGCGCGTGAATATTTTTCGTCGAGCAGCGTGACCGGCCCGAACGGTTTCATCAACGCAGCGAGCGCCTCCTTACGATGCTTGACCGACGGCGCAAAGCCCTCCAGCCGCAGCGCGGTGGCCGCTTGCGGCTTGGGCAGGCCGTCGAAGTAAGACGCCACATGGTCCGGCAAGTGGACAGCAGCAGAAACGTCACAGGATGAGCCCATCGCCGCCGCCATGGCGGCGCAGGCGCGCGCATCGTCGAGCCCTTCGACGATCACCGCCGCTTCGGCCTCGGCCTTGGGCAGCACTTTGATGGTGACATCGGTCATCGCCGCCAGCGTGCCCCACGAGCCGGCCAGCACCTTGCACATGTCGTAACCGGTGACGTTCTTCACCACGCGGCCGCCCGACTTGATGGTTTCGCCGCGCCCGGTCACGCATGTGACGCCGAGGAAATAGTCGCGTGCCGCACCGGCCTTGATGCGGCGCGGGCCGGACAGGTTGGCCGCAATAGTGCCGCCGAGCGTGCCCTGCCCGGCTTCGCCGCCGAGAAGCGGGCCGTAGTCCATCGGCTCGAAGGCAAGCTCCTGATTATTCTTATCGAGCAGCGCCTCGATCTCGGCGAGCGGCGTGCCGACTTGTGCCGAGAGCACCAATTCTGCCGGCTCGTATAGCGTGACGCCGGACAAGTCAGTGAGGTCGAGCGTCAAGTCGGTTTGGCCCGGGCGGCCAATGGCGCGCTTGGTGCCCTGCCCGGCCACTTCCAATGCTTTGTCGTTGCCGAGCGCCCAACTTACGGCGTCCTCGACCTCCTTGGCGTCGCGGGGTTTGAGCGTGTCAGCCATTACGCGTTTACTTTACTACTCCGCGGCATGCGCCGCCGGCTCGCCGGAAAAAGCCGGCATGATCTCGCGCGCAAAACGCCGCAGTTGCGCCACGCCGCCAGCGATCGTGAGCAGCACGTAGCCGACGCCGTTTTTCTGTAGCACCTCCAGCATTCCGGCGATCTCGTCAGGCGTGCCATAGAGCGCGTTTTCTTCCGTGGCGCCCTGTCTGTCGGCGTAGGCCAGAACGTGCGAGCGGGCTTTGCCGTCGGGCGTGCGCGAGATCGCGACCGTGCGCTGAGTGTATTCGGCCTGGCGCAGCAACGCTGCTTCCTTATCGGCTTTGTCTTTGGCGACATACAGCTGGCGCGCCACCGTGACCTGCATCGGATCGAAGGTGAGGCCGTTCGCCTCGCGCTCGGCCTTGAAGATCGCGATACGCTCGGCCAGCGTTTGCGGCGACGCGTACTGATCGAGGATCAAATTGAAGCCGCGCGCCGCGGCGCGCTTGATCGAATGCGGATTGCCGGCGGCGACCCAGAACGGCGGGTGCGGGCTTTGCGCCGGCGGCGGCTCGACCACGATGTCGTCGAAATTCCAGAAGCGGCCGTGATGGGAAAACCGCGTGCGCGTGGTCCAGGCCCGCGTCATGACCTCGACGGCTTCCTCGAAACGCGCCTCGGCCTCGTCCTGCGCAATAGCGAAGCCCTTGAATTCATTGTGCCGGTAGCCCTTGCCGATGCCGAAATCGAACCGGCCATCGGACACCAGATCGAGCGTCGCCGCCTGCTCGGCCAGCAGCACCGGATTGTGCCAAGGCAGCACCAGCACCGCGGTGCCGAGCCGCAGCGTCTTGGTGCGCATCGCCAGCGCCATCAGCAGCATCAGGGTGGCGGAGACTTGGTTCCAACCGGTGAAATGATGCTCAACAGAGAAACTTGAATGAAATCCGAGGGCTTCGGCCTCGATGTTGAACTCGAGATAGTCGCGAAAACCCTGGCCGGTTTCCGGGCCCAGGCTGCCGCTATCGGCTTTTGGCGAACAAAACAGACCGAATTGCATGCTCAAAACCTTGGAATATCCGGGAACGGCAGCTTGCCGCCGGAAATGTGCATGCGGCCCAATTCGGCGCAGCGGTGCAGCACCGGGAACACCTTGCCGGGATTGAGCAGGCCCTTGGGGTCGAAGGCGCATTTGACCCGTTGTTGAGCATTGAGATCAATTTCGGAAAACATCACCGGCATCAGATCGCGCTTTTCGACGCCAACGCCGTGCTCGCCCGTGAGCACGCCGCCGACCTCGACGCAGAGCTTGAGGATCTCGGCGCCGAATTGCTCGGCGCGATCGAGTTCCTCGGGCTTGTTGGAATCATAGAGGATCAACGGATGCAAATTGCCGTCGCCGGCATGAAACACGTTGGCGACTCGCAATCCGTATTTTTCCGACAGCTCGCGCGTGCGCGCCAGCACCAACGGCAGCTTGGCGCGCGGAATGGTGCCGTCCATGCAGTAGTAATCCGGCGAGATGCGCCCGACCGCGGGGAACGCCGCCTTGCGCCCGGCCCAGAACAGCAGCCGCTGCGCTTCCGACGTCGAAGCCGCACACGACACCGCGTGGCATTTGCTGGCAACGATCTCGATGCGCTCGATCAGGTCGTCGACCTCGGCCGGCGGACCATCGACCTCGACGATCAGCAGCGCCTCGACGTCGAGCGGATAGCCGGCATGGACGAATTCCTCGACCGCGTGGATAGCGGGCTTGTCCATCATCTCCATGCCGCCGGGAATGATACCGGCGCCGATGATCGCGGAGACGCACGCACCGGCGTCCTCCGAGCTGGGGAAGCCGATCAGCATGGCGCGCGCGGTCTCGGGTTTTTTAAGGATGCGCACGGTGACTTCGGTGACCACGCCGAGCAGGCCTTCGGAGCCGGTTATCAGCCCGAGCAGATCGTAGCCTTCCGAATCGAGATGCTTGCCGCCGATGCGCAGCACCTCGCCGGTGATCAGCACGATCTCGCAGCCGAGCACGTTGTTGGTGGTCATGCCGTATTTCAGGCAATGCACGCCGCCGGAATTTTCCGCCACGTTGCCGCCGATGGTGCAGGCGATCTGCGAGGAAGGATCGGGCGCGTAGTAAAAGCCGGCATCGGCGACCGCGTTGCTCACCGCCAGATTGGTGACGCCGGGCTCGACTACGGCGACGCGGTTGTCGAAATCGATTTCCTTGATGCGATTGAATTTGGACATGCCGAGCAGCACGCCGTCGGCGAGCGGCAGCGCGCCGCCCGACAGCGAGGTGCCCGCCCCGCGCGGCACCACCTTGATGCCTTCGTCGTGGCAATAGCGCAGCACGCCGGAGACCTGCTCGGTGGTCTGCGGCAGCACCACAACCATGGGCATTTGATGATAGGCGGTCAGCCCGTCGGTCTCGAAAGGCTTCATTTCCCGCTCGGCTGAGATCACACCCTCGCCCGGCACGATGGTACGCAGCGCCGTCGCGATACGCGCGCGCCGCGCCATCACAGCACCGTCCAGTTCCGGCATCTGCAGAGACATCAGGATCAAACCTATATTGGGGCGTTACGTTACCAGCCATTTGACGGTTGACACATAGGGCTGGCAAAACCATTTCGGAAGCGGGGTTTTGGCCCCGCCAAGCCCAGGCGCATGGGAACAAGAAGCATTGCAAGGGAGCGGGATGATGAGAACAGCTTGGATCGGCGTGGCGATGGCGGCTACCTTGGCAGCGCAGGCAGCACGCGCGCAGGATGTGGCTGCCGGCGAGCAGTCGTTCAAGAAGTGCTTCGCCTGCCATTCCGTCGGTGAGGGAGCGAGAAACAAAGTAGGCCCCGAGCTGAACGGCCTCGACGGACGTCATTCCGGCACCGCGCCCGACTATCACTATTCCGACGCCAACAAGAATTCCGGCATCGTGTGGAATGAGGCGACCTTCAAGGAATACATCAAGGATCCGCGAGCCAAGATTCCGGGCACCAAGATGATCTTCCCCGGCATCAAGAACGAGACCGAGATCGCCAATCTTTGGGCCTACCTCAAGCAATTCGACGCCACCGGGAAGAAAACTAATCCCTAGCTATCCGGCAGCACGCATTGCGCCACCAGGCCGCGGGCGCGCGCGTCAACCACGCCGACCGCGCGCAGCGCCAGCAAAGTCGCCCCCTGCACCGCGGCACGCGCGGCGGCGGCATCGGCCGGCGACGGCGCCAGCGGACCGAGCAACCCTTCCATCAGCGCACCGACGATGGCCGGCGCTGCGGCACGCGCATCTTGCTCCGGAAGATGGCGGCCTTCGATCGCTGTCTTGATGCGCGCTTCCAGCTCGGCGGCGAGCGATTGGCGGAAATCGAGCCGCATGGCGTCGATCGTGCCGTCCACCGGTTCGCCCATCACCGCCCAGGCCAGCCGCCGCTCGTTGAGCGCGCGGGTGGCGAAGGTGGCGATGCAAGCGGCCAGCGCCGACAGCGGCCCGGGGGCGGCATCGCCGGCGTCCGCCATGACTGAAAGCTCGCGGCCGGCGATGGTGGCGACCAGTTCGGCGATCAGATCGGTCTTGGACGGGAAGTAGCGGTAAACGGTGCCGGCGGCGATACCAGCGCGCTCGGCCACTGTGGCGATTTGGACCGCCCCCATGCCGCCATCGGCGGCAATCTGGGTAGCGGCCTCGAGGATCGCCTCCTCCCGCTCGGCCAGGCGGCGGACTACGTTTTCGGTGCGGCGGTAAGGCATGACAATGAGTGAACGACGATTCAGATGCTAAAAGCAACTGCGCCGATCGGACTCATCTGCGTTTATGGGGCGGGCTAGCCGGCGGGTTTGCCATGTCCGCCGGCGAGCGCCTTGTCGCGAATGGCGGTAATGCTGGCAAACGTCGAGATCGCTTCCGGATCGATCTTGAGATGAACGATCGAGGGCTTGCCGGTGGCGACGGCCTGGGCAAAGGCTGCGGGAAAGTCGGCGGTCTTCTCGACCAGGGCGCCGTAGCCGCCGAAGGCCATGGCGTAGGCGACGAAATCCGGATTTTTGATCGACGTAGCGACGACGCGGCCGGGATATTCGCGTTCCTGGTGCATGCGAATTGTGCCGTAAAGCCCGTTGTCGGCGAGCACGACGATAACCGGCAACTTGTATTGCACAGCGGTGGCGAAATCCTGCCCGGTCATGAGGAAATCACCGTCGCCGGCGACGCACACGACCGTTCGCTTCGGATACAGCGTCTTCATCGCCACGGCAGCGGGAAAGCCATAACCCATGGAGCCCGAGGTTGGACCGATATGAGTCATGTATTTGCGGAAGCGAAAGAAGCGATGAATCCAGCCGGCGAAATTACCGGCGCCATTGGTGATGATGTCCTCGGGCGCCAGATTGTCACGCAGCCAGACTAAAATCTCGCCGAGATTGACGCCGCCCGGCTGCGGCGTCGCCTTCTCGTACCAAGCCATATAATCGGCGTGCGCGACAGCCGCCTCGCCTTTCCAGGCTATCTCATTGGGCGGCTGCAAGCCTTCCAGCGCCGAGCAGAACGCGGTCGGCGACGCCTGAATGGCAAGATGCGGATGATAGACCCGGCCGAGTTCTTCCGCGCCGGGGTGCACATGCACGAGTTTCATCTGCGGCTCGGGAATATCGAGCAGCGTGTAGCCTTGCGTCGACATTTCAGAAAGCCGGCCGCCGATCAGCAATACAAGGTCGGCGCCCTTCACGCG
>DASRLF010000019.1:0-33300 GCA_035648555.1 Pseudolabrys sp.
CCGGTCACCAGGGCGCCCATGAACATCACTGTGAAGGCCAGCCCGATCAGTTGGAAAGTGATCATTTGATTTCTCCGTCGCGCCCTGTTGCTTACTGCTATATGTCGCGCCGATTTCGGTTCCGGTTCAAAACTGGATAAACTTTTATTGGCCCCAACCCTCATGGGGCTATCGGCCGGTACAACCCATTGCTAAAGCTTAGAAATCAGTGATTCATGGCTGAAGAAAATCTTCGCGCCAATGCCGATTCGCTAGCTCCGGGCCTCGATCCGAAGCGCTCGTTTCAGGGCTTGATCCTGACCTTGCAGCAATATTGGGCGGCCAGGGGCTGCGTAATCTTGCAGCCCTACGATATGGAGGTAGGGGCGGGCACCTTCCACCCGGCGACCACGCTGCGCGCGCTCGGCCCCAAGCCCTGGAATGCGGCTTATGTGCAGCCCTCACGCCGGCCCAAGGATGGCCGCTATGGCGAGAACCCGAACCGGCTGCAGCATTACTACCAATTCCAGGTGATCCTGAAGCCCTCGCCACCCGACCTGCAGGAGCTCTATCTCGGCTCGCTCAAGGCCATCGGTATCGACGCGAAGCTGCACGACATCCGCTTCGTCGAAGACGACTGGGAATCCCCGACGCTCGGCGCCTGGGGGCTGGGCTGGGAGTGCTGGTGCGACGGCATGGAGGTCTCGCAATTCACGTATTTCCAGCAGGTCGCCGGCATCGAATGCAATCCGGTCGCCGGCGAGCTCACTTATGGGCTGGAGCGTCTGGCCATGTATGTGCAGGGTGTGGACAATGTGTTCGCGCTCAATTTCAACGGCCTGCCCGACGACAAGAAAGTCACCTATGGCGACGTGTTCCTGCAGGCCGAGCAGGAATATTCACGGCACAATTTCGAATTCGCCGACACCGCGATGCTGTTCGAGCAATTCAAGATGGCGGAGGCGGCCTGCACGAAGTATCTCGCCGACGGCTGGAGCAAAGACCGTAAGCGCCACTTGATGGCGCTGCCTTCCTACGACCAGTGCATCAAGGCCAGCCACGTGTTCAATCTGCTCGACGCGCGCGGCGTGATCTCGGTGACCGAGCGGCAAAGCTATATCTTGCGGGTGCGTGAACTGGCGAAGGGTTGCGGCGAGGCCTGGCTCGCGACCGAAGGCGGCGGTGCCTGACATGCCCGATTTGTTGCTTGAGTTTTTGTCGGAAGAAATCCCCGCGCGCATGCAGGCGCGCGCGGCCGACGATTTGAAGAAGCTGGTGACGGACCGACTGGTGGCGGCCGGCCTTACTTACGAAGGCGCCAAGGCCTTCGTGACGCCGCGAAGGCTCGCGCTGTCGGTGCATGGCGTGCCGGCGCGCCAGCCCGACATCAAGGAAGAAAAGAAAGGTCCGCGCGTCGGCGCGCCCGAGAACGCCATTGCCGGATTTCTTAAAAGTGCGGGCCTTAAATCGATCGATGAGGCCAAGGTGCAGCCCGACAAGAAGGGCGACTTCTACCTGGCGGTGATCGAAAAAGCCGGCAAGCCTGCGATCGATGTGATCGCCGAGATGATCCCCGAGGTAGTGCGCGCTTTCCCCTGGCCGAAATCGATGCGCTGGGGCGCGGGGCGGCTCACCTGGGTGCGCCCGCTGCATTCCATCGTCGCGACCTTCGGTCCAGAGACGGAAGAACCGGTTGTCATTCCACTCGCCATTGATGGCATCAAGGGTGGCGATGAGACACGTGGCCACCGTTTCATGGCGCCGGGCGTCGTTAAGGTGCGTCATTTTGACGATTACATTGCCAAGCTGGAAGCCGCCAAGGTGGTGCTCGATCCGGCGCGCCGCGCCGCGACGATCCTGGCCGACGCCAAGAATCTGGCCTTCGCGCAAGGTTACGAATTGATCGAGGACGAGGGCCTACTGGCCGAAGTCGCCGGCCTAGTCGAATGGCCCGTGACGCTGATGGGCGCGTTCGACAAGGCGTTCCTGGCGATCCCCGAGGAGGTAATCCGCGCCACCATCCGCAATAACCAAAAATGCTTTGTGCTGCGCGACGCGCAGACCGCCAAGCTCACCAACAAATTCATTCTGGTCGCCAACGAGGAAGCCAGCGACGGCGGCAAGGCGATCATTGCCGGCAACGAGCGCGTCATCCGCGCGCGGCTTTCCGACGCCAAGTTCTTCTATGAAACCGATTTGAAGACGAAGCTGGAAGATCGGCTGCCGAAATTCGAGCAGATCGTGTTTCACGAGAAGCTCGGCACGCAGGCGGAACGGATCAAGCGCATTACGGCGCTCGCCAAGGAATTGGCGCCACTGGTCAAGGCCGATCCGAAGAAGGCCGAGCGCGCCGCGCAGCTTTGCAAGACCGACCTGTTGACCGACGTGGTTGGCGAATTTCCTGAGCTGCAAGGCCTCATGGGCCGCTACTACGCCGAGGCGCAGGGCGAGGACGAAGCCGTCGCGCATGCCTGCGAGGATCAATACAAGCCGAAGGGCCCGGACGATCTGGTGCCGAGCGATCCGGTGTCGATTACGGTCGCGCTGGCCGACAAGATCGACACGCTGGTCGGCTTCTGGGCGATCGACGAGAAGCCGACCGGATCGAAGGATCCTTACGCGCTAAGGCGGGCGGCACTTGGGGTGATCAGGTTAATTTTGCGAAATGAAATTCGCATTGATTTATGGATCGCATTTTCCGCCGCTATTTCGGGATATAGGAAGCAAAATAACAAAACTGTTGAAGCTGGCGTAGACGCTTGGGCACAAACCGTGCCCAAAGGCGCTACTATTCGTCAGACTCTAAAAGCTGTCGTCGATGCATTTGGTGCTTCTGGCCTTCAAGAGTTTTTCAAGGATCGCATCAAGGTCCAATTGCGAGAAAGCGGAGCTAGGCACGATCTAGTCGAGGCAGTATTCGCCCTATCAAACCAACGCGACCTCTGGCTGATCGTCCGCCGCGTGGAGGCGCTCGGAAAATTCCTCGACAGCGACGACGGCAAGAATCTGCTGGCCGGCGTCAAGCGCGCCTCGAATCTTCTCCGCATCGAGGAGAAGAAGGACAACAAGAGCTACAGTGGCGCGCCCGATGCGAAACAACTTAAAGACCCGGAAGAAAAGGCGCTGGCCGAGGCCATCAACATCACCAAAAAAGACGCTTCCGCGGCGGTTGCCAAGGAAGACTTCGCCACCGCCATGACGGCGATGGCGAAGCTCCGGCCCTTCGTCGACGCCTTCTTCGAAAAAGTCACCGTCAATGTCGACGACAAGGCCCTGCGCGAAAACCGCCTCAAGCTGCTCGACGAAATCCGCGAAGCCACCCGCGCGGTGGCTGATTTTTCCAAGATTGAAGGCTAGACTTTTACCCCGTTCAAAAGTCTCAGGGTATTTGCATGTCCGCCTTTGCCCGCGATCCTATCCTGACCCCGGTTGCCATCGCCAGCCTGCGTCCGACCCAGATCACCGTCGGCATGCAGGAGGTGAAGGAGAAGCGCGAGGAGCTGCGCAAGCGCGGTCCGAAGAGGATAGGAAGCTTTCTCGGCGACCACCTGATCCCGGTCATCCTGGGCCCCAAGCAACGTCATTACGTTATCGACCACCACCATCTCGCGCTCTCTTTGCACCTGGAAGGCGTCAAGAACGTGCTGGTCACCGTGGTGGCCGATCTGAGCGAGCTGACACAGGACGACTTCTGGCTGGTCCTCGACCACCACAACTGGGTGCACCCCTACGATGAGGACGGACGCCGCCGCGACTTCGCGAAGATTCCGAAAACGATCGACCAGCTTAAGGACGACCCGTTTCGTAGCCTCGCCGGCGAGCTGCGCCGGGCCGGTGGCTTTGCCAAGGACACGACGCCGTTCAGCGAGTTTCTGTGGGCCGATTTCCTGCGCCGCCGCATGAAAATCGAGCGCGTCACGAAGAATTTCCCGGGCGCGCTCATGGCGGCGCTTAAATTGGCCAAGGGCAGGGAAGCCCGCTATCTACCGGGCTGGTGCGGACCCGTCGACTCGCAATAAACGGAACAACTCACCGGCCTCGCCGTTTCACTTCCACCGTTCAACCCGAAGGAACACCACCATGGTCATCGGCGTCACTCACCTGGCCCCCATCGTAGCGCTCATCGCCGGCATTGCGATCCTGCTGGTGCCGCGCCTGCTCAATTTCATCGTCGCGGCCTATTTGATCATTGTCGGCGTGCTCGGCCTCGGACTTATCCATTAGCCGCCAACCGGGCTTGCGCGGCGCTCCTTGCGGGTGTTGTTAAGGGCCGTTCGCTCGCCCAGACCTTTTTAACTTATGGCTAAACGCAAACCCCAGCGCGTGCGCGCAAAATCCAAAAAGCCGGTACGGAAGGCCGCCAAGGCCAAGCCGAAGGCGGCGGCGCGCGCCGCAAAGGGTAAATGGGTCTACGCTTTCGGCGGCGGCCGCGCCGAGGGCAAACCCAACATGCGCAATCTGCTCGGCGGCAAGGGTGCAGGCCTCGCCGAAATGGCCAATCTCGGCCTACCGGTGCCGCCCGGCTTCACCATCACCACCGAGGTTTGCACTTATTATTACGAGAACAAAAAGCAGTATCCTAAAGACTTAAAGAGCCAGGTCGAGAAGGCGCTGGCCCAAGTCGGCCGCATCACCGGCAAGATTTTCGGCGACAAGAGCAATCCGCTGCTGGTGTCGGTGCGCTCCGGCGCGCGCGCCTCGATGCCCGGCATGATGGACACCGTGCTCAACCTCGGCCTTAACGATGAGACCGTGGCGGCGCTGGCGAAAAAGTCCGGCGATCGCCGTTTCGCCTATGACAGCTACCGGCGCTTCATTACGATGTATTCCGACGTCGTGCTCGGCATCGGTCATGAGCATTTCGAGGAGCTGCTCGATCACCACAAGGAGCGGCAGGGCTATTCACTCGACACGGACATGACGGCCGACGACTGGGTCGAACTGGTCGAGCGCTACAAGAAACGCCTTGCGCAGGAGCGCGGCGAGCCGTTCCCGCAGGATCCGCACCAGCAGCTATGGGGCGCAATAAGTGCGGTGTTCGGTTCATGGATGAACCAGCGCGCCAACACCTATCGCCGCCTGCATAATATTCCGGAAAGCTGGGGCACGGCGGTCAACGTTCAGGCCATGGTGTTCGGCAATATGGGTGACACCTCGGCGACCGGCGTCGCCTTCACGCGTAATCCATCGACCGGCGAGAAGAAACTCTACGGCGAATTCCTCATCAATGCGCAGGGCGAGGACGTGGTCGCCGGCATCCGCACGCCGCAGGAAATCAGCGAGGCGGCGCGCAGGGAGTCCGGCTCCGACAAGCCGTCGATGGAAAACACGCTGCCCAAGGCCTATGGCGAGCTCAAGCGCATCTACAACGTGCTCGAGCGTCACTACCGCGACATGCAAGATCTTGAATTCACGGTCGAGCAGAACAAGCTGTGGATGCTGCAGACCCGCTCCGGCAAGCGAACCGCCAAGGCTGCGCTGCGCATCGCCGTGGAGCTGGCGAATGAAGGCCTCATCACCAAGAACGAAGCGGTGCTGCGCGTCGATCCGCTGGCGCTCGATCAGCTTCTGCATCCGACCATCGATCCGCGCGCGCACCGGCGCGTGATCGCCACCGGATTGCCGGCGTCTCCGGGGGCTGCCAGCGGCGAGATCATCTTCTCGTCGGACGAGGCCGCCGAACTCAAAGCCGACGGGCGCAAACTTATTCTGGTGCGGGTTGAAACCTCGCCGGAAGATATCCACGGCATGCACGCCGCCGAAGGCATTCTCACCACCCGCGGCGGCATGACGTCGCACGCCGCGGTGGTCGCGCGCGGCATGGGCAAGCCCTGCGTCTCCGGCGCAGGTAGCCTGCGCGTCGATTACGCCGCGCGCACTATGACGGTGGGCGGCAAGTCATACAAACAAGGTGAGTTCATCACCGTCGACGGCTCCACCGGCCAGGTGCTGGCCGGCAAGGTCGACATGGTCGAGCCGCAACTCTCCGGCGAATTTTCAACGCTGATCGGCTGGGCCGACAAAGTGCGCAAGCTCGGCGTTCGCGCCAATGCCGACACCCCGGCTGACGCCAAGGCGGCGGTGCGGTTCGGCGCCGAGGGCATCGGGCTCTGCCGCACCGAACATATGTTCTTCGATGAAGAGCGTATCCAGGCGGTGCGTGAGATGATCCTTTCGGACGACGAGAAATCGCGCCGGACGGCCTTGGCCAAGCTGCTGCCGATGCAGCGCAATGACTTTGTTGAGCTGTTCGAGATCATGGGCGGCCGGCCAGTGACCATCCGGCTGCTCGATCCGCCGCTGCATGAGTTTTTGCCGCACGGTGAGAAGGAGATCGCCGAGGTCGCGGCTGCCATGGGTGCCGATCCGCGCAAGCTCGCCGACCGCGCGCGCGAACTGGCCGAGTTCAACCCGATGCTCGGGTTCCGCGGCTGCCGCATCGCCATCGCCTATCCGGAAGTGGCCGAGATGCAGGCGCGTGCCATTTTCGAGGCCGCGATCGAGGTGCAAAAGCGCACTGGCGCCGGCGTGGCGCCGGAAGTCATGGTGCCGCTGATCGCGACCAAGATGGAATTCGATCTGGTCAAGGCGCGCATCGACGCCATGGCGACGGCGGTCACCAAAGAGACCGGCGCCAAGCTCACTTATCAGGTAGGCACCATGATCGAATTGCCGCGCGCCGCCTTGCTCGCGGGTGAGATCGCTCAGACCGCGGAGTTCTTCTCATTCGGTACGAACGATCTGACGCAGACGACCTTCGGCATCTCGCGTGACGATGCTGCGAGCTTCCTCGGCATTTATACCGCGCGCGGCATCTTGCCGGGCGATCCGTTCGTGTCGATCGACCAGCAGGGCGTCGGCGAATTGGTGAAGATCGGCGTCGAGCGTGGGCGCAAAGTCCGGCCGAAACTCAAGGTCGGTATTTGCGGCGAACACGGCGGCGATCCGGCTTCGGTCGCGTTCTGCCACGAAATCAAGCTCGATTATGTGTCGTGCTCGCCATTCCGTGTGCCGATTGCGCGCCTGGCCGCGGCGCAAGCGGCCTTGGGCAAAACTGCGGCCAGCCAGGCATGATGAGCATCAACCGCATCTTTCTCGTCTTCGCGTTCCTCGTTGGAATTGCGGTCGGCGGCATCATCGTGCTGGTGCCGCAAAGCCGTACCATCAGCTTGGCGCCCTATTTTTGGGTGTTGATCGCGTTCGCGCTGTTCGAGGGCATTGCCCATTTCCGGCGTGGCGGTGCGGCTGGCCCGCCGATTTCCATGCCGACGCGGCTCATCGGCTTTGCCGTCGCGCTTGCGCTGATGGTTTTCATTCCCATGGCGACGGGAATTGAAATGAAAATGTTCTGAGGATTAGAGCGCGTCGCGTAGGTTTTACGCCGCCACCTTGGCGAGGAAGTCTTCGACCTCGAGCCGCAGATTGGCGACCGCCGCTTCCGCCGATTCCGAAGCATCGCGCACAATTGCCGCCGAAGAACGTGTTTCGGTCGCTGCGCCTGCGACCTCGCCCAGCACCGCAACGACTTGGCTGGTGCCCTGTGCGGCGCTCGCCACGTTGTGCGAGATTTCGCCGGTCGCGGCGTTCTGCTCTTCCACCGAGGCGGCAACCGCGGTGGTGTACTCGCTGATTTCCTGCATGCGGGTGGAAATCTGCCGGATCGCCTCCACCGCGCTGGCGGTCGAGTTCTGCACCGCCGTGATGTGGCTGGCGATTTCCTCGGTCGCCTTGGCGGTCTGCACCGCCAGCGATTTGACCTCCGAGGCGACCACTGCGAAGCCCCTGCCGGCCTCGCCGGCGCGTGCGGCTTCGATGGTTGCATTGAGCGCCAGCAGATTGGTCTGGCCGGCGATGGTGCGGATCAGCTTGATCACGTCGCCGATCTTCTGGGCGCCGTCGGCAAGCCCGGCGATCTCGTCGTCGGTCGCGCGCGCCTCGGTGGTCGCCAAGCCAACCACGCCACTGGTGCGGGTAAGCTGGCGGCTGATCTCGGCGATCGAGTGTGCCAATTCGTCGGCCGCGACCGCCGCAGTCTCCACGTTGGCGGAAGCCTCGTTAAAGGCATGCACGGCGCTTTCGGCGCGTTGGGAAGTCTGATCGGACGAGCCGAGCAGCGCGGCCGCGGTGGAACGCATAGCGGTCGCGCTGTCGCTCACGCTGGACAGAAGTTTCTCCACCTGCGGGCGGAACGCGGCGATCGCCGCGTCGATGACCGCGCGCCGCTGTTCTTGCTCACGAATGGCGGCGCGCTCAGTCTCGGCGTGACGCTGTTCGGTGACGTCCTCATGGGTGGAGACCCATCCACCGTCCGGCAGCAGCTCGTTTTTGGCGAGCACGACGCGGCCATCGCTGGCCTGCACATAATGTTGCGAACTGTCACCTTTGCCGATGCCATCCATGATTTTTTTGCAATAGGCGGTGACGTCGCCGGAAAATAATCCAGTGTCTTTGCGATGCTGAATCAATGCGTGCAGCGTGCAGCCTGGCTTCACGATGTCGGGCGAAAGCTTGTACATTTCGAGGTAGCGCCGATTGAGCAGAGTGATGCGACCCTGCTGGTCGAACATGTTCAAGCCTTGCGACATATTATTGAGCGCCGTCGACAGCCGGCGATTTTGCGCGTTCAAGCGGCGATGCACGATTGCGACGAGCACCAGCGCGGCGAAGCATAGCCCCGCGAGCAGCATCGCTGTCGACGACAAAGTGAAAGAGGACATCGCGGGCCCGCAGGTGGCAAAAAGCTACAGCAATATTGGCCGGGAGCGATTGCGATATAGTTAACAATTATTTGCCAATGGTTGCGGCCAAAACCCCAGTTCGCCTGTGAAGCCCCCGAGGAACTTTTGATTTGAGCCTTGGCGCCACGGGCGGTTAAGACGTTCGCAAGGTTAATCAGTCCATAAAAATCTGACGCAGGCCGCCAATCCGGCGGCAGGCGCCAGGTAATTGTTGCGTTGGCGTGAGCGGGGACATGGCAGTTTTGCGTGGGCGTCGACGGCGGAGATTTGCGCCGATCGGCTTTGGCGCGCTGGTTCTTGCGCTGCTTCCCAACACAATCGCCTTCCAGGACCTCGGCGCTTTGCTGGTGCGCCAGCCGGGGGTCGCCACGCGAGCGCGTGAGCACCTGATCGCCTCGCCATTTGGCACCATCCATGCCGCGATGTTCAGTCTGCCGCGTCCGATCGGCACCACCATTCCGCATCCCCCGATTTATGCGCTGGCGAATTTCGATCCGACCGAAATCACCGGTTCGATCGCGTCGCAATATCTCGGCGATCCGAATTCGCTGCTGCAATTCCCGACGGTCAATCGCAGGACCAAGCGCGACTCGATGCTGGCGCGGCCGCGCGAACCGCTGCCACCGATGCCGCCGCTCGTGACAATCGACCCAGTTGTGCAGGCGCAAGCCGATGCGCCGTCCAAGAACGCGGAAGCAAGCGGCCGCTTCGAGCCTTATTCGGAATACGAGTTCGCTTCGGTCCCCGACGAGAAACTGACATCGCCCGACCTGCCGTCATCGGATGCCGCGCCCAGCCATCGTACCGTCAAGGATGGGACCCGCGTCTATTTCGGCACTGACCCGCTGGCGGCGGAACAGCCGATCACGCCCTGGGCACCCGGCGAGGCGCCGGTGGTGTTGGCATCGCGCGAGTCGGGCGACCCCGACATCAAGCAGGCGGCGCTCGCGCCGCCGCAGCAGAACGGCGAGTTCAATGCCGGCAAAACCATCGCCAGCAAAGGTGAAGTCACCGGCGTCGATGCGCGCCCGAAATCGCCGGCGGAACGACTAGGGCTGAGCGGGCCGGCGCGCGTCAAAGAGGAAAAGTGTCTCGCCGATGCGGTCTATTTCGAAGCGCGCGGCGAGTCGGTGCGCGGGCAAATTGCCGTTGCCCAAGTCGTTCTGAACCGGGTGTTCTCGCCGTTCTATCCGAATACGGTCTGCGGCGCCGTCTACCAGAACTCCAACCGCCATCTCGCTTGCCAGTTCACCTTCGCCTGCGATGGCATTCCCGACGTGATCACCGAGCCGGATGCGTGGCTGCGCGCCAAGCGCATTGCGCGCGATATGCTCGACGGCAAGCTGTGGATGCCGGAAGTGGCCAAGGCCACCCACTATCACGCCTATTGGGTGCACCCGGACTGGGCCAACGAGATGAAGAAGATCTACAAGCTCGGCGTCCACACTTTCTACCGCCCGCTCAATTGGGGCGATGGTTCCGACGAGCCGACTTGGGGCGATGGCAAGCTGACGCAAGCCGAGGTCGCGAAAGAAGAACAAGAGGGGCCACCGGTAAGCCACAGCAAAGAATGGCTCAGGTCGGACGAAGGCAGGGCCTACGCCCGTCAAAACGTCCGCTAATCGCGGCGTCCGCGTCTGCCATGCGCGTCGCATATGGCTAGGATCACGATAATTCGTTTGGGATTGGGCGGCGGCGCCTATATGTTCCGCGTCCGTCGCGCCGGTTTTAGGGGGCGCAGACAGCAATCCGGCCGGAGCGATAGCGCGATGTCGATGCAATCAGCGACAGATAAATCGGGCGTTGGCGGCGCCTGGCGCACGCCGATGATCATTCTCATTTGCGGCTGCCTGATCGGTGCGCTCGGCTTCGGGCCGCGCGCTGCGCTCGGTCTGTTCCTGACGCCGATGTCGGCGGCCAATCACTGGAGCCGCGAGGTGTTCGCGCTGGCCTTGGCGATCCAGGTGCTAGTCTGGGGCACGGCGCAACCCTTCGTCGGCGCGATCGCCGACCGCTTCGGCTCTTTACGGGTACTGTCGGCCGGTGCGGTGCTCTACTGCGCGGGCTTGATACTGATGGCGTATTCGACCACCCCCGGCACGCTCGATCTGACGGCCGGCGTGTTGACCGGGCTCGGCATCGCCGGCTCGTCGTTCACGATCGTGATCGCCGCCTTCGGCAAGCTGATGCCGCCGCATATGCGCACGCTCGCCTTCGGCGCCGGCACTGCTGCCGGCTCGTTTGGGCAGTTCCTGTTCTCGCCGTTGGCGGTCGGGTTCATCGGCTGGTTCGGCTGGCAGCAGGCGCTGATCGGGTTCGGCTTCATCACGCTGCTGGTGGTCCCGCTTGCCTTCGCGGTACGCACCGCGCCGATGGACATGAGCGTAAAGCCCGGCGCCCTCGCGCAGCAATCGCTGTTGCACGCCTTGTCCGAAGCCTTCGGGCATCGCTCCTACATTCTGCTGGTGCTCGGCTTCTTCACCTGCGGCTTCCAGTTGCTGTTCATCACGGTGCATCTGCCGTCTTACTTGGTCGACCGCGGCTTGTCGGCCGATACCGGCGCCTGGACACTCGGCGCCATCGGCCTGTTCAACATCATCGGCTCGGTCACGGCCGGTTGGCTCGGCGACCGCATGCCGAAGCGCTATCTGCTCTCGATCATCTATGTGCTGCGCTCGCTGGCGGTTGTGGTGTTCATCACGCTGCCGATTTCGACGACCTCGGCGATCGCCTTCGGCGCCTGCATGGGACTGCTGTGGCTCTCCACGGTGCCGCCGACGTCCGCGCTGGTGGCGGTGATGTTCGGCACCCGCTGGATGGCGACCTTGTTCGGCTTCGCCTTCTTTAGCCACCAGGTCGGCGGATTTCTCGGGGTCTGGCTGGGCGGCGTCTTGTTCACCACCACCGGGTCCTACAACGTGGTGTGGTGGCTCTCGGTCGTGCTCGGCATCGTGTCGGCGGCGATCAATCTGCCCATCATCGAAAAGCCGATCGAGCGACTGGCGCCGATTCCGGTCTGACGCGCTTGCACGCGCGGCTTCTGCGCGCCAAGAATGGTGCTGGCTCAGCGAACCGGCGAGGCGGACGTGGCAACCTTCAAGGCGATGGTGATCGAGAAGGCGGAAGGCGGCACAAAAGCCGCGCTCGCCGATTTCGACGAAGCCAATCTGATGGACGGCGATGTTACTGTCCGCATCGAATATTCCACGCTCAATTACAAGGACGCGCTCGCTATCACCGGCAAGGTGCCGGTGGTGCGCCGCTTCCCGATGATCGCCGGCATCGATTTCGCAGGCACGGTGGAAGTCTCCAGCCACGCGGCCTGGAAGGCGGGCGACAAGGTCATCCTCAACGGCTGGGGCTGTGGCGAGACCCATCTCGGCGCCTATGGCGGGAAGGCGCGGGTCAAGGGCGACTGGCTGGTGCGCCTGCCGGCCACCATGAGCGCGCGCGGCGCGATGGCGATCGGCACCGCCGGTTACACCGCGATGCTCTGCGTTATGGCGCTCGAGCGGCACGGCCTAACGCCCGAAAGCGGACCCGTCGCCGTTACCGGTGCCGCCGGCGGCGTCGGCTCGGTGGCCATCGCTATATTGGCCAAGCTCGGCTTTAGCGTCAGCGCGGTCACCGGTCGCCCTGACGAGGCCGACTATCTCAAGAGCCTGGGCGCTTCCGAAATCGTCGAGCGCAAGGAATTGGCCGGCCCGCCCAAGCCGTTGGCCAAGGAGCGTTGGGCGGGGGCAGTGGACGCAGTCGGCTCGGCCACGCTGGCGAACCTGCTGTCGATCATGCGCTATGGCGGGGCGGTGGCGGCCTGTGGGCTGGCCGGGGGCATGGACCTGCCCGCAACGGTCGCACCGTTTATTCTTCGCGGCGTGTGTCTTTACGGCATCGATTCCGTGATGTGCCCCATCGAGCGCCGCCGGGAGGCCTGGAAACGCCTGGAAACCGGCTTGGACCGCCAGAAACTGGCGTCCATGACCCGGGAAATAGGGCTTTCCGAGGTTCCAGCAGCCGCGGTTTCGCTATTGGCCGGGAAGGTGCGGGGCCGGATCGTGGTCAAAATCGGGTAACCATCTTCAGAATTTAGCGACGAACGGCAGGTACAGTCCGCCCGGACTTGAACAGGTTGTCGCGAATTTTCTAGAGTTGGTGGCGTCAGTCGGAGTTGTGAGCATGTTGCGTGGGGTTGCGTTGTCGTTTGGCCTGTTGGCCGCTGTCCCGGCTATGGCCGGCGAAATGAGCGCCGAAGAGGCACGCCATTTTGTCACCGGCAAACTGTTTTCCTACACCTGTTTCGAGGGCACGCGCGGCCAGGGCCGCGTCAATGCCAACGGCTCCGTCGTCGGCTCGATCCAGATCGGGGGCCAGGGCCCGATGCGCTATGCGCTGCTGCCGCCCGGTACGCTGCAGGTGAAGGGCCAGTCGGTATGCGCCTCGCTGCGCGGATTGCCGATCGAGCCCTGTTTCAACCTTGAGCGCACCAGCGAGGTGAGTTTCCGCGGCTCGATTTCGGGGCTGGGTTTTGCTTCTTGCGAGTTCACCCGCAATCAAGGCCGCGCACACATGGTACGCTCATCGCAAAATAATAGTTCGGTGTCGCTGCGGCCGGCGCTCACCGCCGACGCCCACTAGCGCTCGTTCTCAGCTCTTCGCCGGAAAAATCATGCAGGTCGTGGTGGCGTGGGCATAAAGCTTGCCCGCGCGGTCCTTCAGGTCGCCCTCCGAGGTCGCCACCGTACGGCCGCGATGGATGATGCGGCCTTCCGCGCGCACCGGCCCGGTGTCCTTGGTCATGGCGCGCACGAAATTCAATTTGAGATCGAGCGTGGTCCAGGTATCGCCTTTGTGCAGCGTCGAAAAAATCGCGCAGCCGAGCGCGGAGTCGAGCAGCGTAGCCGCGAAGCCGCCATGCACGGTGCCGATCGGATTGTAGTGGTGGAATTCCGGAACACCCTCGAACGCCGCGCGGCCGTCCTGCGCCTCGATCAGGTGAAAGCCCAGTAGTTCACCGATCGGCGGCTGCGGCAGCGTGCCGCCGATGATGGCCTTGAGGAATCCAAGCCCATCATGGGATTTCAGGATGTCCGGCGTTACCACGCCGTATTTTTTGTCCGCCATTCACACCCCCCGAATTAATCCAATACCGGGCTAGCCGAAGCACTCACCCAATATCGAGCCGGAAAGGCACGCCTTCCTCGGCGGAATGGCCGGGCCCGATGGCGTCGAGCGCGCGCACCATGCGCCCATCGCGCTTGAGCAGGCGGTCGGCGATCGAGACGATCCGCGCATTGGGGTGTGCGGTGCGCGAGGCGCGCCTGATGGCCTGCGCGATTTCCTGTTCGTCGCGCGCCGGATTGAGGGCACAGGCCGCGACGTAAGCGCCGGCTGTCGAGCGGCTGATGCCGGCATAGCAATGCACCACCATCGGCGCGGCGCGGTCCCATTTGCCGACGAAATCGATCAATCGCTCGACGTGCTCTTCGGCCGGCGCGGTATAGCCATCCATCGGCGCCGTGATGTCGTCCATGGGAAGCACAAGATGATTTTCCGGCACGATATGCCGCGGCCGCTCGACGCGGTCGCTCAGCCGCAACAGCGTAACGATATGCTGCGCACCGGTCTCATCGACGGTGGCGTAAAGTCGGGCGAGGGAGCAGACGTGAATCATGGGGACAATCAATTGACTCGTTACGTCATATCTATGGCGGAAAGCATCGAATGGAAAGCGCTAACCGCGCTGCAATTTCTTAAAACGATCGCGGAATTTGGTTTCCGCTGTGCCGGCAGGCCAGGGCGTTAGATAGTCGCGCTCGATGCTCGCGGAGAATTTCGGCGGCGGCCCAAAGAACTTGCGTGCCTCGGCGGTGTCGAAGCCGGCGAGCCGCGTAGCTTCCAGGAAGGCTGCGGCGCGGTCGGCGGTCTTGATCAAGGTTTTTAAGGTGTCGGGCAGCGCCGCCGGCAGGCCGAAGCGCAGATGGATGGCGGCGAGGAGGCGATGCTCCACCGCCTTGTAGTTGTCGCCGATCACCGCCTTGAACGGCGAGATCATGTCGCCGATCACGTATTCCGGCGCATCGTGCAGCAGCACCGCGAGCCGGGCCTTGGCATCGAGCCGCGGCGTCTTGGCGCGCGCCAGCGCCTCCACCAACAGCACGTGCTGGGCGACCGAAAAAATATGCGCGCCTTTTGTTTGTCCGTTCCAGCGCGCGACGCGGGCGAGGCCGTGCGCGATGTCCTCGAGCTCGACGTCGAGCGGCGAGGGGTCGAGCAAATCGAGCCGGCGCCCCGACAGCATGCGCTGCCAAGCTCTTACAGAACTTGCGCGTGAAACGGATTTTGCGGCTTTGCTCATTTTCGTTTCGTGAGTTTGGCGCAGGCTTCGTGACGGTGGCATGCCACCAGATGATCGTTGACCATGCCGACCGCCTGAATGAAGGCATAGACGATAGTGGGTCCGACGAATTTGAAGCCGTGGCCGATGAGCTGCTTCGACATCGCGCGCGAAATGTCGCTTTCGGTCGGCACCTGCTTTCGGGTGCGGGCGCGGCTGTCCTTGGGCTTACCGTCGAGATGATCCCACAGCATGGCGGAAAATCCCGGCCCGCTCTCCATGATCTTGAGGTAGGCGCGCGCCGAGTTCACCGCGCCCTCGATCTTGGCGCGGTTGCGCACGATACCGGCGTCTTGCATCAGGCGCGCGACTTTCTTGGGCGTGTAACGCGCGATTTTTTCCGGATTGAAATTGTCGAACGCGCGGCGGAAGTTGTCGCGCTTGCGCAAGATGGTGATCCACGACAGCCCGGCCTGGAAGCCGTCAAGCATCAGCTTCTCGTACAGCGCCCGGTCATCCCACTCCGGCACGCCCCATTCCTCGTCGTGATAGGCGACATAGAGCGCGTCGGTGCCGGCCCAGGGGCAGCGGGTCAGGCCGTCGGCGTGCACATGATCCGCGCTCATGATGCGGCTTTGGTCTCGCCCGGCCAGGGAAACGTCGCCCAGTCCGGCTTCACCGCGCGCAGCGCGATGTTGCCGGCCATCAGCGGCGTGCCGTCGGCCAGCGCGTCGGCGATCCGATCGAGCCGCAACAGCGCGAGGCCGCGCCCATCCGCGGCGGAACCCATCGTGCCGACGGTTTTTTCGCCGGCCGTCACCGGCAGGCCGGGCATTGGCTGCACCTGGTCGTAGGTGACCGGCACTACGCGGCTGCGCGCATTTGCGCGGTGCTCGACGCGCGACACCACCTCCTGGCCTACATAGCAGCCCTTGTCGAAATCGACTCCGGCAAGCTGGTCCATGTCGGCTTCGTGCGGAAAAGTGCCGCCATAGTTGAAATCCATGCCGCCGCGCGGCACGCCGAGCGCGATGCGGTGCGCGTCATAGGGCTCGGCATCGGTCAGCGTCGCGCCCAGATCGGCGGCGGCCTCGGCGGCCAGATGCGGCGGCAGCATGGTACGCGCGCCAAGCGCCGGAAGGCGCGGATCGGCATAAGACAGCCCGTATTCGCTTAAAGTACCGCCCGGCCAGAACGCCATCACGCCCAGCACTTCCGACAGGTCCTCGACCATGACCTTGGCGCGTAACTTGTAGAAATTCAGCTTCTCCACCAGCGCGCTGGCGAGCGCCTTGGGGCAATCCAGGAAAAAGCCCTGGCCCTCGGCGGGATCGACCTCGGCCATGATGAAATCGGCAATGATCTTGCCCTGCGGCGTGAGCAGCGCGCCGTAACGCGCGCTTCGGGGCGCGATCTTGGCGGTATCGTTGGTCACCAGCCCATTGAGGAAGCGCCGGGCGTCGTCGCCGGTGACCTTGATCACGCCGCGGTCGGGAAGGAGCGCTGCCTGCATGGGGATACTCGTTGGGGCCTATGGGCTAGTCTCTTGCCAGAACTCACAGCGAAACGTAAGCGCTGTTGCGCGAGCCTCAAGGCCCGATTAGAGCCGGTCAAATATGGCGCAAACCTACGACCTGATCCTCAAAGGCGGCACCGTGGTCAACCACGATGGCGAGGGCCTGCGCGATCTCGGCATCCGCGCCGGCCGATTTGCCGCCTTCGGCGACCTGTCGCGCGCCTCGGCCGGGGAGGTGATCGACTGCAAGGGCCTGCATCTGCTGCCGGGCGTGATCGACAGCCACGTGCATTTCCGCGAGCCCGGCCTCACCCACAAGGAAGACCTCGAATCCGGCTCGCGCGGCGCGGTGCTCGGCGGCGTCACCGCGGTGTTCGAGATGCCGAATACCGATCCGCTCACCACCGATACCGCGACCGTCGCCGACAAGGTCAGACGCGGCCATCACCGGATGCATTGCGATTTTGCCTTTTATGTCGGCGCCACGCGCGGAAACACTAAAGACCTCGGCGATTTGGAAATGCTGCCGGGTGTCGCCGGCGTCAAAGTG
The DNA here is from genome assembly GCA_035648555.1 of Pseudolabrys sp. Classification (GTDB taxonomy): domain Bacteria; phylum Pseudomonadota; class Alphaproteobacteria; order Rhizobiales; family Xanthobacteraceae; genus Pseudolabrys. The sequence goes on from DASRLF010000019.1 coordinate 17,118, forward strand.
TTCATGGGTGCGTCCACCGGCTCGCTGCTGATCGAGGATGACGAGGGTGTGCGCGCCGTGCTCAAGGCGATCCGCCGCCGCGCCGCGTTTCATTCCGAGGACGAATATCGCCTGCGCGAACGCATGAACCTGCGGGTCGAAGGCGATCCGAGTTCGCATCCGGTCTGGCGAGATGCCACCGCCGCGCTGATGAGCACCAAGCGCCTGATCGCGCTGGCGCACGAAACCGGCAAGCGCGTCCATGTGCTGCACGTTACGACCAGGGAAGAGGCGGTCTTTCTGGCCGATCACAAGGACGTCGCGACCGCGGAGGTAACGCCGGCCCATCTCACGCTGGCCGCGCCCGTATGCTACGAGCGGCTCGGCACGCTGGCTCAGCTCAATCCACCGATCCGCGATGTTGAGCATCAAGAAGGCCTCTGGCAGGGCATCACGCAAGGGGTCATCGACAGCATCGGTTCCGACCATTCCCCGCATACGCGGGAGGAAAAGGCCCATCCTTATCCGAAGACTCATTCGGGCATGACCGGAGTTCAGACTTTGGTCCCGATGATGCTCAACAACGTCAATGCCGGCCGGCTGTCATTGCTGAGGTTTGTCGACCTCACCAGCGCCGGTCCTGCGCGGGTGTTCAACATCGCGGCCAAGGGCCGCATTGCGGCCGGTTATGACGCCGACCTGACGGTGGTCGACCTCAAGCGGCGGGAAACCATTACCAATCGCTGGATCGCCTCGCGGTCCGGCTGGACGCCCTTTGACGGCGTCGCCGTCACCGGCTGGCCGGTGGGAACGGTCGTCCGCGGCCACAAGGTGATGTGGGAAGGCAGCCTGACGACGCCGGCGCAAGGCGAGCGGGTCCGCTTCCTGGAAACCCTGCTGAGCTAGGGCTTAGCTGGCGCGACGGTGCGACCGCCAGTTGCGCGCAGTTCCATATCGCCGAAGTTTTCCCCAGCCTTTTTACTCATAGCATTTCTGTGGAATTGAATTGTCATCACCGGTGTTTATGAACGGTAACAAGGCACCCACGTTCGGGCAGGTCTGCTCGGAAAAGTGGTATTTGGGGATTCACATTCGAATGGGCGGCGATCTCGTTTCGCTCCGCACGCTGTTGGTTGGGGCGCCTGAGCCGCGCCATGACCTGTGGCGTGAAGGCGCGTCGATGGCGTCAATCCCGATCGAGTTCGAGGCCGTGGATGTCACCGCCTCCAGAGTTGCGCTCGCCAAAGGTGGCGTCGATATCTGCCTGCTGGATGACGCGCTGTCCAAAGATGACAAGGCGGCCGTGATTAGGGCCGCGCGAAAGCAGAAGGATCCGGCGCCGCTTGTCTTTCTTTCGGCGCCGCGCGGCAGCACGCTCGACAACATCGATGGCGTGCTGCCGTCTCCGGGCGATGCCGAGGATGTGTGCAAGCTGATGGAAATCTGCATCCGCGCCAGGATGCCTACTCAAGTTCTGATCGCGGGCGACTCCGACGCGTTGCGCGGCATCCTGCGCAAAATTCTCGAGGCCAGCCGTTTCGAGTTGGATGTTCAAGAGGCTGGGGACAGCGGCGCTACGCTGGCGAAACTAGCCCGCAGCAACATCAGCATGGTTTTTCTCGACGCCAGCATGCCGGGCCTCAATGGCGTCGACACCTTGATGGCAATCAAGCGGCAAAACACCGACGTGAAGATCGTGCTGATGGCCAACGCGGTCGAAAAAACCGCGTCCGAGCGCCGACGTCTGGCGCGCGTGCTCGTACTTAAAAAGCCGTTTTATCAGGCCGACATCGACACCGTGCTCAAGCACTATTACGGCCTGCACGAGTCGAGCTAAGGCGGGTTACTGCCGGGACAGATCGAGCGAGAATTCGCCGTTGCGGATGCGCTTGCCAAGCCCTTCGGCGAACGTGGCGGCGGCTTCCTCGCCATAGGTGGTGACAAATTCGGCGAAGCAGGCGAACAGACATGCTTGTGCCAGACAATCGCCATCGATGCCGTCGAGGTGGGCTTCGGCCCAGGCTTCCTGCAGGTAACCCAGCGCCACGCGCTTCTGCTCGTGGTCGGGCACCGGCTCACGCGTGTGCGTGGATCGCTCCGCTGTCGTCATTTTGACCTTCGTCCCTGGGCGTCCGGCTCAGGACACCAGTCCCAATTCCCGATTCGGACGTTAGCACGGGGGCGCGAGCCACCAAGCCGCACATCGGGGAAAGGTTAATAACGGCGGGGTTAATTGGCGTAGCGCGCGGTGATTTCGCGGGCGATTTTGGCGCCCTCATCGAGATAGCGGCGAATCGCGACGTCGGCGGCCGGCGTGCAGGTGCGATAAGTCTGTTGAAAACCGCGGTAACCACGATTGAAGCTTGCCACGATCTTGTGCTTGCGGTCGCCATCGGGCGCTTCGGCCTCGATCAGCGCCTGCATCTCGTTGCGCCATTTCTGCCCTTCATTGGCCCCGCAGACCGCGCGCAAATAATGCAGTGCGCCCATGATTTCGGCCAGCCGCTGCAAATCGCCGTCGAAGGCGGCCGGCGCCGTCTCCGCGCGCGCGGGCGTCGCAAGACAGAGCAGGAGAGAACCGATGGTGAGCAGCCGTTTCATGCGGGGATGATATGCGCGTACCGCCGGGCAATCGCAAGGTCAGGCCAAGAGGCGGATCGCGGCTGTGACGATCTCGGCCAAGCCCTCGGTGGTTTGCAGGCTGGACAGCTCAACTGGATCGATCCAGCGCGCGTCGTCGAGCTCTTCGTTGAGGATCGCTTCACCTGAGCGCCAGCGCGCCGCAAAGCACAGAATGACGAAATGGCGTTCGACGCGGCCTTGCGCGTCGCGCGCGATCACTTCGCGGTTGCCCGCGAGCGCGACCGGCTCCACGTCGAGCGAAGTCTCCTCGCGCACTTCACGCGTCACCGCTTGCATGAGCGTTTCGCCGGCTTCGACCGCGCCGCCCGGCAGTGTGTAAAGATGCAGCGCCGGATTGCGTGCGCGCCGCACCACCAGCACCTTACCGTCGCGGATAATGGCGGCGCTGACCGCGAGAAAGGGACGCTGCGGATAAGTTCGTTGATTGGTCACGCAACTATCGCTTCATCAACGCGTCGATCGCCATCTGCGGCGCAGCGGGATCGCCGGTGCCGGTCAAATCCTCGCCGTTGATCAGCGCGCCGGTGCGCGCGATCAGCGGCTTGAGCAGCGCGGCGGCGCGGTCGGCGAGCGCGGCCGCGGCTTCCGGCGGCAGATCGGTGCTGATCGTCGCGCAGGTCGCTTCGAGCACGGCGGTCATGGCGCCCGCAAGGGCATCGAGACAATCGCGCAGATTCGGATCGGCGGCGTCATAGGCGGCGATCGCCATGGCGCGGCCCTTGAAGCGCGAGGCCGCGAAATGTTCGCGATAGCTCATCGGCTGCCAGGCGAGCAAATCGTCGCGACAGTCCGGACAGCTCGACAGCATTTCGAGCAGCATGATCGCTTCATTGAAATGATTGAGATAGTCGGTGGCAAGTCCGGTCGCCGGATTGATATTGGCGTCGGCGAGCGTGACGGCGCCGTTATCGGCTCCCTCGTCCGCTTGCAACGCCTCGGCGCAATCCTGATATTTCATCGCGGGCCCCGCCCCCGGCAAGGTCGCCAGTGTCGTTCGGCCCGGTTAAAGTGCAATTAAAAGGCTCTAAAGCATGTGCGGCCGCTACACGGTCACTTCGGCGCCGAAAGCGATGCGAACGCTGTTTGGCTGGGATGAAGAGCCCAATTTCCCGCCGCGTTACAATGTCGCCCCCGCGCAGCCGATAGCCATCGTTCGTCTGGCCGGCGGCAAACGCCAATTCGCCTTGGTGCGATGGGGCCTGCTGCCGTCCTGGGTGAAGGATCCGAGGACCTTCTCGTTGCTGATTAATGCGCGCGGCGAAACGGTCCTTGAGAAGCCAGCCTTCCGTGCCGCGATGAAGCGAAGGCGCTGCCTCATCCCGGCCGATGGCTTTTACGAATGGCAAGTGGATGGCGGCCGCAAGCGGCCGTTTTTCATTCATGCCAAGTCCGGCGCGCCACTCGCCTTTGCCGGACTATGGGAGACCTGGACCGGGCCCAATGGCGAGGAACTGGAAACCGCGGCCATCGTCACCACGCGGGCGAACCAGATGCTGGCGCCGATCCATGACCGCATGCCGGTGATCGTGCCGCCGGAGGCGTTCGACCTCTGGCTCGATTGTGCGAATGTCGACGCGCAAACCGCCGCGGCGCTGATTACGCCGGCGCCCGAAGATCTGCTGGAGGCCTACGAGATTTCCACGGCGGTCAATCGCACCGCCAACGACGGCCCGAAGCTGCAGGAACCAGTCGTTCCAGGACAATTGCAGCCCGAGCCCATGAAGGCTCCCGCGCGACGGACGCGGGCCAAACGGGTCAAAAACGATGACGGGCAGGGAGCGCTATTTTGAGGCCTGCCCCTGGGAACCTTGCAGCTTGATAGGCATCTAATGCTCAGGAAGGATACCGCGCATGTCCGTTATGCCAGCCGCACCGGCCCAAGCCGAAACCCTCAGTGACGAGGCGCTGGTGGCCCGCGCCCGCGAGCGCGATGAGGCGGCGGTGCGCGCCATCACCACACGCTACAATCGCCGGCTGTTCCGGGTGGCGCGCAGCATTCTGCGCGACGATGCCGAAGCCGAGGACGTGGTGCAGGAAACCTACGTTCGCGCCTTCACCGGGCTCGATCATTTTCGCGGTGATGCGGCCTTCGGCACCTGGATCACCCGTATCGCGATGAATGAAGCTCTGGGGCGTTTGCGCAAGCGCCGGCCGATGGTCGATTGGGAAACCTACGTCGAAACGCGGCCGCAGGCGCAGATCATCGACTTTCCAGTTTCGGCGGCCAGCAACGATCCGGAGAAAATGATGGCGCAAGGCGAAATCCGCGTTGTTCTTGAAAAGGCGATCGACGAATTGCCGGATTCATTCCGCGCCGTGTTCGTCGCGCGCATTGTCGAGGCCATGACTGTCGAAGAAACCGCTGATCTGTTCGGCCTCAAGCCGGAGACGGTGAAGACCCGACTGCACCGCGCACGCACGTTGTTGCGCGATGCCTTGGACAAACAACTCGGCCCCGCGCTCACCAATACTTTTCCATTCGGCGGCCATCGTTGCGAAGCCATGACCGAGAAGATGGTCGCGCTGTTCTGCCGCTAAAGCGGGAACCTCCACCCGCTCCACGCATCCAACAGATGTGTTGATATACGCCACGGCCATCCGGCCGTGCGAAACGGAGGTAGTCCATGATTGCTAAATTGATCGCAGGGCTGGCGGCGCTTTGCCTGCTGACCGGCGCGGCCTTCGCGCAGGGCGGCGCCAAGCCGACCGACCCGCAGATCGCCCACATCGACTACACGGCGGGGCAACTCGATATCGAGGCCGCCAAGCAGGCGCTCGCCAAGACCAAGAACAAGGAGGTCAAAGCCTTCGCCGAGGATATGGTGCGCGATCATACCGCGGTGAACAAGCAGGCGCTCGATCTGGTGAAGAAGCTCAAGGTCACGCCGGAAGACAACGACACGAGCAGGGCGCTGACCAAGGCGGCCGCCGACAAGCGCACCGAACTGGCCAAGCTCAACGGTGCCGCCTTCGACAAGGCCTACGTCGCCAACGAGGTCGCCTATCACAAGACCGTCAACGGCGCGCTCGAAACGGTGCTGATCCCGTCCGCGAGCAACGCCGAGCTCAAGAGCCTGTTGCAGACCGGCCTGAAGATTTTCCAGGGCCATCAGCAGCACGCCGAACACGTCGCGTCCGAACTCAAGTAAGGAATGCCGTTATGACGCCGAGATGGATTTTCCCAACCGCTTTAGTTCTGTGTTGGTTGGGCTCCGTCTCGGCGCATGCGGATACGATTCAAGTCACGATCGACAAGCTGGTTTTTGCGCCGACCGAAATAACGGCCAAGGTCGGCGACACGATTGAATGGGTGAATAAGGACATCCTGGCGCACACCGCGACTGCGACCAACAAAGACTGGGATGTCATGATTGGGCCGAAACAAACCGCAAAGCTGGTGCTCAAGAAAACCGGCCCGGTCGATTTCTTCTGTAAGTTTCATCCCAATATGAAGGGCCACGTCACCGTCGCGCCCTAGAGCACCTTGCCCGGATTGAGGATGCCGTTGGGGTCGAGCATCTTCTTCAAGCCGCGCATCAGTTCGAGCGCCACCGGGTCTTTGTAGTTCGGCAGGATGTCGCGCTTCATGACGCCGACGCCATGCTCGGCCGAAATCGAGCCGTCGAATTTCTTCACCACCGCGAACACCACGGCGTTGACCTCGTCCCAGCGCGCCAGGAATTGCGCTTTGTCGGACCCTTCGGGCTGCGTCACGTTGTAGTGGATGTTGCCGTCGCCGACGTGCCCGAACGGCAAGGGCCGGCTGCCGGGAATGAGCTTGGTCACGGCGGCGTCGGCTTCCGCGATGAAGGCCGGCACGGCTGCGACCGGCACTGAAATGTCGTGCTTGATCGAGGCGCCGATATAACGCTGCACTTCGCCGAACATTTCACGGATGCGCCAAAACGCTTTGCCCTGCTCGAGACTGTCGGCAATCGTGGCATCGAGCACCAGACCCTTGTCGTGGCCCTGCGCCAAAATCTCCTCCATCACCTCGCGCAAGCCGCTGCGCGCCTGCGAGGACAGCTCGATCAGCACGTACCAGGGATAAGGCGTCGCCAGCGGATTGCGGCTTTTTGAATCGTGCGTGACCATGGCGTCGACGCCGGTCCGCGCCATTAGCTCGAACGATGTGACGCCGCCCGAGGTGCGTTCAGTGGCGATGCCGAGCAGATCGACCGCGGCCTGCGGCGACGGCACGCCGGCAAAGGCGGTCTCGACCGAGCGGGGCTTGGGCACCAGGCGAAGCACCGCCGCGGTAATGATGCCGAGCGTGCCTTCCGCGCCGATGAACAAATTTCGCAGATCGTAGCCGGTGTTGTCTTTTTTCAGCTTGTTGAGATTGTGAAGGATGCGGCCGTCGGCGAGCACCACTTCGAGGCCGAGCGCGTGCGCGCGCGAAATACCGTAGGCGATGGCCGCGACGCCACCGGCATTGGTGGAGAGATTGCCGCCGATGGTGCAAGTGCCTTCCGACGGCAGCAGTTGCGGATAGAGCCGGTCGGCGGCGGCTGCGGCTTCGCGCGCGCGCTGCAGCGTGACGCCGGCTTCGACCGTCATGGTGTTGGAAATCGGATCGACCTCGCGGATTTTGTCGAGCCGGGTGAGCGAGAGCACGACCTCGCCATGGTGCGGAATTTGTCCGCCGACTAGGCCGGTGTTTCCGCCCTGCGGCACGATCGCGGTTTTGGTTTCGTTGGCGAGCTTGAGGATCGCCGCCACCTCGTCGACCGAGCCCGGTCGCAGCACCACCGGTGTCTGGCCGTGATAAAGGTCACGCATCTCGACCAGATAGGGCTGTTGCGCCTGCGCGTCGGTCACCGCATATTTTTGGCCGACGATACCGATGAAGCGGGCGAGCAACTCGGTGCTAAGGTCGCGCTTGGCCGGATGCTTGGTCTGAAGATTCATGTCGCTACCTTTCTTTTGGCGCAGCGGCGCGCGCCAGCCGGTCGTTGATCGCCTCGCCCAAACCCTGATGTGGCACTTTCATGACCGCGATGCCACTGGCGCCGGAAGCGTCCAGCGCGCGCAAATGCGAAAACAGATTGGCCGCCGCCTCGATCAGATCGCCGCGCGGCGAGAGGTTGAGAGTGATGCCGGCGGCGGGTGGCGTCGGGCCGAAGGCGAGCAGCGCTTCGCCCGCGTGTGCGCCTTCGGCGTCGAGGCGCAGCTGCGTCTTGGGTGCGTAGTGTGAAGACAGCATGCCGGGCGCAATTATTTCAAGTTTTTGCGGCGCGTCGTCGGCCACAGGCGCGACCGCGAGCGGGCGCCCGAGCACGCGCTCGATCTGATCGCGCGGCAGCCCGCCGGGGCGCAGCAGCGTCGGCGTGCCGAGCAGGCTGACGATGGTGGATTCCACACCGACCGCGCAGGGCCCGGCATCGATCACTATGTCGATGCGCCCGCGCAGATCGGCCAGCACATGCGCCGCGCTGGTCGCCGACACATGACCGGAACGGTTGGCGGAAGGTGCCACCACCGGCCCCTTGAACGCCACGAGCAATTCGCGCGCGACAGGATGTGCCGGTACGCGCATCGCCACGCTGTCGAGGCCGGCGAGCGCCAGATCGGCCACGCCACCGTCGGTCCGCTTGGGCAGCACCAGCGTCAGCGGCCCCGGCCAGAACGCGGCGGCCAGTTTCTCGGCTGCGGCATCGAAGCGCGCGATCCGCTGTGCCGCCTCGGCGTCGGCGACATGGGCTATCAACGGATTGAAGCTGGGCCGCCCCTTGGCGGCATAAAGCCGGGCGATGGCCTCGCCATTGCCGGCGTCGGCGCCGAGGCCATAAACCGTCTCGGTCGGAAACGCGACCAGCCCGCCGGCCGCAAGGCAGCGCGCCGCGGCCTCGATGCTGTGCGCTTCGGCTTTCATCATCCGCGTTCCCGGCTCGGCGGTCATAGGCCTCAATGTCTCTCAAGCTTGCGGCTTTCAGCGAGCCGGGGTTATAAGGCCGCCATCAGTCGGAGTGTAGCGCAGTCTGGTAGCGCACCTCGTTCGGGACGAGGGGGTCGCAGGTTCAAATCCTGCCACTCCGACCATTTAAACCCGATATTTAAAGGCCTTTTTTCGCGTCCTGGGCGGACGCCGTTGGGCATATGAGGTTCCCGCTCGCCGCCCTTGGCGAGGGCGACGGCGCCGCGTAACGTCGCCCCTAGAAAAAGCGATGCCGGGTTCTACCTGGCGATTTCGGGAGGGCGGAGACCATGCCATTGAACGTCAGATTTTTGTCGCGTTTGGTACTGGGCTTGGCGTGCCTGTTGCCGTTCGCGGCCGGCAGCGCCCAGGCGACGGGATACCCCGATCATCCGGTTCGTATCATCGTTGGTTATCCGCCTGGCGGGTCCACCGACATCGTGGCGCGCATTATCGGCGCCTGGCTGACCACAAGACTCAATCAGCAATTCATCGTCGAGAACAAACCCGGGGCCGGCAACAACATCGGCACCGAGGCGGCAATCAAGGCCGCGCCAGACGGCTACACGATGTTTCTGGTCAATCCGGCCAACACCATCAATGCCTCGCTCTACAAGCATCTCAATTTCGTATTCCTGCGCGACATCGACCCGGTGGCCAACGTCATCCAGGTGCCGAACGTGATGGAGGTTAACCCGGAGGTTCCGGCGAAGACCGTCAAGGAATTCATCGATTACGTGAAAGCCAACCCCGACAAGGTCAACGTCGCGTCCTCAGGCAACGGCACCTCGATCCATCTGTCCGGGGAATTGTTCAAGATGATGACCGGGGTGAAAATGACGCACGTGCCCTATAAGGGCTCGGCGCCAATGCTCACCGACCTGCTGGCTGGACAGGTGCAGGTCACATTCGACAACTTGCCTTCGTCGATCGGTTTCATCAAAGCCGGCAAATTGCGCGCGCTTGGCGTGACCACTGCGACGCGTTCGCCGCAGCTACCGGACGTGCCGACCGTCGCCGAGACCGTTCCCGGCTATGAGGCGAGCGCTTTCTTCGGCTTTGGCGTCACGCACGGCACGCCGAAAGAGGTCATCGATCTGCTGAACAAGGAGATCAATGCGGCGCTCAAGGATCCCGCCATGCTGGCCAAGCTCCAGGAGCTCGGCGGCATTTCAGCGCCCGGCACGCCGGCCGATTTCGGTAAATTCCTTGCGAACGAAACCGCCAAGTGGGAAAAAGTCGTCCACGCCGCCAACCTGTCGATCGAGTGACGCGCAAGTGAAGCAAGTGCACGGGACGTTCCGTCCATGAAAAATCGTAAGCGTCCGGAGGACCTGCGCAGCTACCGCTGGCTCGGCGTCGCCGACATGCGCTCGTTCGGCCACCGCTCGCGCCTGCGCCAGATCGGCTATGACGCCGACGACTGGCAGGGCAAGCCAGTCATCGGCATCATCAATACCTGGAGCGAGATCAATCCGTGCCACGCGCATCTGCGCGTGCGCGCCGAGAACGTCAAACGCGGCGTGCTGCAAGCTGGCGGATTTCCGATCGAACTGCCGGCGATGTCGCTGGCGGAGACCTTTGTTAAGCCGACCACGATGCTCTATCGTAATTTCCTGGCGATGGAGACCGAGGAGCTTTTGCGCAGCCACCCGCTCGATGGCGCGGTGTTGATGGGCGGCTGCGACAAGACCACGCCGGGCCTGTTGATGGGCGCGATCAGCATGGGCCTTCCGGCGATCTATATTCCCGCCGGCCCGATGCTGCGCGGCAATTGGAATGGCCAATATCTCGGCTCCGGCTCGGACGTCTGGAAATACTGGACCGAGAAGCGCGCCGGCAACATCAGCGACGACGAGTGGAACGAGATCGAAGGCGGCATCGCGCGCTCGTTCGGCACTTGTATGGTGATGGGCACGGCGGCGACCATGATGGCGATCGCCGAGGCGCTCGGCATGTCGCTGCCCGGCGCCTCCTCGATACCGGCCGCGGATTCCAATCATCCGCGCATGTGCGGCAATGCCGGCCGGCGCATCGTCGATATGGTGTGGGACGACCTCACGCCGGACAAGATCCTGACGCCCGCCGCCTTCGATAATGCCATCAAGGTGCATATGGCGATGGGCGGCTCGACCAATGCCATCATTCATGTGGTGGCGATGGCGCGGCGCGCCGGCGTTCCGATGGACATGGAGAAATTCGATCAGCTGTCGCGCGAGGTGCCGGTGCTCGCCAATGTGCGGCCGTCGGGACAATATTTGATGGAGGATTTCTTCTACGCCGGGGGCCTGCGCGCTTTGATGCAGAACCTGCGCGAAAAGCTAGATCTGTCCTGTCTCACCGTGACCGGAAAGACGGTGGGGGAGAACATCGAAGGCGCCAAGGTTCACATCCCAGACGTCATCCACTCGCTCAACGATCCGGTTTATGCCGAGGGCGCGACCGCGGTGCTTAAGGGCAACCTCGCGCCGGACGGCTGCGTCATCAAGCCGGCGGCGGCTGACAAGCGCTTCCTCAAGCATCGCGGCAAGGCGATCGCCTTCGAGGACTACAACCACATGATGCGCGAGATCGAGCGCGACGATCTCGATGTCACGCCCGACCACATTTTGGTCTTGAAGAATGCCGGGCCGAAGGGCGGACCCGGCATGCCGGAATGGGGCATGCTGCCGATCCCGAAGCGTCTGTTGGGGCAGGGCGTGCGCGACATGATCCGTATCTCCGACGGCCGCATGAGTGGCACCAGCTATGGCGCCTGCATCCTGCACGTGGCGCCGGAAAGCTTCATCGGCGGCCCGCTCGCTTTCGTGCAGACCGGCGATGAGATCGAGATCGACGTCGACAAGCGCATGATCCATTTGCACGTCAGCGACGCCGAGATGGCCAAGCGCAAGGCCGCCTGGAAAAAGCCGGCGCCGAAATACCCGCGCGGCTACGGCGCGCTTTATTCCGACCATATCGGGCAGGCAGACCAAGGCTGCGATTTCGATTTCCTCAAAGCCGGCGGGGCTATTCCTGAGCCGGAAATTCATTAGCGCGCGAGAGCGGCCGCAGCTTAGAATCGCTCTGAATTAGAAAAGCTCCAATGTTTGCACGATGCATTGACATCGCCGCGAAATTTTCTCGTATTGAACTCGTCGCACTCGATGGGTGCCGGGCTTATTGCCGGGCCTTAAACCCGGCGTAAGAGGAAAAGTTCGATGCGTATCGATTTGCCCGCGCGCAAAATTGTTGCTGCCGCGCTGTTTTCAACCGCAACAGTTTTTGGCGCCAGCGCGCAGCCGCCGGCAAACCCCGCCGCGCAATCGGTGGCGGATGTCTTTCACGAAGCGGAATCGAAATACATGTTCGGCTTCATCGACGGGGCCGACATCGGCAACGAAGGCGAGAAGGCGATCGAATACGAGGCGACCGGATCATTCCAGAAACGCGGCGGAGGCTATTCCGCGATCGAGCATGAGTTGGAATTCGAGCACGTGCTCACCCAGAATTTTGCCTACGAGCTGAGCGCGCACGGAATCCAGCATTCGATCAGCGGCGTCGAGGGCCTGGATGATCGCAACAGCGCGCAGTTTAGCGGTGCGTCGGCGAAGCTGCGATATCTCATCATTGGCCGCGGGCCCGGCTCGCCGATTGGCCTTACGATTTCGGCCGAGCCGGAATGGTCGCGGATTGATGGCACCGACGGCACCCAAGTGCAGGCCTACGCCTCGGAATTCCGCGTCGTAGCCGATACCGAACTCATCACCAACCGTCTCTACGCGGCGCTCAACTTGATCTACGCGCCGGAGGTCGCCAAGCCCGCCGATACCGGCATGTGGGAACGCAGTTCATCGGTCGGTTTGGGAGCGGGGCTGACTTACCGCATTACACCGACATTCGCCATGGGCGTCGCGGCGGAATACGACCGGGCCTATGACGGGCTTACGCTGCAAACTTTCGACGGGCACGCATTCTTTGCCGGGCCGACAATGCAGATCAATCTCAGTCGCAAGATGCTGCTGGCGGCGGCGTTCATGGCGCAGGTCGCCGGTCATGCGGTCGACGATCCGCGGCCGCTGGACCTGACAAACTTTGAAAAATACCGCGCCAATCTGAAGTTCGAAGTTGAGTTTTAGGTTTCGCGCGGGACGAACAAGGCAAAGGAAACAGAACAATGACACAGCAACTCATCACCCGGCTCGGTCTTAGCATCGCCACCTTGGCGCTGGCTTCGTTCGCCGCGCTGCCGCCAGCGCGGGCCGAGGACGCGGTCACGGTCAATATTTCAATCAAGGACCACCGCTTTGCGCCCGCCGAACTGCATGCTCCGGCCGGCAAGCCGATCGTGATCATCGTCAAGAACCTCGATTCGGCGCCGGCCGAATTCGAGAGCAACATGCTGCGTGTGGAGAAAGTCGTTACCGGCGGCGGTACGATCACATTGCGGATCCGTCCGCTCGATCCGGGACGTTACCGTTTCTTCGACGACTTCCATCAGGAAACGCAAGGCTTCCTGGTCGTCAAATAATCGCGGTCCAGCCTGCCAATGCGGGCGGCTTGACGCCGGCCAAGGCAGCCGTCATGTGCTTGGTGCATGCCCGACGACATTCCCTTCGATAAAAATCTCGATCTCGCGCCCGACATGGTCGATGAACCGATGCCCGGCATCCGCCGCGTCATGGCGAACAATCCGGGCCCGTTCACCTTCAAGGGCACGCTCAGCTACATCATTGGCAAGGGCCGCGTAGCGATTGTCGACCCCGGCCCGGACGATCCCGCCCACATCGCTGCGCTGCTCGCGGCCGTGCGCAACGAGACGGTGACGCATATTTTCGTCACCCACACCCACCGCGACCATTCGCCGGCGGTGCCGGCGATCAAGGCCGCGACCGGCGCCACCGTCTATGCCGAAGGCCCGCACCGCGCCGCGCGGCCCTTGCATATCGGCGAGCACAATCCGCTCGACGCCAGCGCCGATCGCGACTTCCGCCCCGACGTCGCGTTCAAGGACGGCGAGCTGGTGCGTGGCGAGGGCTGGACCGTCGAAGCGGTGGCGACGCCCGGCCACACCGCCAACCACATGGCCTATGCCTTCAAGGAGCAGGACGTGTTGTTTGCCGGCGATCACGTCATGGCCTGGGCCACCTCGATCGTGGCGCCGCCCGATGGCGCCATGAGCGACTATATGGCCTCGCTTGCCAAGCTGGCGCGGCGCGGCGAGCGCATCTACTTCCCCGGCCACGGTCCCGCGATCGACGACGCCGGACGTTTCGTCAATTATTTTATCCTGCATCGTAAGGCGCGCGAGGCGGCGATCCTGCACCGGCTCGCAAATGGCGACACCGATATTCCCTCGATCGTGCGCGCCATCTATATCGGGCTCGATCCACGGCTGACCGCCGCCGCCGGGCTGTCGGTGCTGGCGCATCTGGAAGATCTGGTGACGCGCGGCAAGGCCTTGACCGAAGGACAGCCGGCGATCGACGGGCTCTACCGGATGCCGGGCGCGTGATCCCGAAAAGTGGGAACCGGTTTTCGGAAAAGATCACGCGCAGGAAAAAATAATGGATTTAAGCCTAACCGCGATTATCGGGCCCGCTTCGACGGCGTCTTTTTGTCGGGCTTCTCCGGCTCCGCCTTCGGCTCGGGCGCCGAGCCCACCGCGTCGTCCAAATCCTCGAGCAGGCTGCGGACGCGTGACGCGTTGGCGCCGAAATCGTGCACGCCGTAGCGCGAGGCCGAACGCACGTCGATGCGCGTTCCCTGTCCGGCCGGGCTGACGCGGATCACGACGTCGTCGCGGAAGCCCATGATCGGCGTGCGCGCGGTCGCTTCGATCACCGCGTCGCGGCGGCCGGCCGCCGGCGGGCGGGCGTCGGCGATATGCCATTTGCGTTTGGTCACCAGCGCGAGCGCAATGTCGTAGGCAACCTTGACCGGCGCGCTTTCCTGCAGTGCCGCGATATCGGGATAGGCCGCCTGTTGCGCGCGCGCCGTCGCGGCGCCGGAATAATCGCTGGTGCCGCGCGGGCGCTGGCGCGCCAGCGTCTCGAAGCGCGGCGGGTTGGTGGGGTCGGTGGTGATGTCGTGGATCGCCGGCAGCTTGATGGCGCGGTAGCCGAGATAGCCCGGATAGGCGAGCAGCATCAATCCGAGGAGCAGTCCCAAAACCGCCGAACCGATACCGGAGAGGCCCTGGCGCCAGATCACGACGAAGGCCAAAAACGATGTCAGGATCGCGAGTCCGGCGAATGCCAGGGCGGCGGCGAAGGTGGCCAGCGCCGGCCCGATTTCGAGCAGTCCGGAACGCACGATAACGACTGAAAGCGCGGCTACTGCGAGCGCGAACAGCGCGAATCGCCCCGACCAGGCGGCCAGGCGCGACTTCGGCTCATCGCCAAAAGTAGGCCGCCGCGCCATTTATCGTCCTGCGCCGGTGCTGGTCATGGGCGGAAGGGATAGTGGGAAGCGGCCGCCAGGGCAATGTCGCTTGCCGGGAAAGGTGCGCGCGCCGGGAACGGGTTAGACGCCACGCCTACCGATGCGTTGCTGCCGCAGTCAGAAACCGGCAAAATTGACTGCGTCCGTCGTCTCCGTTACGGCCGGTTGTCACCCGGCGCGTGCGGAAGGAAACGCTTTGGCGCACATAGGGTTCCTCTCGCTTATCACTCCGACGCTTGCACGTTGGGCAGCCGGTAATCCTTGAATTGCTGGCGCAGCGTCAACTTCTGAATTTTTCCTGTCGCGGTGTGTGGGATTTCGTCCACGAACACCACGTCGTCCGGCATCCACCATTTGGCGATCTTGCCTTGCATGAAGCCGAGGATGTCTTCCTTGGTTGCGACTTCACCCTTCTTGAGCACGATGACCAGCAGCGGCCGCTCGTCCCATTTCGGATGCGCGACGCCGATCACGGCGGCTTCCGCTACTTTCGGATGGCCGATCGCCAGGTTCTCCAGATCGATGGTGGAAATCCATTCGCCGCCGGACTTGATCACGTCCTTGGCGCGGTCGGTGATCTGCATGTAGCCGTATTGATCCATGGTGGCGACGTCGCCGGTGTCAAACCAGTCATCCTTTTCGAACACCGGGTCGTTTTCGACCTTGTAATAGGCCTTCGCCACCGCCGGTCCGCGCACTTTCAAGCGTCCGAATGTTTTGCCATCCCACGGCAGGTCCTTGCCGGCGTCGTCGGTTATTTTCATGTCGACGCCGAACGGCGGATGGCCCTGTTTCATCTTGACGTCGAGTTGCGCCTCGCCTTCGAGCGCGGCGTGCTCGGGCTTCATGGTGCAGAGCGTGCCGAGTGGGCTCATCTCGGTCATGCCCCAGGCGTGGATCACCTCGACGCCATAGACCTCCTGAAAGGTCTTGGTCATGGCGCGCGGGCAGGCCGAGCCGCCGATCACCACGCGCTTGAGATACGGCAGCTTGCCACCGGTCTTTTCCAAATCTTGCAGCAGCATGAGCCACACCGTGGGCACCGCGGCGGTGAAGGTGACTTTGTAGGTGTTGAGCAGCTCGTAGATCGAGGCGCCGTCCATCTTGGCGCCAGGCAGCACCAGCGAGGCGCCGGTCATCGGCGTCGAGAATGCCAGAGACCAGCCATTGGCGTGGAAGAACGGCACTACCGGAAGAACGACATCCTGCGAACGAATGCCC
>DASRLF010000020.1:0-98360 GCA_035648555.1 Pseudolabrys sp.
GGCCGGTGTCGGTCACCTCCTGGCCGCGCACCAGCCCTTCGGTCGAGTCCATGGCGATGCAACGCACCGATGACTCGCCCAGATGCTGCGCCACCTCGAGCACCAGGCGCGACCCGTGGTTCTGCGTCTCCAACGCGTTCAAGATCGCGGGGAGGTTCCCCTGGAAATGCACGTCGACGACGGCGCCGATCACCTGCGACACCTTGCCGGCCGCGTTGGTAGCTGCCTCAGCCATGAAACTCTCCTTCGAATGGATCGGGTCGGACGGCGGTCAACGTGACGGTCACATGGCCGCGGCGGTGTAGGTTCTCGACGTTGGTGGCGCCGTCACAGCGCCTCGGCACCGGAGATGATCTCGATCAGTTCCTTGGTGATCATCGCCTAGCGCGTGCGGTTATAAGTGAGCGTCTGCTTGCGGATCATTTCGCCGGCCTTGCGGGTGGCGTTATCCATCGCGCTCATGCGCGCGCCCTGCTCGGAGGCGGCGTTTTCCAACAGCGCGCGGAACACCTGAATCGACAGATTGCGCGGCAGCAGGTCGGCGAGGATTTCTTCCTCTTCCGGCTCGTATTCGTAGCCCGCCGCGGGACCGGCATCCTTCGCCACCGGCTCGAAGACCGGCGGAATAACCTGCTGGGCGGTCGGGACCTGCGAGATCACCGACTTGAAGCGCGAGAAGAACAGCGTGCAGACATCGAACTCGTTGTTGTTGAAGCGCGCCACGATCTTGTCGGCGACCATCTGCGCCTGCGCGAAACCCATCTGCTTGACGCCGCGCAATTCGACGATCTCGACGATCTGCTTTTCATAAACCCGGCGAAGCTGGTCGGCGCCCTTGCGCCCGACACAGAGGATTTTGACGTCCTTGCCCTGGTTCGCCAACCTATTGATGGACTCGCGCGCCAGGCGAACGATCGAGGAATTGAAGGCGCCGCACAGCCCGCGTTCGGCCGTGCAGACCACCAGCAGATGCACTTTGTCGTTGCCGGTTCCGGCCAACAGCTTGGGCGCGGAATCGCTGCCGGCGACGCCGGCCGCGATATTGCCCAGCACCCGGTCCATGCGCTCAGCGAAAGGCCGCGCGGCTTCCGCCGCCACCTGCGCGCGGCGCAGCTTGGACGCCGCGACCATCTGCATGGCCTTGGTAATCTTCTGCGTCGCCTTGGTGGAGGCGATGCGAACGCGCATGTCCTTGAGGGAAGCCATCGTCTCTTCAGTCGCCCTTTGGCCGAAAACTTAAGTGAAGCTTTTCGCGTAGCTCTCGATGACGTCCTTGAGCTTGGCTTCGTCATCCTTGGACAGATCGCCGCTCTTAGCGATGCTGTCGAGCAGACCGGCGTGCTTGGTCCGCAACAGCGTCAATAGGCCGCTCTCGAAGGCGCGCACGCGCGACACTTCGAACTTATCGAGGTAGCCGTTGACGCCGGCATAGATCACGGAGGCCTGCTCTTCCATCTTGAGCGGTGAGAACTGCGGCTGCTTCAGTAGTTCGGTCAGACGCGAGCCGCGCGCCAGCATGCGCTGGGTGGTGGCATCGAGGTCGGAGCCGAATTGGGCGAATGCGGCCATCTCACGATACTGCGCGAGCTCGCCCTTGATCTTGCCGGCGACCTTTTTCATCGCCTTGGTCTGTGCGGCCGAGCCGACGCGCGACACGGACAATCCGACGTTCACCGCCGGACGTATGCCCTGATAGAACAGATCGGTTTCCAGGAAGATCTGACCGTCGGTGATCGAAATCACGTTGGTCGGGATATAGGCCGACACGTCGTTGGCCTGGGTCTCGATGATCGGCAGCGCGGTGAGCGAGCCACCTTTGTTGTCGTCGTTCATCTTGGCGGCGCGTTCCAGCAGGCGCGAATGCAGATAGAACACGTCACCGGGATAGGCTTCGCGGCCGGGCGGGCGGCGCAGTAGCAGCGACATCTGGCGATAGGCGACCGCCTGCTTCGACAGATCGTCATAGATGATGACGGCGTGCATGCCGTTGTCGCGGAAATATTCGCCCATGGTACAGCCGGAGAACGGCGCCAGGAACTGCATCGGCGCCGGATCGGACGCGGTGGCGGCGATGATGATCGAATAGTCGAGCGCGCCCTGCTCCTCGAGCACCTTGACGAACTGCGCGACGGTCGAACGCTTCTGCCCGACCGCGACGTAGACGCAATAAAGCTTGATCTTCTCGTCGGTCTGCGCGTTGAGCGGCTTCTGATTGAGGATGGTGTCGAGCGCGATCGCGGTCTTGCCGGTCTGGCGGTCGCCGATGATCAACTCGCGCTGGCCGCGGCCGATCGGGATCAGCGCGTCGATCGCCTTCAGCCCTGTCGCCATCGGCTCGTTCACCGACTTGCGCGGAATGATGCCGGGCGCCTTGACGTCGACGCGTTCGCGCTTGTCGGCCTTGATCGGGCCCTTGCCGTCGATCGGATTACCGAGCGCGTCGACCACGCGGCCGAGCAGGCCCTTGCCGACCGGCACGTCGACGATCGAGCCGGTACGCTTGACGGTCTGGCCTTCCTTGATTTCGCGGTCGTTGCCGAAGATCACGATACCGACATTGTCGGTTTCGAGATTGAGCGCCATGCCGCGCGTGGCGTTCTCGAACTCGACCATCTCACCGGCCTGCACGTTGTCGAGGCCGTAGACGCGGGCGATGCCGTCGCCAACGGACAGCACCTGCCCGACTTCGGAGACTTGGGCTTCCTGGCCGAAATTCTTGATCTGCTCTTTCAGGATAGCGGAAATTTCTGCGGCGCGAATATCCATCAGCGGGCCTCTTTCATCGCGATTTTGATCGCATTGAGCTTGGTGCGGAGCGAAGAGTCGACCATGCGGCTGCCGACCTTGACGATGAGCCCGCCGATGATGGCGGGCTCGATCTTGACGTCGCAGTCGATGTCCTTGCCGCCGGTCACCGATTTAAGCGCGCTCTTGAGCGCGTCGAGATTCTTGTCGCTGAGCTTTTCGGCGACGGTGACTTCCACGACCACCTCGCCTTTGTGACGGGCGGTCAGCGTGCGGAAGGCGCGGATCATGTCGCGCACGGCGAACAGCCGGCGGTTGGTGGTAATGACGCGCAGGAAATTGGCGGCCAGCCCTTTAATGCCGGCTTTGTCGAGGATGGCGGCGAGCGAGCGCAGTTGCTCGTCGACGCCGAACACCGGGCTGCGCACCAGCCGGTTGAGATCGGGGCTGCCAGCGATCATCGCATCGAACCGGTCGAGGTCGGCCTTGACGGCGTCGATCGCCTTTTCGTCACGGGCGAGCTCGAACAGAGCATTGCCGTACCGCCCAGCCATACCGGAAATGATCGGGTCTTCGCCTGCCACCTGACGCTCGTTTTCGTTGACACTTCACAGGCCGAACGCCGTCGCGGAACGGCGGCGCATATTGTTGGAATCCAAGAGGGAATTCCGATTTACGGGAACGCGGAGGACCCCGCGGAAACCCCCATGAAATCGAGGCGCTAGCTAACACAGGGCCGGGGGCGGTGCAACATCGTGGGGCTTGCAGGCAGGCTTTGCCCCGCTTTGTTTCCGCGGGCGCTGTAGGCGACAAATTTGCATCACAGGGATGCCTCGCCACGCGGATGCCCCCGCTATAGCTTGCGCCGCGGTCGAATCCTGTCGGGAACTAATGGCGCAAGATAAAAAAGACATTGCCGCGACGGCCAAGCTTCTGGTCGTGTTGCTGGCCTTCGCCTGGGGCTTCAACTGGATTGCAGCCGCAGTGGCGCTGCGCGAGATCTCGCCCTGGAGCCTGCGCTTTGCCGGCTCGGCCATCGGCGCCGCCACTCTGTTCGCCGCGGCGGTCCTGACCGGCCATAACCTGAAGGTGCCGCGCGGCGAATACGTGCATGTCATGATCGCCGGCTTTCTCAACGTCGCGGCGTTTCAAATTCTCTCCGGCTTCGCGCAGCTCAGCGGCGCGACCTCGCGCGCCATTATCATCACTTATTCGATGCCGATCTGGGCGACCGTGCTCGGCCGCTTCGTGCTCGGCGACCGGCTGAACAAGATCGGCTGGCTCGCCTTCACGCTCTGCGTCGCTGGGCTGACGACCCTGGTCTGGCCGCTGTTCGCCGACGGGTTTCCGCCGTTCGTGTTTTACTCGCTCGGTTGCGCATTGTGTTGGGCCTTCGCCACCGTCTATATGAAATGGGTGAAGGCGACGATCGAGCCGCTGGCGAATGCGGCCTGGCAATTGCTGTTCGGATTTTTGTTCATAGCCGCCGGCACTTTCGTGTTTGAACGCGATCCGCATGTCTGGCCGCTGGCCGGCCAGACGATTCTGGCTATCCTGTTTGTCGGGTTGTTCGGGGTCGGGCTCGCGCATTTCTTGTGGTGGACGATCGTCAACCGGCTGCCGACCGTCACGGCGTCGCTCGGCTCGCTGCTAGTGCCAGTGATCGGTGTCAGTGCCTCGGCCGTGCTGCTCGGCGAACGGCTGACCGTGCCCGACATCATCGGCTTCGCGCTGATTTTCGCGGCAGCCGCCTGCGTGCTGTTGCAGCCGGGCGTCAAGCACACCGAGATGCCGGAGTAGGTTTAACCGCCGCCGAATTCCTTGCGCACTTTCGCGGTATGGGCGCCGAGTGCCGGCACCGGGCCGTACGCCCGTGTCTTGCCGGCCCATTGCGGCGTCGGCGCCGGAATGCTCGCTGGCCCGCTCGGCGCATCGACGCTGATGCGCCGCAAGTGCGGATGCTTGCTCAGCAAGGCGGAACCGTTGACGCGTGCAAAAGCGATATCGGCCGCTTCAAGTTTCTTCATCAGGGGTTCGGCGTCATGCGCGGCGAACACTTTGGCGACCGCGGCGTCGGTTTGCGCACGATGCTCGACGCGCTTGGTGACCGTGGCGAATTTCGGATCGTGCCCCAGCGAGACATCGCCCAGCACCTTGTCCGCCAATACGCGCCACTCGCGGTCGTTCTGGACGGCAATAAGGATGTCGGCGCCGTCGCGGGTCTGGTACGCGCGGTAGGGCGCGATGGTCGGATGAGCAAGGCCGACGCGCTTGAACGGATTGCCGTATTCTTCGTTCAGCAGCGGTATCGTCATCCATTCCGCCATGGCGTCGAACATGGAAATTGAAATCGCCGCGCCCTCGCCGGAGCGCCCGCGCGCGATCAACGCTTCCAGGATGGTTTCGTAGGCGCTCAAGCCGGCGGCGATATCGACGATCGAAACGCCGACGCGCGCCGGCGCTTCCGGCCCGCCGGTCACCGACGAGACGCCCGATTCCGCCTGGATCAGCAGGTCGTAGGCCTTGCGCTGCGCATAGGGACCGCTCTCGCCATAGCCGGAAATCGAGCAGCAGATCAGCCGCGGATAGTCCTTGCGCAAGCGCGCGAACGCGAAGCCGAGCTTGGCCAGCGCGCCCGGCTTAAGGTTTTGCACGAACACATCGGCCTTCGCCAGCATCGCTTCCAGCAGCGCCTTGTCCTCGTCGCGCACGAGGTCGAGCACCACCGATTCCTTGCCGCGATTGAGCCAGACGAAGTGCGCGCTCTCGCCGTGGACCACGTGATCGTAATGGCGGGAGAAATCGCCGTCCGGCCGCTCGACCTTGATGACGCGCGCGCCGGCGTCGGCGAGCCGGCAGGTGCACTGCGGCGCCGCCACGGCTTGCTCGACCGAGACGACCAGGAGGCCTGCGAGCGGCAGCGTCATTTCAATACGAGCGCGGCAGACCGAGCACGTGCTCGGCCAGATAAGACAGGATCATGTTGGTCGAAATCGGCGCCACCTGGTAGAGCCGTGTCTCGCGGAATTTGCGCTCGACGTCGTATTCCTCGGCGAAACCGAAACCGCCGTGGGTCTGCACGCACATATCGGCGGCAAACCACGAGGCGTCGGCGGCCAGGAGCTTCGCCATATTGGCCTCCGGCCCGATGTCGGCGCCCGCTTCGTATTTGGCTGCGGCCTCGTGCACCATCAATTCGGCGGCGCGCATCTGCGCATAGGCGCGCGCGATCGGAAACTGCACGCCCTGGTTCTGCCCAATCGGGCGGCCGAACAGCGCGCGCTCCTTGGCGTAAGCGGTCGCCTTGTTGATGAACCATTTGGCGTCGCCGATGCATTCGGCGGCGATCAAAATGCGTTCGGCGTTCATGCCGGAGAGAATGTAGCGGAAGCCCTGCCCCTCTTCGCCGATCAGATTTTCCGCCGGCACCCGCAAGTCGTCGAAGAACACCTCCGTGGTGGCGTGGTTCATCATGGTGCGGATCGGGTTGATGCTGATGCTGGTGCCTGCGGCGAGCCGCATGTCGACCAGAAAGACCGATAGACCGTCGGTGCGTTTCTTGACCTGCTCCTTCGGCGTGGTGCGCGCCAGCAGCAGCAGCAGGTCGGAATGTTCGGCGCGCGAGGTCCAGATTTTCTGGCCGTTGATGACGTAGTGGCCGTTGCCTTCCCTCCGCGCCGTAGTGCGCAAAGACAGAGTGTCGGTCCCCGACGTCGGCTCGGTGACGCCGAAGGCCTGCAAGCGCAATTCCCCACTGGCGATTTTCGGAAGGTAGATTTGTTTTTGCTCGGGCAAACCGTGCCGCAGGATCGTGCCCATGGTGTACATCTGCGCGTGGCAGGCGGCGCCGTTGCAGCCGGAGGCCTGGATTTCCTCCAGGATCGCGCAAGCAGCGCCAATCGGCAGACCGCTGCCGCCGAATTCCTCCGGGATCAAGGCTGCGAGATAGCCGGCTTCGGTGAGCGCGCCGACGAATTCAGTCGGATAAGTTCTTTCGCGATCGAGCGCCCGCCAATATTCGCCGGGAAACTTGGCGCACAAAGCGCGCACCGACGCGCGGATGTCGGCAAAGTCCTCATGCTGGGCGCTGCGCTTGCTCATGAGCCTTTTACTTCTGCCCGTCCATTGTCGATCACGACCGCGTCTCGTTCCACCGCCCACGCGCGGAACCTTACCACGCCGGCATCGCGCCAAAACTCGGTGCGGATGGTTTCGCCCGGGAACGCCGGCGCCGAAAATCGGCCGGACATCGTGGTCAGCCGGGCCGGATCATAGCCGCAAACCGCCTTGAGCAGCGCGTGACCTGCGACCCCGAAGGTCGCCAGGCCGTGCAAAATCGGGCGCGGGAAGCCGGCGGCTTTGGCGAATTCCGGATCGGCATGCAGCGCATTGACGTCGCCGGACAGCCGGTAAATCAGCGCCATTTCCGGCCTTGTCGGCAGATCGCAGACGCCGTCCGGCGCGCGCGCCGGCAGCGCATGCGGGCGCGGCGTGTCGCGCTTCACCCCGCCGAAGCCACCATCGGCGCGGCAGAATGTAGTCTGCGTCAAGGTCGCGAGCAGGCGGCCGCTCGCTTTGTCGCTGATCGCGCGCTCGGAATAAACCAGCGCGCCTTTGCCTTCGCCTTTGTCGACAACGTCGAGGATGCGGGTGCGGCCGATCACCGTACCTTGCGGCGCGACCGGTTCATGCAGCACCAAACCCTGCTCGCCATGCACGACGTGGGTCCAGGTGATGCCGAGATCGGGCTGGCGCAGCCAATAGGCCGAGTAGCCTTGCACCAGCGCGTAAGTCGGTAGAATTTTCAGATTTTTTTCGTAGACGAAGGCAAGTTCATCGGCGTTGAGCGGATCCTGGCCAAGGCCCAGACCCAGCGCATAGAGCATGCAATCTTTGGGGCCGTAGCTGTGCTCGACCACCGGGATTTTCAGCGCCAGCAATTTTTCGCGATCGAGCGGCATTCAAACGCTAACCCCAGACTTCCTTTGCGACCTCAACGATCATCTTCAGCTTGGCCCATTGCTCGTCCTCCGCCAAGACATTGCCCTCCTCGGTCGAGGCGAAGCCGCATTGCGGCGACAAACAAAGCTGATCAAGCGAGATATATTTCGCCGCCTCCTCGATGCGGCGCTTGAGATCGTCCTTGTTCTCCAGCCGGCCGGTCTTGGTGGTGACGAGCCCGAGCACGACATGGCGGTCCTTCGGCACCAGTTTAAGCGGCTCGAAGCCACCGGCACGCGCGCTGTCGTATTCCATGAAATAGCCGTGCACCTTGATGCGGTTGAACAGGATCTCCTGCTCGGCCTCATAGCCGCCCGAGCCCATGAAGGTCGATTTATAATTGCCGCGGCACAGGTGCATCGTAATGCGCATGTCGGCGGGAATATCCGACATAGCGGTGTTGATCAAATCGCCGTAGAGTTCGCCCAGTTTTTCCGGATCGTCGCCGCGCGCTTCCATCTGCGCGCGGTATTTTTCATCGCACAACATGGCGATGAACACCTCGTCGAGTTGCAGATAACGGCAGCCGGCATCGGCGAAGGCGCGCACGGCTTTTTTATACGCTTGGCCGAGATCGTCGAAGAACGCGTCGAGCTTGGGATAAATATTTCGGTCGATCGGTGTCGGCACCGGCCTGCCATAAGCCGCCGATGGCGATGGAATCGTAATCTTAGGCGTGCGCTGGGTGTGCGCGGCGACAAACTTGAAATGCTCGATCATCGGATGGCCGGAGAACCCGACTTTTCCCGCGACCTTGAGGCCTTCATTGCGCGTGGTGACTGCGGCGAAGGCGATGCCGGTGTCCATCACGTGCTTTTCGATGCCGTCGAGGCCCCAGAGAAAATCGAGGTGCCACCAGGACCGGCGGAATTCGCCGTCGGTGATCGATTGCAGACCGGCGTCTTCCTGGCGCTTGATGACGCGCTCGATCTCGCGATCTTCGACCGCCTTCAGTGCGCCGGTATCGATCTCACCTTTGGCGCGCTGCTCGCGCGCCTTTTTCAGCGCGGCTGGTCGCAGCAGGCTGCCGACATGGTCGGCGCGGAATGGCGGCTTTGTTCGCATCGTCATCGGCTACCCCATACTTCTTGCGCGATTTCCACGATCATCTTGAGCTTCGCCCATTGCTCGTCCTCGGCCAGGATATTCCCTTCCTCGGTCGAGGCGAAGCCGCATTGCGGCGAAAGGCAAAGTTGGTCAAGCGGGACAAATTTCGTCGCCTGATCGATGCGGCGCTTGATGGCGTCCTTGGATTCCAGCCGGCCGCTTTTGCTGGTGACCAAACCAAGCACTACGGTCTTACCCTTGGGTACGAAACGCAGCGGCTCGAAACCGCCGGCGCGATCCGAGTCGTATTCCATGAAATAGCCGTGCACGTTGATCGCATTGAACAGAATCTCCGCGACCGGCTCGTAGCCGCCAGAGGCCACGAAGGTAGACTGGAAATTTCCGCGGCACAGATGCATGGCGATGGCCATGTCGGCGGGAATGTCGGAGATCGCGGCGTTGATCAGCCGGGCATAGGCCGCGGGCAATTGGGCCGGATCCTCGCCGCGTTCGCTGACCTGCGCCCGCAGTTTGGGATCGCAAAGATAAGCGAGATTGACTTCATCGAATTGCAGATAGCGGCAGCCGGCATCGGCAAAACCACGCACCGCCTGAGCGTAGGTCCGGCCCAGATCAGAATAAAAGTCCTCCATGTCTGGATAAATCGCGCCCGGAATGGCGTCGCGGCCGTAGCGGAAATGCAACGACGACGGCGACGGGATCGTCATTTTCGGCGAAACGCGCGTGTGCGCCTTGACGAACTTGAAATGCTCCAGCATCGGATGACCGGAAAACGTGCCGAGCTCGCCGGTCACGCGCAGCATCATCGGCTTGGGGTTATTGCCCGCGAACTTGATCTTGCGTTCGCCGAGATAGGCTTCGACGCCATCAAGCGCGCCCAGAAAATCGTAATTCCAGAAGGCGCGGCGAAATTCGCCGTCAGTGACGGCTTTTAGCCCAATGTCTTCTTGCTTCTTAATGACGGTGGCGATCTCGCGATCCTCGATCGCCTTGAGCTGATCGGCGGTGAGCTCGCCTTTTTCGCGCTGGGCGCGGGCTTCTTTCAGCGGCGCGGTCCGCAACAGGCTGCCGACATGATCGGCGCGGAAGGGAGGACTAAGACGTAATGTCATGCGCGGAGCTTAGCGGCCCCACACTTCTTCCGCCAACTCGACGATCATGCGCAGCTTGGCCCACTGCTCGTCCTCGGCCAGCACGTTGCCTTCCTCGGTCGAGGCGAAGCCGCACTGCGGCGAAAGGCACAGCTGCTCGAGCGCGACATATTTGGTGGCCTCCTCGATGCGGCGCTTGATGTCGTCGCGCGGCTCCAGCCGGCCGCTTTTCGAGGTGACCAGGCCGAGGACCAGTTGCTTCTTGCCCTTGGGGAAAAAGCGCAGCGGCTCGAAGCCGCCGGCGCGGTCGCTGTCGTATTCCAGGAAATAGCCGTCGAAATTGGTGTTGCCGAGCAGATGCTCGGCGACGAATTCGTAGCCGCCCTGCGCGATCCAGGTGGAGCGGAAATTGCCGCGGCAGGAATGCATGGTGATCGCCATGTCGGCGGGCTTGCCGGCGAGCGCTTCATTGGTGACGCGCGCGTAGATCGCCGGCAGCGTGTCGGGGTCATCGCCGCGCGCCTTCGACTGCGCGCGCTCGTTCGGATCGCAGATCATTGACCAGGCGGTGTCGTCGAGCTGCAGGTAGCGGCAGCCGGCGTCGTAGAAGGCGCGGATCGCCTTGCGCCAGGCGGCGGCGACGTCGGCGAAGAAGGCGTCGTAGTCGGGATAGGCCTGCTTGCTCACCATCGCCCGGCCCTGCCGGAAATGGAACGTCGACGGCGCCGGGATCGTCATCTTCGGCGTGACGTTGCAGTGCGCCTTCAAGAACTTGAAATGCTCGATCATCGGATGGCCGGTGAAATCGACCTTGCCGGAGATCTTGATTGCCTCGGCTTTCGTCTCGACACCGTGAAATTTGATCGGCGGCGCGCTGATCATCTCGACGCCCTGCAGCCCCTTGAAGAAATCGAAGTGCCACCAGGAGCGGCGGAATTCGCCGTCGGTGGCGAGCTTCAGGCCCACCGCCGCCTGCTTCTTGATGATTTTTTCGATCTCGCGGTCTTCGACGTCTTTCAGCGCGCCGGCGTCGATCTCGCCCTTGGAAAATTTGGCGCGTGCGTCTTTCAGCGGAGCGGTGCGCAACAGGCTGCCGACCATGTCGGCGCGGAACGGCGGCGCGGTGCGGGCGCTCATTTGCCCCACACCTCTTCTGCCAGTTCCACGATCATGCGCAGCTTGGCCCACTGCTCGTCCTCGGCCAGCACGTTGCCTTCCTCGGTCGAGGCGAAGCCGCATTGCGGCGACAAGCACAGCTGATCGAGCGCGACATATTTGCTGGCCTCGTCGATGCGGCGCTTGATGTCATCGCGCGGCTCCAACCGGCCCGACTTCGAAGTGACCAGGCCGAGCACCAGCTGCTTCTTGCCCTTGGGAAAATGACGCAGCGGCTCGAAGCCGCCGGCACGCTCGCTGTCGTATTCCAGGAAATAGCCGTCGAAATTGGTGTTGCCGAGCAGATGTTCGGCGACGAATTCATAGCCGCCCTGCGCGATCCAGGTGGAGCGGAAATTGCCGCGGCAGGAATGCATCGTAATCGCCATGTCGGCGGGCTTGCCTTCGAGCGCGGCATTGGTGACGCGTGCATAGATCGCCGGCAGCGTGTCGGGATTATCGCCGCGCGCCTTCGATTGCTCGCGCTCCTTGGGGTCGCAGATCATCGCCCAGGCGGTGTCGTCGAGCTGCAGGTAGCGGCAGCCGGCATCGTAGAAGGCGCGGATCGCCTTGCGCCAGGTGGCGCCGACATCCGCGAAGAAGGCGTCGTAGTCGGGGTAGGCCTCCTTGCTCACCATCGCCCGGCCCTGCCGGAAATGGAACGTGCTCGGCGCCGGAATGGTCATCTTGGGCGTGACGTTGCAATGCGCCTTCAGAAATTTGAAATGCTCGAGATGCGGATGGCCGGCGAAGTCGACCTTGCCGGTGATCTTGACCGCCTCGGCTTTTGTTTCGACGCCGTGGAATTTGATCGGCGGCGCACTGATCAGCTCGACGCCCTTGAGTCCCTTGAAGAAATCGAAATGCCACCAGGAACGGCGAAATTCGCCGTCGGTAGCGAGCTTCAGGCCCACCTCCGCCTGCTTCTTGACGATCTTCTCGATCTCGCGGTCTTCGACTTCGCGCAGCGCGTCGGCGGGAATTGCGCCTTTGGCAAACTTGGCGCGCGCCTCTTTCAGCGCAGCGGGGCGCAGCAGGCTGCCGACGTGATCGGCGCGGAACGGCGCGGTCGTCCGCGCGCTCATTTGCCCCAGACCTCTTGCGAAAGATCCACGATCATCTTCAGCTTGGCCCATTGCTCGTCCTCGGCCAGCACGTTGCCCTCTTCGGTCGAGGCAAAGCCGCATTGCGGCGAAAGACAAAGCTGATCGAGCGCGACATATTTAGTCGCCTCCTCGATGCGCTTCTTGATGTCTTCGCGCGGCTCCAGCCGGCCGGATTTCGAGGTGACGAGACCCAGCACAACGATCTTGTTGCCTTTCGGGACGAAGCGCAGCGGCTCGAAGCCGCCGGCGCGGTCGCTGTCATATTCCAGGAAGTAGCCATCGTAATTGCACTTGGCGAGCAGGCTCTCGGCCACCGGCTCGTAGCCGCCGGACGAAATAAAGGTGGAGCGGAAATTGCCCCGGCAAACATGGGTCGTGATGGTCATATCGGCGGGCTTGGCCTCCAGCGCCTTGTTGATGCAGCGGGTATAGCTATCCTGCAGATGATCGACATCGAGGCCGCGCTCGCGCGCCTTCTTCAACTCGGCCTCCGAGCAGAGATAGGCCCAGGCGGTGTCATCCCATTGCAGGTAGCGGCAGCCAGCGGCGTAGAACGCCTTAATCGCCGACTGATAGGCCATGGCGAGATCGTCGAAGATGGCGTCTCGGCTCGGATAGAACTCTTTGCTCACCGCGCCGGGTTCGAGCCGGAAATGCATCACGCTCGGCGCCGGAATGGTCATCTTCGGCATGACCTTGGTGTGCGCCTTCAGGAACCTGAAGTGCTCCAGCATCGGATGATTGGAGAAGCCGATCTTGCCTTTGACGCGGATGCTGAGCGGCTTGGTCTGCACGCCCTGAAACTGGATGCCGTGGTCGAGCTCATAAATCTCGACGCCATCGAGCATGCCGAAGAAATCAAAATGCCACCATGAGCGGCGGAATTCGCCGTCGGTGGCGAGCTTGAGCCCGATGTCTTCCTGTTTCTTGATGATCTTCTCGATCTCGCGATCCTCGACCTCTTTGAGCTGGGCCGGGCTAATTGCGCTCTTCTCGCGTTGCGCGCGCGCCTGCTTGACCGGCGCGGTGCGCAGGATGCTGCCGACATGGTCGGCGCGGAAAGGCGGCTTGGTTCGCTGCGTCATCGTTTCCTCCGCAATTCGTCCATCGGCGTTGCCGGCCGTGGGTTTTATTTAATGTGAGCCATAGCACGGCCCGGCTGCGGCGTGCCATGCGCCGCTTCGCATGCGTAGCGTGCAGTTTCGATGGTGCCCCCGAATGAAAAATAATGCGGCGCGGCATCGCCCAGATCGCCAGCGGCCACAAGCGCCTCAAGGATGCGGTCCGGCCCGACATGGCCAATCAGGCCGGCGGCCGCGCCCGACATCAGGCCGCGCAGCGAAGCGGCAACGCCGCAACGCTGGGCGTAACGGAACAGCGCCGGCACGCTGGTCGGTCCAGCCATACCGACTTTCACCGGCTGATTGATGCCGCAGGTGCGCAACTGCCGGAGCCAGGCGAGGATACGCTCGGGCGAAAAGGAAAATTGGCTGACGATATGTACGCCAAGTCCTTGCGCGGTGGCGGCGGCGATCTTTTCATCAAGCGCCGCTTCAAGCCGGCCGGCCGGAATGCGCGGGTGGCCTTCCGGATAGGCGCCGATGCCGATCTCTTCAATGCCGGCTTCGCGCAATTTGCCTTTCTGAATCACCGCCAGCGCGTCTGGATAAGGCCCCGCGGCGTCGACATCGCCACCGACCACGAGAATACGGCGGATGTCCGCTTCGCCACGCAGGCTGGCCAGCAGGTTTTGCAAGTCGGCGGCCGCGCCAATTCGGCGCGCCGCGATATGAACGACCGGTTCCAAGCCGGACTTACGCAGCAAAGCCGCCGCCGCGATCAGCTCAGGCGGCTCGATCGTCGGCACCGCCGAAAAATAGACCGGCGTTCCGCCCGGCAGCAGGTCCGCCAACGCCGCAATCTCGGCCGCGCCGGGACGCGTGGCCTCAAGCGAAAACCGCCGCGCGAAGGCGTCCGGGCTCATTGCGCTATTCGCGCCGGTGCGAGATCACGAAAGATTCGTCGTAGAACCAAAGACCGCCCTGCTGCTGCAGCACGTCGCGCGTCGCCTCGATGTAGCGGCGGTCGCTGTTGACGTCGGACAGGCGGTCGTCCTCGATTTGCGCCACGTAGATCGCGGCGTTCCAGGCCGCCAGCAGCGTCGAGGTGCCGATCGATGAGGAAATTTCCGATGGCAGCGTGTGCATCTCGTAGCGGAACAGCGAGCGCTGGTCGGAATAGGCGTTGAAATTGAGATCGCGGCCGGCAGGCCCCAGTTCGTGTTTCACCGCCTTGAGTAGATCGTGGCGGCTATGCGCGAAGGGATTATCCTCGGGCCAAACTTTGTGGATGATTTCCATGCCGGGGTCACGCCCGTAGGAATGGATCGCGATCATACGGCCGCCGGGCCCGAGCGCGCGAGCGAGCGGCGCCAGCACGCGCTTGGCCTTGAAGTCGATCGAGGCGCGCGCGCGATAAGGCTGCGACGCGATCACCAGATCGTAGTCGGCAACCGTGGCGCCCGGTTTCGGGATGACCTGATCGAGCAGAAACTTGTGATCGTTGCGGTAAAGCACCAGCACCACCGGCCGCTCGTAGACCGGATTGCCGCTCTTCGGCGACACGCGCGCTTTCCAGTTTTCACCAAGGAACGGCTCAAGCGCGGTGATCTGCTGCTCGAACGAATGCGCGGTGTCGCCCTCGAGCGCAACTTCCTTCCAGACCATGCTGGAGGCCGCCGTCACCGACTTGACGGACAGCCACGGCGCTTCCGCGTAAGCGAGGTTGGTAAGAACAATGACGCTCGAAGGATGCTCAATGAAACGGTCCGCCATTTTCTGCAGCGTGAGGCGGACATCTTCGAGGCTGATTTCCTTGGCCACGATGTAGAACGGCATGGTCGGGTAACGGTCGTGCATCGAGCGCATGACGCGCGCCAGCACGGTGCCGTCGCCAACGCCGGCGTCGAACACACGCACCGCCGGCGGTCGCGGGTGGATGCTGGCAAGTTCGAGACTGACGCGGTTGGCGACTTCCCACTTCTCGCTGCAGGTATTCACGAACAGCAGATATTTCTGCCTGTTGTCGAAGAATCGGAAATTGCGTTGCGGGTCGTCGCCCGCTTGACCGGAGGCGACCGGCGGGGCCGGCGGCTTGACCATCGGCAAGACCGCGGGCGGCGCCGCATCGAACAATACGCGGCGGCGAGCCGGCGCTGCGTCGGCGTTGCGCGCCATGAAGCTACGGATGCGCTCGAGCGTGTCAGTGGTAATGCGGCCGCCATTGCGCAGGCGGTTGGCGAGCTTGCCGTCATTGACCGCGCGGCGGCCGAAAGTGGATTCGGCCAGACCGCGCTGGCGGCAGAATTCGCCGATCTCCTGGAGGATTTGATCGTTCATGGGTGCGTTTCCTGGCTGGCTCTCATGGCCGGCTCAGCGCCTAGGGAACCAAGCTTACTCAAATCCGTCAATCACAAAAGAGGCTATATAAAAGGTGGGCAAAGTGGGTGGGCTCAGCCCAACGCTATATTTATATGAATATATTGTTCTTTGAAAAGGTGTTTCCGGCTTTCAGTGGGCTACTACCCACTTACTGCGTAAGTGTGGGCAATAAGTGGGCCGCGCGGTCCGGCGATAACGTCTTCAGATGTCGAAGAAAACCGTTTCGTCGCCGCCCTGGACGCGAATGTCGAAGCGGTAGGTGGCGGGGCCGCTGCCGGGCTGCTTGTGGGCAATAAGGGTGCCGCGGCGGTCTGCCGGCACTAGCGTCAGGATTTGATCGGCATCGTTCGCCTTCTCGTCGGAGAAATACAGCCGCGTATAGATCTGCCGCAGCATGCCGCGCGAGAAGATGCAGACCACGATATGCGGCGCCTGCGGCTTGCCGTTCGGCCCCTGCACCGCGCCGGGCTTGACGGTGTCGAACGAATAGATGCCGTCTTTGTCGGTGGCGGAACGGCCGAAGCCGGTAAACTTCGCATTCGGGCGCGGCTTCTCACCGCGCGCATGGGCATAACGGCCTTGGGCATCGGCCTGCCAGATTTCGATCATGGCGTCGTTGATCGGCTTGCCGTCACCGTCGAGCACGCGGCCTTCGATGTGGATCTTGGTGCCGGTGGCGTCGGGTGTGATCAGATTGTCGCCGACGGTTTCCTTCCAGCTATAGTGGCCGTTCGGATCCCATTGGCAGCGGCCATCAGGCGTCAGCCCATAGGCGAAGAACGGCCCAACCGTCTGTGAGGGCGTGATTTCGGACATTAGTGTTTATCCGTGTCTAGCGGCGTCGCCTCGCGCCCGCGCAACACGATGTTCCAGCGGAAGCAGAGCGCCCAGTCGGGAATGGTGTTCTCCAGATCGAAGTTGGAGACCATGCGCTGGCGCGCTTTCTCGTCGGTCACCGAATTGAAGATCGGATCGAACGGAAACAGATAATCGCCGGGGAAATACATCTGGGTGACGAGGCGCGTGAGGAACGACTGGCCGAAGACCGAGAAATGGATGTGGTTCGGCCGCCAAGCATTGTGATGATTGCCCCACGGATAGGCGCCGGGCTTCACGGTGATGAATTTGTAGTAGCCGTTCATGTCCGTGATGGTGCGGCCCGCGCCGGTGAAATTCGGATCGAGCGGCGCCGGATGCTGATCGACGATGTGCACGTAGCGGCCGCAGGCATTAGCTTGCCAGATTTCCACCAGCGTCTCGGGGATCGGTCGCTTGTCCTCGTCCAGCACCTGGCCGTGCACGATGATGCGCTCGCCCAAGGGCTCGCCTTTGTGCTGCTTGGTGAGGTCGTTGTCGGTGTCCTGGATCGCGTCGTGACCGAAGGCCGGACCTGAGAGCTCGGACAGCGTGTGCGGTACAATCACCAAAGGCTTGGACGGCGAGCGCTTCACCGTGCTGCGGTATTCCGGCGACAGATGCTTGGGAAAGGCGTCGAGGCTTTCCTTGGGATAGATCAGCGACATTATCGTCGTCCTTGCTTTTAAGACACGCGTTCAATCGCTAGCGACACGCCCTGCCCGACGCCGACGCACATGGTGGCGAGCCCAAGTTTGCCGCCATTTTCTTCCAAACCGTGCGCCGCGGTCAGCGCCAGTCGCGCGCCCGACATGCCGAGCGGATGGCCGAGCGCGATCGCTCCGCCATGCGGATTGACGTGGGCGGCATCGTCGGCAAGTCCGAGTTGCCGCAGACAGGCGAGCGATTGCGAGGCGAAGGCTTCGTTGATCTCGATCACGGCATAGTCGCCGATCTTGTGACCAAGCCGCGCCATCAGTTTTTGTGTGGCCGGTACCGGGCCGATGCCCATGATGCGCGGCGGCACCGCCGCCGAAGCCATGCCGAGAATGCGCGCGCGCGCGGTGAGACCGTGCATCTTCACGGCCGCTTCCGAGGCAATGATCAACGCCGCGGCGCCGTCATTGACGCCGGAGGCATTGCCCGCCGTGACCGTGCCGGGACTACGGAACGGCGTCTTGAGCTTGGCGAGTTGCTCCAATGTAGTGTCGCGCGGATGCTCGTCTTTGTCGACCTTGACGGTTTCGCCTTTACGGCCGGCGATCTCGACCGGCACGATCTCCTTGGCGAAATAGCCCGAAGCGATCGCCTTGCCGGCGCGCTGTTGCGAACGCAGCGCGAAGGCGTCCTGATCGGCGCGGGTGACCTGGAATTCCTCGGCGACGTTTTCAGCCGTATCCGGCATGGAATCGACGCCATATTGGCTCTTCATCAGCGGATTGATGAAGCGCCAGCCGATGGTGGTGTCGTAGATTTCGACCTTGCGCGAGAAGGCTTCGTCGGCTTTGCCCTGCACGAACGGCGCCCGCGTCATCGATTCGACGCCGCCGGCAATGACGAATTCCATCTCGCCGGCGCGGATCGCACGCGCCGCGGTGCCGACTGCTTCCATGCCGGAAGCACAGAGCCGGTTCAGTGTCACGCCCGGCACACTGACGGGCAGGCCTGCCAGCAGCAGCGCCATGCGCGCCACATTGCGGTTGTCCTCGCCGGCCTGGTTGGCGCAGCCGAAATAGACTTCGTCGAGCTTTTCCCAATCCACCTTCGGATTGTGCGCCATCAGTGCCCTGATCGGCACTGCGGCGAGATCGTCGGTGCGCACTTTTGCCAGCGCGCCGCCATAGCGCCCGATCGGAGTGCGCACCGCGTCGCAGATGAAAACGTCGCGCGTTACCATCACGCCGCCTCGCCGTGGGCGCGGTTGGTGCGCGCCTGCAATTCACGCAACACTTCGAGCTCTTTCGCGGTCGGCGCCGGCGTCTCGGCGACCTTCGAGGCAAAACGTATTTTCCAGCCAGTGTTCTCCTGGATCTGCTCGCGTGTGACGCCGGGATGAATCGAGACGACGGTCATTTCCTTGGTTTGCGGATCGGGCTCAAGCATCGCCAGGTCGGTGATCAACTTGGTCGGGCCTTTGGTTTTGACGCCCAGTTTGGCCCGCGAGTCGCCGCCGGTGACGTGGCCGATCGACGTCACGAAATCGAGTCTGTCGACAAAGCCGCGCTTGCCCTGCGCCATGATGATGAAAATCTCGCCGCACGAGGTGGCGATCTCCGGCGCGCCGCCGCCGCCGGGCAGCCGCACCTTCGGCTTGTCGTAGGGACCGACCACGGTGGTGTTGAGATTGGCGTATTTGTCGATCTGCGCGCCACCGAGGAAGCCGATCTTGATGCGGCCGCCTTGCAGCCAGTAGCGGAACATTTCCGGCACCGACACGGTGGTGACCGCAGTCTCGCACAATTCGCCGTCGCCGATCGACAGCGGCAGGATGTTGGGCTTGGTGGCGAGCGTGCCGGATTCGTAAATCAGCGTGATACCGGGCGCATGCGTGAGGCGCGCGAGATTGCAGGCCGCCGAGGGCTGGCCGATGCCGACAAAGCAAACGTCGTCGTTCTTCAAAGCGCGCGCCGCAGCGATCGTCATCATCTCGTTGGGCTTGTAGTCGGCCATGCTTCTTACTCCGCCGCCGAACTAAGTTTGCGCGCGTGCACGGCAAAAGCCTCGGGGCCTTTCGCCAGCACGTTTTCCTTCATCCATGAAAGGAACGAGTCGCGCTCGCGCGAGACCGCATCCCATTGCTTGTAGAAACTGTTGTTGCGCGGGTAATAGCCCTGCGCATACGACGGGAACGCGCCGCCCGGTACCTCGACCACATGGCCGACGGTCCAGTGCGGCAGCACCACCGCATTGAGGCTGCGATCCGGCGGCAGCTCGTCGACGATCTCCTCCACCGTCACCACCGAGCGCTTCGACGCCAACACCGCTTCCTTCTGCACGCCGAGCACGCCCTCGATCATGACGTTACCGGCTTTGTCGGCGCGTTGCGCATGGATCATCGCGACGTCTGGCCGGTGCGCCGGGATCGCGGCCAGTTCCTCGCCGGTGAAAGGACAGGTCACCCGCTTGATCTTGGAATTCACTTTCGGCAGGTCGCCGCCGATATAGCCGCGGAAAATCGCGCAAGGCAGCCCGGCAGCGCCCGCTTCATAGGCGTTGGCCATGGCGGCGTGCGAATGCTCCTCTATTTCCAATTTATGCGGCCAGCCGTTTTCTACTGCGTCGCGAAAACGATACAGCGAGCCGACGCCCGGATTGCCGCCCCATGAGAACACCAGTTTCTTGACGCACCCCATGCCGATGAGCTGGTCGTAAACCAGGTCTGGCGTCATGCGGATCAGCGTCAGGCCCTTGCGGCCCTGGCGGATGATCTCGTGGCAGGCGGCATGGGGAATGAGATGGGTGAAGCCCTCCAGCGCCATCGTGTCGCCGTCGCGAACGGCATCTTTAATGGCTTCGGCGAGAGACGAAATACGCGCCATGCGAGGCTGCTTCCCGGTTGCGGCACCGTATTTACGGCTGGTCACAGGCAGGGTCAAATGGCGAAATAGGCGTAAGTTTGAGCTCCAACGAATGGCAGCCATGCTGGGCAAAGAACCGATCTTCACAATTCACGCCGACTTGGCGGACATCATGAATTTCGGCCGCACGCCCTATGGCGAGCGCCGCGTTATCGGCATCCTCGGCGGCAGCGTGCGCGGACCCAAGTTGCAAGGGCGTATCCTGCCGGGCGGCTTCGACTGGCAAATCATACGCAATGACGGCGCGGCGGATATCAGCGCGCGCTACACCATCGAGACGGATGCCGGCGCGCGCATCCTGGTGTCGAGCGACGGCTTGCGGCATGGTCCGCCCGACGTGATGGCGCGGCTGGCGCGGGGCGACAGTGTCGACCCCTCGCACTATTATTTCCGCACGGTGATGCGGTTTGAGACTGCCGATCCGGCGGTGGACTGGCTCAACCGGATTCTCGGATTGACGCGCGGACAGCGCGAGGCCAACGCCGTGCGTCTCGATGTCTATGAGGTCAAATAATGGCGGATCGGCTGGACGTAAAACTGCCTGCCTCGCTCGCCGCCGAGCGACAGGGCGCGGTGGCGATATTGCGCCTGGCGCGGCCCACCAAGCGCAACGCATTCAACGACGAGACCATTCTCGGCATCGAGACATTCTTCACGTCGCTGCCGGACGGCGTCGGCGCGGTGCTGCTGCACGGCGAGGGCGAGCATTTTTCCGCCGGGCTCGATTTGAGCGAGCTTAAGGAGCGCGACGTCGCGCAGGGCATCGCGCATTCCGGACTGTGGCATCGCGCCTTCGAGAAAATCCAGTTCGGCAAGGTGCCGGTGGTCGCCGTGCTGCATGGCGCGGTGGTCGGTGGCGGGCTGGAATTGGCCGCCAGCGCGCACGTGCGCGTCGCCGAACGCTCGGCTTATTACGCGCTGCCGGAAGGCAGCCGCGGCATCTATGTCGGCGGCGGCGGCTCGGTGCGGTTGCCGCGGTTGATCGGCATCGCGCGCATGATGGACATGATGCTCACCGGCCGCACTTATTCCGCCGAGGAAGGTCACGCCATGGGGCTAACGACCTATCTGGTCGAGCCGGGCCAGGGTTTTGCCAAAGGTCTCGAGCTGGCGACGGCAATCGCCGGCAATGCGCCGCTCACGAACTTTGCGGTGATGCAGGCGCTGCCGCGCATCGCCGAGATGGATCCGGCCAGCGGCTACGAAGTCGAGGCGCTGATGTCGGCGATCGCGCAGGCCGATCCCGAGGCAAAAGCGCGGCTGAAGGAATTTCTGGCAAAGCGCGCGCCAAAGGTGACGCGGCCTTGAGCGCACCGCTACGCCCCGTGCGCCTCGGCGCGCTCGATCCGGTGTTGGAGCGGCGCGGCGACGGCGTAATTCATATCCGCGCCAAGCAGGTGCTACCGCCTTATCACGCCAAGCTGAGCGAGCCGTTGCAGCATTGGGCCAACGCCGCGCCCGAGCGCGTGTTCCTGGCGCAGCGCGGCGCGCAAGACCGCTGGCGCACCCTGTCGTATGCGGAAGTTCTGGCGCGCGTGAAGCGCATCGGCGCTTCATTATTGCGCCGCGGGCTGTCGGCCGAGCGGCCGATCGCAATCATTTCCGGCAACGACATCGAGCACGCGCTACTGGCGCTGGCGGCGATGTATGTCGGCATTCCTTACGCGCCGATTTCGCCGGCTTATTCACTGCTATCGAGCGACTTCGGTAAATTGCGCGCCATCATCGATTTGCTGACGCCCGGCCTGGTGTTTGCCAATGACGGCGGGCCGTTCGCGCGCGCGCTTTATCAAACGGTGCCGGACGATATCGAACTGGTGGTGACGCGCAATCCGCTGGGCGACCGCCCCACCGCGCTGTTCGCCGATCTCACCGGCGCCGACGACGACGCGGGCGTTGCCGCCGCGCACGCGAAGGTCACGCCCGACACGATCGCAAAATTTTTATTCACCTCTGGCTCGACCGGATCGCCCAAGGCAGTCGTCAACACCCAGCGCATGCTGTGCGCTAACCAGGCGATGCTGGCGGCCGGTTTTTGTTTCGTCGCCGACCAGCCGCCGGTGGTGGTGGACTGGCTGCCGTGGAGCCATACCTTCGGCAGCAACCACAACTTCAATATGGTGCTGGTAAACGGCGGCTCGCTCTACATCGACGACGGCAATCCGACGCCGCCGGGCGTGCCGAAGACCGTGCGTAATCTGCGCGAGATCGCGCCGACCATCTATTTCAACGTGCCGAAAGGTTACGAGGCGCTGGTGCCGCATTTCCGCGCCGACAGACAATTGGCGCAGAATTTCTTCAGCCGGCTGAAGGTGCTGTTTTACGCCGGCGCCGGGCTCAACCAGACCACCTGGGACGATCTCACCAAGCTCGCGATCGAGACCACCGGGGAGCGCATTATTTTTCTGTCCTCGCTCGGCTCGACCGAAACCGCGCCGCTGGCGCTGGCCTGCACCTGGGATTTCGGCCGCCCCGGCAATATCGGGCTGCCGGCGCCGGGCGTCGAACTCAAACTGGTGCCGAACGAAGGCAAGCTGGAGGCGCGCCTGCGCGGGCCGCACATCACGCCGGGCTATTGGCGGCAGGATCAACTCACGCGTGAGGCGTTCGATGAGGGAGGCTTTTATAAATTGGGCGACGCGCTGAAATTCGTCGACCCCAACGATGCCGGCAAGGGTCTGCTGTTCGACGGCCGCATTGCCGAGGACTTCAAGCTTTCGACCGGCACCTGGACCAGTGTCGGTCCCTTGCGCGCCCGCTTCATCGATCACTTTGCGCCCTTGGTGCGGGATGTCGTGTTC
Organism: Pseudolabrys sp.; assembly: GCA_035648555.1. Classification (GTDB taxonomy): domain Bacteria; phylum Pseudomonadota; class Alphaproteobacteria; order Rhizobiales; family Xanthobacteraceae; genus Pseudolabrys. Next base: position 22,841 of record DASRLF010000020.1, read on the forward strand.
GCCGGGCCCGACCGTGACGATATCGTGGCGCTGGTGATCCCCGATATCGAAGCCTGCCGCAAATTCGCCGGCCTTACGGCTGATGCGGCACCCGCCGCTGTGCTGGACGAGCCGCGCCTGCGCGCGAAATTCACCGAACTGCTCAACCAACTTGCCGTCACGAGCCGCGGCACCTCGACCCGGGTGACGCGCGCCATTCTGATGGCGGAGCCGCCATCGATGGACAAAGGTGAAATGACCGACAAGGGCTCGATCAACCAGCGCGCGGTCCTCAAAAACCGCGCCGCGCTGGTGGACGAGCTTTATGCCACGCCGCTATCCTCGCAGGTGATCGCCACCGACAGCGCCTAAGGACACGAGATCATGGACATCAAGGGACAGGCGGCCATCGTCACCGGCGGCGCATCGGGATTAGGCGCGGCCACTGCGCGTGCGCTCGCCACCGCCGGCGCCAAGGTGGCGGTGTTCGATCTCAACGAGAAAGGCGCGGCCGACGTCGCCGCCGACATCAAGGGCATCGCGGTGGCCTGCGACGTCGCCAGCGCGCAGAGCGCCAAGGCCGCGATCGAGACCGCCAGCGCCGCGCATGGGCCGGCGCGCATTCTGATCAATTGCGCCGGCGTCGGGCCGGCCAAGCGCATCGTCGGCCGCGACGGGCCGATGCCGCTGGAAGATTACGAGAAGGTCATCCGCGTCAACCTGATCGGCACCTTCAACATGATGCGGCTCGCCGCCGCCGCCATGGCGCCGCTCGACCTGTTGCCGGAGGGCGAGCGCGGCGTGATCGTTTCGACCGCCTCGGTCGCGGCCTTCGAAGGCCAGATCGGGCAATCCGCTTATTCGTCATCCAAGGGCGGCGTCGCCGCCTTGACGCTGCCGGCGGCGCGCGAGTTCGCGTCATTCGGCGTGCGCGTGCTGGCGATCGCGCCCGGAATCTTCGGCACGCCGATGCTGCGCGCGTTGTCGCAGGAGGTACAGGACTCGCTTGGCGCCGCGGTGCCGTTCCCCAAACGCCTAGGCGAGCCGAGCGAATTCGCCGCGCTGGCGATGCACTGCATCAACAATACCTATCTCAACGGCGAGGTCATCCGCCTCGACGGCGCGATACGCCTGGCGCCGCGTTAATGATCACAAACAGCCGCAAGGTTCGTATCGAATGGGGCGACTGCGACCCCGCCGGCATTATTTTCTATCCGCGCTATTTCGAAATCTTCGACGCCTCGACCTCGGCGTTGTTCGAGCGCGCGATGGGCATGACCAAAATTCAATTGCTCAAGACCTTCAACTTCGCCGGCTATCCGCTGGCGAAAACGCGCGCGCGGTTCCTCAAGCCCACGCGTTTCGGCGACGACGTGACGGTGGATACGTCCGTCAAATTCGGCCGCGCCAGTTTCGAGATCGAACACCGGCTCAGCCTGAACGGCGAGACTTGCGTCGAATGTTCGGAGACCCGCGTCTGGGTGGTGCGCGATCCGGCAACCGGCGGCATCAAGTCGCACGCGGTTCCGGCGGCGGTGCTGGCGAAGTTCAAAGCGCCCTAGCGGCCTTACTCGATCTCCGCCGCCAGCCTTTTCAAAATCTGGATGAACCGCTTGCGGTCGCGTTGCCCGATGATGCCGTCCATCACGCGCTCGTGCCGGCGCGCGCAGCGCGTCAGGTCGGTGAGCGTCTTCTTGCCGGCCGGCGTCAAATTCAGCCGATAGGTGCGCCGGTCCTGGCGGGTGCGCTTGCGCTCGACCAGGCCGCGCCGCACCAGATCCTCGACCACCGGGGTGAGGCTCGATTTGTCGCGGCCGTTGGCATGGCTCAACTCGGTCTGGCTGATGCCGGGGTTGCGCGCGATGATCGTCAGCGTGGCGAAACGGCCCGGGCTTTCGCCGATCTCCTGCGAACGGCGCGAAAACGCCTGAAAGGAGGACTCCTGCGCCATGCGCAGATTGAAGCCGACCCAGTACTCGAGCGGTCCGAATCTGACCGATTCGGCAATGGCTTCGCCGTTCTTGCCGCGCCGCACCCGATTGGCGCCGTTGGTCGCCCGCACTGTCGTTGCCCTCACCCGGCCGCCTGCACTCCGCAAGCCGGTACATAGTTTGATATCAAACTATAACCTTTACAACGTCCACGACATGCGGCTGAATAATAAAAAAGTTGGCAAGCAAACCAACACCCAACCGAGGGAGGAAGTCCATGAAAATTCGCTTCGCCGTCAGCGCGGTGGTGATCGCCGGCCTGATCAGCGGCCCGGCGCTCGCCCAGGAAAAGACCTTCGAACTCAAGCTTTCGCACTGGGTGCCGGCCTCGCATCCGCTGCAAAAGGCGCTGGAAGACTGGGGCGCCGCGGTCGAGAAAGCATCCGGCGGCACGCTGCATTACAAAGTTTATCCGGCGCAGCAGCTCGGCAAAGCCTTCGACCATTACGACATGGCGCGCGACGGCATCGCCGACCTCACTTATATCAATCCCGGCTATCAGCCCGGCCGCTTCCCGATCATCGCCGCCGGCGAATTGCCGTTCTTGATTTCGGACACCAAGGGCGGCTCGGAAGGACTCGACGTCTGGTATCGAAAATATGCAGCAGCCGAAATGAAGGACGTGAAATTCTGCCTCGCCTTCATCCACGCGCCGAGCTCGTTCCACTCGAGCACCAAGAAGATCGTGCTGCCTGGCGACATCAAGGACATGAAGATACGTCCTGCCGACGCGACCATCGCGAACTTCGTCACGTTGCTCGGCGGCACCAACGTTCAATCGTCGGCCCCCGAAGTACGCGACATCATCGAGCGCCACGTCGCCGACGCCGTGACCTTCCCGTGGGGATCGCTGGTGCTGTTCGGCATCGACAAGGTGACGAAGTATCACATGGATGCGCCACTCTACGTCACCACCTTCGCCTTCGTGTTCAACAAGGACAAATACAACCAGATGTCCGATCGGCAGAAGAAGGCGATCGACGACAACTGCAACACCGAAGCAGCCGCCCGTGTCGGCGGGCCATGGGGCAAGTTCGAGGACGCCGGCGTCGACAAGGTGAAGGCTGAACCTGGACAAGAGGTTTACAAGCTCACGGCCGAGCAGACCGCGGCGTGGAAGAAAGCGGCCGAGCCGCTGGTCAAGACCTGGGCCGATGGCGTCAAGAAGGTTGGCGTCGATCCCGACGTCGCGATGAAGGAACTTCGCGCCGACCTTGCTAAATATAACGCGCTGGCGAAGTAAACCGGCGCGCCAACGATATTGGACTATCGGCGGCGGGGATCCCCCGCCGCCGATTCTACTGACTGTCGGAGTCTGGTGCGGCCATGAAACGCGTCACCATGGATCGTTTCATCGATACGATCGAATGGATCGCTGCGTTTTTTATCGGCATTGTCGCACTCAACATTTTCGTCGCCGTGCTGCTGCGTAACATTTTCAATTACGCGATTCCGGATTCTTACGACTTCGGCCGGCTGCTGCTCGGCATTCTTATTTTCTGGGGCATCGCGGCGACGTCGTATCGCGGCGGCCATATCACCGTCGATCTGATCTGGGCCAATGTCGGCCCGAAATACCAGCGCATGATCGACGTGTTCGCGACGCTGGTGCTGCTGTTCGTCGTGGCGGTGCAGACCTACACGCTGTTCGACAAGGTGCGCGGCACTTATTACGACCACGTGCTGACGTTCGACCTGCGCCTGCCGACCTGGCCGTTCTTCGCGGTCGCCTGGATCGGCGACGTGTCCGCCGTGCTGCTGATCGCGGTTCGCACCTACCGTCTGATCTTCCAGCCGGATTTAATGCACGACACTAAAATCAAACCGGTTGAGTGAAAGAGACGCGATGAGCACCGAGGCCGTCGCAATTCTGGGCTTTGTCTCGTTGTTCGGCTTGATGCTGCTACGCGTCCCGGTCGGCATGGCGATGGGCTTGGTCGGCGTCACCGGCTTTAGCTATCTGGTCGGCGCCGGGCCGGCGCTCAAGCTGGTCGGCGCGACGTCGATGCGCACCGTCACCGACTACACTTTCGGCGTCATCCCGATGTTCCTGCTGATGGGCACCTTCGTGTCCAATTCCGGCATGAGCCGGCAGCTGTTCAGTGCGGCCAACGGTTTCGTCGGACATCTGCGCGGCGGCCTGGGCTTCGCCACCGTCGCCGCTTGCGGCGGCTTTGCCGCAATCTGCGGCTCGTCGGTGGCGACCGCGGCGACATTCTCCGCCGTCGCCTATCCGGAGATGCGGCGCCACGGCTACCCGCAGAGCTTCGCCACCGGCGTCATCGCCGCCGGCGGCACGCTCGGCGCCATGCTGCCGCCGTCAACGGTGCTCGCGGTTTACGGCATCATCACCGAACAGGATATCGGCAAGCTGTTCATGGCCGGAATAGTTCCCGGCATTCTGGCGATGCTGATGTATCTCTGCACCATTGCGGTCATCGGCTATGTGCGGCCCGGTTTTCTGCCGACCGGCCCGCGCGCCAGCTGGGCGCAGCGAATGTCCGGGCTGAAGGAAATCTGGGCGCCCGCGCTGCTGTTTATCTTCGTCATCGGCGGGCTCTATGGCCTGCCGTTCCTGCCGCGCTTCACGCCGACCGAAGCCGGCGGCGTCGGCGCCAGCGGGGCACTCGTGATCGGCGTCCTTACCGGCAAGCTCAACAAAGAGAAAATCCTGATGTCGCTGCTGCAGGCGACGCGCACGGCGGCGGCGGTATTCACGGTGCTGATCGGCGCGCTGATCTTCGGCTATTTCCTCACCATCACGCAGACGCCGCAGCGGGTCACCGAATTTCTCACCGGGCTCGGGCTCGGCAGTTACGGCGTGCTGGCACTGATCATGCTGATGTATCTGGTGCTCGGCTGCCTGATGGATGCGATGGCGATGATCATCCTGACCGTGCCGATCATCTTCCCGGTCGTGACCCATCTCGGTTTCAATCCGATCTGGTTCGGCGTGATCATCGTGATGACGGTCGAACTCGGGCTCATTCATCCGCCGGTCGGGATGAACGTGTTCGTGATCAAAAGCGTGGTGAAGGACGTGAGTTTCGCCACGATTTTCAAGGGCGTAATCCCCTTTATCATCACCGATCTGATCCGGCTGGTGATCCTGATCGCCTTCCCGATTCTGGCGCTTTGGCTACCCTCGCATATGTAACCCCAATCTGGTAATATAGTTGGGGTCCCAACTATCTACCAAGGCCTGACGATGGAACGCTCGTTTAAAAAAGAGGTGCAGGCGCTCAGGCTGGGCGACGGCGAGACCTTCCGCGGCGAAGGCATCCTGGCCGTCACCAAGGCGTTGCTGCAATCGGGCGTGTCCTATGTCGGCGGCTACCAGGGCGCGCCGGTGTCGCATCTGCTCGACGTGCTGGTGGATGCCGAAGACATCATGGCCGAGCTCGGAGTCCATCTGGAAACCTGCTCGAACGAAGCCTCCGCCGCCGCCATGCTGGGCGCTTCGATCAATTATCCGCTGCGCGGCGCGGTGACCTGGAAATCGATCGTCGGCACCAATGTGGCCGCCGACGCGTTGTCCAATCTGTCGTCGCCCGGCGTGGTCGGCGGCGCCATGATCATTCTCGGCGAGGATTACGGCGAAGGCGCCAGCGTGATCCAGGAACGCTCCTATGCCTATGCGCTGAAATCCTCGATGTGGCTGCTCGATCCGCGCCCCGATCTGCCGTCGATCGTGCGCATGGTGGAGAAAGGCTTCGAGCTGTCGGAGGCAAGCCACGCGCCGGTGATGCTGGAGCTGCGCATCCGCGCCTGCCACGCTACCGGCGAATTCGCCGCCAAGGATAATCGCAAGGGTGCGATCTCCGGCCTCGACAAGCTGGCCGGCCCGCCGCGCTTCAACTATGGCCGGCTGGCCCATCCGCCGGTGATCTTCAGCCAGGAGAAACTGAAGATCGAGGAACGCCTGCCGGCTGCGCGCGCCTTCATCCGCGAGCATAAACTCAACGAATGCATCGCTGGCGATCTCGGCGATATCGGCATCATCGTCATGGGTGGGTTGACCAACTCTGTGCTGCGCGCGCTCGAGCGCATCGGATTGGCCGACGTATTCGGCGTCTCGCGCGTGCCGCTGCTGGTGCTCAACGTGGTCTATCCGCTGGTGCCGGAGGAAATCCGCGAATTCTGCGCCGGCAAGCGCGCCGTGCTTATCGTCGAGGAGGGCAACCCCGACTACATCGAGCAGGCGGTCAACGTCGAATTACGCCGCGCCGACATCCAGACCCGTGTGCTCGGCAAGGGTCCGCTGCCGCAGGCCGGCGAATACACCTCCGACGTACTGCTGGAAGGCCTGGCGGCATTTCTGCAAACCGCGAAGCCGAACGGCGTCGACGCCGAGACCGTGGCCGAAAAAGCCCGCGGGCTGATCGCCCATAAAGCCAAGGCTGCCGCGGCGCTTGGGCCATTACCCCCGCGCCCCCCGGCCTTCTGCACCGGCTGCCCGGAGCGCCCCGTTTTTTCCGCCATCAAACTGATGCAGCGCGAACTGGGGCCGACCCACATCAGCGCCGACATCGGCTGCCATTCGTTCGCGACCTTCGCGCCGTTCAGCATGGGCAATTCGATTCTGGGCTACGGCATGTCGCTGGCGAGCGCCGCGGCGGTGACACCGAACATGGACAAGCGCCCGATCGCGATCATGGGCGACGGCGGCTTCTGGCATAATGGGCTGATCACCGGCGTCGCCTCGAATTTGTTCAACAAAGGCGACGGCGTTTTGATCGTGATGCAGAACGGCTACGCCTCCGCGACCGGCCAGCAATACATCCCGTCGAGCGTGACCAGCCGCGACGGCGCGGTACCCGGCATGGATATTGAGCAGACGTTGCGCATCATGGGCGTGAAATGGCTGCGCACCGTGCGCACCTATAGCGTCAGCGTGATGGTGAAGGCGCTGAAAGAAGCCATGCGCACCGCCGAGCGCGGCCTCAAGGTCATCATTGCCGATGGCGAATGCCAGCTGGCGCGCCAGCGCCGCGTGCGCGCCGAGGACGCCGTCAAGCTCGAGCGCGGTGAGCGCGTGACACGCACACGCTACGGCGTCGACGACGAGATCTGCACCGGCGATCATTCCTGCATTCGTCTGTCCGGCTGCCCATCGCTGACGGTGAAACCGTCTACCGACCCGCTGCGCAGCGATCCAGTGGCAACGGTGATCGAGTCTTGCGTGGGCTGCGGGCTGTGCGGCGAAGTCGCGCATGCGGCAGTACTGTGCCCCTCGTTTTACCGCGCAGAGATCGTGCGCAACGCCACCTGGCGCGACCGCGCGGCATTTCGCATCCGACAGAAAGTCATCGGCTGGCTCGGCGGCTATGGCGGCGAGGCTGCGGCAAAGGCCGCATCATGACCAGCACACGCCCCATCACCTTGCTGATCGCTGCGCTCGGCGGCGAAGGCGGCGGCGTGCTGACCGACTGGATCGTCTCGGCGACGGCCGAGGCCGGTTTTCCGGTGCAGAGCACGTCGATCCCCGGCGTCGCGCAGCGCACCGGCGCCACCACCTACTACATCGAGATTTTTCCGGTTCAGGCGCGCGGGCTTGGCGGCAAGCGGCCGGTGTTGGCGCTCACGCCTGGCGTCGGCGACATCGACATCGCGATGGCGAGCGAAATGCTGGAAGCCGGCCGCATGGTGGCGAGCGGCTTCGTTACGCGGGAGCGCACGCATCTCATCGCGTCGCTCAGCCGCTTCTATGCCATGGACGAAAAGATCGCGATGGGCGACGGCCGCTTCGACCAGGACAAGCTGATCAAGACCGTCAAGGACAATGCGCGCGACGCACTTCTGATCGACATGGACGCGCTGGCAAAGCTTAGCGGCTCGATCATCAGCGCGGTGATGCTCGGCGCCATCGCCGGCTTGCAGCGGCTGCCGCTGACGGCCGAGCAATTCGAAGCCGCGATCCGCGCCGACGGAAAGTCAGTCGACAGCAATTTGCGCGGCTTCCGCGCCGGGTTTGAGGCCGCGCGCGCCAAAATGCCGCCGGTCAAAACCGCTGACAAAAAGAACAACGCGCCGACCACGCCCGATCTGCTCGAACATGAAGTGACGTACTCGCTACCCGCCTTGGCGCAGCCGACGGCGATCGAAGGCGTGCGGCGGCTCATCGCATATCAAGGCGTCGGTTACGCGCGGCTCTATCTCGACCGGCTGCGCGCTTTGGTCGATGCCGACGCTGCCGGCGGCGCACCGGGCAAGCTGCTCAAGGAAGTCGCGCGCCATCTTGCGGTGCGCATGTCGTACGAGGACGTGGTGCGGGTGGCGCAAGCCAAGATCGCGCCGTCACGCATGCGCCGCATCGCGCGCGAAGAATTGCGCGTGAAGAACGAGCCTTATTCGGTGCACGATTTCCTCAAGCCCGGCATCGAGGAAATGTGCCAGCTGCTGCCGTCGTTCCTGGCGCGGCCGATCCTGTCGTTCAGCGAGCGCCGGGGCTGGCTCGGCCGGGTCTATTTCGGCATGGAGATCAATTCGACCTCGATCAGCGGCTATCTGCGTTTCCTGATGCTGGCCAAGTTGCGCGGCTTGCGTCCGCACGGCCATCGCTACAAGCAGGAACAAGTACAGATCGAATCTTGGCTGGCGCTGATCGCCGAGGCGGCGCGGCAGCCGGGTGAACTGGCGCGCGAAGTCGCGGAATGCGCGCGGTTGATCAAAGGTTATGGCGACACTTATGCGCGCGGCCTTTCCAACTACCGCAGCATCGAGGCCCGCGTGATCCGCCCGGCACTGGCGGGCCATATCCCACCGCAACGCGCCGCCGACGCCGTCGCCAGCGCGCGCACAGCCGCGTTGGTCGATCCCGAGGGCGAAAGCCTCGCCAAATGCCTGGCCGAAATCGATGGAACCGGAACTTTCCGGATCGCGGCCGAATAGCCGCGCCGGTCCGTTGTCAGCCCCCGCCTCTGTCGCGTAAAAGACCAGCAACAACACGGCGTCCGGGGGGACACCTTGCCAAGCTTCGCCGCGGACGCCTGAGGGCGACGCAATGGCCGTGACACCGACTGGACGCGAACGGCCGGCCATCGCCGCCGAGGCCTTCCTGCGCGCGCTCGCCGACCACGGTACCGAGTATTTCTTCGCCAATCCGGGCACTGATTTCCCGCCGATCGTGGAAGCCTTCAGCCGCGCCAAGAAGACCAATGCCAAGGTGCCGAGGCCCGTGCTGGTGCCGCACGAAAATCTCGCGGTCGGCATGGCGCACGGCGCCTACCTGATGACCGGCCACCCGCAGGCGGTGATGGTGCACGTCAATGTCGGCACCGCCAACACCATCAACAATCTCACCAATTTGTCGCGCGACCGCGTGCCGCTGATCCTCGCCGCCGGCCGTACCCCGATCACGGAAAAAGGTTCGTTCGGCTCGCGCTCGCGGCCGATCCACTGGGCGCAGGAAATGTTCGACCAGGCCGGCATGGTGCGCGAACTAGTGAAGTGGGATTACGAATTGCGCCAGCCCAACCAGATCGGCGACATGGTGGCGCGCGGCGTGGAAGTCGCCATGGCGCATCCGCGCGGGCCGGTCTACATGGTGCTGCCGCGCGAGCCGCTGTCGGCGCCGCTGTCCGAGCCGATCGCGCCAATGAAACCACGCGCGCAAGCCGCCGAGACGCATCCCGATCCGAAGGCGATCGCGACTTTGGCCGAATGGATCGTGGCGGCCGAGCGGCCGCTGATCGTCACCGCCACGCTGCCGGCCGACGCGGTTGCAGCGCTCGCGCATCTCGCCGAGCGCTGCGCGATCCCCGTGGTGACGCATAATCCGCGCACCGTTTGCATGCCGTCGAGCCATGCCATGCATTTCGGCTTCGAGCCGGGCGTACTGCTCGCCGACGCCGACCTCGTGATCTCGCTCGAATCCGACGTGCCGTGGATTCCGCATTTGCAGCATCCGCCGGGCGGCTGCCGCGTCGCCCATATCGGCGAGGAACCGCTTTACGTGCGCTATCCGATGCGCAGCTTTCCGAGCGATCTTGCCGTGCAGGCCGGCCCGCTCAACGCACTCGACGCGCTCATCAAAGCAGTGGAGGCGCGCCTGCAAATGGCGGAAGCACGGATCGCCGCGCGGCGCGCGCGGCTGACCGAGCGCATGCGCACAAGGCGCGCGCAGCTCGCCAAGGATTCCGCGCCGGGCCCGACCATCTCGCCGGAATATCTGTCGCGCGTGATCGGCGAGACGGTCGGCGATGACGCCATCATCGTCAACGAATATCCGCTGCGGGCCGACCATTGCGCGCGCGAGAAACCTGGCACGCTGTTCGCGCTCGGACCGGCCGGCGGGCTCGGCTGGGGTTTCGGCGCAGCGCTTGGCATCAAGCTCGCCGCGCCCGACGCCTTCGTGGTCGCGACGCTGGGCGACGGCGCCTATATGTTCGCCAATCCGATGGTCGGACACTGGGTAGCCGCCAATCACAAGCTGCCGATCCTCACGATCGTGTTCAACAACAGCCGCTACGGCGCGGTGCGCCGCGCCACGCTGTCGATGTTCAAGGACGGTGCTGCCGGCGAAGACGACGGCCGCACGCTTGCCGATCTTGGGCCCTCGCCGGCTTTTGAGGCGATGGCACAGGCACAAGGCGCCTATGCCGAGCGCGTCGAGAAGCCGGCCGACCTGACCGACGCGCTCATGCGCGCCCGCGATGCCGTCGTCAACGGGCGCCGCCAGGCGCTGCTCAACATCATCACGCCCTATTGAAACTCTAGCCCAAAAGAACAATCGCCAGTCACGGAGGACAGTCTATGCGCATCGATGCCTACACCCACTTCATCCCGGAAAAGTTTTTCAACAAGATCGTGGAAAGCGGGCACCACGACATCGGCAAACGCGTGCGCGAGATCCCGTGCATCCACGACATCGAGGTGCGCCGCAAGATCGTCGACGGCTTCAAGGATTATGCGCAGATCATTTCCTACCCGATGCCGCCGCTCGAACTATTGGCCAAGGGCGATGCCGCGCTGGTGGAGGAATACACCAAACTAGTGAACGACGGCTTTGCCGATATTTGCGCGAAATATCCCGACCAGTTTCCCGGCTGGGTGGCGCAGGCGCCGCTGGCGGCCGCCGACGCCGGCGTGCGCGAATGCGAGCGCGCCCTCAAAAACGGCGCGCTCGGCGTGCAGATCTACACCAACGTCGCAGGCCGGCCGCTCGACGATCCGGCATTCGAGCCGTTCTTTGCCGCCATGAACAAAAACGGCAAGCCGATCTGGATGCACCCGGCGCGCGCCGCTAATTTCCCGGATTACCTTTCAGAGAAAAAATCGAAATACGAAATCTGGTGGACCTTCGGCTGGTCCTACGAAACCGCGGCGGCGATGGCGCGCCTGGTGTTCTCAGGCATCATGGACAAATACCCGAACCTGAAGATCATCACCCACCACTTCGGTGGCATCGTGCCGATGCTGGAAGGCCGCATCGGCCCGGGCTGGGATCAGCTCGGCTCACGCACCTCGGACGAGGACTTGAGCCTGGTGCTCAAACGGCTGAAGAAGCGCCCGCTCGATTATTTCAAGCACTCGTTCTATGCCGACACCGCGGTGTTCGGCGGCGAACCGGCGACCCGCGCCGGCTTCGAGTTCTACGACCACGACAAGATCGTGTTCGCCTCCGACTGCCCATTCGATCCCGAAAAGGGCACGATGTACACGCGCGAAACGCTGCGCATCGTCGATGAATTGGACATGCCGAAGGCCGACAAAGAGAATATCTGGCACGGTAATCTCGAGCGGATCACAGGGGTAAAATTCAAGTCGTAGTCGACGCCTTGGCGCAGAAAGGGCGTGGATGCCCGGCATAAAGCCGGGCATGACGCCGCGCTTGGGTGGAAGCCCAGCCCACTTCTGCTAGCATCGCCGCTTATGGCGCTCACCCACCCCATCGGAATGTCCGAATCCGAACCGCCGCCGCCAGGCGACGGCAACGGACGCCCCAGTCCGATGCTGGAGCAGTACATCGAGATCAAGGCCGCCAATCCGGACTGCCTGCTGTTCTACCGGATGGGCGATTTTTACGAGATGTTCTTCGACGACGCCGAAATCGCCTCGCGCGCGCTCGGCATAGTACTCACCAAGCGCGGCAAACATCAGGGCCGCGATATCCCGATGTGCGGCGTACCCGTGGTGCGCGCCGATGAATATCTGCACCGGCTGATCGCGCTCGGCCACCGCGTCGCGGTCTGCGAACAGCTCGAAGATCCGGCGGAAGCGCGCAAACGCGGATCCAAGAGCGTGGTGCGGCGCGATGTGGTGCGGCTGGTGACGCCCGGCACGCTCACCGAAGACACGCTGCTGGATGCCAGGCGCAACAATTATCTGCTGAGCGTCGCGCGCGCACGGCTCTCATCCGCCGGCGAGGACGCGCGTTTCGCGCTCGGCTGGATCGATATTTCCACCGGCGAATTCCACATCACCGAATGCGACCGGCTGTCGCTGCCAGCTGAGATCGCGCGGCTGGAACCGAGCGAGATCATCGTCTCCGACGCGCTCTATGCTGACGCCGATTTGGTGCCTTATTGGCGCACGCTGCCCGCCGTGACGCCGCTCACCCGCGACGTGTTCGATAGTGCGACCGCCGAGCGGCGGCTCACCTCGTTCTTCGCGGTGGCGACCAGCGAGACTTTCGGCGCGCTGACCCGGCTCGAACTTACCGCCGCGGCGGCCTGCGTCACCTATGTCGAGCGCACGCAAATCGGCAAACGGCCGCCGCTGTCGCCGCCGTTGCGCGAAAGCGCCGGCGCGACGATGGCGATCGACCAGGCGACGCGCGGCAATCTCGAACTGATGCGCACGCTGTCCGGCGAGCGGCGCGGCTCGCTGCTGGAATCGATCGACCGCACGGTCACCTCGGCCGGCTCGCGGCTGCTGGCGCAAAGATTATCCGCGCCGCTCACCGATCAGGCAGCCATCGCGCGCCGGCTCGACGCGGTGGCGAGCTTCGTCGATGACGCGACGGCGCGCGCCGATACCCGCGCGCGCTTGCAGGCTTCGCCCGATCTGGCGCGTGCACTCGCTCGCCTGGCCGTTGGCCGCGGCGGTCCGCGCGACCTCGCCGCCATCCGCGACGGCGTGCTGGCCGCCGCCGATCTCGCCCGCGCTTTGGGCCCGCTCAAAGACGCCCCGGCGGAAATCTCTGACGCACTGAAGTCCTGCCGCCGCCCGGACGGCATGCTGGCCGCCGAGCTTGCCGCGGCGCTCGCCGCCGAGCTGCCCGCGTTCAAACGCGACGGTGGCTTCGTGCGCGAAGGCTATGACACGAGCCTCGATGAGACGCGTGCATTACGCGATGAATCCCGCCGCGTGGTTGCGGCGCTGCAGTCGCGCTACGCCGAGGAGACCGCTGTCCGCGGTCTCAAGATCCGGCACAACAACGTGCTTGGCTATTTCGTCGAGGTCACCGCGCAGCACGGCGAAAAATTGCTGGCCGCGCCGCTTAACGCCACTTTCATCCACCGCCAGACGCTGGCCGGCCAAGTGCGCTTTACCACCACCGAATTGGGCGACCTGGAGGCCAAGATCGCCAGCGCTGCCGACCGCGCGCTCGGGCTTGAGTTCGAGATTTTCGACCGGCTGGTGGGAAGCGTCCTCGCACAAAGCGCAGAGATCAAGGAATGCGCCGAGGCGCTCGGCAGCCTCGATGTAGTGAGCGCCCTGGCCCATCTTGCGGCCGAGCGCGATTACGCGCGGCCCGTGGTCGACGACGGCCACGGCTTCGTCATCGAAGGCGGCCGCCACCCGGTGGTGGAACAAGCGCTGGCGCGCGACGGCACGCCGTTCGTCGCCAATGATTGCGATCTGTCGCCGCCGAAAGACGCCGAGGCCGGCCGCATCTGGCTGATCACCGGGCCCAACATGGCGGGCAAATCCACCTTCCTGCGGCAGAACGCGCTGATCGCGATCCTGGCGCAAATGGGCTCGTTCGTGCCGGCGAAAGCCGCGCATATTGGCGTCGTCGACCGATTATTTTCGCGCGTTGGCGCCGCCGACGATCTGGCGCGCGGGCGCTCGACCTTCATGGTCGAGATGATCGAGACCGCCGCAATCCTCAATCAGGCCGGCCCGCGCGCGCTGGTGATCCTGGACGAAATCGGCCGCGGCACCGCCACGTTCGATGGCCTGTCGATCGCCTGGGCGACCGTCGAGCATCTGCACGACGTCAACAAATGCCGCGCGCTTTTTGCCACCCATTTCCATGAATTGACCGCGCTGGCCGCGCGGCTCGACCGCCTGCACAACGCTACGGTGAAGGTGAAAGAATGGCAGGGCGACGTGGTGTTTCTGCACGAAGTGGTGCCGGGCTCGGCCGACCACTCCTACGGTATCCAGGTCGCAAAGCTGGCCGGCCTGCCGGCGAGCGTGATCGAACGCGCCAAACTGGTGCTGGCCAAGCTCGAACAGGACGACCGCGCCAAACCGAAGGGCTTCGAGGACCTGCCGCTATTCGCGGCGCCCTACAAGCCGCCGGAGGACATGCAGGACGACGCCCTCGACCTGGTGGTAGCCGCTGTCGCCGCGCTCAATCCGGACGAGATGTCGCCGCGCGATGCCATGGAAGCGCTCTACATGCTCAAGCAGAAGCTGGCTAAGACCGAGAAGAAGTAGCGCGTGATGAACCTCGCCGAAGGCAAGCGTGTGACGGCGCCGGAGGCCGCGGAAAACTGGCTGATGCGTTTCGCCGAGGCCTTGCAGGCGCAGGACGCCCACGCCGCCGCCGACATGTTTCTCGCCGACGGACTGTGGCGCGACGTGCTGGCCTTTACCTGGACTATCGAGACGATGGCCGGCCGTTCCGCGATCGAGGCGGCGCTAAACCAGACGCTGGCGCGCACCAAGCCTGCGCACTTCCATATTCCACCCCAGCGCACGCCGCCGCGCCGGGTCAGCCGCGCCGGCACGGAATCGATCGAGGCCATTTTCGAATTCGAGACCGCCTTCGGCCCCGCGCACGGCATCGTGCGCCTGGTGCCCGACCCGCAGACGCCGCGATTACGCGCCTGGACGCTGCTCACGAGCTTGCAGGAACTGCGCGGCCACGAGGAGGCATTCAAGCGGCGCGTGGCGGAAGATGCAACGCGCGACTTCGGCGCCGTCAACTGGCTCGATCGCCTCGACACAGCGCGCGCCTATGCGGATCGCGATCCGGCGGTGATCGTGGTCGGCGGCGGCCAAGCAGGCTTGTCGATCGCGGCGCGCTTGCAGCAGCTCAGCGTCGATACGCTAATCGTCGACCGGCACGAACGGATCGGCGACAACTGGCGCAAGCGCTACCACTCGCTGACGCTACACAATGAAGTGCATGTCAATCATCTGCCTTACATGCCGTTCCCGCCGAATTTCCCGGTATACATTCCGAAGGACAAGCTCGCGAACTGGTTCGAATCTTACGTCGAAGCGATGGAGCTCAATTTCTGGACTGGCACCGAGTTGGTTGGCGGCAGCTATGACAATGCACGCAAGCAATGGTCGGTGACACTCCGCCGCGCCGATGGCAGCGCGCGTGTCATACATCCGCGCCATCTCGTCTTCGCCACCGGGGTCAGCAGCATTCCGGTGACGCCGGAGCTGCCCGGCCTCGCCGACTTCGGCGGCACCGCTGTGCATTCCGGCGCGTTCAAGAACGCCGAACAATGGCGCGGCAAGAAAGCTTTGGTGCTCGGCAGCGGCACCAGTGGCCACGATGTCGCGCAGGAACTGCACGCGCACGGCGCCGACGTCACCATGATCCAGCGCAGCAAGACCTATGTCGTGAGCCTGCAGGAAGCGCAAAGCGTCTACGCGATCTACTCCGAAGGCATCGCCTTCGAGGATTGCGACCTGCTGGCGGCGTCGTTCCCCTACCCCGTGCTGCAACGCTCCTATCAGCTCTCGACCGCGCGCGGCCGCGAGGTCGACAACGCGCTGCTCGACGGCCTCGAAAAATCCGGTTTCCGCCTGCATTACGGAGAAGACGAGACCGGTTTTCAGATGATGTATCTGCGGCGCGGCGGCGGATATTATTTCAACGTCGGCTGTTCCGACTTGATCATCGCCGGAAAAATCAAGCTGCTGCAATTCACCGACGTCGAAAGATTCGTCGCGCAAGGCGCGCAGCTGCGCGACGGCAGCATCGTGCCTGCCGACTTATTGGTGCTGGCGACCGGCTACAAGAACCAGCAGGACACGGTGCGCGCCTATCTGGGCGACGCCGTCGCCGACAAGATCGGTCCGGTCTGGGGCTTCGACGAGGGCGGCGAATTGCGCAACATGTGGCGGCGCACCGCGCAGCCGGGCTTGTGGTTCACCGCCGGCAGCCTAGCGCAATGCCGGATTTTCTCGCGCTATCTGGCAATCCAGATCAAGGCGCTGGAGACCGGGCTTTTGCGCTGAGCCGGCGCAAAGCCCACAGCAGCGCGTTCCAGGTGAGCCCGACGCTCAAGCCCGCGGCATAGGACCACCACACCCCGGCCGGCTCCGCCAAGAGATGCACGACCAGCAGACCGAGACCCAAGCCGATCAGCGGCGTGAGCACATGCGCCGCCACGCTGGCCGAAGCCTTGCCGCCGATGCGCGGATGCAGGATCACGAAAAACGACCCCATCGCCACCGGGAAAAACGCGAAAACGCCCGAGAAATATGAGCCGATCGAGTGGCTCGCGGCGGTGACGATAATGACGCAAATCGTCACCACGCCGGCGCGCCAGGCAAGATCGCGGGCGGTCAGGCTAACGCGCTTGATCGCGCCTTCGGCGCGAAAGCGGCTGCCGGCCAGGATCGCCAGCGGATAGACCACGGCATTGAGCAGTACGGCTTCGGTCGCGCTCCAGTCCACAAGGCGCGACAGCAGCGCGCCCGTCAGCCACACCGCAAAAGCGCCACCCAGGCTCACCGCCAGCGAACGCTTCTGTGCCAGCGTGGCATAGGTGAGCGCGAACGCCGCACACACCGCGTTGGCAATCAGGCTACCGACCGCGCTGGCCGCGATGAAGTCCGGTGGATGTTCGATGGCGAGAATGATCAACGCAGCGCCGCCCGCGGTCGGCAGCGCGGCGATCAGCGAACCGATGAACGGCCCGCTGCGCTCGACCACCACCGAAGCCGCCACCACGATGGTCGCGGTCAGCGCGATCTTGAACGCGAGGCCGTACCAAAAGATCGGGTTTGTCAGAATGTCGGTCATGCCGCGGCCGACCGCCGGCGAACGACATAAATCAGCCAGTTACAGCAGAGCGAAACCAAAACCGTGAGCGCGAGCGCGATCCACGATCCGAGCCGGTCGGCGGTCAGATCAAGCACCACCAGCGCGACACAAAAGCCGCCCAAGCCGATCACCGCATTGGCCATCACGGCCGCGGTCGCCGGCCCGCCGACCCGCCGGCGCAAAATGATCATGATGCTGGTGAGCACGATCGGAAACACCGCAAGATTGCCGCTGGCGACCGGGCCGATCCGGAAACTGAGCGTGATCACCGCCCCAACCAGAAGCGCCACCATGCCCGCACGCAGCACGAGGTCATACCAGCGCCGCTGCACGCGCGGCATCGGCGCGTGCCGCAACGGCGCGGATAGCCAGAACGAAAATCCGACCACGACGATATTCAGCACGACCGCCGACACCAGCGTCCAGGCCACCGCCTCGGATACCCACATCAACGCAAACCAGATCGCGTAAGCGCCGGCCAAGGTGACCGGCAGCGAGCGCTTTTGCGCCAGCAGCGCGCAGCTCAGCGCAAAAACCACGTTGTCGGCATTGGTGACGAGGCTGCCGAGCGCGCTTTGCGCGATGAAATGCGCGTCGTGATCGAGCGCCAGGAAGATGTAGACCGGCCCGGCGCTGATCGGCAGCGTCGCCACCAGGCCGCCAACCAGCGGACCGAACCGCTCTGCCGATACCGTCGCCACCAGCAGGAAGCCGGCGGTGATGGCCATCTTCACGATGAGCGTGAGCGCGAAATAAAGGTCGGGCGGCATTTTCTGCTTCTACCTCTTTCCGCGAGGAAAGAGGTAAGTTTCAACCGGTTGCCGGCGTGAGCACCACGCGGCCGACGATCTTGCCAGCGCGCAACTGATCCATCACCGCGTTCACATCCTTCAGCGGACGCGTCGCGACCGGCACCGGTGGCAGACCGGTGCGCTTCACTAGTTCGATCAGCTCCTTCATCTCCGGCAGGCTGCCAACGTAAGAACCCTGGATGGTCACAGCCCGCATCGGGATCGGCGGCAGCGACACGGTGAGGTCGCCGCCGTACAGACCGACGATGATGTATTTGCCGCCCTTGATCAGGCTGTCATAGCCTAGCCGCGCGCTTTGCGACGAGCCGACCAAGTCGATCACCCCCCAGGCGCCGCCTTTGGTGAGATCGATGATCTGCTGCGCGGCATCGGGCGCGGCGCCGTCGATCACGGCAGCGGCGCCAGCTTTCTTCGCTGCCTCGCGCTTGACCGGATCGATGTCGACCACGATCGCCGAGTGGCCGCCCATCGCCTTGTGCAGCGCCTGGCACATCAGTCCGAGACCGCCGGCGCCGATGATCACCGTCGGCTCGCTGGCGAGCGTCGGAACTTTCTTGAGCGCGCCGAAGGTCGTGACGCCGGAACAGGCGAGCGGCGCGGCGCGCTCGGGCGACAGGTCGCCGATATCGAACAGATAGCGCGGATGCGGCACGATCAGATAATCCGCGTAGCCGCCATTGCTGAACACGCCGAGGCTCTTCATGGCGCGGCAGAGATTTTCCTCGCCGCGCTTGCACGGGCCGCAATTACCGCAGCCGATCCAGGGATGGGCCAGCATGCGCGCGCCGATCTTGACGCTTTTGGCCTCGGGCCCGACCGCGACCACTTCGCCGACATTCTCGTGGCCGAGCGTCACCGGCAGTTTCATGCCGCGGTCTTGCAGGCTCATGCGCTTGCCGCCGCCGAGGTCGAACCAGCCGTCGGCGAGATGCAGGTCGGAATGGCAGACGCCGGCGGCGATGACTTTCAGCAGCACCTCGCTGCCCTTGGGCTCGGGCGTCGGCGCCTCGCTAAGCTGCAGCGGCTGGCCGCACACACAGACTTGAAACATACGCATGGCATTTCCTCCCGGCCGCGCTAATTTTTGTCACTTCTTTATAGCGCCCGGCGCGGCCAAAGCATCGGTGCCTGTGTCTGGTTTAACGGCGGTCCGCCATGCGATGATTCCATGCTGTAAAATGATATTTGCTAGGGTAAAACTGCTGTTTCTATCATATTTCACGTTAAAATAACAAAATTATTCCCACGCGCCACGATGGACGATTTCAGCGATTCTTGCAGCGGCGGCGGTGACTTCACGCCCGGCCTCCGCTATCCGATGCGCCATGGCCTCCCTCGCCCTCGAACAAGACACGCGCGCGCCGTCCGCACCGCCGTCTAAGGCGTCGAGCGAATTGATCGATAGCCGCGCCGCCGCCGCCGATCTGGAAAAGATCGCCAAAAGCCATGCCGGCAACGAACGCGACATGCGCAGCGCGGTCGCTCAACGCCTAAAGGCCGCGCTGATCGAGGGCCGCGCCAAGGCCGAGCAGATGCTGCTCAAGGATCGCCACGGCCGGCGCTGCGCCGAGCGGATCTGCAAACTGGAAGACGAGATCATCCGCCTGCTGTTCGAGTTCGCGCGCAAACATCTCTATCCGTCGCAGAATCCGTCCGAGGCCGAGCGCATGACGGTGATCGCCACCGGCGGCTATGGCCGCGGACTGCAGGCGCCCGGCTCCGACATCGATCTGCTGTTCCTGTTGCCTTACAAGCAGACCGCCTGGGGCGAGTCGATCGCGGAAGCGATCCTCTACTGCCTGTGGGACACCGGGCTCAAGGTCGGCCATGCCACCCGCTCGGTCGACGAATGCATCCGCCAGGCCAAGGCGGACATGACCATCCGCACCGCCATCCTGGAAGCGCGCTTTCTGCTCGGCGATAAAAAACTGTTCGACGAATTACAGACGCGCTTCGACAAAGAAGTGGTGCGCAATACCGCGCCGCAATTCGTCGCCGCCAAACTGGCCGAGCGCGAAGACCGCGTCCGCCGCACGGGGCAATCACGCTATCTGGTCGAGCCGAACGTCAAGGACGGCAAAGGCGGCCTGCGCGATCTCCATACGTTGTTCTGGATCGCGAAATACGTCTACCGCGTGCGCGAGCCGGACGAACTGATCAAGCGCGGCGTGTTCGACAAGCCAGAGTATCAGCGCTTCCGCGCCTGCGAGGATTTCCTCTGGTCGGTGCGCTGCCACATGCATTTCGTCACCGGCCGCGCCGAGGAGCGGCTGTCGTTCGACATCCAGCGCGAGATCGCGGTGCGGCTCGGCTATACCGAGCATCCGGGCCAGCAAGACGTCGAGCGCTTCATGAAGCACTACTTCCTGATCGCCAAGGACGTCGGCGATCTGACCGCGATCCTGTGCGCCGAGCTGGAAGACAGCCACGCCAAGAGCGTGCCGGTGCTCAGCCGCGTGATGGCGAAATTCCGCCCGGTCAAACGGCGCAAGCTCGCCGAAAGCGACGACTTCATCGTCGACAAGAACCGCATCAATGTCGCCAGCGCAGGGATTTTCAAGCGCGATCCGGTCAATTTGATCCGCATCTTCCATCTGGCGCAGAAGCACAATCTCGCCTTCCACCCCGACGCCATGCGCGCCATCACGCGCTCGCTCAAGCTGATCGACGGCAAACTGCGCGAGGATGAGGAAGCCAACCAGCTGTTCCTGGAAATCCTTACCTCCAAGAACGACCCGGAAACCGTGCTGCGGCGGATGAACGAAGCCGGCGTGCTCGGCCACTTCGTGCCGGCCTTCGGCAAGGTCGTGGCGATGATGCAGTTCAACATGTATCACCACTATACGGTCGACGAGCACCTGCTGCGCTGCATCGGCATGTTGACCGAGATCGAGCGCGACGGCGGCGAGACGCCGCTCGCCAGCGAACTGTTTCACAAATTGCTGCCCGGCAACCGCACGGTGATTTACGTCACCATGTTCCTGCACGATATCGCCAAGGGCCGGCTCGAGGATCACTCGATCGCCGGTGCGCGGGTGGCGCGGCGGTTTTGTCCGCGCCTGGGATTCTCGGCGACCGACACCGACACCGTCGCCTGGCTGATCGAGCAGCACCTGACGATGTCGAGCGTGGCGCAGTCGCGCGATCTGTCCGACCGCAAAACAATTGAGAATTTCGCCGCGGTGGTACAATCGGCCGAGCGGCTGAAGCTGCTGACCATTCTCACCACCGCCGACATCCGCGCGGTCGGTCCCGGCGTGTGGAACGGCTGGAAGGCGCAACTGCTGCGCACGCTTTATTACGAGACAGAGCCGGTGCTCACCGGCGGCTTCTCGGAAGTGAACCGCGCCCAGCGCGTCGCCATGGCGCAGGCCGAATTCCGCGAGGCGATCAAGGATTGGCCGCGCGAGCGGCTGGAGACCTATATCGCGCACCTCTATCCGGCCTATTGGCTCAAAGTCGATCTGCCGCACAAGATCGAGCACGCCAAATTCGTGCGCGTCGCCGAGGACGCCGGCAAATCGCTTGCCACCACCATCGCCTTCGATGCCGGGCGCGCGGTGACCGAGCTCACGGTGCTGGCGCCCGACCACCCCTGGCTGCTGTCGATCATCGCCGGCGCCTGCGCCATGGCCGGCGCTAACATCGTCGACGCGCAGATCTTCACCACCACCGACGGGCGTGCGCTCGACACCATTTCACTGTCGCGCGAATTCGACCGCGACGAGGACGAGGAACGGCGCGCCAACCGGATCGCCGACTCGCTCGAAAAGGCGCTGCGTGGCGAATTGCGGCTACCCGACGTGGTGGCCAAGCGCGCGCCCCCGAAAGGACGCATCAAGGCCTTCGCGATCGAGCCGTCGGTTACCATCAACAACCAGTGGTCCCACCGATACACCATGGTGGAAGTGGCCGGGCTCGACCGCACCGGGCTACTCTATGAGATGACCACGACGCTGTCGAAGCTCAATCTCAACATTATCTCGGCTCACGTCGCCACCTTCGGCGAGCGCGTGGTGGACGTGTTCTACGTGACCGATCTGTTGGGCGCGCAGATCACTTCGCCGACCCGCCAGGCTGCCATCAAGCGCGCGCTGATCGCTTTGTTCGCGGGCCTCGAAGCGGAGGCCAAAAGTAGAGCCAAAAGCGACGCCAAGGCGTAACATCCGCCCGTGATGAGTTCCTCCCCCGTTGCCATTGTCGGTCTGGGCTTGATGGGCGAGGTTTACGCCCAACGCCTGATCGACGCTCGTATTGCCGTCACCGGCTTCGACATCGACCCCGCCCGGCGCGCGCGGCTCAATGAGATCGGCGGCAAGGCGGCCGACAACATTGCCGCGCTCGCCAAGCGCACGCGCTGCATCATCGTCGCGGTGTTCTCGACCGATCAGGTCGCGGACGTGATCGAGAACCACCTGTTGCCGGCGCTCGGCGAAAATTCGAACAAGATCGTGCTGGTCATGAGCACCTGCGATCCCGATGAGGTGGCCGCATTGGCCGCCCGCGTGATGCCGCGCGGCATTCGCTATTTGGACGTGCCGGTGTCCGGCACCAGCGATCAGGTGCGGCGCGGCGACGGCGTCGCCTTGATCGGCGGCGATCCGAAAATCGCCGACGAGGTCGGCGACATCATGGATGCGCTGTTCGCGCGGCGCTTTCACGTCGGCAAAATCGGCGACGGCGGGCGCGCCAAGCTCGCGGTCAATCTGATCCTCGGCCTGAACCGGCTGGCGCTGGCCGAGGGCCTGGTGTTCGCCGAACGGCTCGGGCTCGACCCGGCGGCCTTTCTGGATGTGGCGCGCGGATCGGCCTCATACTCGCAGGTGATGGAGACCAAGGGGCCGAAAATGGTGCGCGGCGACTTCTCACCCGAAGGCCGCGCCAAGCAGACCCTGAAAGACGTTCATCTGATGCTCGATCAGGCAGCCGGCGTCGGGCAGAAACTGGCGATGCTCGAATTGCATGCCGACGTACTTGAAGCCTGCGTGCGCGCGGGCGAAGCTGACATGGATAACAGCGTCATCATAAAAGAGGTTCGCCGGCGGCGTGTCAAAAAATAAGTCGGCAACCGGTCTGGGGAGGATGTCATGAAGAAGCTTTGGTTCGCGCTCGCCGCTTTGCTGCTGAGCGTCACTGCCGCGCCAGCGCAGGACTTTCCGCAGCGTCCCATCCACATGATCATCGCGTTCGGGCCCGGCGGCGGCTCCGACATCATCGGCCGCATCCTGGCGGATTCGATGCAGGCCAAGCTCGGCCAGGCCATCGTCGTCGAAAACAAACCGGGCGCCGGTGGCATCCTGGGCAACGACTATGTCGCGCGCGCCGCGCCCGACGGTTACACGGTCGGAGTCATGACCGCGGGCCAGATTATCGCCGCCGTCACCACCAAGAAGATGCCGCACGACGTGCTGACCGCGTTTGCGCCGATCGGCCAGATAGCGACTGCCAGCCTGATGATCGTGACGCGGCCGGATTTCCCGGCCAACAACATCAAGGAGTTGATCGCTTACGCCAAGGAGCATCCCGGCAAGGTCGTGTTCGCCAGTCCGGGCTTTGCCGCCACCCAGCATTTCGCCGGCGAGATGTTCAAGCAGACCGCCAAGATCGATCTGCTGCACGTGCCGTTCCGCACCACGCCGGAAGCCCTCAACGCGGTGCTCGGCAAGCATGCCGACATCATGTTTGACACGGTGTCGGCGGTGATCGGCCAAGTAAACTCCGGCCAGCTCAAGGCGCTCGCCGTCACCGGCAAGGACCGTTTTCCGGCGGTACCGAATGTGCCGGCGGCCATCGAGTCCGGTCTGCTGCCCGGCTACGACGTCACCACCTGGTACGGTCTGTTTGCGTCGCGCGGCACGCCGCCGGACGTCATCGCCAAGCTGAACAAGACGCTCAATGAGAGCCTCGCCGACGAGACCGTCAAGAAGCGCCTGGAAACGGTCGGTGTGGTGGTCCAGGGCTCGACGCCGCAGCAGTTCGGCGATTTCCTGGCGAGCGAATACAAAAGATGGAGCGACGTCCGGATCGCCGCCGGTCTGCCCCAGCAATAGGAAACGCACCATGGACGACAAAGATCAGCACGCGCGCGGACTGAAGCTGCGCACAGAGATGTTCGGCCGCGAAGCGGTCGAAAAGCGCATGAGCGCATTCGGCGAATTCGGCAAGCCGCTGCAGCACATCATCAATGCTTATGCATACGGCGATGTCTGGAGCCGCACGGCGCTGCCGCCCGCGACCAAATCGCTCGCCATGATCGCGATGATGGGCGCGGCCGGGCATTCAAACGAACTGCGCGTGCATCTCAATGGCGCTATGAAGAGCGGCTGCACGCCAGAGCAGATCCAGGAAGTGCTCCTGCTGCTTACTCTTTATTGCGGCATTCCGGCATCGAACGAGGCGCACCGGATCGCCGCCGAGGTGCTGCGCGAACACGGCAAACTGTAGGTCCGCAAGACCCCGCATTTGCTCGCTAATTCCCGCTTAACGGCCCCTTAAATCGCCCGCTTTAGCGTGCCTTTTGGGGGCCGGCGCCGTTGCCGCCGGCATGTATAAAGTCGGGTTGCGTAATGGCGGGACGGGGACAAACGGGCGCGCGCCGGGAGCCGGTGTTCGACAGCGGTCCCGATTTGCGCGCCGACGCGAGCGAGCGGCCCGGCAACGGCAAACCACCCACAAAACGAAGACGTCCGAAAAAATCGCGCAAGAAGCGATCGCGGCGCTCGCTGCTCGGCCGCATGATCTATTGGAGCTTCGTGCTCGGCCTGTGGCTGGTGATCGGCGCGGTCGGCGTCGTGGCCTGGACCGGCGCGCATCTGCCGCCGATCCAGTCGCTGGAAATTCCGAAACGCCTGCCCTCGATCCAGATCGTCGACGTCAACGGCCGCCCGCTCGCCACGCGTGGCGACGCCGGCGGCGCCGTGCTGCCGCTCAAGGAAATGCCGGGCTATGTGCCAAAAGCCTTCGTCGCCATCGAGGACCGGCGCTTCTACGAGCATTACGGCGTCGATCCCTGGGGCATTTCGCGCGCGCTGATCGCCAACATCCTGCACCGCGGCGTGGCGCAAGGCGGCTCCACCATCACGCAGCAGCTGGCGAAGAATCTGTTTCTCACTCAAGAGCGCACCATCCATCGCAAACTGCAGGAGGCGATGCTCGCGATCTGGCTGGAGCGAAAATTCACCAAGACGCAGATTCTCGAACTCTATCTCAACCGCGTTTACTTCGGTTCGGGCGCCTATGGCATCGAGCAGGCCGCGCAGCGTTATTTCGGGAAATCCGCGCGGCAACTCTCGCTGCCGGAAGCGGCGATCCTCGCCGGCCTGGTGAAGTCGCCGTCACGGCTGGCGCCGACGCGCAATTTCGACGGCGCCGAACAGCGCGCGCAGACCGTGCTCGCCGCCATGGCCGAGCTCGGTTTCATCAGCGAGGCCAGTTCGCACGCCGCGGTCGCGCACCCGCCGCATGTGGTGGCGCAGGGCGGCTCCAGCTCGGCCAATTATGTCGCCGATTGGGTGATGGACGCGGTCAACGACGTGCTCGGCCACGTCGAGGAAGACATCGTGGTCAAGACCACGATCGACAGCGCCTTGCAGGCGAACGCCGAGGCGTCGCTGATCGATGAACTGGCGCAGAAGGGCGACAAGGCCGGCGTCTCGCAAGGCGCGCTGGTGGCGATGACGCCGGACGGCGCGGTGCGCGCCATGGTCGGCGGACGCAATTACGCCGAAAGCCAGTTCAACCGCGCGGTCGCCGCCAAGCGCCAGCCTGGCTCGGCTTTCAAGGCCTTCGTCTATCTCACCGCGCTCGAACACGGATTGACGCCCGACACGATACGGCAGGACGCGCCGATCAAGATCAAAGGCTGGCAGCCGGAAAACTACGGCCATCAATATTACGGCCCGGTCACGCTGACCCAGGCGCTGGCGATGTCGCTCAATACGGTGTCGGTGCGCCTGACGATGGAATTCACGCCGATGGCGGTGATCCGCACGGCCTATCGCCTCGGCATCGCATCGAAACTCGAGCCCAATGCCTCGATCGCGCTCGGCACCTCGGAAGTCTCGCCGCTCGAACTGATCAGCGCTTATGCGCCGTTCGCCAATGGCGGGCTGGCCGTGGTGCCGCACGTGGTCGAACGCATCACCGCGAGCAACGGCAAGGTGCTTTATACCCGCAACGAACAGCCGCTCGGCCGCATCATCGACGCGCGCTACGTCGGCATGATGAACGACATGATGGCGCAGACCTTGACCATCGGCACCGCGCACAAGGCCGCACTGCCCGGCTGGCCGGCCGCCGGCAAGACCGGCACCAGCCAAGATTTTCGCGACGCCTGGTTCATCGGCTACACCGCGCACCTCGTCACCGGCGTTTGGCTCGGCAATGACGACGGCACGCCGACCAAAAAAATCACCGGCGGCAGCCTGCCGGTCGATATCTGGAGCCGCTTCATGCGCACCGCGCATCAGGGCGTGCCGGTTGCCGCCCTGCCCGGCCCGCCGGCCGCTGGTGTGATGTCCGGATTGTTCAGCAACAACGCGCCGGCACCCGCAACCGAGAGCGCAGCGCCAACGCCACCGGCGCCGATTCAATCGGCCGGCAATACGCCCAATGCACGCGGCGCCAGTCTCGACGGCTGGCTGCTCGACAATCTGTTCGGGCGCAGCAGAAATTAGTGCGGCTGAGCGACGCGCGCCCGTAACGCACGCGTCAAAATCCACAATAACAATGTCGCGCAGCCCATGACCGCCACCGCGGCGGCCAGCGGCCAGGCGTTTGCACCAAGCAGAGTGCCGACCACCGCCCCACACAGCGCGGCCATCGTCTGCTGCACAAACCCCAGCAGCGACGACGCCGCGCCGGCCCGCTCCGGAAACGGCGTCATGGCGCCGGCAAACGACTGCGGCAGGACCATGCCGAGGCCGGCGAGATAGATCGCCACCGGCATCACCAATGACGCCGCCGATGTCAGGCCAAGCGCGAGTACCGCCATCATGATGAGACCGCCGGCAGCGCAGGCGCTAGCGCCGATACCAATGGTTCGGTCTAGCCCGACTTTGACCACCAGCCGCGCGGCCAGCGCCGTACCGGTCATGTAGCCGACCGAGCCAAGCGCGAAGGCAACGCCGAAATTAAACGGCGTGAGCCCGTAAAGATTTTGCAACACGAAGGACGCGCCGGAAATCCAGGCAAACAAGCCGGCATAACTGGTCGAGGCGAGGCCGAGATAGGCCAGATAAGCCGGATTGCGCGCCACCACGCGATAGGATTTGAGCATCGAGGCCGGCGACACCGGCTCGGCCGCGCGCCGGGTCAGTGTTTCCGGCAATAACAGCCAGATGGTGCCGGCGCCAAAAAGCCCGGCCACGACCAGTGTGAAGAAAATCGATCGCCAGCCGAAGCCGGTCTGCAAGGCCCCGCCGACGACCGGCGCCAGCACCGGCGCCAGCGCCATCACCGAGCCGATCAGCGACAATTCGCGCCCCGCACGCGCGCCCGAATAAAGATCGCGCACGATGGCGCGCGCCAGCACGATGCCGCCGGAGCCGCCGATCGCCTGCAGCGCGCGTGCCGTAATCAGCATTTCGATCGAGGTCGAGAGCGCGCAGGCGAGACTAGCCGCGCAGTAAAGCCCGAGCGCGGCCAGCAGCACCGGCTTGCGGCCGTGCCGGTCGGACACCGGACCGTAGAGGATTTGCCCGATGGCAAAGCCAATCAAATAGGCGGAGATGGTGAGCTGCACCTGCGCGGTCGGCGCGGCGAGCTGGCGCGCGATGTCGGGCAGCGACGGCAGATACATGTCGGTGGTGAGCGGGCCGATCGCACTCAATGCCGCCAGCAGTGCCGTGAGCGCGAAAGTGCCGGAGCGCAACATCAGGTGTGACTACAGCAAGCGCCGCCGCGATGCTAGCGCGAGGCGTCCGGCAGCCCATAGCGATGGAGATTGCTGCCATGCGCGTCGAGCCAGGCCTTGGCGCGCGCGACATGGGGGCAGATGCGCTCGACCACGCGCCAGAATCGCCGCGAATGGTTCATCTCGATCAGATGCGCGGCCTCGTGCGCGGCGAGATAGTCGAGCACGAACGGCGGCGCGAAGATCAGTCGCCAAGAATAAGACAGTACGCCGGTGGTCGAGCACGAACCCCAGCGGCTCGACGGATCGCGGATCGACACCCGCTTGAAGGGAACGCCGAGATCCTCGGCCGCGCGCCGGCTGGCGATCTCCAGATCGGTTTTGACCTCGCGCCTGAGATAATCCGAAACCCTGCGCGCAATGTGCGGCGCCTCGCCGGCGACACATAGCAAACGCTCGCCACTGTCATCGGTCTCGGTCCACACCGTGCCGCGTGACCCGCGCCGGTGCACGATGCGGTGGTCGATGCCGCGCAGCGGGATCGTAGCACCAGGCGCGAACGGCGCCGGCGCCGGCAATCGGCCGAGCCGCGCGGCGATCCAGCCGCCGTGCTTCTCCGCGAATTCGCGCGCCTGCTTCAGGCTGCCGCGCGGCGGCATGGTGAGCACGACTTCGCGGGTGGCGGACTGGATGCGCAAGGTGTAACGCCGCGCTTGCCGGTGACGCCGCACGCGCACCAAATAGATCTCGCGGTCGAAGGTGACGCTGATCGCCGGCGGCTCGCTCGGCCGTCGGTAAAGAAGCGCGCGCAATGGCATGCGAAGGGTCCGCCCGATCCCGAAATGTCTCGGAAATATTGCCATATTCGCCGCCGTTCGCCACGCGGTTTTGCGCGGCCGAAAATGCCGCAATGACGCAAGGGCTTACACGTAAAGACTAGCGGCGGGCCGCGGCCACCTTGGCCGGACGGGCGGCACTGCCGCGTCCGCCATTATGCGACAGCGCGAAGTCCGCGATGCGGGGCGCGATCTCGGCGCGGAAGCGCGAGCCGTTGAACACGCCGTAATGGCCGACCGCCGGCTGGAGATAATGCGCTTTATTCTCGGCCGGAATGCCCGAGCACAAAGCGTGCGCGGCCTCGGTCTGGCCGACCCCGGAAATGTCGTCGTGCTCGCCTTCGATGGTCAACAGCGCGACGCGCGTGATCATGCCCGGATCGATCATGCGGCCGCGATGGGTCATCTCACCTTTCGGCAGCGCGTGGCGGATGAACACCGTGTCGACGGTCTGCAGATAGAACTCGGCGGCGAGATCCATGACGGCGAGATATTCGTCATAGAACTCGCGGTGCTTCTGCGCCGAATCGCCGTCGCCTTTGACCAGATTGGTGAACAGTTCGCGATGCGCCTCGAGATGGCGCTCGAGATTCATGGTCATGAAGCCGCTGAGCTGCAGGAAGCCCGGATAGACATCACGCATGAAACCGGAATGCGGGAACGGTACCTTGGTGATGACATGGGTGCGGAACCATTCGAGACCGCGATCCTCGGCCAGCTTGTTGACCGAATTTGAATTGATGCGGGTGTCGATCGGCCCGCCCATCAGCACCATCGAATGCGGGACGTAAGGATCCTTGTCGGCTTCCATCAGTGCGACCGCCGCCAGCACCGGCACCGAAGGCTGGCACACCGCGATCACATGCACGTCGCCCGCCAGCATGTGCAGAATGGAAATGATGTAGTCGATATAGTCGTCGAGATCGAAACGGCCGGCGCTGACCGGCACCGAGCGGGCGTTGCGCCACTCCGTGATGTAGACGTCGTGGTTGGGCAGAAAGGTCTCGACGGTGCCGCGCAACAGCGTGGGGTAGTGACCGGACATCGGCGCGACGATCAACAATTTCGGCTGCGGACGCCGCGGCACATGCGGGAAGGCGCGCTCGAAGTGCAGCAGCCGGCAGAACGGGCGCTCCCACACCGTGTTGATGTGAACCGGCACGCGTTCGCCGCCGACGGTCGTTGAATCGATCCGCCACTCCGGCCGCGCATAACGGCGCGTCGACCGCTCGAACAATTCCGCGGCGGCCGCGACCGACTTGCCGTAGGTGGTGTGTGCGAACGGATTGGCGGGGTTCTTGAAGAACAGCCGTGTGGCGTCGGCTAGCGCGCGCGACGGATCGAGCGCGGCCTGGCCCATCTCGTAAAGCCAGTACATCGGGGTCGACAGCAAAACGCCGTTGTCGCCGGGCAGCGTTGCTGCCCCGTCGAATTCGCCAATCGGCATCTGCCTTTTCCCCGCCCTCGCGCTTTGCTGCGCTGCAGCAGGGTGTCGTTTTTCGGTCATGGCGTCAATATAGAGCTAAGCCCTTGGCGTCCGGTTTACACCCCCGAAGCCGCCGAGAAAGCACTAAAAACGCGGACTTTTCGACTTATTCACCGCCCTGAAGCAGCGACCCATGGATCCGGGCGCTGGCCAGCAGCTTGAGGAAGGCAAATGACGCAGCTGCGAACAGCACGACATTAAACGCCAGCGCCTCCAGCATTAGATCGACGCGGAACACATGCTCGATCAGCAGCGCGCGCATGCCTTCGAACACATAAGTCGGCGGCAGCGACCAGGCGACGTATTGCAGCCAGCCCGGCAACACCGTCACCGGATAATAGACGCAGGTGAGCGGCAGAAACAAAAACATGATGGTCCAAGCCATACTCTCGGCGCCCATGCCGTTGCGCAGCAAAAGCCCGGCGACGAAAATCCCGATCGCCCAGCTGGTCAGCATCAAATTGGCGAAGAAAGCGACCAGCGCGAAGCCGAGCGACCACAGGTTAAATTCGAAAAACGCCAGCGCCAGTAGCGTCACCGGAATCATGCCGATCAGCAAGCGCACGATGCTCATGATCATCAGGCTGGCGATGAACTCGACCGGGCGCAGCGGCGACATCATCAGGTTGCCGAGATTGCGCGACCACATTTCCTCGAGAAACGAAATCGAAAATCCGAGCTGGCCGCGGAATAAAACGTCCCACAACAATACGGCGCCGATGAATACGCCGGCGGCGCGCACGAACGGACCGCCGTTCTGCGATACGTATAGCTGCAGGAAGCCCCACATCAGCATCTGCACCGTCGGCCAATAGATCAGATCGAGGATGCGCGGCCAGGACGAGCGCAGCAGATACCAATAGCGCCGCACCATGGCGGCGACGCGATTGACGGAAAAATCGACGCCGGCGTCGCTCATTGCGCGGCCTCGCGTTGACCGTTACGTCCGCGTGCGACGTCGAGAAACACCTCTTCCAACGTTTCGCGCCCGTAACGCGCCAGCAGCCGCTGCGGCGTGTCGTCGTCCTCAATACGGCCGGTCTTCATGATGATGACACGCTCGCACAATCGCTCGACTTCCGTCATATTATGTGAGGCGAGCAGCACGGTCGCGCCATGCGTGACGCGATGATGCTCGAGCCTGGAGCGCACCCAATCGGCGGTGTCGGGGTCGAGCGATGCTGTTGGTTCGTCGAGTAGCAGGACTTCGGGGCGATTAAGCAGCGCCTTGGCGAGCGAGACGCGGGTCTTCTGCCCGGCCGACAGCTTGCCGGTGTCGCGGTCGAGAAATTCAGTAAGATCGAGATCGGCGGCCAGCTCGGCGATGCGCTTGCCGATATCGGCGACCGCGTACAACTGCGCGAACACCGAGAGATTTTGCCGCACCGTCAACCGCAGCGGCAGAGCCACATAGGGACTTTCGAAATTCATCCGATGCAGCACGTCGTAACGCTGCTGCGGCATTTGTGCGCCCAGCACGGTGACGGTGCCGGAGGTGGGCGCGATCAGGCCCATGATGGTGGCGATGGTAGTGGTCTTGCCGGCGCCATTGCCGCCGAGCAGCCCGGTGATCGAACCCGGCGCGAGGCGGAACGAAATGCCGTCGACCGCCGCCACGGTCTTGTAGCGCTTGACCAGGTTTTCGACGGCGACGGCCGGCGTGTCAGAGTGCGGCAAAATCACACCACATCGCCGTAAGGCCCGGCCGGATCGGCGAGCGACTGCAAGCGCTGCGCTGCGGCGCGCGCGAATAGTAGCAGCATGGCTTTGCGCGTCGGCGCCGGCAATTTGTGCTCGGGCGCCGCGCACACCATTTGCGCGCCGAAGGCATCGGCCACGATCAGCCCGGTGTCGGGCGGGAAAATCTCATTTGGCACGTCCATGCACGTGGCAAAGAACAGCCGGTCGCAATGGGTGCGGTAGTCCTGCCATTTCTGGTCGGCGCGATAATCAGCAACCGAGGATTTGATCTCGACGATCCAGATTTCGCCGCCGGCATCGAGCGCGACCAGATCGGCCCGGCGGCCGGAGGGCAGCGGCAATTCGCTGACCACGCTGAAGCCGTGGGCGTGCAGCAGCCGCGCGGTGCCGCGCGCGACCCGTAAAGCGGTTTCCGACTGGCGGCCGTCAACGGGGAGTTCCAGCGGCTGTTTGGCGGCGAGGTTCATGGCGTCAGTTTAGCACGTTCCGGAAACGCGGCGGCAAGCGCGGCGCGGCTCGCCGCAATCACGCCGCGCTCGGTGATCAGCCCCGTGACCAGTCGGGCCGGCGTGACGTCGAAACCGTAATTGGCTACCGGCGAACCATCCGGAACGATCTGCACGGCTTCGATGCGGCCGTCTTTGGTCTTGCCGGTCATCATGGTGACCTCGTCGGCGCTACGCTGCTCGATCGGGATTTCGCTCAGTCCGTCGCTAATGGAAAAGTCGATGGTCGGCGACGGCAGCGCCACATAAAACGGCACTTTGTTGTCGTGGGCGGCCAGCGCCTTTAAATAAGTGCCGATCTTGTTGCAGACATCACCCTGCGCGGTAACGCGGTCGGTGCCGACGATGACAAGATCGACCATGCCGTGCTGCATCAGATGGCCGCCGGTATTGTCCGGAATGACGGTGTGCGGCACGCCGTGATGGCCGAGTTCCCAGGCCGTCAACGAGGCCCCCTGATTGCGCGGCCGGGTCTCGTCGGCGAACACATGCACGGGTAAACCCTTGTCGTGCGCCATATAGATCGGCGCGGTCGCGGTACCCCAATCCACCGTCGCCAGCCAGCCGGCATTGCAGTGCGTGAGCACGTTGACACGCCCGCCCTTTTTGCGCGCCACGATTTCCTCGATCAGCTTGAGGCCGTGGCGGCCGATTCCTAAGTTGATCGCGATATCTTCCTCGGCGATTTCATTGGCGCGCTTGAGCGCCGCAGCGGCGCGCTCAGCCCGCGGGCGGTTACGCACCGCGGCGAGCATTTCGTCGAGCGCCCATTTGAGATTGATCGCGGTCGGCCGCGTGGCAGCGAGCGCCGCGCAGGCGAGCTCGAGATTGTCGTCGGAGGCATCAGCACGCAGCGCCAGCCAGATGCCATAAGCGGCGGTTGCGCCAATGAGTGGCGCGCCGCGCACCTGCATGGATTTGATCGCGTGCACGGCGCCGGCGAGATCGTTAAGCCGCACAATGGCGAAGCGGTGCGGCAGCAAGGTCTGGTCGATGATGCCGACGCCGTCGCCCGCGACCCAGATCGTGCGCATTTGCTTGCCGTCGATTTTCATGGGCTAGAGATAACGCTGTTTGCAGTCCAGGCAAAGCCGGGTAGCTTTCCCGCCGCAACAACCGGAGAAGCAGCCCGTGCCGCCCATCGACTATGAAAAGGAATACGACAACCGCGGCCGGGTGCCCGAGCATGAAACGATTTTTGCCGGCATGGCCCGCAATTCGGGGGCCTATCGCGCGGCGGCGCGGAAGGCCGAACTCGGCATTTCCTATGGCCCGAGCGCGCGCCAGATCATCGACTTCTTTCCCGCTGCCGGCGCGAACGCGCCACTCGCCGTCTTCATTCACGGCGGCTATTGGCGCTCGCGCGACCCGTCGAGCTACAGCCACTTCGCAAAAATCTTGAACGCCAACGGCATTTCGGTGGCGGTCGCCGGCTACGATCTGGCCCCGCAGGTCAGCATCGCCGACATTATCGAACAGATGCGCGCGGCGTGCCTGCATCTGTGGCGAAAGCACAAACAGCGCCTGTTCGTGTTCGGCCATTCCGCCGGCGGCCACCTCACCGCCTGCATGCTGGCGACCGATTGGAAGAGGCTCGATTCGAGCGCGCCGCCGGATCTGGTGCCCGCCGCCTATGCCATCTCCGGCGTGTTCGATCTCATGCCGCTGCTGCATGTGTCGACCAATGCCGACTTCAAGCTGAATGAAGCTTCCGCCCGCGCGTCGTCGCCGGTTTACTGGAAGGTACCGGCCGGGCGCATATTCGACGCCGTGGTCGGCAGCATCGAATCGGACGAATTTATCCGCCAGACCCGAATGATCGCCGACGAATGGGCGAAGCATGGCGTCACGACGCGATACGGCGAGATTGAAGGCGCCAACCATTTCACCGTGGTCGACCCGCTCAACGATCCCGATAGCGCGATGAGCTTGCGGCTGATCGAACTGGCCAAACAGGTGAAGGCGCTGCCGCTCTAGAACTTTGCGCGTGATCTTTTCCGAAAATCGGTTCCCACTTTTCGGGATCACCCGCTAGAAAAACGCCTGGATACCGGTCTGCGCGCGGCCGAGGATCAGCGCGTGGATGTCGTGCGTGCCCTCGTAGGTGTTGACCGTCTCCAGGTTCGAGAGCACGCGCATCACGTGGTATTCCGCGGAGATGCCGTTGCCGCCGTGCATGTCGCGCGCCAGCCGCGCGATGTCGAGCGCCTTGCCGCAATTGTTGCGCTTCATCAGCGAGATCGACGGCGGCGCGGCCTTGCCGGCCTCCAGCATACGGCCGAGCCGCAGCGAGCCTTGTAAGCCCAGCGCGATTTCGGTCTGCATGTCGGCGAGTTTTTTCTGGATCAGCTGATTGGCGGCGAGCGGGCGGCCGAACTGTTTGCGGTCGAGCACGTATTGGCGCGCCGCGTGCCAGCAGAATTCCGCCGCGCCCATGACGCCCCAGGAAATGCCGTGGCGCGCGGTGTTGAGACAGCCGAACGGGCCGGCCAGCCCCTTCACGTTCGGCAGCAGGCTGCCTTCGCCCACAAGGCAATCTTCCAGCACGATTTCGCCGGTGATCGAGGCGCGCAACGACAGCTTGCCTTCGATCTTGGGCGTGGAGAAACCTTTGCCGCGCTCGACGATGAAGCCGCGAATGACGCCGTCGAGCTTGGCCCACACCACCGCGACGTCGGCGACCGGCGCGTTGGAGATCCAGGTCTTGGCGCCGTTCAACTTGTAGCCCCCGGACACTTTGTCGGCGCGCGTCACCATCGAGCCCGGATCGGAGCCGTGATCGGGCTCGGTCAGGCCGAAGCAGCCGATCATCTCGGCGCTGGCGAGCTTGGGCAGATATTTGCGCCGCTGCGCTTCGCTGCCGTAAGCAAAAATCGGATACATCACCAACGACGACTGCACCGACATCGCCGAGCGAAAGCCTGAGTCGACGCGCTCGAGTTCGCGCGCGATCAAGCCGTAAGAAACGTAGCCGAGACCCGCGCCGCCATATTCCTCGGGAATCGTGGGACCAAGAAGCCCGAGCTTGGCCATTTCGCGCATCATGTTGGGATCATGTTTTTCCTGCGCGTAGGCCTCGGTCACGCGCGGCATCAGATAGTCCTGCGCGAAGCCGCGCGCGGTGTCGCGCACCATGCGCTCGTCTTCGGTCAACTCGCTTTCGAGATCGAGCGGGTCCTCCCACACGAAGGCGGCATCCTTGAGCATTTTGGGCATGGCCTCGCGCTTCTCGGCCGGCTGCGACATGGCGATCTCCTCGGAATTTCTTGGCGGGCATTATAGCGCGGCCTGTAGCTGGCTAGCCAACGCTCCGCTCGCCCTATTCTTTGCGGCGGGGGTACGCCGTATTCTTCCCGCCTTCACGGGGACAAGCTTTTCCCCTCGCATAAAGCGAGGGCGTGGAGCGCCAAGCGGCGCACCAGTCTTCCGTCTAGCCGCATCCTCTTTGAAGGATGCGGGCGCCTCTCGGCGCTCCACAGCGGCGTTTTCCTTCCGGCGCCGGGCCGCGCTTTCGGGGTCCGTTTCGCCTTGCCGTTGGCTCTGAGTTGCGATGCCTTACGGGTCAATCGCGCCTTTCGAGCTTCGGGCAAGCCTCAACGGCCCGCCATCAGCCAGCTCCTGGCAGGGACCCATAGTGGTCCCGGGCGGAGCCCTGGCGCTGCCCGGATGCGGGGGGGTACGTTTCGTCCCCTGCCCGCAGGCGCCGCACTCTGCTCCATCTCCGAAACGTCTCGCGAAGACGCCCCCAATGAGCAAAGCTCTTGGAATATAATCCTACCATAGAAAAGAGTCAAGCCGGATTTTTCTTCCCCTCTCCCCTTTTGGGGAGAGGGTGCCGAGCGAACGTCAGTGAGCGAGGCGGGTGAGGGGTTACGGACTATCGTGAGACTATGACCCATCACCCGGCTCGCGCTTCGCTATCGCTCCGCGCGATCCACCCTCTCCCTCAAGGGAGAGGGAAGTAAGAAGAGCGCCTCACAAAACAGAATCTTCAGCCCACAAACAAAAACCCCGCCGGCGTCCCGGCGGGGCTTTGCGCGCCTAACAGAAGACGGCGTCAGATCGCCATCTTGAGTTCCTTGGTGGCGCGAAACGCTACCTTGCGGCTGGCCTTGATCTGGATCGGCTCGCCGGTCGCGGGATTACGGCCCATGCGGGCGGCGCGCTTGCGCACTTGCAGGATGCCGAGCCCGGCGATCTTCACCCGCTCGCCCTTTTTCAGGTGCTTGGTGATCAGACCGACGAGGTCTTCGAGCATTTCCTTGCCCTGCTTTTTCGTGAGTGAATGCTGATCGGCCAGCGTGTCGGCCAGATGCTTGGTGGTGATCGGCTTGTCTGCCATGACGTAGCTCCTGTTGCGCACCATGCGCCGTTGAATCAGCCCTATGAGATTCGCAGCCATCGGGAAAGGGCGAATACGCATAAAAACACAGAAAGTCGGGCTTTTTTGCAGTGCGGTGGGGCGTTGCCGCTGGCGGGGGTTTCGTCTATTCCGACCCGGGGCGCCCTCCAGACGTCCTTCCGAGGCGCGTCGACGATGGCCGCACAGTATTCCGATGGGTGATGTCTACAAACCGGTGCGCGTCGCGGCAGTGCAAGCCGCTTCTGTTTTTCTCGACCGGGAGGGATCGACCGAGAAAGCATGCCGGCTCATTCGTGAAGCCGGCGCGCAGGGCGCCCGCGTGATCGGCTTCCCCGAAGGCTTCATTCCGGCGCACCCGGTCTGGTTTCACCATCACGCCGCGACCGCCGGCATCTCGAACAGACTGTCGGTGGAGCTGTTCAAGAACGCCGTCGAAGTCCCCGGCGCCGAAACGGAGGCGCTCTGCGCGGCGGCGCGCGACGCCAACGCCTATGTCGTCATCGGCTTGTGCGAGAAACTTCCGAACACGCTGGGCACCCTGTTCAACACGCAGCTCTATATCGGACCGGACGGCGGCCTCATCCGCAAACATCAGAAGATCATGCCGACAGTCGGAGAACGGCTGGTGCACGCCGGCGGGCATGGCGACACGTTCGGCGCATTTGCGACCGAGTTCGGGCCGGCATCCGGCCTGATATGCGGCGAGAACTCAAATCCGCTGGCGATCTTCGCGCTGATCGCCGAAGGCACCCGCATTCACGTCATGAGCTGGCCCAATCATTTTCCGACCAGCGGAGATCCGCTGCGCAACCGGGTCGCCATCGACTCGCAGGCCTTCGCCCAGATGAGCAAGGCCTTCGTGATTTCCGCCTGCGGAACCGTCGACGAAGCGATGATCAAGATGCTCAATGTCGGTCCCGAGGGCGAACGGTTCCTAAGAAACCCGGACTGCTGCGGCGGCAGTTTGATTGTCGACCCGATGAGCCGGATTATCGCGGGGCCGATGGGGCCGGAAGAAGGGATTCTGTACGCCGACTGCGACCTGGAACTCGCCATCCAGATGAAACTGCGGCACGATTTCGCGGGCCACTACAATCGCCCCGATATTTTCCAGCTTCATGTCAATCGCGCGGCGCCGCAGCTCTATCACGTGCACAACGCCGAACTCCCTCTGGAGCTCGGAACGGATGCGCCAGGCGCCCTGCCGCGGCCGACGGGGCGTTTAGCGCCGCCCGAAACAGAACCGCAGCAATAATCCGATCTGCCAGGCCCGTTGCCGCTGGCGGGGGTTTCGTCTATTCCTGCGTTCAGGCGCCCGTAGCTCAGCTGGATAGAGCGTTGCCCTCCGAAGGCAAAGGTCGGACGTTCGAATCGTCTCGGGCGCGCCAGTCTCAAAACTCCGCCATGCCGGACCATTCCAAGCATCACGGCGGATCAACGCCGGGCGACAAAAAACCAAAAACCGGGAGGACATGATGCCGATTTCACGCCGCACGCTGATCGCCACGCTCGGCCTCGGCTCGACGCTCGGCCTGTTGCCGCGCTCGGCCTTTGCCGCCTATCCGGATCGGCCGATCCATCTGATCGTGCCGTTCGCGCCCGGCGGCAACGCCGACATCGTCGGCCGCATCGTCGGCGAACGGATGAGCGACGCGCTCGGCCAGCCGGTGGTGGTCGATAACCGCGGCGGCGCCGGCGGCAGCATCGGCGCCGAGGTGGTGGCGCGCGCCACGCCCGACGGCTACACGCTGCTCGTCGGCTCGAACGGGCCGCTCACGGTCAATCCGTTCGTGCAGGCCAAGCTCGGCTACGATCCGCTGAAAGATTTCGCGGCGGTGGCGCTGACCAGCTACGTGCCGCACGTGATCATCGTCAACGACAAGGTCGAGGCCAAGACGCTACCGGAATTCATCGAATTGTCGAAGAAGGCGCCGATCAACGTCGCCACCAGCGGCGTCGGCAGCGCCTCGCACATGACGCTCGAGCGCTTCAAGGCGGCGACCGGCGCGCAGATCACGCATATCCCCTACAAGAGCGGCGGCCAGCTGATGCCGGATCTGATCGGCGGCAATATCCAGGCGGCGATGACGGAATTTTCCACCGCGCTGCCGCAGCACAAAGGCGGCAAGGCGCGCATCATCGCGGTGGCCGCGGCCAAGCGCTCGCAGCTGGCGCCCGAGATTCCGACCTTCATCGAGGGCGGCGTCAAGGGTTTCACCGCCGCGAGCTATATCGGCATCGTGGCGCCGGCGGCGACCCCGCCTGCGATCCTCGCGCAATTGCAGCAGGCGGTGGTCAAAGGGCTGAGTGGAGGTCCGGCGCCCGACAAGTTACGCGGCATGGGCTCGGAAATCGCCACGCCCGAGGAAATGACCTCCGCCGGCTTTGCCGTCTACATCCACACCGAGTTCGAGCACATGCGCGAAGCCGCCAAGCTCGCCGGCATCGTGCCGACATGAGCGGCGCGCTGCCGCAAGGCGCCTGCGATTGTCATTGCCATGTGTTCGGACCAGCGGCGCGCTTTCCTTACGCCGAGCCGCGCAGCTACACACCCGACGACGCGCCGCTCGAAGCCTACCTCATGCTGCTCGAACTGCTCGGCTTCGAGCGCGGCGTGCTGGTGCAGCCTTCCGCCTATGGCCGCGACAACACCGCGATGCTCGACGCGCTGACGCGTGAGCCAAAAATGCTGCGTGGTGTCGCGGTCGGCGGCGCGGAGTTGACGCCCGCCACGCTCAAGCAATGGCACGCCGCGGGAGTGCGCGGCTTGCGCGCCAACGAATTCCGCCGCGACGGCAAGCCCTATTATCAGAACGGCGTGACTTTAAAGGAAATCGAGCCGCTGCTGCCGCAACTCGCCGAGCTCGGCTGGCATTTGCAATTGTGGGTCGACGCGCGCGACCTGTCCGACATGGCGAGCGCGCTGGCGCGTGTGCCGGTGCCGGTGGTGGTCGATCACATGGGGCGGCTCGAGCATCATCACGGCATCAACAATGCCGGCTTCCAGGCGCTGCTGCGCGGCGTCGGCGACGGCAAATTGTGGGCGAAACTTTCCGGCACCTACCGGCTGGGCGCGACGGCGCCCGATTACGCGCAAGCCCGCCCGTTCCACGACGCGCTGGTCGCGGCCAATCCGGCGAATTTGGTCTGGGGCACCGACTGGCCGCATCCGCGGCCCGAAGGTCCGGTGCCGGACGCGGGCCGACTGCTGGCGGTGTTTCTCGATTGGACCAAAGGTCCGGCGCGCCAAGCCGTCCTCACCGATAATCCGGCGCGACTGTATGATTTCCCGGCCGCCTAGGCCGCGCGCGGATCGGTCTTGGCGCGCGGCTCAGGTACATAATTCTCGCCGAGCTGCATCATCTCGCGCGGCTTGACCATGATCGACATCAGCCGGTCGCGCAGCGCCTTGGGCGAGGTCGGCTTGACCAGATATTCATGCACGCCGGCCTGCAGCGCCTCGCGTACCGACGAGCGGTGGGCGCGGTCGGTCAACATGATGATCGGTATATTGGGGCGCGGAAACACGCCGGGCGAGCGCACGATGCGCATCAGCTCCATGCCATCGAGCAGCGGCACGTCCCATTCGAGCAGCACGACATCCGGGTTGCAGTCGCGGATCGCGTCGAGCGCGGCAAGACCGTCGGCGGCTTCGGTCACCGACCGGGCGCCCAGATTCATCAGCATCATGCGCGTGAGCCGGCGCATGAAGGAATTGCCGTCGACAATCAGGATGTCGAGGCCCTGAATCAAAGTCTCAAGCGGCTTGTCTTGCATGGCTTCCCGGGGAGGAATTGGCGTTTAGACTGGGCGGAATCTATTCAAAAAGTCTGGATTTTTGCCAAACCCAATCGTTCAAATTTTCTGCATTGCGGCTGGCGGGCCGCGAAACCGCCCCCAAATAAAACGCCCAGGCATAGCCGTTCAGGCAAAATTCACTCTATCCGCAGCGAGGCCAAGCGCCCATGAAAGTCCCCGGTCCCGACCATCCGATCAGCATTGCGCGCAACCCCAAGCGCGTGCGCGTCAGCTTCGCCGGCACGACGATTGCCGACACCACGCAGGCGCTGACGCTCAAGGAAGCGAGCTACCCGGCGGTCCATTATATCCCGCGCGCCGACACCAACATGAACCTGCTCAAGGCCAGGGCGCATGCCAGCCATTGCCCCTACAAAGGCGACGCCAGTTATTTTTCGATCGAGGCGGATGGCCGCACGGCCGAAAACGCCGTGTGGAGTTACCAGCGGCCGTTTCCGGCGATGGCGGAGATCAAGGACTATCTGGCGTTCTATCCCAGCCGCGTCGACAAGATTGAAGAAGGCTAGTGCATGCGCGGGGCTTTAAGAAACTTCTGCCGGTCGGACGAATTCACCCGCACGTCGAAGGTGATGCCCTCGCGGTAGAGCGTCAGCGGCACTTCGACGCCGGCTTGGCCGAGCGCCCAGACCTTGCGGTAGAACGAGGCAAGCGTCGAAACGGTCTCACCTTTGACCGCCAGGACCACGTCGCCGGTTTTAAGTTCGGCGCGCGCCGCCGGGCCCTTGGGCGCGATGCCGACGGCGACGATCTTGTCTTCGATTTCGGTCGAATAGAGCCCGAGCCAGGGCCGCGCCGGCTTGTTGACGCGGCCGAACTTGCGCAGGTCGTCGAGAATGGGCGCCAGCAGGTCGATCGGCACCACCATGTTGAGATGCTCGTTTTTGCCCTCGCGCGCGCGCTCGAGCTGGAGCGAGCCGACACCGATCAATTCGCCTTGCGCTGAGATCAAGGCCGTGCCGCCCCAATTGGGATGCGCAGGCGAGGTGAAGATCGCCTCGTCGAGCACGTATTCCCAATAGCCGGCGAATTCCTGACGCGCCGCGATGCGGCCCGCCAGCGAGCGGGTGCGCCCGCCGGCGCCGCCGATGACGACGCGTTCGCCGATGTCGACGGCGGCCGAGGAGCCGATCGGCAGCACCGGCAGATCGAGTTTGCCCAGCACCTGCACCAGGCCGAAACCGGTCTCCTGGTCGAAGCCGAGCGCGTGGCCTTCCGCCACGCGGCCGTCACCAAGGTGCAGCCAGACGGTCGCGGCCTCGGTGATAAGATAGCCGACGGTGAGCACCAGGCCGTTGTCAATCAGCACGCCATTGCCGGCGCGCTCGACGCCCAGGGTTTCGGCGGTGAAGCCGTCGGGCGGGATGATCGAATGCAGCCCGACCACCGAGGACAGCGCGCGCTCGAGATCGTAACTATAGTCCTCGGCGCGCGGCTGCGCGGAGGGTGGCACCTTCCATTCGATCAACGCGGCCATGGGATCTCCGATGATGCAATCTATCATACGCATCTGGACGCGGGCGGGAAGATGGCGTCCGGCATGATAGAGTCCCCGCCATGACCCCGTTGTCCATCCTCGACCTCTCGCCGGTATCGGCCGGCTCAACCGGCGCGCAGGCGATCCGCAATTCGCTCGACCTGGCGCGGCTCGCCGACGGGCTGGGCTATGTGCGCTATTGGGTGGCCGAGCATCACAATCTGCCGTCGATCGCCAGTTCCGCCCCCGACATCATGATCGGGCAAATTGCCGCGATTACTAAAAATATGCGCATCGGCTCCGGCGGCGTGATGCTGCCCAACCACGCGCCGTTGATGGTGGCCGAGCGCTTCAAGGTGTTAGAGGCGCTGTTCCCCGGCCGCATCGATTTGGGGCTGGGCCGCGCGCCGGGCACCGATCCGGCAACGTCCTATGCGCTGCGCCGCCGCCAGGGCGTCGCCGACGAAGACGACTTCCTCGAGCGGTTTCAGGAACTGATGCTGCTGGAGAACCGCGGATTTCCCGTGGGTCATCCGTTCCATAATGTGCGGGCGATGCCTTCGGATGTCGCGCTGCCGCCGATTTATCTGCTCGGTTCGTCCGACTATTCCGCGCAACTGGCCGGGCAGATCGGCGCCGCCTTTGCCTTCGCGCATCACTTCGCGACTTTCCCCGCCGACGAGGCGATGCGGCTTTATCGCGACAGTTTTCGCCCCTCGGCGTCGCACGCCAAACCGTTCGCAATTTTAGGGACTCACGTGGTGTGCGCCGACAGCGATGAGGAGGCCGACCGGCTCGCCAAAACGGTCGATCTCAATATCGTGCGCCGCGCCAAGGGCGAATATCTGCCGCTGGCTTCGCCGGATGACGCAGCCGCTTACGACTACTCGCCCGCCGACCGCGCGCGCATCGCGCAGAACCGCACCAAGCTGTCGATCGGCGCGCCGGCGACGGTGAAGGCCCGGCTCAAGCCGCTAATCGAGGCGACCAAAGCCGACGAGGTGATGGTGACGACCATGATTTTCAGCCACGAAGCACGCAAGCACTCCTATGAGTTACTGGCGCAGGCGTTTGCCAGCTAGCTGGTTTGCCCGCCAGCCGCCGTGCTAGAAACCGCGCGGGCGTATTTCTTGACAGCGTTTAAGGGAGGCTTCCTTGGGTAAGCAGTTCAAACTCACCACCACCGACAAACATTCGCTCGGCGCCTATCGCGCCGATCCGCAGGGCACGCCGAAGGGCGGCATCGTCGTGGTGCAAGAGATTTTCGGCGTCAACCACCACATCCGCGCGGTGTGCGACCGGCTGGCGGCGCTCGGCTATGTAGCGGTGGCGCCGGCGGTGTTCGACCGCTTCGTGCGCGATTTCGAAAGCGGCTATACGCCCGACGAGATCGCCAATGCGCGCAGCTATCTCGGCAATCTCAACTGGGACCACATGATGGCCGACATCGCGGCCGCGCAAGACGACCTCAAGGGCGTCGGGCCCCTTGGTGTAATTGGATTTTGCATGGGCGGCACCGCGGCATTTCTGGCTGCCTGCCGGTTGCCCGGCCTCTCAGCAGCGGTAGCCTATTACGGCGGCATGATCGGCAAGTTCGCCGACGAGAAGCCGAAATGCCCGTTGCAGATGAACTTCGGCGAAAAGGACGAAGGCATCCCGATGAGCGTGGTGGACGAAATCAAGAAGAAGCAGTCGCAGGCCGAGACCTATGTTTATCCAGGCGCCGCGCACGGCTTTTATTGCGACGAGCGCGCCAGCTACAACAAGGCCGCCGCCGATCTGGCCTGGAACCGAACGCAGGAGTTTCTGGCGAAAAATATGAAGAAGTGACCGGCGTTAGCCGGTCATCCCCGCGATAGCGGGGATCCAGATCTTATCGATGAATTTCCGGGTCCCCGCTTGCGCGGGGACGAACGGAGCGTGGCTAGAACCACCGCTCCTTCACGACCACGGTATCGCCGGGGCGCATCGGATACGTGAGCGGCACCTGGCCCTTGAACTGCTGGCCGGGGACGTTGCGGGTGATCTCGACATTGCTATGACTAGCGCGCGGCGCAAAACCGCCGGCAATCGCGATCGCCTTCTCCACCGTCATGTCGGCGACGTAAGGATACTGGCCGGGATTGGTGACCTCGCCCAGGATGAAGAACGGCCGGTAGGCCTCGACCTCGACCGTCACATGCGGCTCGCGCACGAAACCTTGCTTGAGCCGCTCGGCGATGCGCTGCGACAATTGCCCGGTGGTAGCGCCACGCGCCGGCACCGTGCCGATCAGCGGCAGGTTCACATTGCCGCCGGCGTCGACGACATAGGCATTGGAAATTCCGTCCTGGCCGAACACCACGATGCGCAATCTATCGCCGGCATCGAGCGTATAGGGCTGCTCGTAGGGCGAGGCCGAGGCATAGGCGCCGCCAGAGGTCGCGTACTGAGGCGTCGCGTATTGTGGCTGCGCGTATTGCGGCGTGGCGGCACGCGGCGGCGTGTACTGCAACACGTAAGGCTGTTGCGCC
The DNA here is from genome assembly GCA_035648555.1 of Pseudolabrys sp. Classification (GTDB taxonomy): domain Bacteria; phylum Pseudomonadota; class Alphaproteobacteria; order Rhizobiales; family Xanthobacteraceae; genus Pseudolabrys. The sequence continues at coordinate 67,361 of DASRLF010000020.1, forward strand.
TGCGGTTGCCCATAGACCTGCGGCGCAGCGCTGCGTGAATTGAACAGACCGCGCTCGCTCGGTGGCGGCGCGGGTTGCGCGGCCGGCTGCTGATACGTTTGCGGCTGATAAGTTTGCTGCGCGTAGGACTGCTGCGCGTATTGCGGCTGCGCGACTTGCGGCGGCGCGTAACTTTGCGAGCCGAACAGTCCGCGGTCGCCGGTTGAAGAAGCTTGCGGGGCTTGCGCATAAGACTGCTGCGCCATCACCGGCACCGCCTGCCCGGTCGCGGGATCGATCACATAAGTCTGCTGCTGGCGCGCGCAGGACGCGGCTGCGAGCGCGACGACAGCAGCCAACAAAATTCGGGATTTTCGCATTGGCGAATCTGGACCGGTCCCAAGGTATTAAGACCGATTAACGCTTTATGGTTAACAAACCCTCACCGCCAAAAAGCCGCGTGTTACCAGCGGTATTCCGCCCCAAAAACAACGGGCGCCCGTCAGGGCGCCCGCGACAGCTATTGCAGTGAATTGAAGCCTCAGGCGCCGGCGGCTTGCGTCAGTTTGGCGCCGGTACCGATCGGGCACGACACGCCGGTGCCGCCCAGCCCGCAATAGCCGAACGGATTCTTGGCGAGATATTGCTGGTGGTAATCCTCGGCGAAATAGAATTCTGGCGCGTAGACGATCTCGGTGGTGATGGCGCCATAGCCTTTGCCCTTAATCGCCTTCTCGTACATCGCCTTCGACGCCTCGGCGGCTTTTTTCTGCTCGACGTTGAACGCGTAGATGCCGGAGCGATATTGCGTGCCGACGTCGTTGCCCTGGCGCATGCCTTGCGTCGGGTCGTGGCTTTCCCAGAACGTCTTGAGCAGCGTCTCGTAGGAAACCTTTTTCGGATCGTAGACCACCAGCACCACTTCGTTGTGGCCGGTGCGCCCCGAGCAGACTTCCTCATAGGTCGGGTGCGGCGTCAGGCCGCCGGCATAGCCGACGGCGGTGACGTAAACGCCGTCACTCAATTCCCAGAACTTTTTCTCGGCGCCCCAGAAGCAGCCGAAGCCGAACAGCGCCTTTTGCGCGCCCTCCGGATAAGGCCCCTTGAGCGCGTGATGATTGACGAAGTGCGTCTGCGCGGTCGGGATCGGACTGTTGCGGCCCGGCAGCGCGTCGGCGGCCCTGGGCATGCCAATTTTCTTGAAGCCGAACATGATTGGTCCTCCAGAAATCGTTGAGCGCAATATAAGCGCCCCGCGGGCAATCCGAAATGCCAGGGCCGATCACGACTGAGCCAGCCGCGCTTACGCGGCGTTCACGCCGACGTTAGAAGTTACCGCGCGTAGCCGATCAGCGGCTTCTTCTTGCGGCCGAATATAAGCAGCAGGATGCCGAACAGGCCGAGCAAGCCCCAGGCCGGCGCCCCCAGGATCGTCACCATGACCGGGTCCCACAGCAGGCCGCCGGCATAGGGCTCGATCATCGGCTTGAGCTTGGCCAGGCCGCCGGCGTTGAACAACTCCCACAGCGCCCGCACCGTGGTCAGGAACAGGCTGTTGCCGGCGATCGACTTGGTGCCGTCATAGATCACCAGGATAAAGGCGGCGGCCAGACAGATCAGGCCGAGAAAGCGAAACAGAAAGCGGATCATGATTTGGCGGTCTTTTCCTTGAGTAACCGTATCGATTACCCCCTGGCGCGGGCGGGTTCAACCGGCGCTGCCGCGCCCCTGGGTTGCCTTGAGTAGGCTCGGTCGGTTCCGCTAACGTCGCCCTCGCCGGGCATTACCGGTTGTGTCATGGAGTAGCAATGCCCGCAAAACCCCCCGGCGGCCGCAATCGGCCGACCTTCACCGACCTGGAAGCCCTGCAATTTCATAGCGTCGGGCGGCCGGGCAAGCTGGAGGTGGTGGCCACCAAGCCGATGGCGACCCAGCGCGACCTGTCGCTTGCCTATTCGCCGGGTGTCGCGGTGCCGGTGCTCGCCATCGCCGAGGATCCAAGCCGCGCCTACGACTACACGGTGAAGGGTAATTTCGTCGCCGTCATCACCAATGGCTCGGCTATTTTGGGACTGGGCAATCTCGGCGCGCTCGCGGCCAAGCCGGTGATGGAAGGCAAGGCGGTGCTGTTCAAGCGCTTTGCCGACATCGACTCGATCGACCTGGAAGTCTCCACCCAGGACCCGGAAGAGTTCATCAATTGCGTCAAGCTGCTCGGCGCCGGCTGGGGCGGCATCAATCTGGAAGACATCAAGGCGCCCGAGTGCTTCATCATCGAGCAGCGTCTGCGCGAATTGATGGACATTCCTGTATTTCATGACGACCAGCACGGCACCGCGATCATCTCAGCCGCCGGCCTGATCAACGCGCTCGATCTGACCGGGCGCGACATCAAGAACACCAAGCTCGTCTGCAATGGCGCGGGCGCGGCCGGCATCGCCTGCCTGGAACTGCTCAAGGCGATCGGTTTCACGCCCGGCAATCTGATCCTGTGCGACACCAAGGGCGTCATCTATCAGGGTCGCACCGCCGGCATGAACCAGTGGAAGTCGGGCTACGCGGTCAAGACCTCGGCCCGCACGCTGGCCGAGGCGCTCGACGGCGCCGATGTGTTCTACGGCCTGTCCGCCAAGGGCGCCGTGACCAAGGAGATGGTCAAGTCGATGGCGGCGAAACCAATTATTTTCGCCATGGCCAATCCGGATCCTGAAATCACCGCCGAGGAAGTAGCCGAGGTGCGCGACGACGCCATCATGGCGACCGGGCGCTCCGACTACCCGAACCAGATCAACAACGTGCTCGGCTTTCCCTACATCTTCCGAGGCGCGCTCGACGTGCGCGCCTCCGCCATCAACATGGAGATGAAGATCGCGGCCGCCAACGCGCTGGCGGCGCTGGCGCGCGAGGACGTGCCGGACGAGGTGGCCGCAGCCTACGGCGCGCGGCCGAAATACGGACCGGAATACATCATACCTGTGCCGTTCGACCCCAGGCTGATCTCGGCGATCCCGCCGGCGGTGGCCAAGGCCGCCATGGACACTGGCGTCGCCCGCAAGCCGATCGTCGACATGGACGCCTACCGCCAGCAGTTGAACGCGCGGCGCGATCCGATCGCGGAGACCATGGTGCAGGTCTATGCGCGGCTGCGCCGCAGCCCCAAGAGCGTGGTGTTCGCCGAAGGCGAGGAAGAACAGGTGATCCGTGCCGCGGCAAGCTTCGTGAGCCAGGGGCTCGGCACCGCGCTGCTGGTCGGGCGCGAGGACCGCGTCAAGGAAGCCGCGCGCGAGGCCGGTATCGAGCTCGGCGAGGGCATCGAGATCATCAATGCCGCGATGTCGACCCGCAACGCGGCCTACCTTAATTACTTGTATGAGCGGCTGCAGCGGCGCGGCTATCTGTTGCGCGACTGCCAGCGGCTGGTGAACACCGACCGCAACTATTTCGCCGCCTGCATGGTCGCGCTCGGCGATGCCGACGCCATGGTGACCGGCGTGACCCGCAATTTCTCGGTCGCGCTCGAGGACGTCCGCAACGTCATCGATCCCAAACCCGGCCACCGCGTGATCGGCGTCTCGCTGGTGATCGCGCGCGGCCGCACCGTGGTGGTGGCCGACACGGCGGTTACCGAAATGCCGGAGGCCGACGAGATCGCCGAGATCGCCATCGAGGCGGCCGGCGTGGCGCGCCGGTTCGGCTATGAGCCGCGGCTGGCGATGCTGGCGTTCTCGACCTTCGGCCATCCGCAGGGCGAGCGCTCGGCACGCGTGATCGAGGCGGTGAAGATCCTCGACCATAAGCGGGTCGATTTCGAATATGACGGCGAAATGGCCGCCGACGTGGCGCTCAATCCGGCGCTGGCCGCGCCCTATCCGTTCTGCCGGCTGTCGGGCCCGGCCAATGTGCTGGTGATGCCGGCGTTCCACTCGGCGTCGATTTCGACCAAAATGCTTCAAGAACTGGGCGGCGCCACCGTGATCGGGCCGCTGCTGGTGGGGCTCGACCGACCAGTGCAGATCGTGCAACTCGGCGCCCAGGATAATCAGCTGGTCACCATGGCGGCGCTGGCCGCCTATAATGTCAGCGGCTAGGTACAAGGCCGACAGCGAGACGGAGGACGAAGTTGAGCAAGACCCTTTCCGGCGTGATCGCCGCCGTCGCCACCCCGATCGAGGATAGCGGCGCGCCCGATCATGCGCGCGCGGTCAAACTGGCGCGCTACCTGCTCGACAATGGCTGCGACGGCGTCAACGTGCTCGGCACCACCGGCGAGGCGACGTCGTTCTCGCTCGAGGAACGCAAGGGCGTCATGAGCGCTTACAAGGCGCAGGGCATGCCCTTGAACCGGCTGATGGTGGGGACTGGGGCCGCTGCGATGTCGGACGCGGTCGCGCTTACCCGCCATGCCGCCGAGCTCGGCTTTGCCGGCGCGCTGGTACTGCCACCGTTTTACTACAAGGGCGTGCCCGACGAGGGGCTCGTCGCCTATATCGACATGCTGGTGCAGGCGACGGCGGCAAAGCCGATCCCTATCTATCTCTATCATTTCCCGGCAATGTCCGGCCTGCCCTGGCACGTGGCGCTGATCAAGCGGCTGCTGGAGAAGTTTCCGGGACGCATCGTGGGTCTGAAGGATTCCTCCGGCGACATGGCCTATGCCCGGTCGGCCGCGGCGATCTCGAAAGACTTCGCCGTCTTCCCATCGACCGAGGCCGCGCTCTTGGAAGCGCGCGACGGCGCCTTCGCCGGCTGCATCTCGGCGACCGCCAATCTCAACGCCGACCTTTGCGCGCGCGCTTGGGGTGCGGGCGATACCGCCGCGCTCGACGCCGCGGTGGCGATCCGCAAGCTGTTCGACGGCAAGCCACTGGTGTCGGGGGTGAAGGCGTTGCTCGCGCATATCCATGGCGACCCGGCGCTGGCGCGGGTCAAGCCGCCGCTTGGGTCCCTGTCGGCCTCCGATCGTACCGCCGTCACCGCCGGCAACGATGCGGTCCGGGCCAAACGGGTCGCCTAATCGGGCTCATGAACGGCGTTGACGCCTAGGCGGGGCACTCCTATAAGCCTCGCCGGTGGCGGCGAGTTCTTCGCCGCCTTACGTTTTGACACCCTTGTTTCGTAGTACGAGAGGCTCATGGCCAATACCAAGTCCGCCCGCAAAGCCACGCGCAAGATTGCGCGCCGGACGATCGTGAATAAAGCGCGCCGCTCGGTACTGCGCAATTCGGTCCGCAAGATCGAGGAAGCCATCGCCAGCGGCGACCGCAATGCGGCTTTGGCGGCGTTCAAGGAAGCAGAACCGGTCATCATGCGCTCGGCCCAGCGCGGCGTCGTTCATAAGAACAATGCCAGCCGCAAGGTCTCGCGGCTCTCGCATCGGATCGCCAAGCTCGCCAAGTAGCGCGTCCGTCGAGCGCTGGCCCTCTTCACGGGCATTTTACTTCAAATTCTTGCCAATAACGGTCGGCCCGGCGCGGAATTCGGCGCCGGCGCCCTCGCCGTTGTCAAAACGTCATCGCCGCGTCAAAAATTTTTGCTCGCCACGGTATTGCTTGACTGTGTCTGACGCCGACCGCGCTTATGCCAATGCCCGTTTGTTTTTCGATTCAGGGCTAACTTGAAAATTCGCGCAGGAATTTTTTTGGTGCATGAAAGGCTTAACGACCATGCGCGGGCGAGGACCATAAAATGCATATGTGACAGGTATATTTCGTAAGCACTGTCTTAAAATTATTTCGACTGTGTTGCCGCATCCGAATAGAAAATCTCACTTCGAAATTCCCTACGACTCATCAAGACCTTGAGAACCAAATTATGCACAGGCCGGCAATCACGGCGAAGTGCAATTTCATCATGTGGCATGCGGACATTCGCGATTTTCATTGCAGGCCGTTAATGCATGTGTTGTTTTTAAATCAAGCGCTCGGAAGTCCCGGGCGACTTCAAAACAAGGTCTCGCTTCACGCTCATCGCGGATGAGAACATCTTTTGTTTGCCTGCCGGCAGCAAGAATGATCTTTCGAAGCGTCGGGCAAGGGAATTCCGAGGGAAATTTAAGTCGAATTCACGAACGAATGTGAAGGGGACGACCGGGTGCAAACCCGGCAAGCAAATCAGGGGGGACTATCATGGTAGTGGCGGGACGAGTTTCGGCGGAAAAGACACGATCCATTGGACGGCAATCGTCCAGTGCGAGTTCACGCCCGGCCGCTGCCCGCTCTGCCTCGGATTCATACCCCGACAATCGAGCCGCCACGCCGCCGCCCTTGGGCTGAGGCACAGCGAACTCGATCCTCGCGTCGTTCCGCCCGGCCTTGAGGCCCGGCGGCCCGAAAGTCTCCGGAAATATCGAGTGTTGTTGTGTCCGTTCACGGCGCGTTGGCGGTTTCATACCGCCAGGCCGGGCAACCCGAGTTCATCTCAACCAATCGAGCCCATAGAATAGAGAAGTAAGAAAAAATGACGAACGCGGATCAGGACGGCTGGTCACGAGTGAAGGGGCGTCTGCGCGCCGAGGTTGGCGACGACGTCTATTCGAGCTGGTTTGCACGCATGGACCTTGAAGCCATCGAAGAGGGGACCGTGCGCCTGTCGGTGCCGACCCGTTTCCTCAAGAGCTGGATCCAGTCGCACTATGCCGAACGCGTGCTCGCCTGCTGGCAGGCGGAACAGAACCAGGTCGGCCGCATCGAGTTGATCGTGCGCTCGGCGGTGCTGCGCTCGGCCATTGCCAAGCCGAAGCCCGAGTTGGAGACCGGTGCCAGCGACGGCATCCGTTTCAACGGCCAGAACGGCAACGGGCGGCCGCTTCCCGCCGGCGACGCGACCGTGCATGAGGCGCTGGGCGGCTCGCCGCTCGATGCCCGCTTGACCTTCGACAGCTTCGTGGTCGGCCGCTCCAACACGCTGGCCCAGGCCGCCGCCAAGCAAGTGGCCGCCGCCAAGCGCGGCGACGCGGTGATGTTCAATCCGCTCTACATCCATGCCGGCGTGGGCCTCGGCAAAACCCATCTGCTCCAGGCCGTGACCTGGAGCGGCAATGCCCACGGCGAACGCAAGGTGCTTTACCTCACCGCCGAGAAGTTCATGTACGGCTTCGTCTCGGCGCTACGGACCCAGACGGCGCTGGCCTTCAAGGAGGCGCTGCGCGGCATCGGCGTGCTGGTGATCGACGACCTGCAATTCCTGCAAGGCAAGTCGACCCAGGCTGAGTTCTGCCATACGCTCAACGCCCTGATCGATGCCGGCCGCCAGGTGGTGATCGCCTCCGACCGGCCGCCCTCCGACCTCGAAAGCCTCGACGACCGCGTGCGCTCACGGCTGGCCGGTGGGCTGGTGGTTGAAATGGGTCCGCTCGGCGAGGAGCTGCGGCTCGAAATCCTCAAATCGCGGGTGACCGCGGCGCGCTCGCACCATCCGAGCTTCGACGTGCCGCTGCCGGTGCTGGGCTATATCGCCAAGACCGTCACCCATAACGGCCGGGATCTTGAAGGCGCGCTCAACCGCCTGCTCGCCCATAACAAGCTGACCGGCCATGCCGTCACGCTCGAAATGGCCGAGCGCGAGGTGCGCGACCTGATCCGCCCGCAAGAGCCAAAAAGGGTCAAGATCGAGGACATCCAGCGGGTGGTGGCGCGCCAGTACAATGTCAGCCGGTCCGACCTCTTATCGTCGCGCCGCACCGCCAATGTGGTGCGCCCGCGCCAAGTGGCGATGTATCTGGCCAAGACGCTGACCTTGCGCTCGCTGCCGGAGATCGGCCGCAGGTTCGGCGGCCGCGACCACACCACCGTGCTGCACGCGGTGCGCAAGATCGAGGGCCTGGTCGGAAACGACATGGCGCTGGCGGAGGAAATCGAGATTTTGAAACGCCAGTTGCAGGAGTAGCCGCCCCTCCGACCCATCAAGGGCTGTGGACGCCTTGGGGATATGACTGGGGAGCAAAAACGCGCCCTTGCCTAAAGCCCTCACTTTCGTCACCTTTCTCCCCCGGCCCCGCATTCGGCGACAGGCCGGCTAGGCGTTACGCCTGACATCCAGGCGGTTTTCAAGGCGCCGAAGCGGGTCTTCCATGAAAGTTACCGTCGAGCGTGCAGAGTTGTTGAAGTCGCTGGGCCACGTGCATCGCGTGGTCGAGCGGCGCAATACCATTCCAATTCTCGCCAACGTGCTGATCAAGGCCGAACGCGGCAAGCTCAGCATGAAGGCCACCGACCTCGATCTTGAAGTCATCGACAGCGTCGCAGCTGAAGTGTCGCCGGGCGGCGCCACCACGGTGCCCGCGCACATGTTCTACGAGATCGTGCGCAAGCTGCCCGAGGGCTCGCAGATCGTGATCGAAGGCTCCGGCGACCGCGCCGTGCTGTCGCTGCGCGCCGGCCGCTCGCGCTTCACGCTGCAGACGCTGCCCGAGAGCGACTTTCCCGATTTGGCCGCCGGCGAGATGACGCATTCGTTCAAGCTCGCGGCCAGCGATTTGAAGCGGCTCATTGATAAGACCCAGTTCGCGATCTCGACCGAAGAGACGCGCTATTATTTGAACGGCATCTATCTGCACACCGCCGGCACCGCCAAGGCCGGCACGCTGCGCGCAGTGGCGACCGACGGCCACCGCCTGGCGCAGGTCGAACTGCCGCTGCCGCAAGGCGGCGCCGGCATGCCCGGCATCATCGTACCGCGTAAGACCGTGGGCGAAGTGCAACGGCTCATTGAGACCGGCGAAGGCGAAGTGGCGATCGAATTGTCCGCGGGTAAAATCCGCTTCTCGATCGGCGACGTGGTGCTGACCTCAAAGCTGATCGACGGCACCTTCCCGGATTATGGCCGCGTCATCCCGGCCAATAACGACAAGAGTCTCACCGTCGACAAGAAGGATTTCGAGGCCGCGGTCGACCGCGTCTCCACCGTGTCGAGCGAGCGCGGCCGCGCCGTCAAGCTCTCGATCACCGGCGGGCGGCTGGTGTTGTCGGTGACCAATCCGGATTCAGGCAGCGCCACCGAGGAGCTGGAAGTCGAATACGAAGCCGAGCCGCTCGATATCGGGTTCAACTCACGCTACTTGCTCGACATCGCCGCGCAGATCGAAGGTGAGGTCGCCGTGCTCAAGCTCGCCGACCCGGGTTCGCCGACGCTGATCCAGGACAAGGACGCCAAGGGCGCGCTCTATGTGCTGATGCCGATGCGGGTTTGATCTCCCGCACCGCCGGCAGTAAGGCTCGCTCATGACCGCAGCCTTCATTCGCCGCCTGACGCTGACCAATTTCCGCAGCTATCACGCCGCGCAGATTGAGCTCGCTCAGGCCGGACCCGTGGTGCTGACCGGCGCCAATGGCGCGGGCAAGACCAATTTGATCGAGGCGATCTCGCTGCTGGCGCCGGGCCGCGGCCTGCGCCGCGCGACCATGGAAGAACTGGCGTTCTCGGAAGGCGACGGCGCCTGGGCCATCAATGCCGAGCTTGAGGGCATGCTGGGCCTGGCGACCTTGGGCACCGGCATCGACCCGCCGGTCGGCGAGGATTCGGTGCCTTCGCGCAAATGCCGCATCGACCGCGAAAGCGCAGGCTCGGCGGCGGCCTTTGCCGATCACACGCGCGTGGTGTGGCTGACGCCCGCGATGGACCCGCTGTTCAACGGGCCGGCCTCCGAGCGCCGGCGTTTTCTTGACCGGCTGGTGTTGGCGGTCGATGCGCAGCATTCCAGCCGCGTCGCCGCGCTCGAGCGGTCGTTGCGCTCGCGCAACCGGCTGCTGGAAGACGCCCATAGCGATTCGCACTGGCTCGACGCGGTCGAGCACGAGACCGCGGAAATCGCTGTGGCGGTGGCGGCGGCGCGCGCCGAGACGGTGACGCGCCTTGCGGGCGCGCTCGCGGCGACGCGCGATCAGGCGCCGGGATTCCCGCGCGCCGAGATCACACTCGAAGGCTGGATGGAGAAACTGCTGCCCGATCACAAAGCGCTCGAGATCGAGGACCGCTACCGCGCTTTACTCAAGGACAATCGCGCGCGCGACGCCGCCGCCGGCCGCACGCTCGACGGGCCGCATTTGTCCGATTTCACCGTCACCCATGCCGACAAGGGCATTGCGGCCACGGAGGCTTCGACCGGCGAACAGAAAGCGCTACTGATCCGCCTAGTGCTGGCGCACGCCGGGCTGACCAAGGACATGACCGGTTTTGCGCCGCTGCTGCTGCTCGACGAGATCGTCGCCCATCTCGATCCGGCGCGCCGCGCCGCGCTCTACGACGCGCTCACCAAACTGGGTGCGCAGGTCTGGATGACCGGTGCCGATCCAGTCGCGTTCGGCGATATTGTCGGACGCGCGCAAGTGTTCGAAGTCCGCGCCGGGACTGTGGAACCGCGTCGCTGAGTTCCCTCGGCGGGTTCCATTAATCGAGGCATCGTGAAGACATCTAAAACAGGAACCATCGCCGCTGCGAGAGCTTAGCCCTGTGTGCAGCCATTGCGGACGACGGAGACCCCGCGAGGACATCGAGAGGGCGAAATGACCAACGAGGCAGCAACCGACCAAATCAAGCGCAAACTGGATGATGCGCTCGACACAATGCGCAGCGATCTCGACCGCGTCGAATTGCTCGCGGTTGGACTGAACGCGTTCAGCCGCCCGATTCCCGACTACGAGCCGCGCTTTCTGCATCTCAACCATGCAACGTTAGGCACGCAGGAATTGGGTCACGCGGCCCGCAGGCAATAATTACAATTCGCCCAGCAATTCCCGCCGCTGGCGTTCCGACGCATCGGAATAACGCCGCAACGCGTGTGCCTCGGTGAGCAAGCCGGTGACCTGCCGGCGCGCGCCGGAATCCACCACCGCCAATGCTTCCGCTTCGAACCGGTCGAATGCCGTGATCGCTTCCTGCGCCGTCATTTGCGGCAACAGCATGTGATCGGCGTGGCGCAGGATGTCGCGCACCGATGCGGTGGCGGCAAGATCCGCCGCATGCGCCTCTGCCACGATCACCATGCCGGCATAGCGGCCGTCCTCGTCGACCGCGACCACCTGGTTGGCCGAACCCAAGGGAAACGCTTCGCGGAACGCCGAGACCGGCGTCTCGACCGGCGTGGTGCGCACGTCCGAACGCATCATCTGCCCGACCGTCAGGTCGCGGATCCAGCCGACATCGGCGGCGCTGCGGATGGTCTCGCCACGCAGATGGAAGCGCCAGGTGGTGAAGGAATAACCGAAGAATTCGCGCGTCACCTGCATCGAGATGATCACCGCAATAAGCACCGCGGTGGTCAGCCACAGATCGCCGGTGGTCTCGAGCGCGATGAAGGTCATGGTCAGCGGTCCGCCGATCACCGATACCGACAGCGCGCCCATGCCGATGATGGCATAGGCGTCGGCATTGGCGTTCAGTCCCGGCCAGGCGGCGTTGAGCCCGTCCGCGAATAATTGCCCGCCGAGCGCGCCGAGCAAGAGCGAAGCAAAGAACAAGCCGCCTCTGAAGCCGGAGCCAAGCGAAACGATCGAGGCCAGCGCCTTGAGCACGAAAATTAATGCGATCGCCGCGACCGGCAATTTGAAGATGCCGGTCAAATGCAACGCGCCATGACCCGACGACATCACCTGCGGCGAGATCATCGCGAGCCCGCCCACCAGAGCGCCGCCCAGCATCGGCCGCAAGGCGGGCTTGACCCGCAGGCGCGAGAAAAAGGTTTCGCAGGCGGCGACGCCGCGCATCAGCGCGATCCCGAAGACCGCGGCGATGAGACCGACACCGCCGGCGATCACCACGTCATGTACGGCGAGACTCGAAACCGCGCCGGTCTCGATGCCGAGCCGGTCGGGCGCGAAACTCTGCGCGGTCAAATAACCGACTAGCGCGGCCATACCGACCGGCGCCAGCGAGGCGATCGAATAGCTGCCGATGATCAACTCGAATCCGTAGAACGCGCCGCCGAGCGGCGCACCGAAGGCGCCGGCGATGGCGGCGGCCGCGCCGCAGCCGACGAGGATGCGCATGTCGCTGCGGCGCAAGCGGAAGGCCTGGCCGATCTTGGAGGCGATGCCACTGGCGAGCTGGGTATAGCCGGCCTCCAGGCCGACCGAGGCGCCGATGCCGCTCGACCAAACTGTTTGGGCCGCGACAATAAGACTGCCGCGCATCGACATGCGCCCGCCATGCAGGGCATTGGCTTCGATGGGGTCCACTTCGGTGCCGCGCCGGCGGGCGATATAGGCCGACACCAGGCCAAACAGCAGCCCGCCCAGGCACGGGCTCAGAAAGGCATAAAGCGGATTGAGCATGAACTGGCCCGACAGCCGCTCACCGGGATCGAGGCCGAAAAACACCACGTGCATGAACGCGACCAATTCGCCCATGGCGGCGACCACCAGGCCAGCGATGGCGCCGATCACGATCGCGATTACGATCACGCTCGATTCGCGGGCACGCACGATGGCGCGCAGGCGGTGTGGAACTTCGAGAGGTCTGTTGAACCAATGCATGGAAAAAATCACGTCAGGCGGGGCCCCGACTGCTTAGAAGCCAAGCCGCGGCCGCATGCAAGCAAGGCCCAATTGTAGACCGCCGACGGCCGTTCGATGACGGGCAAAAACGGCCCCGCGAATCGTTGACAAAGCATGCCGAATCGGGCCGCGGATCGGCTCCAAAAAGTGGCCATTTTTCAGCCGGTTGGCCTTTAAAAATCATTTTGAATCAACATATTAACAGCGATGACTTTGCTCTGTACGCAACCCATGTTTCGTGTCACACCGAATGATAAATCCGACTCATTTTTTGGCCCGTTTTGAGGGTGCCGCCGATGGCTGAACCGGCCCGAAATCTCACCGACTATGACGCCGAGTCGATCAAGGTCCTCAAAGGCCTCGACGCGGTGCGCAAGCGGCCGGGTATGTATATCGGCGACACCGACGACGGCTCGGGTCTCCACCATATGGTCTACGAGGTGGTGGACAATTCGATCGACGAGGCGCTCGCCGGCCACGCCACCGAAGTGGTGACCACGCTCAATCCGGACGGCTCGGTGACGGTGCGCGACAACGGCCGCGGCATCCCGACCGACATCCACAAGGGCGAAGGCATCTCGGCCGCCGAAGTCATCATGACGCAGCTCCATGCCGGCGGAAAATTCGACCAGAATTCCTACAAGGTGTCCGGCGGCTTGCACGGCGTCGGCGTCTCGGTGGTCAACGCGCTCTCGAGCTGGCTCAAACTCACGATCTGGCGCGACGGCAAAGAGCACTTCATCGAATTCGCCGATGGCGTCGCCGTCGCACCGCTCAAAGCCGTCGGTGACAGCGGCGGCAAAAGGGGAACGGAAGTGACGTTCTTCCCCTCGGCGAAAACCTTCACCATGGTCGAGTTCGATTTCGCCACGATCGAGCATCGGCTGCGCGAATTGGCGTTCCTCAATTCCGGCATCAACATCGTGCTGTCCGACATGCGCCACGCGGTCGAGAAGCGCGAGGAGATGAAATACGAAGGCGGCGTCGAGGAGTTCGTGAAATATCTCGACCGCAACAAGACGGCGCTGATCCCCAAACCGGTTATGATCAAGGCCGAGCGCGAAGGCATCACGGTGGAAGCGGCCCTTTGGTGGAACGACGGCTATCATGAGAGCGTACTGTGCTTCACCAACAACATCCCACAACGCGACGGCGGCACCCATCTCGCCGGTTTCCGCGGCGCGCTGACCCGCCAGGTCACGCAATACGCCGAAACCATCGGCACCACGCGCAAGGAAAAAGTGGCGCTGACCGGCGACGACTGCCGCGAAGGCTTGACGGCGGTGCTCTCGGTCAAGGTGCCGGACCCGAAGTTCTCCTCGCAGACCAAAGACAAGCTGGTGTCCTCAGAAGTCCGCCCGGTGGTCGAAAACGTCATCAATCAGGCGCTGCAGGACTGGTTCGAGATCCACCCGCAGGAAGCCCGCGTCATCGTCGGTAAGGTGGTGGAAGCCGCCGCCGCGCGCGAGGCCGCGCGCAAGGCGCGCGATCTCACCCGCCGCAAGGGCGCGCTCGATATTTCATCGCTGCCGGGCAAACTGGCTGACTGCCAGGAACGCGATCCCGCCAAGTCGGAACTGTTCATCGTCGAGGGCGATTCGGCCGGCGGCTCGGCCAAGCAGGGCCGCAACCGCGAATTCCAGGCGGTGCTGCCGCTGCGCGGCAAAATCCTCAACGTCGAGCGCGCGCGCTTCGACAAAATGCTGGGCAGCCAGGAGATCGGCACGCTGATCACCGCGCTCGGCACCGGCATCGGGCGCGACGAGTTCAATCCCGACAAGCTGCGCTACCACAAGATCATCATCATGACCGACGCCGACGTCGACGGCAGTCATATCCGTACGCTGCTGTTGACGTTCTTCTTCCGACAGATGGAAGAGCTGATCAAGCGCGGCCACATCTACATCGCGCAGCCCCCGCTCTATAAAGTCAACCGCGGCAAGTCCGAACAGTATCTCAAGGACGAGCGCGCGCTCGAGGATTATCTGATCGCGACCGGACTGGAAGATTCGGTGCTGCGTCTTGCCTCCGGCGAGGAGCGCGGCGGCCCCGACCTCGGCACGATGGTCGAGGAGGCGCGCGCCGTCCGCAACATCCTCAACGGGCTGCACAGCCGCTATAACCGCAAGGTGATCGAGCAGGCGGCAATCGCCGGCGTGCTGACGCCGAGCGTCACTGCCGATATCAAGACCGGAGCGGCCGCCGCCGATTACATCGCCAAACGGCTCGATGCGCTTGAAGACGAGACCGAGCGCGGCTGGAAGGGCACGTTCGACGAGGACGGCTTCCACTTCGAGCGCACAGTGCGCGGCGTCAAGGAAGCGGCCATCATCGACCAGGCGCTGCTCGGCTCGGCCGATGCGCGCAAGCTCGACGAATATGCGCCGTCGCTGCAACAGATTTTCCCACGCCCGACCCCGCCGGCGATGCTGCGCCGCAAGGACGAGACCACGGCGATCCACGGGCCGGTCGGCCTGTTCGAGGCGCTCACCAATGCCGGACGCAAGGGCATCGCGATGCAGCGCTACAAAGGGTTGGGCGAGATGAACCCCGAGCAACTGTGGGAGACCACGCTCGATATCAATGCGCGCTCGTTGCTGCAGGTCCGCATCAAGGAAGTCGACGAGGCCAATGTGCTGTTCGACCAGCTGATGGGCGACCTGGTCGAGCCGCGCCGGCAGTTCATCCAGGACAATGCGCTCAGCGCGAGCGTGGACGTTTAAGAAAACAGCCTCGCCCCGATCGCCAGGCCGATCACCAGCGCACCGATAAACAGCATCAGGAAAATGCCGAACAGCCATTGCGCGATGGTGGCGGAGGCTTGCTCGACGCCGGTGAAGCCGAAAATTCCGGCGACGACGGCGATCAGAAAAAAGACGGCGGCCCATTTCAGCATCGGCGACTCCTACGCACGGTTTTGCCTGCACTAAAACGGTTCAGCCTATTTCCGGTTCCATGGCAGCGGCGCCGATTTATCGGGCAGCGAGCGCGGATCGCGCGCCGGCCAGCGGCCGGCATCGACGCGGGCCAGGAAATCTCCGACCACTTGGTTGAACAGATCCGGCTCTTCCAGGTTCACGACGTGGCCGGTTTTCGGAAACACCACCAGGCCGGAGGCGGCGATGGCGGATTTCAGGAACAGGCTCGGCTCGATGCAGCGCTCGTCCTCGTCGCCGACCACGATCAGCGCCGGCGTCTTGAGTTTGCGGATGCCGTCCTCGAAATCATAGAGCGAAGGCCGGCCGCCCTGGAAACCGCGCGAGGTGTTGGCCGAGCCCTTCGGGTCGTGCTCGGCCATCCGCGTTGAAAATTCCGCAAAGCCGCGCGCATCCTTGATCGCGAACGGCACGCGGCTCGGGCCGTTGCCGTAGCTCCTGGCGACCGCCGCCGCGCCTTCGCGCTCGAACAGATCGCCAAGCTCGCGCGAACGCTTGTGGAACGCTTGCGTGTACCAGCGCTCGCTGCCCGAGCCGGTGCCGGCCAGCGTCATCGAGCGCACGCGGCTTGGGTGATTGAGCGCCACTTGCAATGTCGTGTAGCCGCCCATCGATAATCCGACGATATGCGCCTGCGCGATCTTGAGATGATCGAGCACCGCGACGCAATCGCGCATCACGTGCTGGTAGCTGTAAGCATCGGGCGATGCCGGAATGTCGGACGGGGTATAGCCGCGCGCCGAATAGGCGATGGCGCGGTAGCGCTTGCCGAATTCGCGCAGCTGCGGCTCCCAGCCGCGGTGGTCGGATGCAAACTCATGCACGAACAGAATGGGCGTACCCTGCCCCACTTCTTCGTAATAGAGCTTCACGTTGTCGGATGTGATGGCGTAAGGCATGAGACCTCGGGCCGTTCAGGCGGCGGCACTCTATACGCAGACCGCCATCGACCGGAAGCCACTACGAATTGCCAAACGCAAAACGGCCGGCGCTTGGCCGGCCGCGATATCGACGCTGTGTGCAGGGCTCAGCCGGGGTGGCGCGCCGCCCAGCCCAAATCCATGCGCCGGCGCCAGGCGGTCTGCCGCAGACCCATCAGCCGTTGCGCGGTGGTCTTGGCATCGGCGCGGCTCGCCGCCGCGCAGGTGCGGTATTCCAAGTCGGCGACGCGCGACACCAGCGGCTGGTGGCCAAACAGCCGCGCCAAAGGGCCGGCGTTGCCGTTGAGCTTCAGCCCGGAGATCGCATGCGCCACATTTCCGGCGTGGCCGAACGCCATCACCCGGCCCGACATGGTGTGACGCACCTCGTAGACGCCGGGGCCCATCGGGGCCTCGACATGATCGCCGCTGCTAACGTCAGGAAACCGTTTCCAGCCGCTCCAGGTCTGCATCATATGAAAAGCCTCGACTTGTCTCGAAAATCGTTTGGAAATCTGTTGGGAATCGCCATCCGTGAACGCGACACCTACGCATTAGTTCCATGCGGTCAATGCCCGCAATTGGACCGCTGTTGATAATTCGCCGTAGCGGCGCAAAACCGGCACGGACGCTTCATCACATATAGGTAATATTCTATGTGTCAGTCGGGGTCAGTGGCCGGGCAGCACCAAGACCTTCGGCTTGGCCGGCAGGCTGGTCTTAGACACCACCGTCGACGGCATGGCGGCGATTTCCACGTCCCACTCCTCGCGCACGCGCGCGAGGAAGCGGTCGAGCGTGAAAGCGCTGAAATAATGCATCGGGATCATCAGCGGGGCCTTCAGCGCGTGCAGCACCTCGACCATGCCGTCGAGGTCGAGCGTCATATTGCCGTCGACCGGCACCATCACCACGTCGACGCGGCCGATTTCGTTGAGCTGTTGCTGCGTCAGGGTGTGATGCAGATGGCCGAGATGGGCGATGCACAGATTGCCGGCCTCGAAGATGAAGATCGAATTGCCGTGGCGCTCGGTGCCGCCGTCCCAGCGGCGGATATTGGTCGGCACGTTGCGCACGCGCACGTCCTTGTATTGCAGATCGATGCGCGCCGGCTTTTCATCTTCGGCCCAGCCGCGCAAAACGTATTTGATGCCCGGGTCGGGATGATCGGTGTAATGCGTCGAGTGCGCGTGATTCATGGTCACGATGTCGGGCAACAGCGGCGGCTTCACATAGTCGTTGAAATCAGTGGCGATGCGCACCAGTTGCGGGCTTTCGATCAGGAAAGTCGAATGGCCGATGTAACTGATGCGGACTTGATCGTGCTCAAGCGCGGCGAGGCGGAACGCCACGGGCTGCGCGAACGGCGCGCGCGTTGCCACCAGGCCCGGACAGCTTTCGGTCATTTCCGGCTTGGCCGACGGCGGCGCCGCGCCTTGCGCGGCAGCGTGGCTCGCGGTTGCGAAGACCGCAAACGCCGCGACGATTGCTTTCAGCCAGTTATCGCGCATGAAATCACCCGCACCAATTTTGGCACGGTTTTGCGCAGCTCACCACTGCCGCGCGCCCAAATGAAAAGCGGCGCTCGCAAGCGCCGCCAATTCATTCAAAGCTGATCGAGACGCTCAGAATTCTTCAAAATAGCGCCGGTCGCGCATGGAAACGATGATGCCCTTCGGCGTCATCACCACCCAGCGGCCATCCTGGCGCTTGACTGATTCCACCGGGCCGAGGCCCGGCAGTGGCGCGCCCAGCATGACTTGATAGACCTCGCCGTGATTTTCGACATAGACGTAGCCGCCACGCAGGTCGTGGATGGTCCAGCCCGGCACGATCATCGTGCGGCCGGACGGCTGCGCTTCCGCCGCGGCGATGCGCGGACGCGGCGTCGGCAGCGGCGCCGGCTCCAGCGTCGGTGCGGCCGTGGGAGTAACCGTCTGCGGCGCGGAAATCGAACCGGTAATGTCCGCCTGTGCGTGCTCGAGCCGGTCGGTAATCTTGGCGATTTGCGTGTGCGCCGACTTGTTGGCGGCGTCCAGGCTCGCCTTCAGCGTGGTGACTTCCTTGCCGAGCCGGGCAATCGATTGCTGCATCGCCTTGCTTTCTTCGATCGCCGCGAGGTCGGGCTTGGCCGGCGCGGTCGCCGAGAATCCGCCGCTCGCCAGCGCGCCGATGATGGCGCCGAGCGCGGCAGCGAAAGTCACCGAAGCGGCGAGCAAGGCATAACGTTTGTGGCGCGGCCGCAGGACAAAGATCTGCGCGGTCTTGGACGTTGTCGCCGCCGCGGCAACAGGTTCGATGGCCGGCGCATCGACCGCGAACGGCTCGGGCGCGGGCGCTGTTTCGACGGCGGGCGAAATCGATGGCGATTCGACAACCGGCAGTTCGCTCTTGACCCGCGCCGGCGCGGCCGCGCTTTCCGGGGTCGCCGCCGTCTCGCTGCCAGTAATTTCAATATCTTTGCGTTTGGCCATGACCGGTCCTCGCTATTGGTTGTTCACCAATCGGTAACCACGTTCGGTTACCAATTGGTTACCAATGACGCGCGTAACGGATTCCGCCGAACGCGTCTTCAGCCGCGATTTTCCGGATGTTTTAGAGTGGCAAGTCGCTTAGAGCGGTAAGCCGTTTTCGGCTGCAAGCGCCTTGAGCGACACCGCCGGCCGCGCGCCCATGTGCTGGATCACTTCGGCGGCCGCCAGCGCGCCCAGACGCGCGCAGGTGCGGTGGTCCTTGCCGCGCGCCAAGCCGACCATGAAGCCGGCAGCGAACAGATCGCCGGCGCCGGTGACATCGACGACGCGCTCGATCGGCATCGCCTGCACCGCCTCGGCGCCGCTGCGGGTGACCACCATGCAGCCTTTTTCGCTGCGCGTTATCACTGCGAGCTTGGCGTCGCCGCGCAGCGCCTTCACGGCGGTGTCGAAGTCCGATGTCTCGTAGAGACTGTGCAGCTCGCGCTCGTTAGCGAATACGATGTCGACGGTGCCCTTGCGGATCAGCCCGAGGAATTCGGCGCGGTAGCGGTCGACACAGAACGCATCCGACAGCGTGAGCGCGACCTTGCGCGAAGCCCTGTGCGCGATCGCCGCCGCCTTGACGAAGGCTTCCTTGGCCTGCGGCGGATCCCACAGATAACCTTCGAGATAAACGATGGCCGCCGACCCCACCTTGGCTTCGTCGATGTCGGCGGGTTTGAGATCCTGGGCGGCACCGAGAAAAGTATTCATGGTGCGCTCGCCGTCCGGCGTCACCATGATGTAACAACGCGCGGTCGATGGGCCGGCCTTGGCGGGTGCGGTGTCGTAAGCGACGCGGGCAGCGCGGATGTCGTGGGTGAAGGCGCGGCCGAGCTCGTCGTCCTTGACCTTGCCGACAAAGGCGGCCTGCGCGCCGAAGCTCGCCACGCCGACGATGGTATTGGCCGCCGAGCCGCCTGAGCTCTCCACCGCCGAGCCCATGGCCTGATAAATCTTCTCGGCGCGCGCCTCGTCGATCAGCGCCATGGTGCCCTTGTTCATGCCATGAGCTACCAGGAAATCGTCCTCGGCACGCGCGATCACGTCGACGATGGCGTTGCCGATGCCGAGCACGTCATAGCGGGGGGCGGTCATGCAATGAACCCTGGTGAATCGCGGGCACTATAGCGGCGACCGCCACACAGGCAACGCCATTACGGAAGCCAACGTTCCGTCTAGAGAGGGGGTGGAAGCCTTTTCAGCACTTCCAAACTCCACCAGAGAAAGTAGCCGGCGATCAGAATGCCGAGCGCCACTTTCACCAATTGGATGATCAGCTCATCTTTGCTCATTTAAAGCCCACCCGCCCGCACGATCCCGACAGCTCCGTCCCCACTATAATGGGGCGGCACCGTCTTTGATATTGATATCCCCTGTATCCCCCTGTCGATGCGCGACCTTGTTGTGCGCGCAGCGGGGGTTGCACGGCAAACGCCATCATGCGATGTGGCCGGCATAGTGGCGAGGGACAATGGCGATGGCGTTCAAGGAACGCGTCTTTTCCGGCGTGCAGCCGACCGGCAATCTGCACCTCGGCAATTATCTCGGCGCGATCACCAAATTCGTCGCGCTGCAGGAGCGCTATGACTGCATCTACTGCGTGGTCGACCTGCACGCCATCACAGTCTGGCAGGACCCGGCCGAACTGCCGCGCGCCACGCGCGAGGTGACGGCGGCGTTTTTGGCCTGTGGCATCGATCCGAAAAAGCAGATCATCTTCAACCAGAGCCAGGTCGCCGAGCACGCGGAGCTTGCCTGGGTATTCAATTGCGTCGCGCGCATGGGCTGGCTCAACCGCATGACCCAGTTCAAGGAGAAAGCCGGCAAGGACCGCGAGAACGCCTCGGTCGGCCTCTACGTCTACCCGAACCTGATGGCGGCCGACATTCTGGTTTACCGCGCCACGCATGTGCCGGTCGGCGAGGACCAAAAGCAGCATCTCGAGCTGTCGCGCGACATCGCGCAGAAGTTCAACAATGATTTCGGCGACTCGATCAAGGCGCACGGTTTCGGCGATGCGTTTTTTCCGCAGCCGGAGCCGATCATCCAGGGACCGGCGACGCGGGTGATGTCGCTGCGCGACGGCTCGAAAAAAATGTCGAAATCGGAGCCCTCGGATTACTCGCGCATCAATCTGACCGACGACGCCGAGGCCATCGCGCAGAAAATCCGCAAGGCGAAGACCGATCCGGAACCTTTGCCGAGCGAGGAAAAAGGTCTCGAGCCGCGCCCCGAGGCCGACAATCTGGTGGGCATCTATGCCGCGCTCAACAATGTGAGCAAAGCCGACGTGCTGCGCCAATTCGGCGGCGGGCAATTCTCGACCTTCAAGACCGCGCTGGCCGACCTCTCGGTTGCCAAGCTGGGTCCGATCGGAGCGGAAATGAAAAAGCTGGTGCAGGACCCGGTCTATATCGACTCCGTGCTGGCCGACGGCTCGGCGCGCGCCCAGGCGATTGCCGCCGAAACTATGAAGGCGGTCAAGGACATCGTCGGGTTCGTGCGCCGCTAGGCCGTCGAGCCGCTTGTCGGCTTGGCGGGCGGCATGCCACCATTCCCGGATGAGCACCAAGCGGCGCAGCTACGAAGCCGGCCACAAGCGCAAATATCTGGTCGTCATCGACGACACCGAGGAATGCGACCGCGCGGTCTATTGGGCCGCCAAGCGTGCCAGCCGTACCAAGTCGCAACTCGTGATGCTGCGCATGATCGACACCGGCGAGCGCAATCAGCAGTGGCTCGGCGTCGCCGACATCATGAAGGCCGAGGCCATGGAAGCGGCCAATGCGGCCTTCGACAAATACGCGGCACGCGTCAAGGACATCGCCAGCATCATCCCCGATCGCGTCATCCGCGAAGGCGATCCGGCCGATGAGATCGTTAAGCTGATCGACGAGGACACCGACATCGGCATTTTGGTGCTGGCGGCCGGCACCGCCAATGAAGGCCCCGGCCCGCTGGTCTCGAGCTTGGCGAAAAATGCCGGCACGTTTCCCATTCCGGTGGCGATCGTGCCGGGGCATCTCAGCGACGAAGATATCGACGCCAGTTCCTGATTCACGCTGTTTTTGCGCCGGTTGACCTTGCCCTGCGCAAGCGCCATCTATCGTCTATAGTGCAGCCACCCACGGGCCTTGAACCCGTAAGGAGCAAAACGATGTTTATCCAGACCGAAGCCACCCCCAATCCGGCAACGCTGAAATTCCTGCCCGGACGGCCGGTTCTCGATACCGGCACGCTCGACATGCCGGACAAGGCCGCCGCCGCGCAATCGCCACTGGCGATGCGGCTGTTCGACATTCCGAATGTCGGCGGCGTGTTCTACGGCTCCGATTTCATCTCGATCACCAAGCGCGACGGCGATTGGCAGCAGATCAAGCCGGCGATCCTCGGCGCCATCATGGAGCATTTCATGGGCGGCGCGCCGTTGCTTGCCGAAGGCGGCGAGCAGGCGGAAGCGGACGAATTCTTCGACGCCAAGGACGCCGACACGGTCGCCACCATCAAGGATCTGATCGAGACCCGCGTGCGCCCGGCGGTCGCCGGCGACGGCGGCGACATCACCTTCAAGGGCTACAAGGAAGGCGTGGTCTATCTCACCATGAAGGGCGCCTGTTCGGGCTGCCCGTCATCGACCGCCACGCTGCAGCACGGCATCCAGAATTTGCTCAAGCACTTCGTGCCCGACGTCACCGAAGTGCGGCCGGTCTAGCCCACCCTTGCACGCGCGAAACGGTGCTAGAATTACCGCGCCATGCGCGTCCTTGCCATCGATACCGCGCTCGAAGCCTGCTCGGCCGCCGTGCTCGACACCGAGCAGGGCGCGATCATAGCGCATGAATCGCTGCCGATGGTGCGCGGCCACGCCGAAGCGCTGATCCCGCTGATCGCGCGAGTGCTTGAGACATCCGGGCTTGACTTCGCCGCGCTCGACCGCATCGCGGTCACCACCGGACCCGGCAGCTTTACCGGATTGCGGGTCGGCATCGCCGCCGCGCGCGGCATCGCGCTCGCTTCCGGCAAACCGGCGGTCGGCCTCTCCACCTTGGCGGCTTACGCCGCGCCTCTCATTGCAGCCGACGACACGCTGCCGGTGGTAGTCGCAATCGATGCGCGCCACGACCACGTCTATCTGCAAGTATTCGGGCCCGGCGGCCGCACCATCGTCGCGCCACGGCTGGCGCCGTTGCGCGAAGCGTTGCGTGTGGCGGCGACCGGCGCGCCGCGGCTTGTAGGCACTGCGGCGTCGAATTTGGCGGCGGCCTGGCCTGCCGGCGAACGCCCGCCGAGCCTGGTCGATCCGCGCCGCGCACCCGACATCGATTGGGTAGTGCGGTTAGGGGCTGCCGCGGTCGAAACCGGCTTGGCCCCGAAGCCGCTTTACCTGCGCGCACCCGATGCGCAGCCGCAGGACGCCGCACGATTGACGCGCCGATGATGAAGCTCCTTTCAAGTTTATTCGCACGTGGCGAACCCATTTTGTCGGAAGCGAGTGGCCGTGACGCCGCCGCGATCGGCGCGCTGCACGGCATCTCGTTCGCGCGCGGCTGGAGCGAGCAGGAAGTCGAGGGCTTGCTGATCGACCGCCATGTCATCGCGCATCGTGCGATGACTGGATCGGCCATGGCCGGATTCATCTTGTCGCGGCTGGTCGAGGATGAGGCGGAAATTCTTTCGGTCGCGGTTTCAAGCGCGCGGCGTGGACGCGGACTGGCCCGCGGTCTGCTCGATTTGCATCTGCGGCGGCTCGCAGGCCTTGGCGCGCGCGCGGTATTTCTGGAAGTCGACGAACACAATGCGGCGGCGATCCGGCTGTACGACCGCGCCGGATTTCATGAAATATCCCGCCGCCCCAACTACTATGCGGGCACCGGGGGCAACGCCGCCGCCGCGCTGGTGCTGCGCCGCGATCTGGTCTGACCGCATGCCGCCCGATATGTTATGAGAGCCGGATTGGAGAAAACGAACGTGGCCACGCCGGACAAAACCCTTGCCGACAAGCGCAATATCGAAGCGCTGTGCGCCGCCAAAGGCATGCGCATGACCGAGCAGCGCCGCACCATCGCGCGTGTGCTGGCGGCGGCCGACGATCATCCCGACGTCGAGGAATTGTACCGACGCTGCATCAAGGTCGACGAACATATCTCGATTTCGACCGTGTATCGCACTGTGCGTTTGTTCGAGGACGCCGGCATCATCGAGCGGCACGATTTCCGCGAAGGCCGCGCGCGCTACGAAACCGCGCCGGAAGCCCACCACGACCATTTGATCAATTTGCGCAACGGCGAGGTGATCGAATTCCAATCGGAGGAAATCGAGCGCCTGCAAGCCGAAGTCGCGCGTAAGCTTGGCTACAAATTGGTCGATCACCGGCTTGAGCTTTACGCCGTGCCGCTCAAAGACGATAAGGCCAATTGATGCTGCGTTGTCTTTTGATCGCGGCGCTGTTTTTCACCATGACGCCGCTACTGATCGCGGTGCAGTGGCTGCTCGATAAATTGAACCTGCCGGGCTGGGGCGTCATCGCCACGACATATTATCGCCTGCTGTGCTGGGCGCTGCGTATCCGCATCCGCGTGGTGGGCCAACCGGTGCGCGACCGCGCGGTGCTGTTCGTATCCAATCACCTGTCCTGGGCCGACATCTTGGTGATCGGCACGCTCGGGCCGGTGGCCTTCGTCGCCAAACGCGAGGTCGCCGATTGGCCGTTGGTCGGCATCGCCGCGCGCCTGCAACGCACGGTGTTCGTCGACCGCGCGCGCCGCTCCCAAACCGGCGAAGCGGTCGGCGCCATCGTCAAGCGGCTGATCGAAGGCGTCTCGGTCGTGCTGTTCGCCGAAGGTACCTCGAGCGACGGCAACCGCGTGCTGCCGTTTCGCTCCGCCTTGGTCGGCTCGGTCGAGGATGCCGCGGCCTATGGCGCAGGCGCCATCCAAATCCAGCCGATGTCGATCGGCTACACCCGGCAGCAAGGCATCCCGATGGGGCGGCAGAACCGCCCGCTGGTCGCGTGGTACGGCGATCTCGACTTCATGCCGCATTTCAAGACCTTCTGCGCACGCGGTGCGGTCGACGCCGTGGTCAGCTTCGGCGAACCGTTCACCGCCGATGGCGCGGACGACCGCAAGACCATGACCAAGCGCCTGGAAGGCGACGTGCGCCGGCTCAATACCGCGACGCTGCGTGGCGGGCCGCGGCCGCTTCACGCCGCCACGTCTTAAAAGGGTCATAGAATCAAAGACATGACTGAAGGGGACAAACCCGGCCCCGGCGGGTTAGATTGGCATTCCGGTTCGAACGCGAGTGGTATGAGCAGAACGCGCAAAGTTTTCGTCAAGTCCTTCGGCTGCCAGATGAACGTCTACGATTCCCATCGTATGGCGGACACCTTGGCGCCGGCCGGCTTCAGCGAGACGACGCAAATCGCCGACGCCGATTTGGTGATCCTCAACACCTGCAATATTCGCGAGAAGGCGGTCGACAAGCTCTATTCGGAGATCGGCCGCGTGCGCGAGTTCAAGGAAGCCGCAGAGCGCGACGGCCGCCGCATGCTGATCGCGGTGGCGGGCTGCGTGGCGCAGGCCGAGGGTCAGGAAATCACCCGCCGCGCCAGCGCCGTGGACCTGGTGGTCGGCTCGCAAAACTATCACCGCCTGCCCGGCTTGATTGCGCGCCTAAAGACCGGCGAGCAAATCGTCGATACCGAGTTTCCGGCGGACGACAAGTTCGACATGTTGGCAGCACCGCGGGCTGAGGCTATCGCTAAGCGCGGCATTTCAGCCTTCGTCACCGTGCAGGAAGGCTGCGACAAATTCTGCACCTTTTGCGTGGTGCCCTATACGCGCGGCGCCGAGGTCTCTCGCCCGGTCGAAAAGATCGTCGACGAAGTCGAACGCCTAGCGCAAGCCGGCGTGCGCGAGGTGACGCTGATCGGGCAGAACGTCAACGCCTATCATGGGCAAAACACGGATGGACATCCGGCGACGCTCGGCAAATTGTTGCGCCGGCTTAGCGACGTGCCGGGCATTTCGCGTCTGCGCTATACCACCAGCCACCCGCGCGACATGAATGACGACCTGATCGCCGCGCATGGCGACCTGCCCGCGCTGATGCCTTATGTGCATCTGCCCGTTCAATCCGGTTCGGACCGCATGCTGGCAGCGATGAACCGCAAGCACACCCGCAAGGATTATCTCGACGCGATTGCGCGGTTACGCGCCGCGCGCGCCGATCTCGCTTTCACCTCGGATTTCATCGTCGGCTTTCCAGGCGAGACCGAAGCGGATTTCCGCGACACGCTCACGCTGGTCGAGGAAGTCGGCTTCGCCACCGCCTACTCGTTCATGTATTCGTCGCGGCCCGGCACGCCGGCCGCCGAGATGGAAAACCAAGTTCCCGAGGCGGAAAAATCCCAGCGCCTACAACGATTGCAGGCTTTGATCACCCGCCACTGGCGCGCCTTCAACGCGCAATCTTTGGGCCGCACTGTCGAGGTACTGCTGGAAAAGCCCGGCAAGCTCCCTGGGCAACTGGTCGGCCGCACACCATATTTGCAAGCGGTGCAGGTGATGGCGCCCCGCTCGGCTATCGGATCGCTGGTTCACGTTACTATCACCGATCTCGGAACCAACACCTTGTTCGGCGCGCTCGGCGAACAGCGCCACGCGCCCGTTCTCGCCACAGCAGGAGCCTGAACCCGCCTTGCGCACATCGGATCCGCCGATTCCGGCCGCCGCAGCTTCCGAGGAAACTGCCACCACGCAGACTGTGCTCGCGTTCGAGGACAACCGGCTCGCTTCCGTTCTTTTTGGACAATATGGCCAGAACCTCGCGCTAATCGAACGGCGTCTTGGCGTCGTCGCCGAACAACGCGGCAATCACGTCACGATTGACGGCTCGCGTGGCGGCTGCGAACAAGCCAGACGCGTGCTGGAAGGTCTTTACGAGCATATCAAGCGCGGCTACGAACTCAGCCAAGGCGACGTCGAGGGCGCGATCCGGCAGGCCATCGCGCAAGGCTCGCTGTTCGACTACGACCCGGCGACCGCGCGGGCGGCGTTCGAGGAAATCAATTTGCGCAAGCGCCCGGTGCGCGCGCGTACCGCCGCGCAAGACGCCTATATCCGCGCGCTCAAGCGTCATCATCTGGTGTTCGGCACCGGGCCCGCCGGCACCGGCAAGACCTGGCTCGCGGTCGCGCAGGCGATCCAGATGTTCGAACGCAAGGAAGTCGATCGCATCATCTTGTCGCGGCCGGCGGTGGAAGCCGGCGAACGGCTCGGCTTCCTGCCCGGCGACATGCGCGAGAAGGTCGATCCATACCTACGTCCGATCTACGACGCGCTGTACGACCTGATGGATGCCCGCATCGTCGAGCGTGCGCTGCAAGGCGGCGAGATCGAGATTGCGCCCTTGGC
This sequence comes from Pseudolabrys sp., assembly GCA_035648555.1. Lineage (GTDB taxonomy): Bacteria > Pseudomonadota > Alphaproteobacteria > Rhizobiales > Xanthobacteraceae > Pseudolabrys. The sequence continues at coordinate 94,620 of DASRLF010000020.1, forward strand.
GTTCATGCGCGGACGCACGCTGTCGAATGCTGCGATCATTCTCGACGAGGCGCAGAATACCACCTCGATGCAGATGAAGATGTTCCTCACCCGCCTGGGCGAGAACAGCCGCATGATCGTCACCGGCGATCCGAGCCAGGTCGATCTGCCGAGCGGTCAGACCTCCGGCCTCGCCGAAGCGGTCAAGCTGCTCGATGGCGTCGAGGGTATCGGCCATGTCGCCTTCACCCATGAAGACGTGATCCGCCACGAGCTGGTAGCGCGCATCGTGGAAGCCTATGACCGCAAGACCGCGCGCGAGGCCAAGAAATGACGGCCGCGCCGAGCCGGCGCGCGGGCGCGCCGTCGATCGACATTCAAATTCAATCGCCGCTGTGGGAGGCGCAACCCAACGCCGCACAAACGATACGCGAGGCCCTGGCCGCGGCCACCGTCACGCTCTCAACAATGGACGGCGAAGTCGCTATCCTGCTGACCGACGACGCCGCGATTCGCGCGCTTAACCTGCAATGGCGCGGCATCGACAAGCCAACCAACGTGCTGTCGTTTCCGGCGGCGGTCACGCAAACCAGCGTCGGCGCGAAATTCTTCGGCGATATCGTCATGGCCTACGAGACGCTTGCCCGCGAATGCGCCGATGAGGGGCGGGATTTTCTTCATCATCTGGCCCATCTCACGGTGCATGGGTTTCTTCACCTCATCGGCTACGGCCATGAGGTCGATGCCGAGGCCGACGAAATGGAAAGCCTCGAAAGCAAGATCATGTTGAGCATCAACCTGCCTGACCCGTGGCTCGACCGCGAATTTAGCGACGCCTGAGCCATGCCCGACAGCGAACCCAGTTCAAATCCCGCCGACGCCGCGCCTTACGAGCCGCGCAATCTGCCTGCGCTCGTGCCGCCGCAGCGCAATGGCGGCGAAGGCTGGATCGTGCGCGCCTTCCGCGCGCTGTTTGGCTGGAAGCCGAGCTCGCGCGCCGACTTCAAGGACGTACTCGACGCCATGACGCCCGGCGAATCCGGCTTCTCGCCGGAAGAGAGCCGGATGCTCAAAAATATCCTGGGCCTGCGCGAACGCCGCGTCGGTGACGTCATGATTCCACGCGCCGACATCGTCGCCGTGCAGCAGGACATCAAACTGGGTGAACTGGTGCGCGTGTTCGAGGGCGCCGCGCATTCGCGCCTGGTGGTCTACAACGACACGCTCGACGATCCGGTCGGCATGGTTCACATCCGCGACTTGATCGCATTCATGACCGCGCGCGCGGCGGTCAACCCGGAAAAAAACGCCAAGCGCAAGAAGCCGCTGCCGGCCGGCCTCGATCTCAAGGCCGTCGATCTGTCGATGCCGCTATCGTCGGCCAAGTTGGTGCGCGAAATTTTGTTCGTGCCGCCATCGTCGCGGGTGATCGATCTGCTGGCGCGCATGCAGGCAACACGGATTCATCTGGCGCTGGTGGTCGACGAATACGGCGGCAGCGACGGGCTGGTGTCAATCGAGGACATCGTCGAGCAGATCGTCGGCGAGATCGCCGACGAGCATGACGAGGACGAAACCCCGCACGTGGTGCGCCAAAGCGACGGCACCTTCATTGCCGACGCGCGCGCCCATCTCGAAGACGTGGCCGCATCGATCGGCAATGATTTCGACCCCGGCGAGATGGTCAAGGAAGTCGATACGCTTGGCGGCTATCTGGTAACGCGCGCCGGACGCCTGCCGCTGCGCGGCGAGCTCATCCCCGGGCCCGGACTGTTCGAATTCGAAGTACTGGACGCCGATCCGCGCCGCATCAAGCGCGTGCGCATCACCCGGCTGAAGGAAAAGCGCGAGCGGCAGCGCGAGCAGCGCAAACGCGGCGAGCCAGATGCGGTGCTGGCCGGTACCACGCCGCCGGTTTTGCCGGCCGATGACGTGCCCGCGCAAAAAGACGGCGCGCGGCGCCCGTGACGCTCACCCGCCTCGCTTACGCGGTCGTGCTCGCCTCGCCCTGGAAGCGCGCGGCAATCGCACTCCTCGCCGGCGTCGCATCGGCGCTGTCGCTGGCGCCGTTCAACGCTTGGCCGATTCTGTTCCTGACGCTGCCTTTGCTGGTCTGGCTGGTGGACGGCTCCGCCGCCGGACGCTGGAGCGGGGCGGCCGGTGCCGCGGTCGTTGGCTGGTGTTTCGGCTTCGGCTATTTCGTCGCCGGAATTTATTGGGTCGGTTACGCCTTTTTGGTCGACGCCAAGACCTTCGGCTGGCTGTTGCCGGTGGCGGTCGCAGGATTGCCGGCCTATCTCGCGCTCTTTACCGGCTTAGGCCTCGCCGCCTCGCGGCTGATCTGGGTGCGCGGACCGGAGCGCGTGTTGGCGCTCGCCGCCATGCTCACCATGGCCGAGTGGCTGCGCGGCCATCTGCTCAGCGGATTTCCCTGGAACACTTTCGGCTATGCGCTGACTGAGCCGCTGGCGCTGGCGCAAAGCGTTTCACTGACCGGTATCTGGGGTCTGACTTTTCTCTGCGTCGCGATTTGCGCGAGCCCCGCCGTGCTCGCCGACGATGCGGCCGACACGCCGAACCCGCGGCGGGCACCGCTGCTGGGCATTTTGATTCTGGCCGGCCTCACCAGCTATGGCGCCGTACGGCTCTGGCAAAATCCGACCACGTATGTGAGCGGCGTGAAGCTGCGCATCATGCAACCCAATCTACAGCAGGACGAAAAATTCAATTACGCTGCTAAGGCGCAAGTCATGGAGCGCTATCTGCGCCTGTCCGACCGCACCATCGGACCGAACTCGAACGGTGTGCACGACATCACGCATTTGATTTGGCCGGAATCGGCGTTTCCGTTCTTTCTCACGCGCGAGCCCGACGCGCTGGCGCAGATCGCAGGGCTGCTTAAACCATCCACCGAGCTGATCACCGGCGCGGTGCGCCCGGCCCCCCCCAGTGGCGGCGTGCCGCACGCTTACAATTCGGTCTATGTGATCGATCCCGACGGCTCGATCCGCGGCATTTATGACAAGGTACATCTGGTGCCGTTCGGCGAATATCTGCCGTTGCAGGGCCTGCTGGAACGACTCGGGCTGCGGCAGCTCACCAAACAGGTCGGCGGATTCTTGTCGGGCGACCGCCGGCGCGCCATGGACGTCCCGGGCGCACCGAAAATGCTGCCGCTGATTTGCTACGAAGCCATCTTCCCCGGCGCTGCGGTGCCGGCAGGCGAGCGGCCGGGCTGGCTGGTCAACGTGACCAATGACGGCTGGTTCGGAATCAGCACCGGCCCGTACCAGCATTTCCAGCAGGCGCGCGTACTCGCAATCGCCGAAGGCCTACCGCTGGTGCGCGCGGCCAATACCGGAATCTCGGGCGTGATCGATCCGGTCGGCCGCATTGTCAGTGCGTTGCCGCTGGGCGTCGAAGGTGTGCTCGATGCCAGCCTGCCGCGCGCGATCGCCCCGACGCCCTATGTGCGGTTCGGCGATACCGTCGTAATTCTATTTCTGGTAGTAAGCTTGATCTTGGTCGCGCGGCGTCGGATACATCTGTAGACTGAGTAAGATTCAGCTCTGGATTGCAAACCTGTTCGGGTTTGAGCACAAAATTGGCCAATAACGGTATGCTAGGGTCAGGACTCATTGATTATAGCCAGAAGATGACGATGGCGGCGATGCAGATTGCGGACATGAATGTGTGAGCGCATCGGTCGTAGCGGGTATGAACGCGTCGCCAGTCCTTGAGCCTGCCGAACATATTCTCGAT
>DASRLF010000021.1:0-6135 GCA_035648555.1 Pseudolabrys sp.
TCTTTTTCATCTCGTCGGCCAGGTCGTAGAGCGAGGGGCGGCTGGCCTGTACGCCGCGCAGCGTGTTGGCCGAGCCCTTGGCCGAATGTTTTGCCAGGCGGTCGGCGAAAACCTGCCAGCCGCGCGGGTTCTTGTTCTGCAACTGCACCCGTGCCGATCCCGCCGCGTAGCGTGCTGTCGCCTTGGCGCTGCCTTCGCGATCGAACAACGCAGCCAATTCCTCGCTCTCCTTGCGAAAGATGTCGCGCGTCTCCGGTTTGGCGCCATAGCCGCAGCCGCAGATCGTCAGCGATCGCGCCATCGCCGGATGCCGCAGACCGAAATGCAGCGTGGCGAAGCCGCCCATCGACAGGCCGACGATGTGCGCCTTGTCGATCTTGAGTGCGTCGAGCACCGCGCGGATGTCGTCGCGTGCGCGCTCCTGCGAATAGCGCTCACCGTCCGCGGGCACGTCGGATGGCGGATAGCCGCGCGCGTTATAGGCGATGCAGCGGTAGCGCTGGCCGAAGTACCGCATCTGCAATTCGTGCGAGCGCCTGTCGCCGGCGAATTCGTGGACAAAGACGACCGGGATGCCGCTGCCGACTTCCTCGTAAAACAGCTTAATCCCGTCGTCGGTTGTCAGATGCGGCATGGGGCCCTCGTTTTTGAAAGTCAGAAGTTGAAGCTGCGCGCCGAGACACCGGCATCAATGATGACGACCGAGCCACTGTTATAGCTGCAATGGTCAGAGGCCAAAAAGGCGATCATCTCGCCGACTTCCTGCGGCGCGCAGGCGCGGCCGAACGGCAGCGGCTTGAACAAATCACCCCACTTTTCGGCATCGCCGGTGCGGTCCAGCGCTTTCTTCTTCATCAGCCCGACCAGCCGATCCGTTTCCACCGGACCGGGGTTTACCGAAATGACGCGGATGCCATCGTGGGCGCTGACACTGCCCAGCGACTGGCTGAAGGCAGTAAGCGCCGCGTTGCCGGCGACGCCGCAGATATATTCCGGATCATGCGTCTGCGCGGCATTGCCGGTGACGTTGATGATCACGCCGGCGCCGCGCGCTTTCATCAGCGCATAGAAAGCACGGCACATGTTGATGTAGCCGAAAACTTTCAGGTCCCACGCCTTGCGCCAGGTCTTCTCGTCGATGTCGAGAAGTTTGCCGCCGGGGATGGCGCCGGCATTGTTCACCAGAATGTCGATGTACGGGTACTCCTTGACCAGGTGGTCGACATTGGCGCTGTCCGACAGATCGGCGGCGACGGTATCGACCCGGACCTTGGACTGCTTCTCAATCGCCGTCTTGGCGGCGGCAAGATCGGTAGCGGTGCGCGATACCAGAATGACGTCGCAGCCCTCCAGCGCAAACGCTTCGGCGGCGGCGCGACCGATGCCCTTGGAGGAGCCGGTGATCAGCGCGGTCTTGCCCGCAAATTTAAGGTCCATCGGCGATATCCATGAAGCAGGTGGGAAAGATCGATTGCCAAACTATGACGGCGGCGGCTGGCCGGCACAAGTGCGGCTCACGCTGGCGCGACGCGACGGACCGCCAGCATCCGGGCAATGCCCTGGCGATGATCGACGTTCGGCGCGAAGCCGAAATCGCGCTGCGCGCCGGGCCAATGTCGACAGGGCCGCGTCGCACGCGCGGCTTCGTGTGATCAATCACCAGTTGCACCGGCTTGCCGGCCTGCGCCGCGGCTTGCGCGAAATCCTCCAGCGTGACCTGCTCGGGATAAGCGATGAAATAAAATAGTTGGCTGCGCTTTGTGGCGAAGCAGGCGGCGACGGCGGCGTCGGCGGCATCATCAACGTAGATATAGGGCCAATCGCTCGTTGGCTCGGCTGATGCCGGCTCGCCACGGGCCGCCGCTGCGACGATATCGTCAACGACAAAGCGCGTGTTCCGGCCGGGCCCATAAATACTGGTGAAACGCAGCGAACACAGATCGAGCGGCACGTGCCGCCACAGACCCCGCAGCACCATGTCCATCGCCGCTTTCGACGCCCCGTAAGTGCTGGCGGGGTTGAGCGGATAATCGACATCGATCGGTTCGGCCTCATAGAAGTAGCCGACAGCCGACACCGACGAACAATAGATGAAAGTTTTTACGCCGGATTCAAGTGCCGCCTGCAGCAGATTGACGCTGCCTGCAACGTTAATCGCGATGACACGCGCCGGGTCGTCGGCGAGCACCATTGGACCCGACACGCCGCCGCAATGAATGACGTGGGTGATCTTTTCCGCGCCAAGCAATTCGACGAGCCGCTTCCGGTCGGACAGATCGTCGATCACGTGACGCCGACCCGCATCGGGCGACGGCACCGGATCGATGCCGAGGGCGTCGTGCCCGGCCAGCCGCGCCATGACGGCTTCGCCGAGAAATCCGCTGGCGCCGGTTACCAAAACATGGGCCATTGCGTCACCGTTACACGATCTTGGCGTCGCGCAGCCGCTGGATATCAGCGTCGCTGTAGTTAAGCCCGCGCAGGACCTCTTCCGTATGTTCGCCGGCCTCCGGCGTCATGGTTACGATTTCCGGCGGCGTACGCGAAAGCGTGACCGGCTGGCCGACGATGGCGATGTCGCCGCGCCTTTCATGATGGCAAGGAACAGCGATGCCGAGTTCTCGAACCTGCGGGTCGGCGAAGACCTCGTCCATTTTGTAGATCGGCCCAGCCGGCACGCCGGCAGCTTCCAATTTATCGAGCCATAGGGCCGATGCCTGCGTCAGAAATAGTGCGTCGAGCAACGGCATCAGCTTGGCCCGGTTACGAAACCGGTCGGCGAGCGTCGCGTAATCCGAGCTTGCGGCCAGGTCCGCGCGTTCCAGTGCCTTGCACAGCGCCCGCCACTGGCCGTCGCCGCCGACGCCGATATTGATGTAGCCGTCCGCCGTCTTCATCACGCCCATAGGTGTCGAATAGGGATGTTCGTTGCCGGCCTGCCCCGGCACCTGCTTGTCGACCAAATAGCGCGCCGCCTGGAAATCCAGCATGGCGATCTGCGCCTGCAGCAGCGAGGTCTGAACCCATTGGCCGAGGCCCGAGCGTTCGCGCTCGGCGAGTGCAATCAGGATGCCGGTAGCCGCGTAAACGCCGGCTGAGGAATCGGCGATAGCGATGCCGGCGCGCATCGGGCCCTCGCCCGGAAAGCCGGTCACCCACATCAAGCCTCCCATGCCTTGGGCGATCTGGTCGAAGCCGGCGCGCAATCGATAGGGTCCGCTCTGGCCGAAACCGGAAATCGAGGCGAGAATAATGCGCGGGTTGACCGCGCGCAGCGCTTCATAGCCGATACCGAGCCGCTCTTTGACGTCAGGGCGGAAATTCTCCACCACTACGTCGGCGTTCTCGGCCAGGCCCAGGAAAATTTTGCGGCCTTCTTTTTCCTTGAGATTGAGCGTGAGCGAACGCTTATTGCGATGCAGATTGAGCATGTCGTAGCCGTCGCGCGCGCCGCTCATACCCTCGTTCGGATCGACGCCCGGTGGCGCCTCGACCTTGAGCACGTCGGCGCCGAAATCCGCCAAAATGCGGCAGCAGGTCGGGCCGGCGCGCACGCGGGTCAAGTCAAGCACGCGTAAATTCGAGAGCGCCGGCGAGATGGCTAGAACCGTCATGCCAACAATCCTTCGCTGCCATCGATGAGATCGCCAATGGCCGCCGGAACACGGCCGTGCCAATCGGTTTTATCCTGCACCCGCAGGACGAGCGCGATGAGATCGAAATCACTGCCGGTGCGCCCGACGATCTGCAACGCGACCGGCAAACCGCGATCGTCGAAGCCGGTGGGAAAGGCCAGCGTCGGAAATCCCAGCATATTCACGAAACGCGTGTAGCTACTCAATTCATAGAGCTGGCGCGCGCTGAATGATGGCGACGCCGGATCGGCCTCGGCCAGCGGCGGGGTGCGACTCGCCATCACCGGCAAAATAGCAGCATCGGCCTCGCCGAGCACCTGCGTCGCGAAATCCTTTGCGAGCTGCTGTCGCAGGGCGCGGCTCGATGCCAACGTCGCTTCGTCGATGGTCAGGCCTTTGGCCAGCCGTCGGCGCAGCACCGGACTGATCCCCGGATGATCGAGACGGCCGGCGTGAAGCCTCGCCGCCTCGCCCTGCATAACGATCATGGCATGTTCATCGATGGCCTTCATTGCAGGCAGTCCGTTGGTCTGCGATATGGCGATGCCGCAGGCCGCGATGGCGTCGATGCCTTGCTGGCAACACCGGCGTACCGAGGGCTCAGCCCGTGCCAGCGCATCGGCCAAGACGACGACGCGTTCGATCGCCTGTTGGGGCGACAGGTTTGGCGCTAGCACGGCGGCCGCCGGCGCAATATCGGCGGCGCTACGCGCCAGCAGTCCAATGCAATCGAGGAACGGCGCCAGCGGCAGAGCCGCGGCGGCGCTGACCGCGCCCCAACTCGGTTTCCACCCGGTGACACCGGTACAATGCGACGGAATGCGGACGGAGCCGCCGGTGTCCGAGCCGATGGCAATCACCGCCACGCCACTGGCGACCGCCACCGCCGAGCCGGACGACGATCCGCCCGTGATGAAATCCAGATTCCACGGGTTCCGCGGGTAAACGGAAACGGCGTTATATCCGGACGGTTCGTAGGCAAGCTCGGTCATTGCTGTGAAGCCGATCCGACATGCGCCGGCATCATCAAGGCCTCGCAGAACATCGGCATATCCGCTCAAACTAAAATCCAAGACTTCCGCCAATCCACCTGTCGGCCGATGTTTCGGTGCGACGAACAAGTCCTTGGCCGCGTACGGAATGAATGCAAGCGAACCTTTGATGGACGGCCCGACGTCCAAATTTTCAATTTCAACAAACGCGCGCAAACGCGAATCAATTCGCATCGCCCTCGCACTTGCGGTTGTTGCCAGCGCAAATTGCGCTCCCGCCGCTAATCGCCTCCAATCAGAAAATCTTTTGAAATCTTTCACCGTGCGTATCTCCTGACCACAACGCCATGTGGCCGTTCGTAAGCCCGCAAGTATTGGCGGTCGTTTTCAACCTCCACTTTGTCAGCATAATTGATAGTCCGCCAGATGCTTGCATTTCAGTGGTTAGAAACACTAGTGTTGATGAATTTAGTACGACATTTTTTGCATGCGGTAACAAAAATAGACATGAGGAAGCCATGAAGATAAAGCGCATCGAGCACATCGCCATTGCCGTTAAGAGCATGGCGCTGGCTCGAGAAATATTTGAAACGAAGCTTGGCGTGAGCCTCGAATACGAAGAATACCTACCGCAGTATAATACGCGGTTAGCTATGTATCCGGTCGGGCAGACTTATATCGAACTTTTGGAGTCTGACGGAGACAACACCGACACTGCGCGCTGGATTGCCGAACATGGCGAGGGTCTGTTTCACATTTGCTTTGAGGTAGAAGACATCGAGGAGGCTTTGGACGAGCTGAAACGAAAAGGCGTCAAACTAATCGACGAGCAACCGCGGATCGGCCATGCAAATTCGCGCATTGCGTTTATCGACCCTAAATCAACAGGCAGCGTCCTGATCGAGCTCGTGGAGCTGTCACACTCATCCTCACCGCACTGATACTAGCCGCGAGTTCAAGGGTGACTTTTTTTGGGACCGATCATTGTACGAGAATGATTTTGAATAGGGCTGGTCTTGGTGGTACGTATTTAGCTCCATAGGCCTTCACCAAGATCAAGCAGGCCAAAGCCCGCCGGCGAATAGTGCAATTGGTTTGCGAGCTGGCCGAGCGCTAAGTGGGCCGCGGCTCGTTTCAAGATGTTCCGTAATCATGTCCTCGAATGCGCGGTGGGCCCGGGAGAAGTGCCACGACCTTGCGATTTCAATTACTTACAGTGTCAAACTTCTCTAACGGCGCTCACGGGCACTAAAGGCATTTTTCTGGACTGTCAAACTGGAAGAGCTTAACGCGCGAGGTCTGCATCATGTCCGCTTTATCTCCGAGAGCGGACATTTGCATTGCACTAGCCAATGTCTGCTTTGTGCGGCGGGTTCAACCGGTCAATGCAACACGGCTTGTAGTCTATCGGCAGGGCTTTCAAAGCCCAAGGTTTTCCGCGGCCGTTGATTGAGCCGCAGGGCGATCTTGTTCAGGTAGGCCTGAGAGAAAAGCGAGAGATCTGTTCC
>DASRLF010000022.1:0-42191 GCA_035648555.1 Pseudolabrys sp.
TGCTCCGCCTCGTCCTCGAATCCCATAATGGAAGGGCCTTGGTGCCGATTCCGAAGAGAAGCGCGAGCCCGTGAGCGACATCGACACTGCAGCGGTGGATAGTCTGAAAGTGCTTGACCTCAAATGGCCGATTAGAGAAGAGGACATGGCCAAGCACTTCCCGCCCCAGCAGGTTGATCCCAACGGCATGCACGCGACCATGTGCGCGTGGCTCGAGGTCATCGGTTACAACACCGATCTGGTGAAGCGCGAGGACGCCCCCAAAAGCTATGCCGATCTGCTCGCTCCCAAATGGCAGGGCAAGATCGTCAAAGCCCATCCCGGCTACAGCGGCGCGATTCTGACCAATACCTATCTGCTGGTGCGCGATATCGGCTGGCCGTACTTGGAAAAACTGGCGCAGCAGAAAGTCATGCAAGTGCAGTCGGCCGCCGATCCGCCGAAGAAAATCGTGCTCGGCGAGCGCGCGGTAATGGCGGACGGCAACGACTATAGTCTTGAGCTGGCCAAGGCGAAGAGCCAGCCGGTCGAGATTGCGCATCCGGCGGAAGGCTCGTCGGTTATCCCGGTGCCGTCGGGCATATTCCGCAGCGCGCCCAATCCGAATGCCGCGCGGCTGTTGCAGTGCTATTTGTTCAGCGCCGAGGCGCAGCAGATTTTCATCGACGTGTTTGCTCACCGCTCGTTCCATGCGCTGACCAAGGAAACGCCGGGCCGCGCGCCGCTGTCGAGCTTCAAGTTGCTGCAGGCCGACCCCAAACTGGTGCTGGCGCAGAGCGAGGAGATCAAGGCGCGTTACAGCAGGATTTTCGGGGTGTGAGCGGGATTAGACCGTGCGCATTGCCGTAACCGCTGCGGCGATCTGCGCGGCATCGGTTACCGGCAGCGAGCATCGTTCGCCCACGCATACAAAGGCCGCGCTGCCCGGTGCGACCTTTAGTTTTTCTTGCGCGGGGTGTGACGCTGGCAAATTTGCGGCGGCCGCGGCGCGCAACACGATGCGATCGGTGAACGGCAGCTTGAGCGCCGCGGCGGTGAGCGCGGCAGCGTTGGAATCCTTGCCCGTCACCACGACCTCGGCGCCGCGCAGCCGCAGATCGAGCGCGTTGAGCAGCGCGACATGGCTGAACAGATTGCGCTCGGCCGCCGACAATATGCCTTGGATCAGCCGATCGGCCTGCTCGCGCCATTGGTCGTCGCCGGACAGCACTGCCAGCCGCACCAGGTTTCGCGCCGCCACCGCGTTGGGGTTGGGCGTGGCATCGTCGGCGGTCGAATGCGGCCGCAGCAGCAGGTCGTCGGCGTCATCGGCCGACAGATAATAACCGCCGGAGTCGGGGTCGGTGTAATGCGCATCGAAGGCGCGCTGCCATTTCAAGGCCTGCGCGAGATAATTGCGCTCAGCTGTCGCTTCATACAACGCCAGCGCGGCGCGGATCATTGCCGCAAAATCGGACGCCAGACCGGGAAACAGCAATTTGCCGGCGCGATACGAATGTCCGAGCCGATCGCCCTTCGTCATCGACGCCGCGATGAAATCGAACGCACGCTTGGCCATCGCCAGCCAAGACGGCTCGTCGAAAACGATCCCGGCATTGACCAGCGCCGCGATCATTAGCCCGTTCCAGTCGGCCAGCATCTTGTCGTCTAGCCCCGGGCGCACACGGCCGGCGCGCGCGTCGAGAAGAATCGTACGCAAGGCTACCAACCGCGTCTCGTCGGCCGCGCTACGCGCGGTGTTTTGAGAGCGGTTCAGGATGTTGTGGCCCTCGAAATTGCCGTCGTCGGTCACGTCGTAGTGACGCGCAAAAAACTCAACGGCTTCGGGTCCAAGCAATTCGATGATCTCATTTTTCGACCAGACGTAGAACTTGCCCTCCTCGCCTTCCGAATCGGCATCGAGCGAAGCCGAAAACGCGCCTTCGGGCGTGGTCATTTCGCGCTTGAGCCACTCGACCGTTTCGCGCGCGCGCGCGGCAAACAGCGGATTGCCGCCGCGCTGAAAAGCCAACGCCAAGAGCTCGAGCAGTTGCGCATTGTCGTACAGCATCTTCTCGAAATGCGGCACCAGCCATTTGTCGTCGACCGAGTAGCGCGAAAAACCGCCTCCGAGATGATCGTAGATGCCGCCTTCGCTCATGCGCTCCAGGGAATGCTCGACAGTCTCGAAAAAGCGCGCGTCACCGCTGCGCGCGCCGGCCCGCCACAAAAACTCAAGCAGGCTCGGCTGCGGAAACTTCGGCGCGCCACGCAGGCCGCCGTTGACGGGGTCGAACATATTGCCGAGCTGGCCGGCGGCGGCATCGAGCTCCTTGACGCCGATGGTAATCTTGCCCGCCGGCCGCGCTTTGTCGGCTAGTCGTGCCAGCAGGGCCGCGCGGTTGCTGTCGATCTTGGCGGGCTCTTCGCGGAACAGCCGCGACACTTCGCGCAAAATATCGGTGAAAGCCGGGCGGCCGAATTTCGATTCCTTCGGAAAATAAGTCCCGCCCCACACCGGCTCGCCCTTGGGTGTCAGAAACATGGTCAACGGCCAGCCGCCCTGCTCACCCAACAGATGCAGCGCGTTCATATAAATCTGGTCGATATCGGGGCGTTCCTCGCGGTCGACTTTGATGTTGACGAACAGCTCGTTCATCAGCTTCGCAGTCGCCTCATCCTCGAACGACTCGTGCGCCATCACGTGGCACCAGTGACAGGCGGCGTAGCCGACCGACAGCAGGATCGGCCGGTTCAAGCGCCTGGCTTCCGCGAGGACATCGGGCCCCCAGGTCCACCAATCCACCGGATTGTGCTTGTGCTGCAGCAGGTAAGGCGAGGTCGCCTGCGCCAGGCGGTTTTCATGCGCGGTGTTGTGCGGGACGGACATCGGCGCAGTCTAACACCAGCCCTATGTCCGGTGTCCGGCGTTGTCGCTATTTCTCGAAACCCCAGTGTCCATGCGTTTTAAGCCGATTTCACGCGCGACTATGCGCGGTACAGCACTAACTGTTCCATGCCGGAGGTGCCATATACGGCTTGGTTTCCGTGGTGCGCCACTTGGGGCGCCCTTTCATCACCTGCGGTCATCAGCCCCGCCGAGCGGGCAGAGGAAACCGCACGTGCTTACCGGAACCGCCGATCCGCTCGCCAACCGTTTGCTGGCGTCCTTGCCGCCGCAGGATTTCGAACGGCTCAAGCCCGCGCTGAAAACCGTAACGCTTGTGCAGGGGCAGCTCCTGAGCGAGCCCGGCGATGAAGTCGATCAAATCTATTTTCCGCACAGCGGCATGGTGTCGCTGCTGGTCGTGCTCAAGGATGGCAAGGCGGTTGAATGCGCGACCATCGGCCGCGAGGGCGTCGTCGGTGCGACCGCGGGTTTGGGTCTGCATCGCTCGATCGCGCGCGCCGTGATCCAGCTGCCGATGACAGCCTCCCGAATTTCGGCGACCGCGTTCCGCAACGCCGTCAAGGACAGCAAGCTGCTGCGCGACATGATCACCAGGCATCAGGAAAACATGCTGATGCAGGCCCAGGTGACCGCCGGCTGCAACGCGCTGCACGCGGTCGAAGCGCGGTTGGCGCGCTGGATCCTGCAAAGCCGCGACCGCGCCGACGGCGACACCATTGCGCTGACGCAGGAATTTCTGTCCGAGATGCTGGCGGTGCGCCGCACCTCGGTGAGTGAGGTCGCGCAAAATCTTCAGAGCGCCGGATTGATCCGCTACAGCCGCGGCGTCATCGAGATTCTCGACCGCAAGGGCCTTGAGCAGAAAGCCTGCGAGTGCTATCGCACGGTCGTCGATTACACCGCGACCGCGGCGCTTTAACCGGCGCGGGCCTTCGCCGGCTGCGTGGTCGCGATCCAGATGCCGGCAAACGCCGCGATCAATCCCACCACCAAATTGAGCGTGATCGGCTCGTTGACCAGCACGGCCGCCAGCAGCCCGGCGGCAATTGGATTGACCGTCATGGTGACGGCGACACTTGTTGGCGTCGTGCGCTGCAGCGCCATCACCCAGAGAATGAAGGCGAGCGCGCCGCCGCCGACACCCAGATAAATGCCGGCGATCCATTGCGGCGCTGCGAAGCTGCCCAGCACCTCGACGCGATGCGTCAGAACGCCAACCACAATAAGTGCCAAAGCTCCCGTCCCCATGCCGACGGTGAGAAATCCAAGCGCGCTCGAACGCTGCATGAAGGGCTGCGACCAGACATTGTAGAACGCCATACACAGCACCGCGCCGGTCATGATCAATTCGCCGCGCCAGGCGCCCGGAGACGCCGCAGAAATACCGGATGCGAGCGCGGCCAGCACGCCGACGAAGGCGATGCCGACGCCGATCGATTTGCGCAACGTCAGCAGCTCGATGCCGAGCAGCGCGCCGACCACCATGGTTTGCAAAGGCAGCGTCGAGAGCGCGAGGCTGGCGCGCGCCGTGGTCGTGTAGCCGACTGCGATGTTGTAGAGCACGAAAAACAAGCCGAAGAAGCAAAGCCCGAGCGCTGCGACCGCGGGCCAATCGCGGCGGCTCGGCCATTTCGCGCGCAACAGCAAAGCGACCGGCAGTAACACCAGAAAGCCGATGCCCCATCTCAGAATCGCAAGTGTGATCGGATCGGCGTTGCCGACCAGATAGCGCGTCACCGCCGCCGCAGTACCGCCGAGGCAGCTCGAGACAATTGCGATTAAGACGCCAAGACGGTCGTTCAAAGTGAGGCTCCGTCGAAATCCAATCTAACCCCGAACGTCTCCCGCAATCCACGGCGTCCTGCGGGTGTCAGGCGCACGGCGCGGCTGTCGCGTTGCCGGGCGAGCCAGCCCAACTCCAGGCAGCGCCGCCAGATTTCGGAACCGACCCAGCCGGCGACGTGATAGCGCCGCTCGCTCCAGTCGAGGCAGGCGCGGCAGAAAATCCGCTTGCCCGCCGCCTTTGAATCGAGCGCGGCGCCGAAATCGTTGAGGAACCGCGCGCCCGTCTTGGTGACCTCACCGCCCTCATCGCTCAGCACCACAAACTTCTTCGCCACCAGCGCATCCGCAACGGCAACGCCAAGCCGTCCCGCCAGATGATCGTAACAGGTGCGCGCGAAACGCAGCGCATCGTCCTGCGCCGAGCGCGGCTGGTGACGCGGCGGCGTCTCGATGGCGGCGACCGCCTTGATGCTTTCCAGCATGCGGGCGACCAGCGGCGAGGCGATGCGGTAATAGCGATTGCGGCGCTTCGAGGTGACGCTCAGCAACCGCGCGCCGACCAACTTACCGAGATGTCCGCTGGCGGTGGATTTGGAAATTCGCGCGCAGGCGGCGAGTTCGCTGGCGGTCAGCGCCTGGCCGCCCATGAGGGCTGCCAGCATGGTGGCGCGCGCGGTATCGCCGACCAGCGCCGCCACCTCGACCATGTTTGCCGCTGCGGCCATGCATGATGCAATCGCGCCCGGTGCCTTGGCGGAAGCAGCGATAGTGCGGTGGCGGCCGAACCATGGCGCCAAGGCTGGGTGCTAAAGTGCCGATCTTACACGGGAGGAACGGTCATGATCAAACGCATGCGGATTGAGCCGATTTCGACTTATCTGGAGCGCTATCGAAAAAACGTGGTGTATCCGGCAACGATTGCCAACGGCTTTGTCTATCTGTCCGGCATGCCGCCGTTCGATCCGGAGACCGGCGAGATCAAGCTGGTTCCCTTCGAGCAGCAGTGCGAGCGCGTGATGGCGCAGCTCAAACATTGCCTGGAGGCCGCCGGCTCGTCGATGTCGCAGGTGATCAAGTGCAATGTCTATTGCGTGCCGGGGCCGACGAACTTCGCGACCTTCAATGCCGTTTATGACCGCTATTTCCCGAAAGACGCGCCATCGCGCATCTTTATGTTCATTCACTCGTGGCCCGGCCCGTTCGACGTCGAGATCGATTGCGTGGCGGTGGCGGGTTCGTGATCGCGCGGCGATCCGGCTGACTAGCCGGTCGCGCGTGGCGGCCGGCGCCGCTCGTGGAACCAGGCGCGGTACTTCGTCATCTTCGCCCGCTGCGCCGCCGGCGCGTGCCGTTTGCAGGTCGAGGCCTCGTCGCTTTTTTCCGAGGCGCCCCAGCGCAGCTCGACGCAGTCGTTCGGGTTGTAAGCCATCTCGAGCGCCCCGGTGCGCTCGAGCACGTCCTTGAGCGTGAGCGTCCATGGCGAGCCGTCGCTGCGCGGATAGGAAAACTTGCGCGCCGCAAGTTCCGAGGCCAGCAAGTTCTGCAATTCGGCCTTCACGTCCGCGACGCTTCTGTCCTTCGGCATGGCGTAGCGCTCGGGCCGCCGCGCGACGCGATCCGGAAATCCGCGCACCACGTCGATTGCGATCAACAGACGCAAATCGCGCGACGGCGTCGAGAAATCTTCCCAGGCGCCGGTCGTCTCGAAAATTACCGCGCCGTCCGGCATGGGCACGTCGCCGTGCGCGGTGGTCTGGTACTTCCGCCCGTTTTCGACCGAATGCACGCGCGTCTCGACCTGCTCGTCGAGCGCCGAGATCGCCTCTTTCATGGCGCGCACCGGATCCAGCGTCGACGGCGACATCACGTCATCCATGCGATCGTAAAAGTCTTCCACCGCCAGCTTCGACGGATCGAGCGAAAAATCGCCGTACTGCGGATTTTTTGCGATTTCCGTGTTGGTCAGCCGGCGCTCGCCGTTTGGCTCGCGCACGATCGGCCGGAAGCGCTTGAAGCCGGCAGTGCCGAGCGCGGGATCCTGGACGTAGAGAAAGTTGCCGCGCCAAAAGCGCTTGATGGCAACGGTGCCGTCGGGCTGCGCGTCGGCGGCAAGGAAGACGCCTGCCGCATCGCCGGTTTGCGCCACGCGCTTGGTGAGCATCAGCACGTGCCCGAACGGATCGGCGTAGATGGTCCCCGGGCGCAATGTCTCCTGGGTCAACTTCACGGAGTAGTAATCGCTGTTGTCGTCGCTCGCCAGCGTCCGCCCCGATCCGGAATGCACGGCATCGCCGACAATCGGAATATATTGCGCGAACGTCGCCGCGAGGCCCTTGCCCTTCAGCGCGCGCTCGGCGTCGAGATGTTGTATATTGAACCACTGCGGACACTTCGGCGCCGCGCCGCCGCCGCCGCGCGTGCATTTCGAATAGCCGAACGGCAGCCCCATCTTGAACGCGAAATAGGCGCGCAGGAAATAGGGCATGTCGGCGCAGTCGGGGTGCATGACGAGGCCCGTCTCGTCTTCGCCGAGCCCCAGATGATTGAACAGCATGTTGCGCGACCGGTCGCGCAGCACTTCATGCAGCGCATTCCATGACGGCGGCGCGTCGAGCGATGCGTCGAACAACTTTTCGATCCACGCCGAATACAGGTTTTCCGTCGCGCGATCCCATGTCTTGCGCAGTGGCCAGACGCTGCCCGGCGCAGCGCTCGGCGGCGGCGGTGCGGTATCGCGCACGGCGATGTCGCGCGTGATCGTGCCGCAGCTGGCCGGCGCGTTGTCGCGCGCCAGCGTCACGTGCCACGTTCCGGCGGCCGGCGATGCGACCTCGGCAAACCAGAAATACGGCGGTCCGCCGTGCCGCTCATGCGATTTGGCAGCGATGCGGCCGTCGGGCGCGATCAACGACAGCTCGCCTTCGAGCGGTTTCTCCGCGGCGAAGATGACGCGCAAGGGCGCACCCTTCCACGGCGCGATCGGCGACGGCATGACCGCGAGCTCGGCCGCGTTTTCGCAGGCGCCGGATGGAACCTGGGCCTGGGCATCCATGGCTGAGAAAAGCAGGCCAAAAAGCGCGCCTGCGGCCAGCGACGAGGCTGTCACGGCGGCGGCAAACGGATGTGCGCTTTGGCTTGGCATTGGTTGTCCTCGTGCGGGGACCAGGAATGCGGCAAACCGTAACACTTGGCGGAAAGCGCCAGCAAGGGCGAGAAAGAGCCGGTCCGCCGCAGCCTTGCAATGCCTCGTCTTTTGCACGGCTGAAGGGCGCTCGACAAAAAAGAGCGCGGTTGCAAGAATGTCCGCACATCAGAAAAACGGAGGTAGCGATGAATATCGATCGTCGTCAGTTGGCGTTGCCGGTTCTTGCCATTGGATTCCTGAGTATCGTGCCGGCCCTCGCGGCCTCAGCGGATGAAGAGGCCGTTGCCAAGAACGTCGAGGCGTTCCGCGCGGCGCAAGTTGCGCTCGACGCCAAAGCATTGGACGCGCTGTGCGCGGCGGAGCTGAGCTACAGTCACTCCGATGCCCGGATCGAAGACAAGGCGACCTTCATCAAGAACGTCACCACCAATCGAAATTCGAAAACGCTGTCGCTGGCCTATCAGGATCCCAAGATTCGCGTCGTCGGTGACGCGGCGATCGTGCGGTTCAAGTGGGTGAGCGAAACCGAAGCGGCCGATGGCAAGAAAGGCTCGACCAATCTTCTCATCCTGATGAACTGGCAAAAACAGGGCGCGGACTGGAAACTTCTATCGCGCGCGGCAACCAAGCTCTGATCGCGCCGCCGCGCGCCAGGATGCCGCCCGTTGTCATAGAGCTGGTCTTCGGATTCCTGGGCCTGATGGCCGTCTGGGGGATTTATAATGCCCTGAAGACCGGCACGACCTCGTCGATGGGCGGCTGGAGCTTCCGGCTCGACGACGACCCCGTCGGCTTCTCGCTGATGATTTTCGTCAAGGCCTGTTTTGTTGTGTTCGGCCTCGCCGAAATCCTTTTCGCCCTCGGGCTTGCCAGCGATCCGTTCAAGGTTATTGGGGATGCTCTGCCGTTTTTGACCAGGCATCAGTCCAGCGGACGGTGATCCAGATTGCGGGGCTATTTCTTCCCCAGCGCGTCGCGTTGCTTGATCAGCGCTTCAAGCTCCGCGGTCTGTTGCGCGATCCGCTCCGCGTTGCGGTCTTCATCGGCGCCGCCCGAGAATCCGGCGGCCTGCTCGACCAGCTGCCGGATATTATCGCGCAGAATGGCGATGCGATTGTCGAGTTCGGGGCGCGAAAGCGTGCTGCCGTTGCTCATTGCCGTTTTCTCCTCAAGCGCGCGATGCCGTCAGCCTTGGTGCGCAACTATAGAGATGGCGTGCCGGTGATGGTGGAACAAGAGGTCCGCCGCCGACGCTATTTGTCCTGCTCGATGCCGGCCGCCTTGATCGGTCCGGCCAGCGCGCAATCTCTTCCGGGATGAACGTGGCGAGATAGGCCGGGCTGCGCCGCTCCGGCGCGACGCCGTACTTGGTCAACAGCTCCTGCAGCGCCGGCGTGTCGAGCGTCTTGCTCATCGCCTCGTTGAGCTTGGCGACGATCTCCAGCGGCGTGCCTTTGGGTGCCAGGAAGGCGTTCCAGGTCGTGACGTTGAAATCGGTGAGGCCCTGCTCGTGCGCGCTCGCCAGCTCGGGCATGATCGCGGCGCGTTCGCGCGACAGCGTGGCGATGGCCTTCAGGTTGCCGCCCCTTGATCTGCGCGGTAATGCCACCGATGTTGAAGCAGCCATAGTCAATGCGCCCGGCCACGATCTCGGCCGTTGCCGGCCCGCCGCCGCGGAAGGGCACGTGCACCGGCTGTTCGCCGATCGCGGCATTGACCAGCGCGCAGCTCAAATGCGTGGTCGAGCCGATCCCGGCGGAACCGAACTGCATCTTGGCGTGGTTCGCTTTGACGTAAGCGATGAATTCCTGGAGGTTCGCCACCGGCAGATCCTTGCGCGCGACCAGCACCATCGGCTGCTCGGCGACCAGGCCGACCGGCGTGAAATCGCCGACCGGATCGTAGGCGAGTTTCTTGTAGATCGACGGGTTGTAGCCGTGCGTGCCGATGCTGGCGAGCAGCACGGTGTAGCCCGTCGGGCGCTGCGTGGGCGACGCGGCTTGAGCCGATGATGCCGGACGCGCCTGTGACGTTCTCAACCAGAACCTGCTGACCGAGCAGCTCTCCCATGCGCGGCGCCAGCACGCGGGCGAGCGCGTCGAACGCGCCGCCGGCCGCGAACGGCACCACGATGACGACGGGACGGTTCGGGAAACTCTGAGAGAACGCGGCGGTCGACAGTGTTGCCGCGGCCGCTAGGCCGGCGAGACCGGATATGAAACCTGAGATGAAAGTCCTGCGTCGCATCGGCGCCCTCCCCGATTGCTATTCCAGGCCTGCCCCATTGGAGCAAACGGCGGTGGGCAAAGGGAAGGGGGTTCGCAAATACAAATGCCGTCATGCCGGGGCTTGACCCGGGCATCCATGATACATCGCCGCTAATCGTTTTGGCTGCGTGGTTTGCGCGCAAAGGAACGGTAGGAATGACGCAGTCTCCGTCGGGCGGAGAGGTTTCTTCGGCGTAGGCTTCGGGGGTCGGTAAGATCGGCACGGGTTCGCCCGTCCAACCGCATTTGTCGCAAGTTGGCCTTTCCCACTTCACGTCGGGGGCGCTCGTGTGAAAGCCCCGCTGCGGGGATAGCCGGTTTGATCCGCACGCTGGGCACGCTTCGGGTACGGCCCGCACGTGGTGGATGATCAGGGACGTCGCTAGTCCTAACGCATGCTCAACGGTCGTTGTCGCTGCTTCGGCGTCATACCATGTAGAGGCCTTTGCGTGCGTGAGCCAATTCGAAAACCGCCGCGCTTCATCAAGCAACGTCTTGAACAGATGGCGCCGGTTCTCGTGTGTTTGACCGGAAAGGGTGACGGAACATACGTGATCAATCCACGCCTTGAAGTCGGCTTGCTTGGGCTTGTCGTCATTGCCTTTTGACCAAGGCATCACGAGTTGCGCTGAACTCGTGAAGGCTAGCAGCGCTTCTCGGCACCGAACGCCGATCGCTTGAAAATCGGTGACTTCGTTCGCATTCAACAGCGCATCAGATGCTTCGCTCATGTGACGAAAGCATTCGGCGAGCGGTTCCACCGGCAATTCTGACAATTATGATTTTTCGCTGCGTGGGACACGCAGGCACACGCCGACGTGAAACGTGACGGCCAGATCCATATTTGGAAATTGCTCTTGCGAGTAAAGGTTCGACGGGTTGGTGATCACCCACCAGCGGTCGACGTTGGTGTGAACGTCTCAGACCGCGTGCTGGTGGCTCAAGTCGTTTTGGACATAGACCTTTTGTAGGAACTCGACCGTCAGGTCGGGCGCCTGTGAATTCATGTAGTCGATGATTGTCTATTTTTCTTCAGGCGTAGACGACAGCATGGTCGTGACCAATGTAGATTAATTGCGACGTATTTTTAGGGTGGCAGGAAGGTCCCGCGAAGGTCACTTTGGGTCCTTGACCTACCATCTTTCCGGCGCTTCCGTTTGCTGCGATGTCCGAGCGCCCCACCATCTTCGCCCTCTCCTCCGGCCGCGGGCCGGCGGCCATCGCGGTCATCCGCATTTCCGGCGCGCGCGCCGGCGCCGCGCTTCGTGCGCTCACGGGAAAGATACCCTCCCCGCGCAAGGCCGCGCTCGCCCGCATCCGCGATCCCAAAACCTCCGACCTGATCGATCAGGCGCTGGCGCTGTGGTTTCCGGCGCCGCATAGCGAGACCGGCGAGGACGTTGTCGAGCTGCAGCTGCACGGCGGCCGCGCTGTGATCGCCGCGGCGCTGGACGCGCTCGGCCGCATCGAGGGCCTGCGGCTTGCCGAGGCCGGCGAGTTCACCCGCCGCGCTTTCGAGAACGGCAAGCTAGATCTCACTGCGGTGGAGGGCCTCGCCGACCTGGTGGCGGCCGAAACGCAAGGCCAGCGGCGCCAGGCGCTGCGCCAGCTGCAAGGCGCGCTCGGCGCGCCGGCCGAGGCCTGGCGGCAAAAGCTGATCCAGGCGCTGGCGCTGGTCGAAGCGGCCATCGATTTTTCCGACGAGGCCGACGTGCCCGATAATCTGCTGGCGCCGGCTTTGGCGATCGCGCGGACGCTCGAGGCGGAAATCGCCGCGGCGCTCACGAATAGCGGACGCGGCGAACGATTGCGCGACGGCATGGTGGTTGCCATTGCAGGCCCGCCGAATGCCGGAAAGTCGACATTGCTCAACCGGCTGGCCCGGCGCGAGGCGGCGATCGTGTCGCCTTATGCCGGCACCACGCGCGACGTGATCGAGGTGCATCTCGATCTCGGCGGCTGGCCGGTGACCTTGCTGGACACCGCCGGCATTCGCGACACGGAGGACCCGGTTGAGCTCGAGGGCGTGCGCCGCGCGCGCGAGCGGGCGGCTGACGCCGATTTGGTGCTGTGGGTGGTGGATGCGGGCGATTCGGCCCCCGATTCTGTCATTCCGGGGCGCGAGCAAAGCGAGCGAACCCGGAATGACAATGAGATAGAAAACGGTCCGAAATCCTTTGGTTCTGCCTCCTCCACCCCGCCAACCTGGCTGATTCGTAACAAAATCGACCTGATCAAGGGCGGCGCACAAAGAAATGAACCTAGAAAACAGCGCATTGGTAAGAGTGAAGCAGTAGCCAACCCTACTAAGTCCTTAAAGAATATGGTTAACAAGGAGTCAGCGAATAGAAATGAACAGATAATCACTAACAATGAATCAGAATACAGCATATCAGCCGTTACAGGTATAGGTGTTGACAAGCTCTTGAGCCAGTTGGCCCACCAGGCGGAGGGTTGCCTGGCCGGATCGGAGTCCGCGTTGGTGACCCGGCAGCGGCACCGCCTGGCGCTTGAGGAGGTCCTGGCGGCGTTGCGGCGGGCCCAGGCGCCCGATGCCGCCGGACGCGAGGATCTGCTGGCTGAAGAGCTGCGGATCGCGGCCCGCGCGCTCGGGCGCCTCACCGGCCGGGTCGATGTCGAGGATATCCTGGACGCGATTTTCCGAGAGTTCTGCATTGGCAAATAGGTTTTTGCCGATGTTTCACGTGAAACATTCCACCAAATCGGGACTTTTTGACCCCCGCCCCCGCCTCCGCTAGAACCCGCATCCGAGGCGCCAATGCAGGCTCGATTCGACCACAAATTCGATGTTGTCGTGATTGGCGGCGGCCATGCCGGCTGTGAAGCCGCGGCCGCCAGCGCGCGTGTTGGTGCGCAAACTGCCCTGGTGACCCATCGATTCGCGACTATCGGCGCCATGTCTTGCAATCCGGCCATTGGCGGCCTCGGCAAAGGCCATTTGGTGCGGGAAATCGACGCTTTGGACGGCCTGATGGGCCAGGTGGCTGACAAAGGCGGCATTCAGTTTCGTGTGCTGAACCGCCGCAAAGGTCCGGCCGTGCGCGGTCCGCGCGCCCAGGCCGACCGCAAGCTCTATGCGGCGGCCATGCAGGCCGCGATTCGGCAAACGCCGAATTTGCAGGTCATTGAAGCCGATGCCGACGATCTCATTCTCGCCAATGCCCGCGTTTGTGGGGTCAAATTCGCCGACGGCCGCGAGATTGCCTGCGGCGCGGTGGTTTTAACCACCGGCACGTTCCTGCGCGGGCTCATCCATATTGGCGAAAAACAAATTCCCGCCGGCCGCGTCGGCGAAGCTCCGGCTTTGGGACTTTCACGCACGCTGGAAAATGCCGGCTTCACGCTCGGCCGTTTGAAAACCGGCACGCCGCCGCGTCTCGATGGCCGCACCATCGATTGGTCGAAATTGGAAATGCAGCGGGGCGACAATCCGCCGGAAGCATTTTCGGTTCTGACCGCGCGCATTGAAAATCGTCAGATTGAATGTGGCATCACGCGCACGGTCGCGGCTACGCACGACATCATTCGCGCCAACGTGCATCGTTCGCCGATGTATTCCGGACAGATCGCTAGCACGGGTCCGCGTTATTGTCCGTCAATCGAAGACAAGATCGTGAAGTTCGGCGAGCGCGACGGCCATCAAATATTTTTGGAGCCGGAAGGCCTCGACGATACCACGGTTTATCCGAACGGAATTTCAACATCATTGCCGGAAGAAGTTCAGCACGCTCTGGTCGCGACAATTCCCGGATTGGAAAATGCGCGCTTCGTTCGTCCTGGCTACGCGATCGAATATGATTACGTCGATCCGCGCGAGCTCGAGCCGACGCTGCAAACAAAACGTTTGCGCGGGCTTTATCTCGCCGGTCAGATCAACGGTACTACTGGCTACGAAGAGGCTGCGGCACAGGGACTTCTTGCAGGTCTCAACGCGGCCTCAGCGGCCGCCGGCGGCGCCG
Source organism: Pseudolabrys sp. (assembly GCA_035648555.1). Classification (GTDB taxonomy): domain Bacteria; phylum Pseudomonadota; class Alphaproteobacteria; order Rhizobiales; family Xanthobacteraceae; genus Pseudolabrys. The sequence goes on from DASRLF010000022.1 coordinate 14,068, forward strand.
AAATTATTCTCGATCGCGCGCAAGCTTACATCGGCGTGATGATCGACGATCTTGTGACGCGCGGCGTCAGCGAGCCGTATCGCATGTTCACGTCGCGCGCCGAATATCGTTTGAAGCTGCGCGCCGACAATGCCGATCAGCGTTTGACCGATCGCGGAATTTCCATCGGCTGCGTTGGCCCTGCGCGCACGAAATTCCACGTGGAAAAAATGGCCGCGCTCAATGCCGCGCGCACGTTCGCAGATTCAGTGTCGCTCACATCAAAAGAAGGCGAGCGTCACGGTCTCGCGTTGAACAAAGACGGGCAGCGCCGCACGGCGTTCGAGTTGTTGTCGTATCCGAATATCGCAATCGCGGATCTCGCAAAAATCTGGCCGCGCTTTGTGGAGCTCGACAAAACAATCGCCGAGCAGATCGAGATCGACGCCAAGTACGCAGTCTATCTGTCGCGCCAGGCCGCCGACGTCGCGGCGTACCGGCGCGATGAAAGTTTTTCGCTCCCGGACGATCTCGATTATGCGGGCCTGTCCGGGCTGTCGAACGAGGCCAAACAAAAGCTGCAAAAAAATCGGCCGCGCACGATCGGGCATGCCGGCAAAATCGACGGCATGACGCCGGCGGCGCTGACACTTTTGGTCGCGCATGTGAAACGCGGCAGAAACGCCGCGAAACGCGCTTGATAAAAGACGGGCAGGGCGGCTTCGACCTCGCAGACGATAAAAAACGCGCGCTGGTGCTCACGCCTGTTTCACGTGAAACGGAAAAGCGCTTGGACATGTTCGTAGACCTGCTGTTGCTCGGACAGGAAAAGCTCAACCTCGTCGCCGAATCCACCCTTCCTCTGCTCTGGACCCGGCATATTTCCGATTCGCTCCAGCTCCTTGCTCTGGCCCCGGAGGCGCGGGTCTGGGTGGACTTGGGCTCAGGCGCGGGCTTCCCCGGCGTGGCGATTGCCTGTGCGCTGGCCGGCGCGCCCGGCGTCATGGTCCATCTCATTGAGAGCAATGGCAAAAAGGCCAATTTCCTGCGCGACGTGGTGCGGGCCATTGGGCTTCCGGCCCAGGTTCATCAGGAGCGGGCCGAGAAATTTGGGGAAAGCTGTGCAGAAGCTGTCCAGGTCGTGACGGCGCGGGCACTCTCGCCGTTGAAAACCCTGTGCGATCAGGTGTTTCCTTTCATCCAGCGCGGAGCGCTCGGTCTGTTCCCCAAGGGTCAAGATGTAGCTACTGAATTGACCGAAGCCGCTAAATATTGGAGTATTCTGACTTCTTTTGTGCCCAGCGTGACGAACCCGGCCGGTTCGATCGTCGTCGTCCGCGGCCTCCAGCGCCTCAAGAAAACCTGACGCGCTACCCATAAGCCTCTGATAACTCTGTGGAAAATCAGAATGTCCGACCAACCAACCAGCCATCCCGACGTCGTTCCCTTCCCGAAGCCGGCGCCCCGGCCCGAGGCCGGCCGGCCGCGGGTGATCGCGATCGCTAACCAGAAGGGCGGGGTCGGGAAGACCACGACCGCCATCAATCTCGGCACGGCCTTGGCCGCCATTGGCGAGCACGTCCTGGTGGTCGATCTCGACCCGCAGGGCAACGCCTCGACTGGCTTGGGCATCGAGCGGAAGTCGCGCCGCACCTCGACCTACGACGTGTTGTCCGGATCGGCGCCGATGCGCGAGGCCATCGTGCAAACCGCGGTGCCGCAGCTATTCCTGGCGCCGTCGACCATGGATCTGTCCGGCCTCGAGCTCGAGATCGGCCAGAGCAAAGACCGCGCCTTCCGGTTGCGCACCGCGCTCAACAACATCAATGTTGGCGCGCCGGCATTTCATTTCACTTACGTGCTGGTCGACTGCCCTCCGTCGCTTAATCTGATCACGGTCAACGCCATGGCCGCGGCCGATTCGATCCTGGTGCCGCTGCAATGCGAGTTCTTCGCGCTCGAAGGCCTGTCGCAATTGCTCAAGACGGTCGAGCAGGTGAAGAGCAGTCTCAATCCGAATTTGTCGATCCACGGCATCGTGCTCACGATGTACGATTCTCGAAACAACCTCGCGAACCAGGTGGTCGCCGACGTGCGCCAGTTCATGGGGTCCAAGGTTTACGACACGGTGATCCCACGCAACGTGCGCATCTCGGAAGCGCCGTCTTACGGCAAGCCGGTGCTGGTCTATGATTTAAAATGCGTCGGCAGCGAAGCCTATTTGCGCCTCGCCACCGAGATCATCCAGCGCGAGAAGGAATTGAAGGCGGGTTGATCCCTCCCCCGAAGGGGGAGGGATAAGAAAAAAGAAGCATCGGCAAGAGGAAGACAAGGCGTGGCAAGAAGTTCAGGAGCGGCGGCGATGGCGGATCATTCGCGATTGGGACGCGGCCTCGCATCGCTGATGGGCGAGGTCAGCGAAGAATCGCCGACCGCCGATAGCGCGCGCAAGCCGCGCCGCGCGCCGATCGAAAACCTCAAGGCCAATCCGCGCAACCCGCGCCGCACCTTCACCGAGGCCGAGCTCAACGAGCTGACCGAGTCGATCCGCGAGCGCGGCATCATCCAGCCGATCGTGGTGCGCGAGCATGGCGGGCCGGGCCATTACGAGATCGTCGCCGGCGAGCGGCGCTGGCGCGCGGCGCAGCGTGCCGGGCTGCACGAGGTGCCGATCGCCATCGTCGACGCCACCGACGTGCAGTCGCTCGAATTCGCCATTATCGAGAACGTGCAGCGCGCCGATCTCAATGCGATCGAGGAGGCGGCCGGCTACGTTGCGCTGATCGAGCAGTGCAATCACACGCAGGAGCAGGTGGCGCAGATCGTCGGCAAGAGCCGGCCTCACGTCGCCAACATGGTGCGGCTGTTGAAGCTGCCCGAGCCGGTGAAGGCGCTGGTGCGGGCGGGCAAGCTGTCGGCCGGCCACGCGCGGCTGCTCGTCGGCCATGTCAATGCGCAGGTGCTTGCCGAGATGGCGATCGACGAGGGCTACAACGTGCGCCAGCTCGAAGAGTGGGTGCGCGAGGAGCAGGGCCGGGCCGGCGACGCCACGTTCGACGCCATCCAGAAACAAATCCGTGGCGCGCAGTCAAAGAATGCCGACACCCGCGCGCTTGAGCGGCGGCTGTCGGATACTCTCGGGCTGGATGTGACAATCGATCAACGAGGCCAGGGCGGCACGCTGCATATTAAATTTCGGGATTTGGATCAGTTCGACGCGGTGTTGAGGAAGTTGGATAGGAAGTAGTTGCAGTAACTGCCGACAAAGTATTTTCGCTGTCATGCCTGGGCTTGACCCGTGGCATCCACGACGACTCTCCAAGGACGCAGGACTTACGTAAGTCTGCCGATGCCGAGTCTCATCATGGATTGCCGGGTCAAGCCCGGCAATGACAGTTCTGATAGATCGGAATACCGGCGCAGGCCGTTTGTTAGTAAAAGGTGCGGCGCGATAAGACGCCGGACACCCCAGGGAGCACAATAATGGCAATCCAAAATCAACCCAGTTCGCATCCCGCGCTGTCGCAGGCCGATAGCCTGGCCGCCGGCACGGCCGATATCGTGCTGCTGATCGGCCGCATTCTGCTGGGTTGGATCTTTGTACGCAGCGGCTACGGCAAACTGTTCAACATCGACGCCGTTGCCGCCACGTTCCCACCGCGCGGCATCCCAGCCTTCATGGCCTACATTTCCGTGCCGGTCGAATTCTTCGGCGGCCTCGCGCTGATCTTCGGCCTCGCCACGCGCTACGTCATAATGATCATGATCGTGTTCATGCTGGTCGCGACCTTCAGCTCGCACCGCTATTGGGAAGTTACCGACCTCGCCGCGCGCCGCGTGCAGGATTCATATTTCTACAAGAACCTGGCCATGCTGGGCGGCTTCTTTTTCCTGTTCGTGTGCGGCAGCGGGCGCTTGAGCCTCGACGGCTGGCTGCGCAAACGCGGGTAAAATTCGCTTCTATTGAACCAAATTCTTGTCCGCCCCGACACCAACGGCAAATGGATCAGGACCGCCCTGCTGACCGGGTCGGTCGCCGCCTGGCAAATTTACGATATGTCGACCGCGACCGAAGCGCCGCGCCAGGCGCTCATGCTGATGCAATATTTCTTGCTGGCTTTGGCGCTGATCGCGTGCGCCGGTTCGCTGGTCATGCTGGCGGCGCAGAAGTGACGACATCAGTCCGAATTCTGCTGCGCGGGAAAGACAGCTAAATTAGCCCTTTCCCAAAAGCAGGAAACTTTTTTTCGCTTTCCAGTGGTGGAGGTTCCCCCTACATTCGCCGCGCCGGATGCCGGCTTTCTTGTTCGATTAAGTGGGTCCAATGCGCGCCCGTCGCGATGCCGCCGTCCGGCTCCTAAAAATCATGATGGTGGCATCGCTCGCTATCCCGGCGACGATTTTTTCCTATGCGAGCTGGGTGGCCTACCACAGCGCGTTCGATCACGCCGACGAACAGCTTGCTGCGACCATGCACATCATGTCCGAGCAAGCCATCAGCGTGTTCCAGTCGGTCGACCTGACGTTCACCAGCGTCGATGCCATCCTTGGCGATCTTTCGGACGAGGAGATCAAGGCGTCCGAACAGAAATTGCATTTGAAATTGAGCAAGCTTGAAAAGGCGTTGAGCGCGGTCGACGGCATTTTGGTCGCCGATAAAGACGGCCATACGGTGGTGTCATCGGCGATCTATCCGGTGCGGGCCGCCCGGGGCATCGCCGACCGAAATTATTTCATCGTGCAAAAGGAGCGCGACGCCGGAACGTTCATCGGCCCCATTCTCAAACCGCGCGTGCGGACTGAACCGTTCTTCGCCGTCAGCCGCCGCCGGGCGCTGCGTGACGGCGCGTTCACCGGCGTCATCATGGTCGCGGTCCTGCCGAAAGAGTTTTCGGATTTTTACAGCCAACTCGCCGGAAATAGCGGCGCCAGTTTTTCGCTACTCAAGGCCGACGGCGCAATCCTCGCCCGCCATCCGGTGCCCCCCGGCGATATCACCCGCTTCGGACCCAATAGCGGGTTCGTCCGTTCGGTTGCGGCCCAACCCGAGGGCGGCATGGTCACGAGCATTTCGGTTGACGGTTTCGAGCGGCGCATCGGCTACCGCAAGCTCGGCTATGCCGACTTGTATGTTTCCGACGGGCTGCCGACAGACGATATCTTTGCCGCCTGGCGGCAAACCATGACGCCGCATCTTTACTTCGGCGTTCCGGCCACACTGTTTCTGTTCGGCCTGGTGATTCTGATCAAACGCCGGACGCAGGAATTTTATGCCGAGGCTGAGCGGCGCGAGCTGGCCGAACAGGCGCTGCGGCAATCGCAAAAGATGGAGGCGGTCGGTCAGTTGACCGGCGGCGTTGCGCACGACTTCAACAATCTGCTGACGATCATCATTGGCAATCTCGGCATCGCCAAGCGCGGCGTGGTCGAGGCCCGCGCCGAGCGCGCGCTGGTCAACGCGCTGGCGGGCGCCGAGCGAGCGGCGCAACTGACCCAGCGCCTGCTGGCTTTCTCGCGGCTGCAGCCGCTCAATCCGCGGGCCGTGGATGTCAACCGCCTGATCGTCAACGTGTCCGATATCTTGACGCGCTCGCTAGGCGAAACCATCGCGCTGGAGACGATCAGCGGCGCCGGGCTATGGAAGGTCGAGGCCGACGTTTCCGAACTGGAATCGGCGCTGCTCAATCTGGCGATTAATGCGCGCGACGCCATGCCGAAGGGCGGCAAGCTCACCATCGAGACCAGCAACGCCTATCTGGACGAAGAATATTGCCGGCACCACACCGGGGTGAAACCCGGCCAATATGTCCTGGTCGCGGTGTCGGACAATGGTATCGGCATGTCGCCGGATACGATCAACCGCGCGTTCGAGCCGTTTTACACGACCAAGGAAGCCGGCAAAGGCACCGGGCTAGGCCTCAGCCAGGTTTACGGTTTCATCAAACAATCCGGCGGCCATATCAAAATCTACAGCGAGCTCGGCGAAGGCTCGACCGTCAAACTTTACCTGCCGCGTCATGAAGGCGAGGAGGCGATTATCCCGGTTGACGATCCGGCCGGCTCCGAGCGCGGCCGCGGGGAAACGATCCTGGTGGTCGAGGACGATGACGGCGTGCGGCAATATGCGGCGGAGATTCTCAGGGATTTGAACTATCAGGTGATCGAGGCGAAAGACTCCGCGTCCGCGCTGAAGCTGCTGGATGCCGACAAGAAATTCGATCTACTGCTGACCGAGGTGGTGCTGCCCGGCAAAAACGGCAGGGAACTCGCCAACGAGGTCGAGGCCCGCCGCCCCGGCGTCAAAGTGATTTTCATGACCGGCTATTCGCGCAACGCGATCGTGCATCAGGGGCGCTTGGATCGCGGCACCGAGCTGATCTCCAAGCCGCTGATCGAGGCCGTGGTAGCGCGCAAAATCCGCCAGGTGCTCGACGCCGCCGGCTGACCGTTATGGCTTTCTCGCCCGCCAAGGCGTAGGCATCGGCCCAGCAAACGGGAGACAGCCATGCAACCAGGCGGCGGCAAGAAGAAAGCGAAATGCAGCAATTGCGAAGGCAAGGGCCTGATCAAACTGGGCGACAAGAAAGTGAAGTGTCAGCGCTGCGGCGGCACCGGTTTCAAACCCGGATCCAGCAGCCCCTCGCACTGACGCGCAGATAACGTCGCCGCGCGGTCAGATCGCGCCGGGGCCGGCGTGGTCATAGATGCCGAGACACTTTTGCGCGTCTTCAGGCATTTTCGGCACGCGCAACTGGCGGCCCATGAAGGTGATCCAGGGCTTCTCGGCGATCGGTTGCAGCAGCGCGAAATTCCAGAATTGCCGCTCGCTCATCTCGATTTCGGTGACATCGTGATCGAGCACCCAATTGCGCAGGGTGGTGATGCGCGCTTGTTCGGTGTCGCCGAACATCGTTGCTGGCAGAGCTTTTTTCATAGGCCCATTCCATAGGCCCTTCTGCTTAACAAGGTCTGACGCAAGGGGCGGGTTTTCGCCGGAAGCCGGAACCAAAGCCGCAAAGCCGCGTTGGAACTCGGGCAAATCCGAGGAGGCGAGGATGCGGCTGATTCTCCTGATTATCGTGATCATACTTCTGGTCGGCGCTTTGCCGACTTGGCCATACAGCGCGGGCTGGGGCTATTACCCCTCGAGCGGTCTCGGCACGGTGCTCGTTGTTCTTCTGATCCTGGTGCTGCTCGGCAGGCTTTGAGGGCCGGCAAGCTCTAACCATCATCCGATATTCGCGGCGCCTTTTGCAGGCCGCCGGCTAAATGCTATGGAACGGGCGCAATAATCCAGGAGGATTCCGGTGCCCGCTTCAATGAACGGCGAAATGCAGCCGACGATCTACCGTTTCAAGCTCGGCGGCTTCGAGGTCGCCACCATCATGGACAGCAAGGTGATCCGTCCCGGCCTGACGCCAAGCTTCGGTGGCGAGGTGGGCGCGGCCGAGATCAAGGCGCTGGCCGCGGCCAACGGCATCGATTCCGACCGGTATGAGCATCCGTTTACGCCGATCGTGGTCAATACCGGCAAGGAGCTGGTGTTGTTCGACACCGGCAACGGCTCGCTCAGCGTCGAGCACGAGCAGCTCAAGGGCCGTCTGCCGCCGGGCCAATTGGTCGCCCGCATGGCGCAGGCCGGCTACAAGCCGGAAGACGTGGACGTGGTGGTCATCACCCACGGCCATCCCGACCATATCGGCGGGCTGACCAAAGGCGGGGCGCCGGTGTTTCCCAAGGCGCGCTACGTGTTCGGCGCAGCCGATTTCGATTTCTGGAAAAAGGGCGAGAACGTGCGCGAGGCGCGCAAGTTCAACCGCGAGCTTTACGTCAAGATTTGCCTGCCGCTGGCCGACCGCTCGACCTTCATCAAGCCGGGCGACGAGGTGGTGCGGGGCATCCGCGCGGTCGACGCCTTCGGTCATTCGCCCGGTTTGATGGCCTTCACCATCGAGAGCGATGGCAAGCGGATGATCAATTGGGCCGATACCTGCAATCATTATATCGTGGCGATCCAGCGCCCGGATCTGCATCTCGACGTCGATGACGACAAGGACAAGGCGGCGGCTACCCGCAAGCGCATCCTCGATATGGCGGCGGCCGATAAATTGTTGGTGGCCGGCTATCACATGCCGTTCCCGGGACTGGGATATGTCGAGAAGGCCAGCGGCGCCTATCGCTGGGTGCCGCATAGCTATCAACTGAATTTGTAACTTACTGTTCGCGCCTGCGCGCGCTCACCGCCAGCGACAGCAGCGTGCGTTGCGCGATGGTCTCGGCGAGCGCTGCGTTGCGACGGGCCTCGAGCGAGGCCTCCGCGAGTTGCGCCATGGCGCGCAGCAGGCGCGGGGGCGTCCACGTGCGCAAGGCCGCGCCCACCGCCTTCTCGCGGCTGAAATGCACTGGCGGTGCGCCGCGCTTCATGGCGAATTCGATGCTGTCGCCGCCGTCCACCGCCAGCCGCATTTTGTGTAAATTGGCGACTTGGCGGATCGCCGCCGACACGATCGCGGCCGGCGACGAGCCGCTGCCGCGCGCCTTGCCGAATTCGGTTTCGACGTCGCGGGTCTCGCCGGCAAAGGCGGCGTCGATCACGCCGTCGAGCGCCTGATCGGAGGCGTCCGCGACCACCGCCATCACGTCGGCAAGTTCGACGCGCTCGCGGCCCATGGCATAGACGGCGAGCTTGCGCAGCTCACTCCGCGACGCCAGCCGGTCGCCGCCGAGCAGGGATGTCAGCGCCGCGCGTGCGTCGGGCGCCAAGGTCAATTTGGCCGCGCGCATCTCCTCGTCGATCAGGCTGGAAACCGCCTTTGCGTCGTCGAGATAGCAAGGCAACGCGGCCGCCGTTTTGGCCTTTTCGCACATCGTGCGAAGCGGCGCGGTCTTGCGCAGTTCACCGGCCTCGATGATCACGCGGCAATCGGGCGAGGGCGCTTCAATCAGCGTCGCCAACGCCGCCGCCAAATTGTAGCGCGGGTTAACTCGCACCAGCACGGCGCGGCGGCCGCCGAACAGCGGAATCGTATTCGCCTCTTCGACCAGCCGCGACGGATTGGCGGACAACTCCTCGCCCTCGATGCGCACGAACGCGAACGGATCGTTGGGATCGTCCACGCTAGCGCGCACCAGCGCGTCGACGCGCTCGCGCACCAGGCCGGCGTCCGGCCCGTACACCAGCACGATCGGCTGGGCCCGATCGGGCTTGGCGACGAAGCGGTCGACGTCGGAGGTTTTGATGGCGGTCATATTAATTCGTTTTCGTCCCCGCCTTTGCGAGGGCGATAGCCTAGGTCACGTCCCAGCCACGAAATACGACGCCAGGCGCGACTTGATATTGTCCGCGATCACCTTGGCGGCGCGATTCTCGGCGTCGCGCAGTCCGCGGTCGCCGGCGAAGCGCTGCTGCTGGCCGGGAATGTCGTAGGACACACGCGAGAAAGTCTGGCCGTCGACGACCTTCTTTCCGGTCGTGATGTCGGTCAGCGTATAGGTGGCGTCGATGCCGTAGTTCTGGATGTCGGGACGCGCGGTGGCGATGTCGACGATCACCTGCGTGTTCGTCGATGAGAGCCGGATGACCAGCTTGTAGTTGGTCGGGGCCGCAGCGCCGCCGCCGGTCAAGCCAAAGACCATATTTTCGCGCACCTCATGGCCGACGCGCGACAGGCGGGTGCCGTTCGGCGCATCGATCTGTGCGACTTCGATGCTGCTCAATTTGTCGGGGACGCCGGTGCCACCAACCGAGGCTTGCGTGCCGTAGAGTGGCTGGAAACAGCCGGCGGTGAGGCCGGCCAGTGCCAGCGCGGCGCAAATGCGGGTCAATTGATTAGGCCACCACATTGACGATCCTCTGCGGGACGATGATGACCTTTTTCGGACGTTTGCCATCGAGCGCCCTTTTTACCTCATCGAGGGCCAAAACGGCAGCCTCAATCTCGGCATTTGTGGCGTCGCGGCCAACCGTTATCTCAGCGCGCTTTTTGCCGTTAATCTGGACCGGCAGGGTAATGGTGTTTTCCACCAGCAAATCAGGCTCAACCTGGGGCCAAGCCTCGGTGGCGACCAGGGTCTTGTGGCCCAGCGCCGCCCAGCATTCCTCTGCCAGATGCGGCATCATCGGGTGGAAAAGGCGGACCAGGATGTCACCGGCTTCGCGCAAGGCCCAGGCGAAGTCGGGCGAGGGGGCAGTCTCGGCCGTGCCGATGGCGTCGGACAGCGCGTTGGCGAATTCATAGATATGCGCGACGCAGCGGTTGAAGCGCAGCCGCGCAATGTCGTCGGACACGTTCGACAGCGCGTGGTGGGCGGCCTTGCGCACAACGAGGGCCTGGTCGCTGAAGGCTGACGGGCGCGCCGCAGGTGCCTTGACGCCGGCGATTTCGCCGTTGAGCCGCCACAGCCGCTGTACAAAGCGCCAGGCGCCCTGCACGCCTTCCTCGGTCCAGATCACGTCGCGCTCGGGTGGCGAGTCAGACAGCATGAACCAGCGCGCGGTGTCGGCGCCGTAGGCGGCGATAATGTCGTCGGGATCGACCGTATTCTTTTTCGACTTCGACATTTTTTCGATCGGGCCGATCTCAACCGGCTCGCCGGTGGCGGCAAGCGTGGCGTGGCGCGCATCGCCGAGCCCGTCGATCTTGACGGTGGCCGGCTCGACCCAATCGCCGTTCTTGGTCTTGTAGGTTTCGTGCACCACCATGCCTTGGGTGAACAGGCCGGCAAACGGCTCGTCCATGCCGATGTGGCCGGTCTTGTGCATGGCGCGGGTGAAGAACCGCGAATAGAGCAGATGCAGGATCGCGTGCTCGATGCCGCCGATATATTGATCGACCGCCATCCAGTGGTTGGCGACTTTCGGATCGGTCGGTTCTCTGTCGTCCCACGGATCTGTGAAGCGGATAAAATACCAGGACGAGTCGACGAAGGTGTCCATGGTGTCGGTCTCGCGCCGCGCCGGGCCTGCGCACTGCGGACACGCGACGTTCTTCCAGGTCGGGTGGCGGTCGAGCGGATTGCCCGACTTATCGAAGCTGACGTCCTCCGGCAGCGTGACCGGCAAATCTTTCGCCGGCACCGGCACCGTCCCGCATTTGGCGCAGTGGATGATTGGGATCGGGCAGCCCCAATAACGCTGGCGCGAAATGCCCCAGTCGCGCAGGCGATAGTTAACCTGGCGCTGCGCCACAGGCTTGTTGCCGCGTGATTCTTTTTCGAGGCGTTTGTCGACTTCTTCTTTCGCCTGCTCGATGGTCATGCCATCGAGGAAACGCGAATTGATCATGCGGCCGTCGCCGTCATAGGCGGTGGTGGTGATGACGAACGTTTTCGGGTCTTGTCCCTCGGGGCAAACCACCGGCGTGTTGCCGAAGCCGTATTTGTTGACGAAGTCCAGGTCGCGCTGGTCGTGCGCCGGGCAGCCGAAGATCGCGCCGGTGCCGTATTCCATCAAAATGAAATTGGCGACATAGACTGGCAGCTTCCAGTTCGGGTCGAACGGATGCACCGCCTTAATGCCGGTGTCGAAACCGAGCTTCTCGGCGGTGTCGATTGCCGCTTGCGACGTGCCCATGTGGCGGCACCGCTCGATGAAGGCCGCGAGCTTCGGATTCGTTTTCGCGGCGGCTTGCGCCAGCGGATGGTCGGGCGACAGCGCCATGAATTTGGCGCCGAACAAAGTGTCGGGCCGCGTGGTGAAAATCTCCAGCTCGCTCTCTTTATTGGGCACCGTCGCCGCGTCGAGCATAAAGCGGACCAGCAGGCCTTCCGAGCGGCCGATCCAGTTCTTCTGCATCAGCCGAACTTTTTCCGGCCAGCGGTCGAGCGTATCGAGCGCTTTCAGCAAATCCTCGGAGTAGTCGCTAATCTTGAAGAACCACTGCGTGAGCTCGCGCTGCTCGACTTCGACGCCTGAGCGCCAGCCGCGGCCGTCGATCACCTGTTCGTTGGCGAGCACGGTCTGATCGACCGGATCCCAGTTCACTTTCGATTGCTTGCGTTCGACCAGCCCGGCTTTCAGAAAGTCGAGAAACATCTTCTGCTGGTGCTTGTAGTAAGACGGATCGCAGGTTGCGATCTCGCGCGCCCAGTCCAGCGACAGCCCCATCGACTGGAGCTGTTTTTTCATCGCCGCAATGTTGGCATAGGTCCATTCTTTCGGATGCACTTTGCGATCGATGGCGGCGTTTTCCGCCGGCATGCCGAAGGCGTCCCAGCCCATCGGGTGCAACACGGCGTTGCCCATGGCCCGCTTAAAACGCGCGACCACGTCGCCCATGGTGTAGTTGCGCACGTGGCCCATGTGGATGCGCCCCGACGGGTAGGGGAACATCTCGAGCACGTAATATTTCGGGCGCGGGTCGTCGTTTTTGGTGGCGTAAATGCCGGCCGTGTCCCACGCCTTTTGCCAGCGGCCTTCCGCGTCGCGGGCGTTGTAGCGCTCGTTTTTGCTCGAATCAGCGGTCATTTCCGGGCCTTTTTAGAGTGGCCGGAACAGACATGAAAGGGGCTTGAGGGACGGCCTGATGGCCGGGCTTTTTTAGGCGTTTTTGCGGGTGATCTTATCCGAAAACCGGTTCCCACTTTTCGGGATCATGCGCTTGCCCGCAGTGGCGTCACGTTGGTGCGCGCGATCACGGTATTGCGGCCGCGCTGCTTGGCTTCGTACAGACAGGCATCGGCGGTTTCGGTCAGCTCCTGCGGACTGGCGCGCTCGTCCGGCACGATGGTCGCGACGCCGACGCTGATCGACACGAAGCCCCAGGGCGCACCGGCATGCGCGATCAGCAATTCCTCGATCGCGCTGCGGATGCGCTCGCCGATCCGCGTGGCGGCCTCGAGCTCGATGCCCGGCAGCAGCACGGCGAATTCCTCGCCGCCATAACGCGCCGCCAGTTGTGTACCGGAGCCGAGCGCCGTCGGATGAGCCAACGCCAGCCGCGATTCCGTGCCGACGGACGCCGCGAGATCGCGCGATCGCGTGCAGGCCTTGAGCGCTTCGCCGACCTTGCGCAGGCAGGAGTCGCCTTGGACGTGGCCGTAACGATCGTTGAACGGCTTGAAATGGTCGACGTCGATCATCAGCGCCGAAATCGGCTGCCGGCGTTTGATCGCCAGTTTCCATTCGGTGAACAGATGAGCGTTGAAGGTACGGCGGTTGGCCAGCCCAGTCAGCGAATCGAGCTGCGCCAGTTCGCGCAATTGCGTGTTGATGTCGCGCAGTTCTTGTTCGCGCTCCTCGAGCTTGTCGGTCATGTCGTCGAGCGCGGCCGCGAGCGGAACGAATTCAGCCGGCATCGGCAGGTTGGTGGCGTGCGTCTTGTCCTCGCCGCGGCCGATGCGGGCGGCGGCTTCCGCCAGCACGCGGATCGGGCGCACCAGCAGGCGGTCCGCGCCGAACCAGATGCTGAGCAGCACCAGGAAGGTCACGGTGCCGAGTTCGGTGAAGGCGAGCCACATCGCGGAATTCGCGCGGGATAGCACTTCGTTCTCGTCGAAACCGATCGCGACATGCGCATTGGTGCCAGGCAATTCGACAAACGCGAAAATGCGCCGGATGCCGTCGAGTGAGGCTGCGGTGACGACGCCTTCGCGTTGCGTCAACAGGTTCTTGATGAGCGGATGATCGCCGAGCTTGCGGCCGACCCACTCCGCCGGCTGCGGTTCGTGGGCGAGCACAGTGCCGTTGCCATCGACCAGCAGCATGATCGAGCCGTGCCGCACGGCGAGCGCGCTCGCGATTTGACCGATCCAGTTCAAGTCGAGCGTGGCCAGCACGACGGATTCAATCGAGCCGTCGGCGCGGCGTTGCGGAAGGGAGGCAACGATGAACGGGGACCTGTCTCGGGTACCCATGAAATAATCGCCGACGGCGAACGTTCCGGTTTTAACCGGATTGATGAAATGCGGCCGTTGGCTGATATCCAACCCTACGGCGTCCGGACGGCTTGAGCAGACGATGCGTCCGTCGCTGTTGGCGACCGACAAAATTCGAATCCAGGGCTCGGGTTCGGCGATGCTCTTGAGCAGCGCGCCGCAGGATGCGTTCGCCGGATTGGCCACGGAATGCGTGCCGGCCAGCACCGTCAGGAAGGCGCGCGTCGAGACGATCACGTCGTTTTGCACCGCGGCCGCGCGCCGCGCCAGGCCAAGCGCCTGTTGGTAGGCGGCCTCGACGCGTCCCGTACGGTCGGATTGTTCGTTGTGAATTCGCTCCAGCACCAATGGAACGATGGCGATCATAGCAAGAATCATCAGGCGCGCGCGAATACTGAGCGCGCGTTTAGTTCGAGCAATGGCGGAATCCGCCCGTTGCACCTGACGTCCCATGACCGATGAAGCCCCCCGGTGTGTCTTTGTAATAGGCCTGTCTTAAGAGGCATTACCGCCGATCGGTAAAACTTTACGGTGACAGGTAATAGGAAGTTACGGGCGGCCTTTGATAATCCGTTAAGCATAAAAGGCGGCCGGGCAATCGCACGGTAACGGCAACCGCTGGGGTCTTAGCGCGAGGCAAGTGCTCGCAGCACGGCGTCCAGCAGCAACGGCGGCTGATACGGCTTATCCACGACCGGCGCTTTGGGAAATTCGCGGGTGTGCACATCCTCGCCGCGCATGCCGGTAAGAAACACAAACGGCGTGTTCTGCGCGATCAAGGCGGCTGCAACCGTCACGCTGGTGCGCGTCACGCCGCTCAACACGACATCAAGCACGGCGAGATCGAATCGCGGTCCGTTGCGAATCGCCGCCATTGCGTCCTCGGCATTGCCGGCGCAGATCACAGTCTTCGCGCCGGCGGCTTCCAGAATTTGCTGAATGTCGAGCGCGATCAGAAATTCATCGTCGAGCACGAGGAAGCGCTTGCTTGCCAACGACGTTTGGGGCGGTGCCACGAACGGCCTCGTATGGTTCCGCAACGGAACTTTTCTTTGTCCTCCGAATTGAATCGGTCGGCATTTAAATAAGACATAGCGGCCAAGGATTTAATGATCCCCCGACAGGGGTCTCGTGATTATGATCGCGCGGCAGGGGTTTCATGATTTTAGGAAACGGGCGGCCGAACGGCCATATCACGCCATGCGAACAATGCCCGCTGCGGCGGCGCAAGGCTTTGCGTGAATTTGCGCCCGAGGAGTTGGCGTTCGTAAAGCAGTTCAAAACCGACGAATTGCGCGTCGACTCCGGTGCAAGCTTCCTGCGCCAGGGCGCCAGCAGCGAGCATCTTTATACGGTGCTCAGCGGCTGGGCATTCCGTTACAAGATGCTGGACGACGGCCGCCGGCAAATTCTCAATTACGCCCTGCCAGCCGACATGGTCGGCCTGCAAGGCGCGTTGATGCGCGAGATGGAGCACTCGGTCGAGGCGCTCACGCCGCTGGTGCTGTGCGTGTTTCCGCGCGCCAAGCTGTGGGATTTGTACAATCGCTTTCCTTCGCTTTCCTTCGACGTCACCTGGCTGGCGGCTCGCGAGGAGCAATTGATCGACGAAAATCTCCTCAGCCTCGGCCGGCGCACCGCGCTGGAACGCACCGCCTATCTCCTGCTGCATCTGTTCGTGCGTGCCGAGGAAGCGGGCCTGACCAAAAACGGCACGATCCAGTTCCCGTTTACGCAGCAGCATCTCGCTGATACGCTCGGCATGTCGCTGGTGCATACCAACAAGACGCTCAAGCGGCTTTTTGCGTCGAACGCCATCCGCTGGAAAGACCGTATGTTCGAGATGATCGACCGCGCCGCGCTGGCCCAGATCGCCGGCGAAGATGCGCACCAGCAAGGGCCGCGTCCGTTTATTTGAAGTGGCGGTACATCGGGCGTTGCGATATAGCCAGCGCATGGCCGTCGCCCCGTCCACAACTGGTTTCGAACAAGTCCGCGCCGACATCGCGCGCGCCTGCGAAGACGCCGGCCGCGACGTCGCGTCGGTGACGCTGGTCGCGGTGTCCAAGACATTTCCGCCCGAGCGAATCGAGCCAGTCATCAACGCCGGTCAGCGCGTGTTCGGAGAAAATCGCGTGCAGGAAGCGAAGGCCAAATGGCCGGCGCTACTCGCGAAACATTCGGGCCTGGCGCTACATTTGATCGGCCCGTTGCAATCGAACAAAGCCAAGGAGGCGGTAGCGCTGTTCGACGCGATCCATTCGGTCGACCGGCCGAGCCTCGCCGAGGCGCTGGCGAAGGAGATCGACAAGCAAGGACGTCCGCCGCTGCTGTTCGTCGAGATCAATACCGGCGCCGAGCAACAGAAGGCCGGGGTGCTACCGCAGGACGCCGATAAATTTCTTGACCAGTGCCGCACCGGCTATGGCTTAAGGATTTCAGGCCTGATGTGCATTCCGCCGCTCGACGAGGCGCCGGGTCCGCATTTCGCGCTGACCGCCAAGATCGCGCAGCGCAATGGGCTAAAACTGCTGTCGATGGGGATGAGCGCGGATTTCGCCGTCGCGATCACGCTCGGCGCCACCCATGTGCGGGTCGGCAGCGCGATATTCGGGGAGCGGGGATAGTTTAGCGGAAGCGCGTCGGTGCGGGCGGTAGGCCCGGTCGGGTGGCTTGCGGGTTGCCGAAAGAGCCCGCCTCAAGCGGCTTCTTCAACAGGTTCGAGCGCAACGCCTCGCCGCGTGGCGAGGGTGGCACCGTCGCCGGCATCACCGGCGGGGCGGGCTGCAGCGGTGCGGCCTCGATCGGCGAGTTGTAGTCGGCGAATTCGTCTTCGCCGCCACGATGGCTCATGCTGGCGCTGCGCCAGCGATCGATAACGGTCGAGAGCAGATCGCGGCTGATATGGGTACCGGCATCGGAGCGGGTGTTGCCGATTGCCTCGCTGCTCGGGCGCAGCTCCGCCGGCAACTCCTTGAAGCGCATGCGCGTCGGCAGCGCCACGCCGGGCCCGAAGGTGAACACCTCGCGGGTGCCGAGCGAGGGGATGAACGACAGCAAATTGACCGCGGCATCCGATACTGCCGAGCGGATCAGGCTTTGGTCGCGGTCGTTCGATAGCCGCATGACGAACAGCGTCGAGCACTGCGACACGATGGTCGGATCTATTTCGGCCGGCCGCTGCGTCACTAGGCCGAGGAACACGCCGTATTTGCGGCCTTCCTTGGCGATGCGCGAGAGCGCGCGTTTGGTCGGGCCGAAGCCGACGTTCTTGTCGGCCGGTGCGTAGCGATGCGCCTCTTCGCAGACGAACAGCAAGGGCGCGACGCCATCGCTCCACAATCCGAAATCGAACGCCATGCGGCAGAGCACCGACACCACCGAGTCGACCACCTCGGCCGGGAAGCCGGCGAGCTGCATGATGGTCATCGGCTTGCCTTCGGGCGGCAGCCGGAACAGGTGGGCGAGGATTTCACCCATCGTGTCGCCGCCGATGTTGGCGTTCTCGAACATGAAGGCGTAGCGCGGATGATTGCGGAAGGTCTGAATGCGTCCGATCAGCTTGTGATAGACCATGCGCGAATTGCGATTTTCCAGCCTGCCCATGCGCTCATCGAGCAAGTTGATCAGGTCCTCGATGCGGTAGGGGACCGGCGTGTCGGCAGTGAAGCCGGTATCACGCGGATTACGTTTCTTGGCGAGCGGATGCTCGTTGTTGACGCGGTATTGCAGATAGGCCGACTTGGCCAGCGGAATGACTTCGGAGAGGATCTCGACTTCCTCGTCGATGCCGGGCCGACCGCCGAAGAAGGCGTCGACCGTTTCCTCGAAATTGAACAGCCAGAACGGCAGCCGCAGATTGCGCGGCGTCAACACCTGCGCCTTTTCGCCGAAGCAGCGGCCGTATTCGTTGTGCGGGTCGACCAGGAAGATACGGAGATTCGGACGCGTATCGAGAATTTTCTGCAGGATGATGGCGACGCCGCTCGACTTGCCGACGCCGGTGGCGCCGACGATGGCGAAATGCCGGCTCACCAGCTGGTCGATGTCGATGTGCACGCCGATATTGGTGTTCTGCTGCAGATCGCCGACATGGGCGTGGTCGGCGTCAGCGCCGCCATAGACCAGCCGCAGCTCGTCTTCGGTCAGCAGCACCGCGCCGTCGCTGATATTGGGATATTCCATGACGCCGCGCTGAAAGCGCGCCGCGCCGTTTGCCGCGGCACGGATTTCGCCGACCAGATCGAGCCGCGCGATTTTGCGGAAGGATTGCTGTTCGCCGGCCGGCGCCAACATCGCCTGCTCGCCGATATCGGTGACCAGGCCGATGATTACGGTTTTGCCGGCCATCATGCCCATGAATTTTCCGACGGTCGGCTTTTCGCCGCCGGTGGTGCGCGCGGTGAGTTCGATTGTGGCCTGCGAGCCGGAGACGGCCGATACGCGGCCGATCAATTCGGCGCCGGATCGTGTCGGTGCACGTGCACCTTGTGCAATGGAAGCGTCCATGATCACCCCGGCGCGAACTGTTTTTGCATTTCTTGCGGAACTGCCGCGCCGCCGATCTGGATAGCACGAGGTGATATCCGCTCAGTTAATACGGCCGTTACACGTGTAGCGACGCGCGATTATGTTTAATTAATGGTCGCCGGAGGTTGATTGTAACGTTTAGTCAACCACGATTCTGCTGCGCGGGCCGAGCCGCGCCAGCAGCCGGCGCAGCGCCTTCAAATCGAGCGCGACGCAGCCCGCGGTCGGTGCCAAGCCAGGCCGTGCGGCATGTATAAAGACGGCGCTGCCGCGGCCGGTGATGCGCGGGCGCGTGTTGTGGTCGAGCTCGATGATGAAGTCGTAGAGATGGTCGTTGCGCGTGAGCCGGTCGGCGATCGAGCGCGGCGGCACTTTTATCGGCTGATTATAATGGCGGTCGGACGGGTCTTCGCACCAGCCGTCGGCGGCGGCGATCCGTTTCACGGGCAACAACGTGACCGGACGGGGATGCCGGTCGGCGCGCCACCACAAGCGCTTGAGCCGGAACGTGCCGCGCGGCGTCGCGCCGTCGCCTTCGCGCTTGTTTGCTTTGATGCCGCCGCGCCCGAATGCCACCGGCAGCGCCAGCGGCCCGGCGGTGAGCACGCCGCGCGTTGATTGCGCCGGTTTGCGCCGCACGGTCAGCCGGCGCAATGATGTTTCACGCTTCGCCCGCGACACGTTTGAAAGCCCCCGATTACAGGCTAAATACCAGTTGGCGCTTGCTCTTTTAGCCCTGAATGGTCTACTTCGCGAATAGTCCGGTAGGGGTTCATTTCGCGATGCCCAACAAGCGTACCATCTTGATTGTCGATGACGATGATGAACTGCGCGGCGCGCTGGTCGAGCAATTGGCGCTGCACGAGGAGTTCGACGCCACCGCAGTGGATTCAGGCACCAAGGGGGTCCAGGCGGCCAAAGGCGGCCAGATCGACCTGGTGATCATGGATGTGGGACTGCCCGACGTCGACGGCCGCGAGGCGGTGCGTATTTTGCGCAAGAACGGCTTCAAGGCGCCGATCATCATGTTGACCGGCCACGATACCGACTCGGACACCATCCTGGGGCTGGAGTCGGGCGCCAACGATTACGTCACAAAGCCGTTCCGTTTTGCCGTGCTGCTGGCGCGCATCCGCGCGCAACTGCGCCAGCACGAGGCGAGCGAGGACGCGGTCTTCACCATCGGGCCCTACACGTTCCGCCCGAGCTCGAAACTTTTGCTCAGCCCGAAGGGCAGCAAAGTGCGGTTGACCGAAAAGGAAACCGCCATCCTGCGTTATCTCTATCGCGCCGCGCAGAAGCCGGTGTCGCGCGAGACGCTGTTGCAGGAAGTATGGGGCTATAATTCCGGCGTCACCACCCACACGCTCGAGACGCACATTTACCGGCTGCGGCAGAAGGTCGAGAAGGACGCCGCCCAGCCTGCGATCCTGGTGACGGAAGCCGGCGGCTACAAGCTGGTGCCATAGCGTATGATCCCGAAAAGTGGGCACCCGTTTTCGGATAAGATCATGCGAAAAAAAATAAGAACATAGCCATGGGCCTCGAAGACGACATCGCTTTCTTCGAACAGGTGCCGACCTTCGCGGCGCTCGGCAAGCAGGCGCTGCGCATTCTCGCGATCGGCGCGGAAACCCGCACGCTGCAAAAAGGCGCGGTATTGTTTTACGCCGGTGAACTCGCCGAGGGCGGTTATGTCGTGCAGGAAGGCTCGCTGGTGCTGGAGCCGAACTCGTCGCAGCTTGGCAAGAAGGTTACCGTCGGCCCGGGCACGCTGGTGGGCGAGTTGGCGCTGCTCACCGACACGGTGTGCGGGTCAACGGCGATCGCCAAGGAGCCGACGGTGGTGATCCGCATTTCGCGCAGCCTGTTCCGCAAGATGCTGGAAGGCTATCCGGCCGCCGCGCAGAAAATGCGCGATATGGTAGCCGAGCGCGTCGACGGCTGGTCGCGCGAACTCGGCGGCGTGAAGGCGGCGCTGACCAAAAGCGAGTAGTCAGAGCTCCAGCGTCGCCGTCACCGGCACGTGGTCGGAGGGGCGCGCGGCGCCGCGATACTCCTTGGAAATCTTGATTTTCGAGACGCGGCCGGCCAGCGCATCCGAGGTCCAGATGTGGTCGAGCCTGCGGCCACGGTCGGCGGCTTTCCAATTGTCCATCGCGCGGTAGCTCCACCACGTGTAGAGCTTCTCCGGCTCCGGCGTGAGCACGCGCATGGTGTCGATCCACTGCCCCGCGTTGCGCGCAGCGTTGAGCTTGTCGCATTCGATTGGCGTATGCGACACTACTTTGATCATCTGCTTGTGACTCCAGACATCGTGCTCAAGCGGCGCCACGTTGAGATCGCCGACCAAAATGGCGCGTTGGGATTTTCTCGGCTTTAAATGCGGATGCGCGCGCATCTCGTCGAGGAACGCGAGCTTGTGTTCGAATTTCTGATTGATCTCGGGGTCCGGCTCGTCGCCGCCGGCCGGCACGTAGAAATTATGCAGGGTAATGGGATCGCGCAGGCCTGAGCGCTCGCCCAGCACCACCGCAATATGCCGGCAGTCGGTTTTGCCGCAGAAGCTTTGTTTGTCGATGCTCTCGAACGGCACGCGCGAGAGTACGGCGACGCCGTGATAGCCCTTCTGCCCGTTGATTGCTGAGTGCTCGTAGCCAAGCCGCTGGAAGCGCTTGAGCGGAAAGGCGTCGTCGGGACATTTGGTTTCTTGCAGGCAGAGAACGTCGGGCCGCGCACTTTTGAGAAACTTGGCGACCAGGTCGATGCGCAGGCGGACCGAATTGATATTCCAGGTGGTGATCTTGAGGGGCATGGGTGCAACATAGTTCCCGTTCATTCCCGCGCAAGCGGGGAATCCAGAGCAGCTATCGCAAAGTTGGAGATAATTGTGCTGGGTCCCACTTTCGCGGGGACGAACGAGGCGGGGCTAGTTGCGGTAATTCGTGTAGTCGATCTTGAACATGCTGGGATCGGGCCGCTTGCTGGTGTCGAGATTGTACACCGCGACGGTGGTGTCGTAGCCCTGCGGATCGGTCACGGTCCACTGCTTGAGCTGCATGTCCTTGGCGCCGAACATGATCATCAGCCTGCTGGTGCCGACGATGCCGTTCTTCTCCTCGACCACGACGGTAATGAAAACGTCGTCGGCGTAAACCGCGGTCAGGCTGGTGTCCTTCATCAGGTCGACATGGTCGGACAACAGAAAGCGCAGCGGCGTCTGCGACAGCGGATAGACGTCCTGCGTCGCCAGCCGACGGTCGCGCACAGCCACGTCCTGGCCGTTGGCGACAAGTTCGATCGGACTTGGATCGTCGTATTCGAAGCGCACCTTGCCGGGCTTGGAAATATAGAAATTGCCTTGCGTGCGGCGGCCGTCGGGCCCGACCTGAACGAATTTGCCCGACAGGTTCTGCATGCTGGAGAGATAATTATTGACGCGCTCGATGATGGTGCGCTGCTCGGGGCTGAGTGCGCCGGCGGAACCGGAGCGTCCCAGCAGCGCGGCGAATGGATTGGAAACCGGATTGGGCGGCTTGCCTTGCGCCTGCGTCGCTTGCGCGCGGGCGTTGAGCGCCTCGGCGGGAATCGCGGGCTTGATCGGCGCCGCGATCGAACCGGTCGTGGCCGGATGGTTGGCCGACGGGCGCGGTACCAGGAGAGGGACGCTCTGGGCCAGCGCCGGGGCGGCGGCCAGGCAGGCGAACAGCGCGATAATCGCGACTTTGGGGGCAGTTCGCGCCGTGAAGTGTGCCGCCATTACAGTCTTTCTGCGCCCGGTGTTGTCGTTTATCTATGAGCCGCCTGTGGCAATTTCGCGGCTCTGGCTCTCGATGATTCCGGCTTAATCGCGAAGCGAGCGATTCTCAATAGCGGTCATCCACCGGATTTTCAGGGATAAGGATCTCGCGCTTACCAGCATGGTTGGGCTGGCCGACGATGCCTTCGTGTTCCATGCGCTCCATGATGGTGGCGGCGCGGTTGTAGCCGATCTGCAAACGGCGCTGGATGTAAGAGGTCGAGGCCTTGCGGTCGCGCTTCACGATGGCGACCGCCTGCTGGAACACGTCGCCGCCTTCGGCGAGGCCCATGCCGGTGCCGTCGAACACCGCGCCGTCCTCGCCCTCTTCCGGGTCACCGGCGGTGACTTCTTCCAGATATTCCGGCGCGCCCTGCGACTTGAGATGGCGTACGACCTTCTCGACTTCGTCGTCCGAGACGAACGGCCCGTGCACGCGGCTGATGCGGCCGCCGCCGGCCATATAGAGCATGTCGCCCTGGCCGAGCAGTTGTTCGGCACCCTGCTCGCCCAGAATCGTACGGCTGTCGATCTTGGAGGTGACCTGGAACGAGATGCGGGTCGGGAAATTCGCCTTGATGGTGCCGGTGATGACGTCCACCGACGGGCGCTGGGTGGCGAGAATGACGTGGATGCCGGCAGCGCGCGCCATCTGCGCCAGGCGCTGGATGGCGCCTTCGATGTCCTTGCCGGCGACCATCATCAGGTCGGCCATTTCGTCGACGATCACCACCAGATAGGGCAGCGGCTCGAGCTCGAGTTCTTCCTTCTCGTAGACCGCCGTGCCGGTTTCCTTGTCGTAGCCGGTGTGCACCGTACGATGCAGCGTCTCGCCTTTCGCCTTGGCCTCGGCCAGGCGCGCGTTGTAGCCGTCGACGTTGCGCACGCCGAGTTTGGACATGCGCTTGTAGCGTTCTTCCATTTCGCGCACCGCCCACTTCAAAGCGACCACCGCCTTCTTCGGATCAGTGACCACCGGCGTGAGCAGATGCGGGATGCCGTCATATACCGAGAGTTCGAGCATCTTGGGATCGACCATGATCAACCGGCATTGGTCCGGACGCAGCCGGTAGACCAGCGACAGGATCATGGTGTTGATGGCGACCGATTTGCCGGAGCCGGTGGTGCCGGCGATTAACAAATGCGGCATGCGCGCGAGATCCACGACCACGGATTCGCCGCCGATGGTCTTGCCGAGGCAGAGCGGCAGCTTAGCGGCGTTTTCGTTGTAATCGTTGCCGGTGAGCAATTCGCGCAAGTAAACTTTTTCACGTGTTGGATTGGGTAGCTCGATGCCGATGGCGTTGCGACCCGACACCACCGCGACGCGCGCCGACACCGCGCTCATCGAGCGGGCGATGTCGTCGGCCAGCCCAATCACGCGCGACGACTTGATGCCGGGCGCGGGCTCGAGTTCGTACAGCGTCACCACCGGGCCGGGGCGGGCGTTGATGATCTCGCCGCGCACGCCGAAATCGCCGAGCACGCTTTCGAGCGCGACGGCGTTGGCGTCGATGACGTCTTTCGACAGCGTGGTGCGCTCGGAGACGCGTTGCGCCGTTAACAAATTAAGCGAGGGCAAGACGTAGCCGTTGGCGGAGCGCCGCGCCGGCACGCGCGCGACGGGGCGGCGGCGCGCCACGGGTTCCGCATCGTCCTCTTCCTCCACGGAAGCTTGCTCGGGCGCCAAGGTGGCGCGGCCATAGGCGTCGAAGCGCGGCTCCTGCCGCGGGCCGGAAGCTTGCGGCATCACGGCGCGCAGCGGCGTGCGCGTGGTGCGGCCGAACATGCGGCCGGTGCGCGCTTTCCAGCTCAGCAGCGCATGCGCGATCATGCCGAGCCAGGCCGAAGCGTGGTCGTCGCCGTCTTCGTCGATGTCTTCTACTTCGGGCTCACGCATCACCCGGCGTCGGGCCGGCTGCTTGGCGCCAAGACCGGCGGCGAAAGCGATCGTCACCACGGTGGCAAGGCCGAATACGATGGCGGCGATGAACGAAGCCATGCCGGAGAGCGGCGAGCCGAAAATCATCGCCGGCGCGCGCAGCATGGCGTCGCCGAACACGCCGCCCAATCCGGTCGGCAGCGGCCAGGAGCCAATGCGCGGCAGCGTCGAGACGAAAGCGGCGGCGAGAAACGTCGCGAGGATCCACAACAGACCGCGCCATTTGTCGCCGACGGGGCGATGCGAGAGCAGCCGCCAGCCTAGCAGCATTTCCGGCAGTAGCAGCATGATGGCGGCGAGGCCGAGCAACTGCATCGCCAAATCGGAGAAGATCGCGCCTGGGAAGCCGAGCAGATTATGCACGGGGCTTTGCGTGGCGTGGCTGAGCGAGGGGTCCTGCACCGACCAAGTGGCAAGCGCGATGGCGCCGAGCAGCGCCAGTGTGATCAGCGCGAGGCCGGCCAGTTCGCTCAGACGCCGCCGCAGGATGTCGCGGAAGTGCTCCGAGACGAAAGCGAGAGCATCGAGGCTGCGATCGATTGCGGGCATAGGCTTCCCTTATCCGAGCACGGCGACGAGGCGATGGAGCGCCTCGGCCGTGGTCGCCTTGTCCTGAACCATGGCGACGCGGATGTAGTCCGCGCCGGGATTGCTGCCGCCGGCCTGTTCGCGCGCCAGATAGCGGCCGGGAACGACGCGCACGCCGGCTTCCTGCCATAGGCGTTTGGTCACGATTTCGCTGCCGCCGTATTTCGAAACGTCGAGCCAGAGAAAAAATCCGCCGGCCGGACGTTTGTAATCGTAACGGTCGCCGATGATCTGATCGGCGAGATCGAACTTGGCCGAATAGAGTTTGCGATTTTCCTTCACATGCGCCTCGTCACCGTAAGCGGCGACCGCGACATGCTGTAACGGACCCGGCACCTGCGGCGCGGCCACGTTGCGTAGTTCGAGAAAGGCGGCGAGAAAACGGCGATCGCCGGCGGCAAAACCGACGCGCAGGCCGGGCAGGCTCGAGCGCTTGGACAGCGAATGAAACACCACGGTGTTGGCGAAGTCGGGCCCCGAGGCTTCCAGCATGCCGGCCGGCTGATGCTGGCTGTAGATTTCGCAGTAGCATTCGTCGGCGAACACCAGAAAGCCGAAGCGGCGGGCCAAGCCGGAAAGCTTGTCGAGATAGGCGCGGCTGGCGACGGCGCCTTGCGGGTTCGACGGTGAGGCGATGTAGAACGCGACGGTGCGCGCCAGCAGTGCGTCGTCGAGCGCATCGAGATCGGGCAGAAAGCCGCTTGTCCGCGTCGCCGGCAGATAGACCGGTTCGCAGTCGGCGGCCAAAGCGCCGGCGCCATAGGCGGCATAAAACGGATTGGGGATCAACATGGCCGGCTTGCCATTGCGGCGCGCGACCCAGCGCTTGGCGGCAATCGCGCCGAGAAATAGGCCCTCTCGGGTGCCGTTGAGCACCAACACTTCATGCTCGGGATCGAGCGGTCGGGCGAGCTTGTAACGGCGGCCAAGCCATGCGGCGCCGGCGCGGCGGAACGGTTCGCTGCCTTTGTTGGCCGGATAGCGGCCGAATTCATCGAGATGGGCGACGAGCTCGGGGCCGACGAAAGAAGGAATCGGATGCTGCGGCTCGCCGACCGACAGATTGATGGCGGACTTGCCCGGCTCAATGCCGACGATTAGTTCGGTCAGCCGCACAAATGGCGAGCGGCCCTCGACCGCCGGGGCAGGGATGCTGGAAGTCTCGCGCTGGGCGGTCATCATGGGCATGCGGTTACACAAGCGGGCCTATGTTTGCGCATGATCTTCGCTGCCCGCGGCACAATGGTCAGACACAATAGATAGAGCGAGGTTAAGACCCGATTAACCATCGATCACCGGATTGAGGTGCGATTGAACCGGCATTAAGCACGCCGCCCTAGGGTGCCCTCCGGAATACACCAGAACGGGGGGTAATGATGACTAAGGATATGAAGCCTTGGGTTTGGGTGGTGGCGTTTTGCGGCTGCGGCATGTTCCTGGCCGTGACCTTTATCAACAACAGCGCCGCTATCGACCCGATGACCATGATGATGCGCTAATCGCATCTTCGTCGAATTGACACAAAAAGCCCGGCCCCCAAGGCCGGGCTTTTTCATTTCGTCACGCCTAAAAAGAGAGAGGCCCCCGGCTCTTGCGAACCGAGGGCCTCGACGGAAGGGACAGTGCCGGGTTTCCGCCCCTACCGCTAGGAGTTGATCGTTACTGCACGGTCTCCCCATGCAGCGCGAAGTCGAGACCTTCGCGCTCCACGTCGGCGGAGACGCGCAGGCCGATGATCGCATCGATGATCTTCAAGATGATCAACGACACGATGGCGTCGTAAACGAACACGATCACGATGCCTTCGAGCTGGTTGAGGACCTGGCCGGGATTGCCTTCGATCAGGCCGGCGGTGCCGCCGTATTCGTTGATCGCGAATACGCCGGTGAGCAACGCGCCGACAATGCCGCCGACCGCATGAACGCCGAAGCAGTCCAGCGCGTCGTCAATACCGAGCATGCGCTTGAGGCCGGTAACGCCCCAGTAGCAGACCACGCCGGCAGCGATGCCGATCACCATCGAGCCGACCGGGCCGACGAAGCCCGAGGCCGGAGTGATGGCGACGAGGCCAGCGACCGCGCCGGAGGAGATGCCGATGACGGTGGGCTTGCCGCGGCAGGCCCATTCAACGAGCATCCAGGTAAAGGCCGCGACCGCGGTAGCAATTTGCGTCACGGTCATCGCCATGCCGGCTTGCAGGCCGGCAGTGACAGCCGAACCGGCGTTGAAGCCGAACCAGCCGACCCACAGCAGCGAGGCGCCGATCAGAGTGAGCACCATGTTGTGGCCGGGACCCGAGTCCTTGCGCTTGCCGAGGCAGATCGCGCACATCAGACCGGCAACGCCAGCGTTGATATGCACGACGGTGCCGCCGGCAAAATCGAGCACCTTGATCATGGCGTCGGAATTGCCGGACGAGAGCATTCCGTCCGAAGCCCAGACCCAGTGCGCAACCGGTGCGTAGACGAGGATCGCCCACAGACCGATGAACCACAGCATGGCTGAGAATTTCATGCGTTCGGCGAAGGCGCCCGCGATCAGCGCAGGAGTGATGATCGCGAAGGTCATCTGGAAGCACATGTAGACGGTTTCAGGGATCGTCGCCGCGAGCGCGTTCGGAGTGCCCGCGCCGGTGGCGATGTCACTGAGCATGCCTTGCAAGAACAGGCGACTGAGCCCGCCGATGTAAGGTGAGCCCGGTGTGAAAGACAGCGTGTAAGTCAGGCAGGCGTATATGATCGTGACCAGGCAGGTGATGGCGAAGCTCGTCATCACGGTGTCGCCGACATTCTTCTTGCGCACCATGCCGCCGTAGAACAGGGCAAGGCCCGGTACGGTCATCATGAGCACCAGAGCCACGGAGGTGAGCATCCAAGCAGTGTCACCCGAGTTGGGCGAACACTTTACGAGTACTGCCTTCTTCGGATCCGGGTCGCTTGCGCAAGACGGCGTCGGCGCCGGCGCTGCAGCAGGTGCCGCAGCGGCAGCAGGTGCGGCACCGGGAGCGGCGGGAGCCGCAGCCGGAGCCGCCGGTGTCTGGGCATGAGACGAATTAATCGTCGCAACGCTCAGAAAGAGGCCAAGCATAATCCCGAGAGCGAGAGTCAACAGTCCCGCACGGGAGGATTTTATCAACGTCATGGTCTAACTCCTGTCCGTATTAATTTTCTGTGCGGGTTACTAGAGAGCCGCAGCGTCGGTTTCGCCGGTGCGGATGCGCACGGCGTGGTCCAGGGCGACGACAAAGATTTTGCCGTCGCCGATCTGGCCGGTCTTGGCTGCGCCGGTGATTGCCCCGATGACTTTGTCGACTTGGTTGGTGGCAACCGCCACCTCGATTTTCACCTTCGGGAGGAAGCTCACAGCATATTCTGCCCCACGGTAGATTTCCGTGTGACCCTTTTGACGCCC
>DASRLF010000023.1:0-106567 GCA_035648555.1 Pseudolabrys sp.
CAGTTATTTCCAGTGGCTCAAGAAGGATTACGGTTTCGATGAATCCAAGGTGAAGCCATACACCTTCAATGCGCAGCCGTTCCTCGCCGACAAGAATTCCGCGATGCAGGGCTATGTCACCTCCGAGCCCTATGCCATCGAAACGCAGGGCCACTTCAAGCCGAAAGTATTTTTGCTCGCCGACGAGGGCTTCAACGCCTATTCGACCTTGATCGAAACCCGCCGCGATCTGATGGAGAAAAAGCCGGACCTCGTTCAGCGCTTTGTCGATGCTTCGATCATCGGCTGGTATCATTACATCTACGGCGACAGCCGGCCGGGCAACGAACTGATCAAAAAGCAAAATCCGGAAATGACCGACGCGCTGCTGGCCTATTCGATCGCCAAGATGAAAGAGTACGGCATCGTCGATTCCGGCGACTCGCTCAAGCTCGGCATCGGCGCCATGACGGACGCGCGCATGAAAAGTTTTTACGACAAGATGGTGCGCGCCGGCGTGGCCAAGGCGGGGCTCGATTACAGGCGCGGCTACACCCTGCAATTCGTCAATAAGGGCGTCGGCTTGGACTTAAAACCTAAAGACTTGAGACCTAAAGACTTGAGACCTAAAGACTTGAGACCCAAATGAGTTCGCCTGCGGACATCGTTTCGCTGCGCAACGTGGGCAAGACGTTCGAGCGTGGCACAGTCGCGCTCGACAATCTCAGTATCGATGTCCGCGCCGGCGAATTCGTTTCGCTGCTCGGCCCCTCCGGCTGCGGCAAGTCCACAGCGCTGCGCATCATCGCAGGTCTGAGCGAACCATCCGCCGGCGCGGTCGAATGGCCGCAAGGCGAGAGCAAGCTCGGCTTCGTCTTTCAGGAGCCGACGCTCATGCCCTGGGCCGATGTGGCGGCCAATGTGCGGCTGCCGCTCAGACTTACGCACGTGGACGAGGCGCAATCGCACGATGCCGTAACCCAGACGCTCGATCACGTCGGGCTGTCCGAGTTTTCTAAAAGCTATCCACGCGAATTGTCCGGCGGCATGAAAATGCGCGCCTCGATCGCGCGTGCCCTCGTCACCGAACCGCAATTGCTGTTGATGGACGAACCGTTCGCCGCGCTCGACGAGATCACCCGCTTCAAGCTCAACGATGATCTGCTGATGCTGTGGCAGGCGCCGCGCCGAACGGTGATCTTTGTCACGCATTCGGTTTTCGAGTCGGTCTATCTGTCGCAACGCATCGTCATCATGACACCGCGCCCGGGCCGCGTGTTCACCGAAATCACCATTCCTGCGTCCTATCCGCGCGACGAACGTTTTCGCACCTCGGCCGAATACGCCGGCTATTGCCGCACTGTCTCGGACGCGCTCGGCCAGGCCATGCGAGGCGCGTCATGAACGACCGCGTGCTACGCATCATGTTGCCGGTTTTCGTGCTCGTGCTGGTAATCGCCGTCTGGCATGTGGTGGTGAAGGTCTTCGCGATTCCGACCTACGTCTTGCCCGGACCGGACCTTGTCATGGCGACGCTCTGGTCCGATGGCGGCCTGCTCTGGCATTCGCTGCTGGTGACGCTCGCCACAACGTTCGAGGGCTTCCTGCTCGCCGCCACCGGCGGCATCGGGCTCGCTGTTCTGTTCAGCCAATCGCGGCTGGTCGAATATTCGCTCTTTCCTTACGCGGTGATCCTGCAAGTGACGCCGATCGTCGCCATCGCGCCGCTACTGCTGATCTATCTGCCGCAGCCGCTGGCGGTGCTGGCCTGCGCCTGGATCGTGGCGTTCTTCCCCGTGCTCGCCAACACCACGCTGGGTCTCAATTCGGTCGATCACAATCTGCTCGCGCTGTTCGAGCTCTATAAAGCGTCGCGCTGGCAGGTGCTGTGGAATTTGAAATTGCCGTCGGCGCTGCCGCAGATGCTGGCGGGCCTGCGCATCGCCGGCGGTCTGTCGCTGATCGGCGCCGTGGTGGCCGAGATCGCCGCTGGTTCCGCCGGCGCCGGCTCGGGGCTCGCTTATCGCATCGCGGAGTCGGGTTACCGGCTCAATATCCCACGCATGTTTGCTGCGCTCTTGCTGTTGTCCGCCGCCGGAGTCGCGATCTTCTTCGCGCTGTCGGCGCTTTCTCACGTTGTTCTGCGTCGCTGGCATGAGAGCGCGCTCAGGCGCGAAACCTAGGCGCCGAGCGCCAGGCGTACCGCGACGCCGAGTGCTGCCATGATCACAACCACTTCGATCAGGCCGCGGTGCAGCGCGAACGCCAGCACGGCTGCGACGGTCGCCAACGCGGTCGCCCGCAGATTGAGAGCCAAGGGATCGAAGGCGTACCAGCGTAGCGGACCGGCATGTGTTTCCGTCACCTTGCCGAATAGTACGTGCAGCGCGAACCAGACCGACAGATTGAGAATGACGCCGACCACGGCCGCCGTAATGGCGGCGAGAGCGCCGGATAGTTGGCGGTTGGCGCGTAGCGGCTCGATGAACGGAGCCCCGGCGAATATCCACAGCATGGAGGGCACGAACGTCACCCATGTCGTCATGGCTGCGCCCAGAACGCCGGCGGTGACTGTAGAAAACGGCGCAGCCTCGCGGAACGCGGCGAGGAAGCCGACGAATTGCGTGACCAGGATGAGTGGTCCGGGTGTAGTCTCGGCAAGGCCGAGGCCATCGACCATTTCCGGCGCGGTCATCCAGTGATGCGTTTCGACCGCTTGTTGCGCCATGTAAGCGAGCAGTGCGTACGCCCCGCCGAACGACACCACCGCGAGCTTGGAGAAGAACGTGCCGACGCTGACCAGCACATGGTCCGGGCCAAGCGCTATCGCGGCCAATGCGACCGGCGCCCACCAGACCGCCAGTCCAATCACAGTCGCCATCAAAAATTGCCGCCATCGGGTTTTGTCCGGCGGTGCGGCAGCTTCGGCCTTGCCGGAAATCCCCAGGCGTGCAGGCGCGGTCCGTGCGACGACGTAGCCGATCAGTCCTGCGCCAGCGACGATTACCGGAAAGGGCAGCGACAAAAAGAAAATGCCGACGAAGGCGAGCAGCGATAGACCGATGAGCGTCGCGGTTTTCAAACCGCGCCGTGCGATGCGGATCAAGGCTTCCACCACGATAACCAGTACGGCCGCCTTGATGCCGAACAGCGCACCGTCAATCGCCGGCACGCCTTGGCCCAGGGCATAGAGCAGGCTGAGGCCCAGCATCACGAACGCGCCCGGCAGCACGAACAAAATGCCAGCGGCTAGTCCGCCGCGCACGCCATGCAGCAACCAGCCGACATAGACCGCAAGCTTGGTTGCTTCCGGCCCCGGCAACAGCATGCAGAAATTGAGCGCGTGCAGGAACCGCGGCTCGTCGATCCACCTCTTCTCGTCGACCAGGATGCGATGCATCATGGCGATCTGCCCGGCCGGACCGCCGAAATTGATGCAGCCGATCTTCAGCCAGACCTTGAAGGCTTCGCCGAAGCTCGGATTTCCTGCTGCGTTTATCATGCGACTTTCGCAGGCCAGTTGTGGCGTTCCTCGGCCGCAAAGCGCAGCCACTCGAACAGCGAATCGTAGACCATGAAGCCGCGTTCGAGCAGCCCATGATCGTCGTCGCCGGCCAATGCCGACAGGCCGAGCGAAATCGCATGCAAACCGGCTGCTTCCGGCGCGATGTCGGGTCGCGCGGTGTCGGCGCCGCGCACGATCAGAGCCAGCCGGGCCAGCGATGGTTCGCTTTCCAGCCCGAACAATTTGAGCATGGTGTCGAACGTGCAGCGATCGCCGTCATGGCTTAGTTCGATGTCCTTGATGTCGAACGGGATGCCGCCGGCTTCGATCGCCGATTCCTTGACATAGGCGGGATCGACAAACAGGATTTTTGCATTGACGTCGAGAAAACGGCGGATCAACCAGGGGCAGGCGATGCGATCAATCTTCGGCCGCCGTCTTGTGACCCAGACGCTGGGCCGGTGCGGCGCGAGACGTTCAAGGGTTTTGCGATCGACCATCGGCAGTCCCGCGTCGCTCCAGGCGAAGCTGCCGCCTTCCAGCATCGCGGCGCTATATCCGGCGCCGCGCAGCTCAGCGGTGATAAACTGGCTGAGTTCTTTGCCCGCCTTGCAGGCAATGACGATCGGCCGGGTACGGTCGAGCGCCGGACTCCAGCGGCCGAATTCCGTCGGCTCCTGCCAAATCGAGGCGGGCAGCATGCCCGGTGTCGATTCATAAATATCGCGCCGCCGCACATCGATGAGCTGCGGCGCATCCGCCGTGCCGATCAGGTGCCAGAGATCTTTCGGCGAGATCGAGTAGCTTGGAGACAGCATAGGTCTCCTCCGTGGACGAAGGAGACGGTGCTTGGGCTCGCAAGCCTTTCAAGCGTGGGGCGACCGTCGCTGGCCCCACCAGAAAACCTAACTCAGCGGATCATCGCGGGCAAGCCGTCAGCGAAAGAACACCGGCACAACCAGCGACAATCCGGAAATCAGCAGCAAGATGAGAATGATCTTGCGAAATGCCGCATCGTCGAGTTTTCCGTAGAGCGTGACGCCGGCCCACAAACCCAGAAGCAGCACCGGCAAGCCCATGAAGAAAAGTTTCAGGATATCGATGTTGAATAGATGGCCCGCCGTCCCGAACGTCAGCGTGGCCATCGCCATGGTGATGAACAGCACGGGCTGGAATATCGCGCGCTGGGCATCCTTTGCTCCTCCGCCGAGCTGGACCCAGATCGTGCTGATGACTCCGCCGAGCCCGGTGAGACCGCCGAGCAGTCCGTTCAAAAGGCCGATGCCTGTATCGGCGGCCGGATTGGACTTGATCGGCGTGAATGTCGGCCGCGCGAGGTTGTAGAGACTATAGACGATCAGCAGGGCGCCGACGCCAATGCGCAGGTGCGTGGGGTTCAGATACGTCACGAGATAGGCGCCGAGCGGAACACCGACGGCGCCGCCGCCGACGAACGGCAGAATTCGCCGCCACTGCAGCGCGTGTCGGACCTTCCAGATTCCGTAGCCTTGGTTGACCACGCCGTAGGCGGCGATCAGTACCGCCGTTTGCAGCGGGGTGATGATGTGCAACCAGATGCCCGACACAACGAGCCCGGCCGCGAAGCCGGTCAGGCCACTGGTGAATCCGCCGAGAAATGTCGCGAAGAGAAATAGCGCAATGACAGTGCCGTCCATCGTTTGCTCCCAAGCGAAAGCGATCAGCGCTTGGATGGACGTAAGTCGCATCTGACGGGGAGGCTTTGGAAACCCCGAACGTTGCATATCGGCGACCGGCGGCGCGCAAGGCGCCACAAATCGCATGCTGATTTATTGGGTGATATTTTGGCTTGCCGTCACCATGGGTCCCCTTCGTTTACGAAGGAGACGGTGCTTGGGCTGGGAAGCCTGGGAGCGCGGGGCGACCGTCGCTGGCCCCACAAAAAAATCTTATCGCAGCGCCCTGTTGTCTGCAAGCCGTGTCTTCATCGGTACGACATTACTTCAGGCACCGCGAGCGCTAGTCCGGATAGCAGCAACAGCACAAGGATCACCTTGCGAAAGGTGGCATCGTCGAGGTGTCCGTAAAGCTTGAGCCCCAGCAGCATGCCGGCGAGCAGCGCAGGCGCGCCGAGAAAGTACAGCTTCACGTATTCGACGGTGATGGCACCGGCGGCGCTCAAGGTGATCGCGCTGGTGACAAAGGCCGCCAGGATCACCGGCTGATAGACGCTGCGCTGCAAATCTTTTGACCATGCGCGCATGCCGCACCAGATGGTGACGAAGACGCCGGCCAGTCCGGTCATGCCGCTGAGCACGCCATTGAGCAGGCCGACGCCGAGTTCGACGGGCACATTCGCCGGCACGCCGCGAACGTGCGGCCGCGCCAGTCCGAAGATGCTGTAGGCAATCAGCAGGACACCGACGCCGAAGCGAAGGTATTCCGGATCAAGGTAATGCAGCAACCATGTGCCGATCGGCGCACCGACCGTGCCGCCGATGATCAGCGGAATCACGTGTCGCCAATTAAACACGTGCCGCATCTGCCAGATGCCATAGGTCTGCACGAACAGGCCGTAACCGACGATCAGGCTTGCGGTTTGTAACGGGGTAATGATGTGCAGCCAGACGCCGGACACCACTAGGCCAAAGGCAAATCCGGCAAGTCCCGTGGCGATGCCGCCAACGAACGTTGCCGCCAGGAAAAGTGTGAGAACCAGGCCATCCATGAGCCGCTTATATAACGAAGTGACCGGCGCTTGGGCGGATAGCTGCTATCCCGGTGACGGGCTGCTATTTTCCACGCAAAACATTTATACCAGCCATCAAGCGCAAAAGGCCTGACGGGGGGAACAGGGCAATGGGCAACAAAATCGATCTCAGCGGCCGCAACGCGGTCATTACCGGCGGGGCGCAAGGCATCGGCCGCGCCATTGTCGAGCGCTTTATGGATTCCGGCGCGGCAGTGGCGATTTGGGATCGCGACCTGGCGCTGGCGCAAAAGACCGCGGCGGAACTCAAAAGCCGCGGCCGCCTGGCCGCCATCGCCGTCGACGTCACAAAGTATGCCGATGTCGAACGCGCGCGTGGCGAGACGCTCAAAGCGTTCGGCCGCATCGATATCCTGGTCAACAATGCCGGTATCGCCGGCCCCAATGTGAAGACCTGGGATTATCCGCTGGACGCCTGGCGCGACGTGCTGTCGATCAATCTCGACGGCCCGTTTCATTGCTGCCGCGCGCTGGCACCCGGCATGATCGCGCAGAATTACGGCCGCATCGTCAACATCGCCTCGGTCGCCGGCAAGGAAGGCAATCCGAACGCGCCGGCCTATTCGGCCTCGAAGGCCGGCGTCATCGCGCTGACCAAATCGCTCGGCAAGGAACTCGCGAGCTACGATATTTCGGTCAACTGCATCACCCCGGCGGCGGCCAAGACCGCGATCTTCGACCAGATGACGCAGGAGCACATCGACTTCATGCTGTCGAAAATTCCGCGCGGGCGCTTCGTCACGGTCGACGAAATCGCCGCGCTCGCGGCGTTCTGCGCTTCGGCCGATTGCTCGTTCACCACGGGCGCTGCCTTCGACATTTCCGGCGGGCGGGCGACCTATTGACCGATCCAGTCACGCTTCGCCGACAACGTCTGACCGGTATCGCGTTGATGTGCGGTGCGGTGGCGTCGTTTTCGTGCCTCGATACCACCGGCAAGTATCTCAATCATCACATGGATACGCTTCAGGTGGTGTGGGCGCGCTATTTCTTCGCCTTTGCGCTGAGCTTTATATTTTCGAATCCGATGCGGCAGCGCGGGCTGGTGAAAACGACCAGGCCGTTTCTGCAAATCGGCCGCTCGGCGCTGCTGCTGTTCTCGACCATCCTCAATCTGTTTGCACTGCGTTGGCTGCAACTCGACGAGGCCCTGTCCATTTTATTCGCGACGCCGTTTCTGGTCGCGCTGCTCAGCGTGCCGATGCTGGGCGAGACGGTCGGCTGGCGGCGCTGGACTGCAATCGGTGTCGGCTTCTTCGGCGTGCTGGTGGTGACGCGGCCCGGTTTCGGGGGCATGCATCCGGCGGCGTTTCTCACAATGTTAGGCGTCGTGTGTTATGCGTTTTATGTGATCTCAACGCGCGTGCTCTCGCGCACCGACTCGAGCGAGACCACGCAGTTCTACACCAACCTGGTTGGCGCGCTTGCCATGACCGCGATGTTTCCTTTCGTCTGGTCGAAACCGGACGGCATTCTCGTCTCGGGATTGATGGTGCTGATTGGCGCGCTCGGCGGGGGTGGGCACTATCTGCTCATCCTTGCCCACCGCCGCGCCCCGGCGTCGGCCCTGGCGCCGTTTATCTATTCGCAGATGGTTTGGACCACGGCTCTGGGCTTCCTGGTCTTCGGGGATGTTCCGCACCATTGGACCATCGTGGGCGGGCTGATCGTGGTGTCGTCGGGCCTCTATCTTCTCCACCGTGAAGCCGTCCGCAAAGTCGAGCCTTCCGTCCCGGTTGCCTAAGCGTCACCGGCGGCGCTAAGTTCCCCGGACAAAAGCGGATTTCGAGGATCATTCATGGCGACAGCAAAAGACCGGGCGCAGGCCAAGCCTGGCGCCGGCTTGAACGACGATATCGGCGAGACCAAGCGCCTGGCTTTGTACCGCTCGCAAGTGCGCCTGCGCGAAGCGGAACAGCGCGCCTACGATCTGTTCCTGCAAAATCTGGTCAAGGGCACCAGCCATCTTTCGCTCGGCCAGGAGGCGATTGCTGCCGGATTTGCCGAGGCCATGGTCAAAGGCGACCTGAGTTTCTGCACCTATCGCGGCCATGCGCATACGCTGGCGCGCGGCGTCCCGGTCGAGAAGGTGCTGGGCGAGCTGATGCAGAAAGACAATGGTTTGATGCGCGGCAAAGGCGGCTCGATGCATCTCACCTCGGAAGAGCATGGCGTGATGGGGTCCTACGCCATCATCGGCGCGCATCTCCCGATCGCCTGCGGCGCCGCCTGGCGCGCGCAATACAAGGGCGACAAAGATGTCTCGGTCTGCTTCTTTGGCGACGGCACCACCAATATTGGCGCGTTTCATGAGGCGCTGAATTTCGCGGCGGTCTGGAAGCTGCCGGTCGTGTTCGTCTGCGAAAACAATCTCTACATGGAATACACGCCGATCGCCGACGTGACGGCGGTCGAACATCCGGCGGCCGATCGCGCTTCGGCTTACGGCCTCGAGCGCATCGTGATTGACGGCAATGATGCCGACGAAGTCTATCGCACCGCGCAGAAGGCCTTCGTCAAGGCGCGCGCCGGCGAGGGGCCGTCGTTGATCGAATGCATGACCTACCGGCACAGCGGCCATTCGCGTGCCGATCCGGCGAAGTATCGTCCCGAAGGCGAACTCGAAAAATGGAAGTTGCGCGATCCAGTCAAAATTTACCGCGAACGTCTGAAGCAGTTCGGCGTCAGCGATGCGACGATTGCGGAAATCGACGCCAGCGTGCTCAAGGAAGTTGACGACGCCACCGAGGCCTGCAAGGCCGCACCCAATCCGCCGCTCGATATCATCACCACCGATGTCTATGCCGATGGCGGCTGGGCATGGAGAAACTAAAATGCCGGAATTGAGTTATCGCGACGCCGTCATTCGCGGCATCGCGCAGGAGATGAGCCGCGATCCCGACGTGGTGTTCCTCGGCGAGGACGTCGCGAAAGCCGGCGGCGTGTTCAAGGCGACCGTCGGGCTCTATGAGCAATTCGGTCCGCTGCGCGTGCGCGACACACCGATCTCCGAGCAGGCGATCCTGGGCGCCGCCATGGGCGCGGCGATGACCGGCTTGAAACCGATCGCTGAAATCATGTTCTCGGATTTCTTCGCGGTCTGCTTCGACTACATCGCCAACGAATTCCCCAAGAGCCGTTACATGTCGAACGGGCAGACCAAGTGCCCGCTGGTTGTGCGCACCGGCAATGGCGCGGGCTCGCGCTTCGGCGCGCAGCACTCTCAGAGCGTCGAGAACTGGTGCATGATGATTCCGGGCCTCAAGGTGGTGGCGCCCTCGACGCCGCGCGATGTCATCGGCCTGCTGGCGGCGGCGGTGCGCGATCCCGACCCGGTTATTTTCCTTGAGCACAAGTCGCTCTATGCGACCAAGGGTGAAGTTCCCGACGGCGAGATCGTCGATACGCTTGGCACCGCCAAGATCGTGCGGGCGGGCAAGGACGCCACCATCTGCGCGCTGGCGCTGATGGTTCCACGCGCGCTGGCCGCCGCCGAGAAACTGAAGGCGGAACAGGGCATCGATTGCGAAGTTGTCGATGTGCGCTCGCTGGTGCCGCTGGACACCCAGACCATTCTTGGTTCGGTGGCCAAAACCCACCGGCTGTTCACGGTCGAGGAAAATCCGCGGTTGTGCGGCTGGGGCGCCGAGATCGTATCGATCGTGGCTGACGAATCCTTCTATGACCTCGACGGCCCGCCGGTGCGGATTACCACGCCGCATATTCCGTTGCCGGCCGCGGATATATTGGAAGACGCAGTGCTGCCGACGGCGGATCGGATCGCGGATACCGTGAAGCGTTCACTCGCAGGATAAAAGCGTAGGGTAGAAGCCATGTACGACAATCTTCTCGCCAATGTTCCGACCGATCTGTGGATCGGCGGCAAGTGGCGAAAATCATCGGATAATCAGCGTTTCGATGTGATCGATCCGGCCACCGAGCGCAAGATCGCCTCGGTCGCCAGCGCTAGCGTCGATGACGCCAAGGCCGCGATCGATGCCGCCGACGCCGCCTTCGCGGGCTGGGCCGGCCGCAAGCCGCGCGAGCGCGCCGAGATCCTGCGCAAGTGTTACGAGCTGATCATGCGCGACGCCGAGCGCTTCGCCAAACTGATCACATTGGAGAACGGCAAGGCGCTGTCCGATTCGCGCGGCGAAGTGGCTTATTCCGCCGAGTTCTTCCGCTGGTACGCCGAGGAAGCCGTACGCAATCTCGGCAGCATTTCGATGGCGCCGGCCTCTGGCGCCCGCATTGTCGCGCAGCACAAGCCGGCCGGCATCGCCGTGCTGGTGACGCCGTGGAATTTCCCCGCCGCTATGGCGACCCGCAAGATCGGCCCCGCGCTCGCCGCCGGCTGTCCGGTGGTGCTCAAGCCCGCCTCCGATACGCCGCTCACCATGCTGGCGCTGATGCCGGTGCTGGAAGAGGCAGGCGTTCCCGCCGGCGTGGTCAACGTGGTGCCATCGCGCCGCTCCGGCCCAGTGGTCAGCGCGATGCTGCATGACCCGCGCGTGCGCGTGGTGTCCTTCACAGGTTCGACCGAAGTCGGCCGCAAACTGCTGCACGAGGCTGCCGACCAGGTGCTCAAGCCGTCGATGGAGCTCGGCGGCAACGCGCCGTTCTTGGTGTTCGACGACGCCGATATCGACGCCGCCATCGATGGCGCCATGATCGCCAAAATGCGCAACATGGGCGAGGCCTGCACGGCGGCCAATCGTTTTTACGTGCACGAGAAGGTGCACGATGAATTTGCCAAGAAACTCACCGCCAAGATGGGCTCGCTCAAGATGGGCAACGGCCTCGACGACGGCATTAATCTCGGGCCGCTGGTCAATAAAGACGGCCGCGACAAGGTGATCGAGCTGGTCGACGACGCGGTCAGTAAGGGCGCCAAAGTGCTGACCGGCGGCAAGACGCCGGACGGTCCCGGGTTCTTTTATCCGGCCACCGTGCTCACCAACGTGTCCAACGATTCCAAGATGCTGAATGAGGAAATCTTCGGGCCGGTCGCGTCGATTCAAAGCTTCAAGACCGAGGACGAGGCGATCAAGCGCGCCAACGATACCGAATATGGCCTGGTCGCATATCTCTATACCAAGGACCTCAGCCGCGGCATGCGCGTGTCCGAGAAGCTTGAGTTCGGCATGATCGGTCTTAACCGCGGCCTGGTGTCCGACCCGGCGGCGCCGTTCGGCGGCGTCAAGCAGTCCGGCCTCGGCCGCGAGGGCGCGCAGGAAGGCATGAAGGAATTTCTCGAGACGCAATACGTGTCGGTGGTGTGGTAG
This sequence comes from Pseudolabrys sp., assembly GCA_035648555.1. Classification (GTDB taxonomy): domain Bacteria; phylum Pseudomonadota; class Alphaproteobacteria; order Rhizobiales; family Xanthobacteraceae; genus Pseudolabrys. Next base: position 11,519 of record DASRLF010000023.1, read on the forward strand.
AGCGCGCCGGGCACTTTTAGGGGAATCGCGTGGACGTCCTGATGCCGCAACTCGGCGAGACCGTCGCCGAAGGCAAGATCACGAAATGGTTCAAGGCGGCCGGGGATTCCGTGAAGCCGGGCGAGAACCTGTTCGAGATCGAGACCGATAAAACCTCGATGGAAGTGCCTGCCACCAGCGCCGGCACGCTCACCGATATTCACTTTCAGGTCGGCGAAGTGGCCAAAGTCGGTGCTGTGGTGGCCGTCATTTCCGGCGGCGGGTCAGCTAGCGCTTCACCTGCGCCGCCAAAGGCTCCGCCCGCGCCGCCGCGCGCTGCCGCCGTGCCGGCGCAAGCCGCGCCCAAGCTGCGCACCGAACCGCTCGATCCGTTCCGCGAAGTGCGCACACCCGAGCGCAATTACGGCCCCGCAAAAATGCCGAGCGGCGCATTCACCACGCCGCTGGCGCGCCGACTGGCCGGCGAGCGCGGCATCGATCTCACGCGGGTTTCCGGTTCGGGCCCGCATGGCCGCATCGTCGCTGGCGACGTCGAAAAGGCGGCGCCCGCGGCGCCCACAATGGCTTCCGGCGCCAGTGCCACACAGGTCAAGGCGCTTTACGACGGCATCGTCTATGAAGAAGTGCCGCTCGATGCGATGCGTCGCACCATCGCCAAACGGCTCATTGAAGCAAAACAAACGATTCCGCATTTCTATTTGACCGCCGACATGAACGCCGGCCGGCTGATCGCGATGCGCGAGGAGGCGAATGCCGCGGCGCCCACGGCCAAAGACGGTACGCCCGCGTTCAAGCTTTCGCTCAACGACTTCATCATCAAGGCCTGGGCGGCGGCGTTGCAGCGCATTCCGGCTGCCAATGCGGTATGGGCGGACGACCGCATCTTGCGCTTCCAGCATTCCGACATTGGCGTTGCAGTCGCGCTCGAAGGCGGGTTGATCACGCCAGTGATCCGCAATGCAGAAGCAAAATCTCTCACCGTGATCTCCGCCGAAATGCGCGACCTCGCCGAACGCGCCCGGGCGCGCAAGCTCAAGCCGAACGAATACCAAGGGGGATCGAGCGCGATTTCCAATCTCGGCATGTACGGCGTGCGAGAATTCTTCGCCATCATCAATCCGCCGCACGCCACTATCCTGGCCGTGGGCGCGACGCGCCGTGCGCCCATCGAAACCGATGACGGCGGCGTCAAATTCATCAGCCAGATGACCGTCACGGTGTCGTGCGATCATCGCGTGGTGGACGGCGCGCTCGGCGCCGAGTTGCTGGCGGCCTTCAAAAACTTCGTCGAAAAGCCGGTCACGGCATTGGTTTAATAGGAGTCGAGAAAATGGCTGGCGAAAAGCCGGACGTCCTGCTGGTTGGTGCCAAGAAGCCTGTGTTGATGAAGGGCTTCGAAGGCAAGGTGACGCTGCATCACTGGCTCGACGCCACCGACAAGGCTGCCCTCGTCAAGGAACTCGGCGGCAAGATCGGCGCCATCGCCATCGCTCATCACACCAAAGTGGACGGCGATTTTCTCAAGCAATTTCCCAACGTCAAGCAGGTCTCGAGCTTCGGCGTCGGCTACGACCACATCGACGCCAAATGGGCGGGCGAACACGGCATCATCGTCACCAACACGCCGGGCGTGCTGGATGAAGAAGTAGCCGACACCGCGCTTGGTCTCCTGCTCTGCACGGTGCGCGAATTGTCGCAGGCCGAGCGCTATCTGCGCGCCGGCAAGTGGCCGCAAGCGCAGTTTCCTCTGTCCAAGGCGACGCTGCGCAACCGCACCGTCGGCATGGTCGGTATGGGCCGCATCGGCAAGGCGATCGCGCGGCGGCTGGAAGCCTTCGGGGTGCCGGTGGTCTATCACAGCCGCAATCCGCAAAAGGGTGTGGGCTATAAGTACTATCCGAAGCTCATCGACATGGCGCGCGATGTCGACACACTGATGGTGATCGTGCCGGGCGGCGCCACGACGGCCAACATGATCAACGCCGAGGTACTCAAGGCGCTCGGGTCGCAGGGCATTGTCATCAATATGGCGCGCGGCTCGGTGGTGGATGAGCCGGCGCTGATCGAGGCGCTGAAAAACCGGACGATCCATTCCGCTGGTCTCGACGTGTTCGCCAAGGAACCGCACGTGCCGAAGGATCTTCTGGATATGGATCACGTCGTACTGTTTCCCCATCTCGGTTCCTCGACCGAGGTGACGCGAGCGGCGATGGACCAGCTCGTGGTCGACAACATTTTAGCCTGGGCCGCAGGCAAGCCGCCGCTCACGCCGGTATCGGAAACTCCGCCCAAGCGTTCGTGATGGCAGTCATGGCCCGTTTCACGGTTTTCGCATTTGCATTGTTGAGCATGTGCGGAACCGTGTTTGCGCAGACGCCGGCCACGCAATCCACGAGCCTTGGTGAATCCGCTAAGGCGATGATCGGCGCCTGGGAATTCTCCAACGCCGACCGCGACAAAATTTGCACGGTAACCTTCAAGACCGATCCGTCGCCGGTCGGCTTCAAGCTCGAGTTCAACAAGGAGTGCGCCGAGCTGTTTCCGCTGGTGAGCGGTGTCGCCGGCTGGAATTTCCCCGAGAACGACCTGCTGCGTATGCTCGACGCGCAGGGCAAGGCGTTGGTCGAATTCAGCGAGGTGGAAGACGGCATTTACGAGGCGCCGACGCAAGGTGTCGGCGTGCTGTTCCTGCAAAATCCGGCCAGCGCCGGCGCGCCGCCGAAACCACCGGAACAGGTGGCTGGCGATTGGGCGATCATGCGCGCGGGCAAGGCCTTGTGCCAGGTCACTTTGACGATCGACCCAGCGGAAGACGGCATGGCGATCAAGATCAAGCCTGGATGCGATCCCACTATTGCGCGTTTGAACTTTACGCAATGGAAGATCGATGGCGACGAATTGATGCTGGTGCCGGCGAAGAGCGGTCCTTGGCGATTCGGGGAAGCCGACGCCAATACATGGCGCCGCGTTCCTGAGGGCGCCAATCCCTATTCGCTGGTGCGGCAATAATCAGTCAGCTTCAGCCCCTTGAAGCTTGCATGCCCTTCCTTGCCGACGATGATGTGGTCGTGCACGGCGATGCCGAGCGGGCGGGCAACTTCGAGGATCGACTGCGTCATCTGGATATCGGCGCGACGGCGTCGGGTCGCCCGAGGGATGATTGTGCACCAGGATCAGCGCGGTCGCGGATAATTCCAGCGCGCGCTTGACCACTTCGCGCGGATAAACCGGCGTGTGATCGACGGTGCCGACCTGCTGCACTTCGTCGGCGATCACCTGATTGCGCTTGTCGAGGAACAGCACGCGGAACTTCTGCTTGTCGGCGAACGCCATGGTGGTGCGGCAATAATCCAGCACACTCGACTACGACGACAGCACCGGACGCTTTTTGGCCTGGCCGCGGGTCAGCCGGCTGGCGGCGGCCTGCACGATTTTGAGTTCGGTGATGACCGCATCGCCCATGCCCTTGACCTCGGCGAGGCGCGGCGGCGGCGCCGCAATCACTTCTGCGAACGACCCGAATTTGGTGATCATCTCCTTGGCCAGCGGTTTGACGTCGCGCTGCGGAATGGCACGGAACAGCACCAGCTCGAGCAATTCGTAGTCGCTGACCTCCTCGGCGCCGGCCTCGCGGAAGCGTCCGCGCAGGCGTTCGCGATGGCCGTGATAATGCGGCGAGGCCTCGGAAAGGCCGGTCTTGTGCTCATTATCGTTATGCTTTGCCGTCATGAAAGCCGCGCCCCGACTGATGCCCTACATGAGTGTAGTTCATGCAATTGCAATCAACGAGGGAGGTTTTCGGCTTATGCCGGGGAGTGGGCTTTACAGCCGGTAGGGCGGCTTATGCATTTCGGTTGGCGAGAAGGTAAACACCTCAACGCCTTTGTCGGTGACGCCGACGGTGTGCTCGAATTGCGCCGACAGCGAGCGGTCGCGCGTCACCGCGGTCCAGCCGTCGGACAGCACCTTCACATGCGGGCGGCCGATATTGATCATCGGCTCCACGGTGAAGAACATTCCCGGCTTAAGCACGATGCCTTCGCCGGCGCGCCCGACATGGACGATATTGGGCTCGTCATGGAACAGGCGGCCGAGGCCGTGGCCGCAGAAGTCGCGCACCACGCTCATATGCTGGGCCTCGACGTAGCTCTGGATCGCGGCGCCGATGTCGCCGGAGGTCGAGCCGGGGCGGACGGTGGCGATGCCGCGCATCATGGCCTCGTGCGTCACCTCGATCAGCCGCTCGGCGCGGCGCGGGATTTCACCGATGGCATACATGCGACTGGAATCGCCATGCCAGCCGTCGAGGATCAGGGTCACGTCGATATTGACGATGTCGCCTTCCTTGAGCGGCTTGTCGCCGGGAATGCCGTGGCAGACCACATGATTGAGCGAGGTGCAGGTCGACTTCTTGTAGCCGCGATACATCAACGTTGCCGGCAGCGCGCCGTGATCGAGCGCGTAGTCGAGCACAAGTCTGTCGATTTTCTCGGTCGGCACGCCGGGCCGCACATGCTCGGTCAGCATGTCGAGGCAGCGCGCGACCAGTTGCCCGGCCTTGCGCATGCCTTCGAAGGCGGAGGGACCGTGGATCTTGATCTGGCCGGTCTTGCGGAGGGGGGCGACGGCGGCGTCGACGTAGGTCATGGCCTATAATGTAAGCGATGGGGCGTGGCGCGCAAGCTAGGCCGCGACCTTTCCTCCCAGCTCATCGTCGATATGGGCGCGCACGATATCGTCGAACGTCGCCTCGGCGGTAAAGCCGAGCGCGGCGGCGCGTTTGGCATCGATACGTTCCGACCAGCCGCTGACGATCCGCATTACCAGTTCGTCCGGCTCGCGGCGGATGCGCGCCGCTACCTTGGCGCCGGCGATGCGCGCCAGCGATTCGATCTGCTCGGCGACCGTGCAGCAGACGCCCGGCATGGCCAGATTGATGCGGGGCCCGAGCTGCTCACGCGTCAAGCTTGCCGCGTGAATAAGGAAGCCGACGGCGGAGCGTGGGCTGGCGTGGGTATGACGTACGCTGTCGGCCACCGGCAGAATTGCTTCCTGTCCAGAAAGTGGTTCACGAATGATGCCGGAGAAAAATCCGGACGCCGCTTTGTTCGGCTTGCCCGGCCTCACGCAGATAGTCGGCAGACGAATGCCGACGCCTTCGAACAAGCCGCGCCGCGTATAGTCTGCGAGCAGCAATTCGCTAATCGCCTTTTGCGTTCCGTAAGAGGTGAGCGGGGTCAGATGAAACTCGTCCGGTATGGCGTAGGGAAATGGCGCGCCAAAAACCGCGATCGACGAGGTGAAAACGACTTTCGGTTTGTAGCCGTCGCCCGCGGCGCGGATCGCTTCCAGCAGCGCGCGCGTGCCGTCCAGATTGACGTGGTAACCTTTCTCGAAATCGGTTTCCGCTTCGCCCGACACCACGCCGGCGAGATGGAAAATCACCTCCGGCTGGCCTGCGATAACTTTTGCCGCCGCGCCGGGCGCGGCCAGATCGGTGGTCGAAGAATCCACCTGGCTCGTGTAGCCGGCGGGCTTTTCAGGGGCGACGACATCGATCAGCGTGAACCGGTCGATGGGCTGCCCGTTGAGGCCCCCATCTTTGACCAGCCGCGCGGTCAACTTACGGCCGATCATTCCCGCGGCACCGGTGATCAGAATGTGCATTTACGTCCTCTTTTCTTTGACGTCGGCCGGTTCGAAACGGTCGATGCGGCGCAGATCGGGGAATAATAGCATCCAAATGCCGGCGACCAGCAACGACCCTAAGCCGCCGATCAGCACCGACGGCACCGCGCCAAGCCAGGCGGCGACCGTGCCGGATTCGAATTCGCCCAGCGTATTCGACGAGCCGACGAACAGATAATTGATGGCACTGACGCGGCCGCGCTTGTCGTCGGGCGTCTCGATCTGTACCAGCGAAAACCGGATCACGACGCTCAGCGCATCCGAGGCGCCGAGGGCGGCCAGCACCAGTAGCGAAAGCGGAAACGAATTCGACAGCGCGAACGCGATGGTCGCCACACCATAGAGTGCGACCACCGCGAACATCTTGCGGCCGATGTGCCGTTCGACCGGGTAGTGCGACAGCACGATCGAGGTGATCAAGGCGCCGGCGGCCGGTGCCGAGCGCAGCAAGCCGAGGCCGACCGGCCCGACGCTGAGAATGTCGCGCGCAAAGATCGGCAGCAGCGCGGTGACGCCGCCAAGCAGAACCACGAACAAATCAAGCGTGATGACGCCCAGCAGCCGGCGGCGTGTGCGGATGTAGTTGAAACCGGCCAGCACCGAAGCGAAAGTCGGCGCTTCGCGGTTTGGCGGCGCGCGTTTGACCCGTACCAATGTGACGAAAGTGATCGAGATCGTAAAAAATATTAGAGAGACAATACCGACCAGCATGGGGCTCAGCACGTAAATCAAGCCGCCGAGCGCCGGTCCGCAAATCACCGCGATCTGATTGGCGGACGTCCAGGCCGCCACCGCGCGTGAAATCAGCGCCGCCGGCACCAGCACCGGGGCCAGCGCGTGCGCGGTCGGCATTTCAAAGGCGCGCGCGCAGCCCATCAGAAACACCACACCAAACAAAAGATTGCGGCTGAGATGTCCGCTCGCCAGCGCGGCGATTAAGATCACCGCCGCCAGCACGTACGTGCTTTGCGCGCCGCGCACGATCAGGCGGCGGTCGTAGCGGTCTGCGGCGTGGCCGATCAGCAGCGTCAGCACGACCGCCGGCACGAATTGAATGAGCCCGACCAGACCGAGATCGAAGGCGCTGTCGGTCAGCTCGTAGATCTGCCAGCCGATGGTCACGGCCAGCATGTGGTAGCCCATGGTGGAGGCGAGCCGCGCGATCCAGAACAACACGAACGGCCGCTGCTGCAACAGCGTCGGTGACGGAACGTCGACGTTCATGCCTTGACGCCGTTCAGCGCGCTGAGGCTGAGTTTTTGCTTGCCATCGACAAAATTGTTCGGCGCCAGCCAGCGCTCGAAATTGGCTTTGCGCATCGGCCACTCGCTATCAAGCATGGAGAACCAGGCATTGTCGCGGTTACGGCCGTCCTTGGTGATCATGAATTGCCGGAACGTCCCTTCGTAGATGAAGCCGTAGCGTAGCGCCGCCCGCTGTGAGGCGGCGTTGAGCGCGTCGCATTTCCATTCGTAGCGCCGATAGCCCAGCGTTTCGAACACGTAGCGCGCCAGCAGGTATTGCGCCTCGGTGCCGAGCGGCGTGCGTTGCAGTGCCGGGGAATAGAGGACATGACCAACCTCGATAACGCGCATGTCCGGCACGATGCGCAGCAGCGTCACATAGCCGACGGCACGATTTTCTAGATCGACGATCGCATAGGCGTAAGGGTCGTCCGCTGCCGCGCGCATTGTAAGAAAAGGGGCAAATTCGGCCGCGTTGGCGAACGGTCCGTCTTTTGAAATGTAGGTCCAGATATGGCCATGACCGGCAAAGGCCGCCCACAGGTCCGCGGCGTGCCGGGGCTCAAGCTTTTCGAGGCGGCCGTAGCGGCCTTTGAGCGTGATCGGACCGGGCAGCAGCGCCCGCGTCGTCCGATCGACCGGCGCGCCGACCGGCTGCCCGGTTTGCGGATGAACGTGGTTGCTCACGGCTTGGTCCGGCGCGCGCGGTCTTCGTGGAAGAATTTATTGAGTTCCGCGTTCGTCATTATGCCGGCGAAACCATCGAACTTGCCCTCCTTGGCTATTTCTGTGGCGGTCTTGATGAAGGCGTGCATGGCGACGCGCGCCAGCGAGCCGCCGACGCTGATGCGACGCACGCCCATGTCGGTGAGGTCTTTGACGGTGAAGCCGAACGCGCCGCTGTTGAGAAAGTTGATCGGCTTCGGCGCCACGGCCTTCACGGTCGCCTCGATCTGCTCGCGCGTCTTGATGCCGGGCGAGTACAGACAATCGGCGCCGGCATCGGCGAATGCTTTCAGACGGCGGATGGTCTCGTCGAGATCGGGCCGATTCCTGATGAAGCCCTCGGTGCGGGCGGTGAACACCACGTCGCCGCCGGCTTTGTCGATCGCGGCGCGTGCCGCCTTGACGCGGGCGAGCGCGACATCGAAGTCGTAAAGCGGGTTGGCGTCATCGCCGGTATAATCTTCGATCGACAGGCCGGCGACGCCGGTCGCAATGCAACGCGTCACGTTCTCGGTCAGGCGGCCAATGTCGTCGGCATAGCCGTTCTCGAAGTCGGCATTGACCGGAAGGTCGCTGGCCTCGGCGATCTCGCCGAAATGGGCGAGAACCTGATCGCAGGATTGATTGCCATCGGCGAAACCTTGCGAATGGGCGAAGCCCGAACTGGTGGTGGCCAGCGCCTTGAAGCCTAGTCCCTGCAGATAGCGGGTGCTGCCGACGTTCCACGGGTTGGGAATGACGAAACAACCGTTTTGATGCAGCGCGCGGAACGTGCGGCGTTTGTCGGCAATTGATGGGTTGGGCATGGACGAGTCCTCGGCGGGAAGCGGGCGCGACCGTGCCACGATTACGCGCCCGAGAACAACGGCATTCCCTGATGCGTCCTATGTGCGCCGCTCATGCGTCACTGGAGGCCCGGTAACCCCCCACACGCTTGAATATTCCGACACCGAGATGTGATCGAACCCGCCTGCAACGCCCTTGTGCCGCCGTGCTGGCCGGCTAAGGCAGGGAGCAACGACTCCATGAAAGGATGCAGCCATGGCATCGCTCCCCCTCAAGCTGACGGTGTCCGCCATCGCTATCGTTTTTGCGCTGGCAGCCGCCGTACCGGCCAATGCCGCCCAGGCGCGCAATCATAAGAAGCATGTGACCGCGCCCACGCCGCCCAGATCGGCAACGGCAAATATCGCGGGACGAAGTTGTTTCCCGCCGGGCCGGTCTATTTTGCCAATGATTATCTGGGAACGGATCCGGATCCCTTCATCCGTTTACAGATCCAGCGCGACCTTGGCGCTCACTACGGCGGCGAGCCTTAGGATTTCGCCATTTGATTTTCGCTCCCCAATCGGGTGAACTGGCGCAAAATAGCAAAAGCGCAGCCACTGCTGGGGAGTGACATCATGCTGAAAACGATCGCGGCCTTCGACCGCATCGGCGAGGAAAATGCCTTCGCGGTGCTCGCTCGCGCCAATGCGCTCGCCGCGCAAGGCCGCGATATCATCAGCCTCGGTATCGGCCAGCCCGACTTCCGCACGCCGGACTTCATCGTCGAGGCCGCGATCAAGGCGCTGCGTGACGGCCATCACGGCTATACCCCGGCGAACGGCATCCCACCGCTGCGCGAGGCGGTGGCCGCCGACCTGCACAAGCGCTTCAAGGTCGAGGTCTCGCCCGACAGCGTGATGATCATGCCGGGCGGCAAGCCGACAATGTTCATGTCGATCCTGATGTTCGGCGAGCCCGGTGTCGACATCATGTATCCCGACCCCGGCTTTCCGATTTATCGCTCGATGATCGAATATACCGGCGCGCGGCCGATCCCGGTACCGATCCGCGAGGAAAACGGCTTTGCCTTCTCGGCCGAGGAGACGCTCAAGCTCATCACGCCGCAGACGCGCTTGCTCATCATCAACTCGCCGGCCAATCCGACCGGCGGCGTCACGCCGAAAAATGAAGTCGACAAGCTCGTCGCGGGGCTGGAGAAATTTCCCGACGTCTGCGTGATGTCGGACGAGATCTATGACCACATGGTCTATGACGGCGAGAAGCACGTCTGCCTGCTGTCCTACCCATCGATCCGCGATCGCCTGATCCTGCTCAACGGCTGGTCGAAGACCTACGCCATGACCGGCTGGCGGCTCGGTTACGCGGTATTCCCCGGCAAGCTTTACGACTACGCGCGCAAGCTCGCGGTCAATCTGCATTCCTGCGTCAATGCTTCGGCGCAATACGCCGGGCTGGCGGCGCTGACCGGTCCGCAGGACGAGGTGGACAGAATGGTCGCCGAGTTCGACAAGCGGCGGAAGGTCGTGGTCGAGGGGCTGAACAAATTGCCCGGCGTGTCTTGCACGGTGCCGAAGGGCGCGTTCTACGCTTTCCCCAACGTCAAGCGCACCGGCTGGAAAGCCAAGGAACTTGCGTCCGCGCTGCTCAACGACACCGGCGTCGTCACCATCGGCGGACCGGACTTCGGCATTCTTGGCGAAGGCTACATGCGGTTGTCTTACGCCAACTCGACCGAGAACATCCTGAAGGCGCTCGGACGCATGGGCGATTTCCTGGCGACCCGCAAGGCGGCTTAGGCGCGCGCCGGCTTCGCCTTCTTCTTGCCGCCGGCCTGAATTTGCGCCGGTGCGGCGACCCGCACATCGCGCACCGGATAGGGAATCTCGATCCCCTCGCGCTTGAACGCGTCCCACAGCGCCAGCAGCACCTTGCCGCTGACATTGGTGATGCCGTCGACCGGATCGCGAATCCAGAAGCGCAGAACGAAATTCAGCGAGAAATCGCCGAACGCCTTGAGATGGCAGACCGGCGCCGGCGACACCAGCACGCGCGCCACCGACTTGGCCGCCTCGACCGCCAGTTCGGAAATTTTGTGCGGATCGCTCGCGTATGAGACGCCAAACGGCACGTCGAGGCGCACTTCGTCGTTCGAATAAGACCAGTTGATCACCCGCTGGGTGACGAAGTCCTCATTGGGAATGAGGAATTCGCGGCCGTCGCGCGTGACGATCGAAATGTAACGCGCGCCCATCGAATCGACCCAGCCGAAATTATCGCCTACCGAGATCACGTCGCCCGGCTTGATCGACTTGTCGGCGAGCAGGATGATCCCGCTCACCAGGTTCGAGACGATCTTCTGCAAGCCAAAACCAAGGCCGACGCCGACCGCGCCGGAAAAGAACGCCAGCGCGGAAAAGTCAATGCCGACGGTCGAAAGCGCGATCAAAATCGCGAAGGTGATGAGTAGCAGCCGGATCAGCTTGCCGATCAGCACTTGGATCGACGGCGTCAAATCGGCCGTGCTGCGCACCCGCCGGTCGAGAAAATCGCTGGCCGCGTTTGCCGCCCACAGCGTCAGCATCAGTAACACGGACGTCTTGATCACCAGCAGCGGCGTGACGCGTAGGCCGCCGATCACGAACCCGATCGAGTCGAGCGCCGTCATGGTCGGCTGAAGCAGGCCGAGGATGCTGAGCGCGGCGATGGTCCAGGCCGAGAATGCCACCAGCCGGTAGACGAACTGGTTGCGGATCAGCCCGGCCACCAGCGCAATTACCACCCAGGCGGTGGCGAGGCTCGCGGCGACGCCGAGTAGGTAAAACCGGCCCTGAATGGCGAGCGAGATGATCGCGCCCTGCATGACCAGCACGACGCCCACGAAAATAATGGTGCCGAGATTGGCCAGCAGCAGCCGCACCGCCGTTTGCATAAAGGGCGGCCAGCCCAAAGTTTGTGCGTTGAGATCGACACGCCGGCGGATCAGCGTGGCGGCCACCGTGCCGACCACGGCTGCCAGCAGGATCAGACCGAGCTGGCTCAGCAACCGGAGCGAGCTGAATTCGCGGCCGATCGTCGCCAACACATCGCTGAGTGTGCCGGCCACCTGCTGGACGTCGTCCATGCCACGCTTCTCCGGTCGAGACCCCGGTGGAATTAGCCTGCGATCCGGACCAATATCAGATCGGGCCCGCACCTGGGCCGGCAGTCAGGGGTTATGCACATGTACGACCGGGGTTTGTCCGAAGAACAAAAGATGATGCGGCAGAGCTGCCGCGATTTCGTCGACGACATGGTCCTGCCCTACATCAAGAAGAATTGGCAGAAAGAGTGGTCGATGGTCCCCGAAGAGCGGCTGCCGCTGAGCATCCTGGAAGGCGCCGAGAAGGTCGGCATCCGCACGCTGGGCGTGCCGGAAGAATACGGCGGCGTGGAGCTGGAAAATGGTACCGAAGTGCGGACCTTCGCGCTGGTTGCCGAGGAAATCGCGCGCGGCGATTCAGGTCTGGCCGACAAGCTGGTGCAGAACTGGAAAGTTTCGGTGCTGCTGCGGCAGTTCGCGCCCAAACATCACCAGGAGAAATGGTTCAAGCGCCTGGTCGCCGAGCCGCAATTCCTGATGGCGCATTGTCTGACCGAGCCGCGCGGCGCCTCCGATCGATGGCTGCCTTACAACGTGCCGGAAGCGGCGATGCAGACCAAGGCGGTGAAGGCCAACGGCGGCTGGGTGATCAACGGCCGCAAGCAGTTCATCTCCAACGGCTACGACGCTTCGCTTTACGTCGTTTACGCCAACAGCAATCCCAAGGTCGGCATGATGCAGGGAACGTCGTCGTTCCTGGTGCCGCGCGAGACCAAGGGTTTTTCGGTCGCGCGCTGCAACGAAACGCTCGGCTGCCGCTTCATGAACAACGGCGAGATGGTGTTCGAGGATATGTTTATCCCCGACGACCAATTGCTGGTGCAGGATTCGGCGATGGGTTCGGCCGGCGTCTATTTCCGTCCGGGCAAGATCATCCAGGCGGCGAAAAATCTCGGCGTCGGCGTGCGCGCCTTCGAGGCGACCGCCGACTACGTGCAGAACTACGTCCAAGGCGGCCGCGTCCTGATCAAGCATCAGGCGGTTGCGCTGCGGCTCGCCGACATGGCGACCAAAATCGAGGCGGTGCGAGCCTTGCTCGATCGCGCCTCGCAAGCGGTCGACGACAACGCGCCGGAAGCCGAAACCCTGGTCAACATGGCCAAGATGTTTGCTTCGGAAGAAATCATGAAGGTCGCGCAGCATGCGGTCGAATTGCACGGCGGCAACGGCATCATGCTCGATTTCGGTATCGAGAAGGTGTTGCGTGACGCCGTCATCTTCATGCACATGGACGCGACGGTGGATATTTCGAAATTCAAGATCATCAAGAACATGTTTCCGGAGACGGCGGGAAAATACGCCGGGCCGGAGGCCTGACGATCAACGTACCACGAACCGGAAGCCGATCACCACGATCACCAACCCGATCAGTTGCGGGATGCTCGGCACTACGCCAAGCGTGATAAATCCGATGATAAGGCCGAAGATCGGCACCAAGGCGGGGAAGGTCGACGCGCGGCCGGCGCCAAGCCGCACCACTGCGATCGAAAAAAGAAAGATCGGCAGCACGCCCGCGACCAATCCTTGCACGAAAACCTGCAGCAGGTTCTCGTGCCAGCCCAGTTGCGCCATGTGCTGGTAACCGGCAATCAACAGGAATAGCGGCGCCATCAGGATGAGCGTGAACGTACCCACCGCGGCCACCGCGCGCATGCCGGGGATGCTCCAGTAGCGCAGCAGGATCCCGAATGTGGCCCAGAAACAGCCGGCGGTGACGAACATCAGGTCGCCGCCAACGCCATGCGTGCCGATGGTGGCGAGCGACTCCGCGCCGAACACCAGCAAGCCGCCGATGATCGCCGCCGCGCCGAACAGCCGATGCGGCGTCATCCGCTCGCGCAGCAGGAACGTCGCGAGAATGATGCCGAACAGCGCCGCGCAGGCCGGCTGGATGGCAGTGCCGTGCCCGAGCGGCACGAGGATATAGCCGGAATAGGCGATGAAGGCTTGGGGCGGGCCGGAGAGGATGCTCATCACCAGCCCGCGCCCCCAGCCGACGCCGCCGAGATCGGCGATGCCGGCGCGCAACATTACCGGCAAAAGAAAAATTCCGGTCCAGAAATAGCGGTGGAAGGCAAGGTCGGCGGGTGTGAAGCCGGCTTCGATGCCATGTTTGGCTGCGACAAAGCCGGCTGCCCAGCCGAACGCAGCGCCGGTGCCGCACAGCACGCCGATCAGGAGCGAATGCCGTGCCGCCGCAGGTTGCGTCTTTACGTCCACGGCAGGCGTTCCCGGAGGTGACTCGAGGCTGGCTGATACTCTAGGATCGTCCTTCAAGTCCAATCGTCAAAACAAAACTGTTACTACACCGGGATGGAAGGCTCATGGCGAAATCACGCAAAGTCATCATTACTTGTGCCGTTACCGGCTCGATCCATACGCCGTCGATGTCGCCGTATCTGCCGGTGACCGCCGAGCAGATTGCCGATAATGCGATCGCCGCGGCCGAGGCCGGGGCGGCCATCGTCCATCTGCATGCGCGCAATCCGAAAGACGGTCGTCCCGACCAGACGCCGGAGGCGTTCGCGCCCTTCCTCAAGGTGATCAAGCAGCGTTCTAATGTGGTGGTGAACATCACCACCGGCGGTGCGCCGACCATGACCGCCGAGGAACGCGTCAAACCGGCCGCGACCTTCAAGCCGGAAGTCGCCTCGCTCAACATGGGAACGATGAATTTCGGGCTCTACCCGATGATCCCGCGCTACAAAGGCAAGTTCAAATACGACTGGGAAGAGCCGTATCTCGAAGGCTCGCGCAAGGGCATGTTCAAGAACACCTTTGCCGACATCGAATACATTCTGAGCACCTGCTCGGAGAACGGCACGCGCTTCGAGATCGAGTGCTACGACATCGGGCACCTTTACACGCTCAAGCATTTCCTCGATCGCGGCGTGATCAAGGCGCCGCTGTTCGTGCAGTCGGTGTTCGGCATTCTCGGCGGCATCGGCGCGCATCCCGAAGACGTCATCATGATGAAGCGCACCGCCGACCGTCTGCTCGGCGACAATTATCACTGGTCGGTGCTGGGCGCCGGCGCCAATCAGATGCGGGTAGCCGCGCAAGCCGCGGCGATGGGCGGCAATGTGCGCGTCGGCATGGAGGACTCGCTGTGGATCGGCGCCGGCAAGCTCGCCGAATCAAACGCCCAGCAAGTGACCAACGTGCGCAAGATTCTCGAAGGGCTCGGGCTGGAGATCGCGAACCCCGACGAGGCGCGCGAAATCCTCTCGCTCAAGGGCGGCGATAAGGTCGCGTTCTAGTTTGCGATAAGAGCGGGGCCGCGCGTTGTTAGTGCGCGCGGCCTGCCAGCGCTGCCCGGTTCTGGATGGCCCAGGCGCCGCCGAACAGCACCGCGGTCCAGAACAAATCGCCCGCCATCGTGTTTTGCAGGAATGGCAGCGCCGCGACGTAGCACTGAGTCAGGCCTGCGATGTCGAGGCTGTAGATACCGCTGAACGCCCAGACCGCGAAATTCGAGATCACGAAGAAAGCGAGCGAGCAGGGCACCATGACGGCAATCGTTGTCGGGATGCCGCTCCACCGGCGCGTGACCATGCCGACGAGAGCCGGCAGCGAGACCGCCAACGTGACGATCAGCGAAATCCGCCAATCGTCGGGCCCAAGCGCCAAGGCGCTGAGCCCCATGGCGGCGATCGGCACCACGAAGGCGAGCCCAGGGATACGCATCATGCGGCCGGCGAACAGCGCACTGGCGGCGATCGGCATGAAGCCCGGCGCATGCGGCACCAGCCTTGCCACCACGTCCAAACCGATCAGGAATGCCACTAGACCAAAATCCACCCAGGGGCCGGTGTGCGCTTTGTTCGTCTGCATCGCGGTCAATCCTTATGACTTCATGTTCGCCGTTCCATAGCACGTTTTTCGGTCCATTCGGCAATGATTCCGGCAAGCGCATCGAGCCCGTCGGTAAGCGCCGCCGGGCCGGGCTGTAAAATCAAGGTCGACTTGATTTCGCGCAGCCAGCCGGTGGCGACCGCCGGAACCCGCTCGAAGCCCAGCCGGGCGGCGACCTTGGCGGGCACGAATTTCTTGCCGCACCAGGAGCCGATGATGATGTCGGGTTGCGCGCCGATCACCTCGGCGCCCGACACGATGCGGTCCTTGGCGTTCTTGCGCAGGGCGAGCTGAGGGAAAACCTCGATGCCGCCGGCGCATTCGATCAGCTCCGAGACCCAGCCGAGTCCGGAGATCATCGGGTCGTCCCATTCCTCGAAATAAACTCGCGGCCGGTGCGGCAGACGCAAAGCCCGCTCGTGCACGGCATCGACGCGCGCGGCGAGCGTACGCGCCAGCGCTTTCGCTTTTTCCACTGCGCCAACCAACGCGCCGAGCGTGCGGATCATGTCAAAAATGCCGGCGATGTCGCGCTGGTTGAAGGCGTGGACCGCGATATTGGCGCGCACCAAATCCGCCACGATGTCGGCTTGTAAGTCGGAGAACGTCAGCACCAGATCCGGCTTGAGCGCGAGAATTTTCGGCACGTCGGCCGAGATGAAGGCCGACACCCTCGGCTTTTCCTTGCGCACGCGGGCGGGGCGCACCGCATAGCCGGAGACGCCGACAATGCGATCCTCCTCGCCGAGGAGATAGAGCGTCTCGACGGTTTCTTCGGTCAGGCAGACGATTCGTTCGGGCGGGAACATCGCTACAGCATATCAGGCGGTCAACAACTCCACACCGCCCGTCGCCGCGACTGTGCCGCCGTCGAGCCGCACCACGCGGCTGGCGATGCGCCGGACCTCGGCCGCATCGTGGCTGACATAGATCATCGGCACTTTCGCTTCGTCACGCAGCCGCTCGAAATAGGGCAGGATGTCCTGCTTGCGCGCCACATCGAGGGAGGCGAGCGGCTCATCCAGCAGCAGCAGACGCGGACGCATCAGCAGCGCGCGGCCGACCGCGACGCGCTGGCGCTCGCCGCCCGATAGCTTGCCGGGCCGGCGGTCGAGCAGCGGGCCGATATCGAGCAATTCGGCCACGTGCGCGAACGACTCCGCGTCGGCGGCATGGCCGCCCATCCAGCGGCCGTAATCGAGATTGTGCTTCACCGACAAATGCGGAAACAGCCGCCCTTCCTGGAACACATAGCCGATGCGGCGGCGCCAGGCCGGCACGTCGATGCGCGCGGCGCGGTCGAACAGGACCTCGTCATCGAGCACAATTCGTCCGCGGTCGGGCTTGAGCAGCCCGGCGATCATGTTGATGACGCTGGTCTTGCCGGCGCCGGAAGGCCCGAACAAAACCGTCGCGCCGCTCTCGCTCATGAACTTGGTATTGAGCGTGAACGCGCCGAGCTTTTTTTCGATGTCGACGGCCAGCATGATCAGGATCCGTGCAGGCGCGTGGTCGCGCGGCGCGCCAGCCATTCCGACGCGGTCAGCGCGGTGAGCGAGATGATCACGGCGACGATCACCAGCGAGAGCGCGGCGGCATCCCCACCCGGCACCTGCGTGAGCGTATAAATCGCCGCCGAGATGGTCTGCGTCTCGCCCGGGATGTTGGACACGAAGGTGATGGTGGCGCCGAATTCGCCGAGCGCACGCGCGAAGGCCAGCATCATGCCGGCGATAATGCCGGGCAGCGCCAGCGGCAGCGTCACGGTCAAAAACAGCCACGTACGGTTGGCGCCCAACGTCGCGGCGGCGTCCTCCAGCCGGCGGTCAATCGCCTCGATCGACAGCCTGATCGCCCGCACCATCAGCGGAAACGCCATGATGCCGCAGGCCAACGCGGCGCCGGTCCAGCGGAACGAGAACACGATGCCGAAATGATCGGCGAGGAACGCGCCGACCGGCGCGCGGCGGCCGAACGTGATGAGCAGCAGATAACCGGTGACCACCGGCGGCAGCACCAGCGGCAACAACACGACCGCGTCGACCAGCGATTTCCCCCAGAAATCCTTGCGCGCCAGCAGAGTGGCGATGGCGATGCCGAACGGCAGCGCCACCACGGTCGACACGGCTGCGACGCGCAGCGACAGCGCGACGGCGGTCCAGTCCTGCGGCGACAGCTCGAACACGCTACGAGATCGGCTTGATCAAGAAGCTGAAGCCGTATTTTTCGAACGTGGCCTTGGCCGTAGCGCCACGCAGGAAGCTCAGATAACGCGCGACCGCGCTGTTCGTGGTCGCAGTCGTTGCCGCCACCGGATAAGTGACGGGTGGATAAGAGCCGTCCGGAAACACGCCGATAATCTTCACCTTCGGCTCAACCTTGGCGTCGGTTTCGTAAACGATGCCGACCGGCGTCTCGCCGCGCGCCACGAAGGCGAGCGTTGCCCGCACGTTCTCGGCCATCGCGAGTTTTGGTTCCGCTGTCGCCCAGGCGCCGAGATTTTCCAGCGCCGCCTTGGCATAGAGCCCGGCCGGCACGGCCTTGACGTCGGCAACCGCAATACGCCCCTCGCTGGCGAGCTTGGCGATGTCGAAGCCTTTGGCGATCACGACCTTGTCCAGTTTGGAATCGGCTGGCGCGATCAGCACCAGCCGGTTGCCGAGCAGATTGACGCGGGTGTCCGGCTTGATGAGCTTGTGCTCGGTTGCATAATCCATCCAGCGCAAGTCGGCGGAGATGAACACGTCGGCCGGCGCGCCTTGCTCGATCTGCTTGGCGAGCGTCGAGGTCGCCTCATAGCTTGCCACCACCTTGATGCCGGTGGCCTTGCTGAAGGCCGCATCGGCGTCGTCGAGCGCATTGCGCAGCGAGGCGGCGGCGAACACGGTGATGGATTCTTGTGCAGCGGCCGGCTGCGGCGCGCCGGCGATGGCGGCGAATAAAGCGAGAATGGCCAAAGGCCGTGCGAACATGGCGGTTTCCTTCGGGCGCAGAATGAGCGCCGGTCTGTGTCGATCGGATTTTGAGCGACGTCGGAACCGCCGTTCCAGCTTTCGCAGCGCACGCACAGTGCGCCGCAAGTACAAAGCGAGCCTAGCAAGTCTCGCGGGCATGGGTAAAGTCCGGTTCCAAGGCACGCCAAGGCGCGACAATGGCAGACGCGGCACCCATCGAAGGCGAGTTCGATTACATCGTGGTGGGGGCAGGCTCCGCCGGTTGCGTGCTGGCCAACCGGCTGTCGGCCGATCCGGCCAACCGCGTGCTGCTGCTGGAGGCAGGCGGTAGCGACAACTGGATCTGGTTTCACATCCCGGTCGGCTATTTGTTCGCCATCGGCAATCCGCGCGCCGATTGGATGTTGAAAACCGAGCCCGAACCGGGCCTCAACGGGCGCAGTCTCAATTATCCGCGTGGTAAGGTGATCGGCGGTTCGTCCGCCATCAACGGCATGATCTACATGCTCGGCCAGGCCACCGATTACGACCAATGGAGGCAGCTCGGGCTGCCGGGCTGGTCGTGGGACGACGTGCGGCCGTACTTCCGCAAACACGTCGATCATTTTCTGGGGCAGGGCGAACATGCTGCCGGTGGCGAATGGCGGGTCGAGCAGCCGCGCCTGCGCTGGGACATTCTCGATGCGTTTCGCGAGGCCGCGGTCCAATACGGCATTCCGGCGGTCGAGGATTTCAACACCGGCGACAACGAGGGTATTTGCTATTTCCACGTCAACCAGAAACGCGGGCGGCGCTGGTCGGCGGCGCGCGGTTTCTTGAAGCCGGTGCTGCACCGAAAAAATCTGAAGCTCGAATCCGGCTGTCTGGTCGAAGGCGTGGAATTCACCGGCAAGCGCGCCATCGGCGTGCGCTGGCGGCAGAATGGCGTCGTGCGAAACGCGCGTTGCCGCGGCGAAGTCGTTCTCGCCGCCGGCTCGATCGGCTCGCCGCATTTGCTGATGCTGTCGGGTGTCGGCCCAGCCGCGCAACTTTCGAAATTCGGCATTCGGGTTTTGCTTGATAAGCCGGGCGTCGGCGCCAATTTGCACGATCATTTGCAGTTGCGGATGATCTACAAAGTGTCCGGCATCAAAACCTTGAATGAAACCTACGCGTCGCTGCCGCGCCGCCTCGCCATGGGCGCCGATTATCTGCTGCGCCGGCGCGGACCGATGACCATGGCGCCGTCTCAGCTCGGCGCGTTTACGCGCTCTGACAAGACGCAAGACCGAGCCAACATCCAATATCACGTGCAGCCGCTCTCACTCGACACGTTCGGCGAGCCGTTGCACCCGTTCCCGGCTTTCACTGCCAGCGTCGCCAATATCAGGCCGACCAGCCGTGGCGCGCTGTCGCTCAAATCGGCCGATCCGCGAGAGCCGCCGGCGATCGCGCCGAATTATCTGGCGACGCCAGAAGACCGCCGCGTTGCCGCCGATTCGATCCGCGTCACGCGCAAAATCGTCTCGCAACCGGCGTTGCGCAAATATTCACCGGTCGAATATCTGCCGGGTGGCGCGGTGCGCGACGAAGATGAGGCCGCACTTGAAAAAGCCGCCGGCGATATCGGCACCACCATTTTCCATCCCGTCGGCACTGCCCGCATGGGCCGCAACGACGATGCGCGCGCGGTGGTCGATGCCCGCCTGCGCGTCATCGGTATCGATGGCTTGCGCGTCATCGATGCCTCGGTGATGCCGTCGATCACGTCCGGCAATACCAATTCGCCGACGATGATGATCGCGGAAAAGGGCGCCGCAATGATTTTGGAAGATCGGTCGCGTTGAACGTCAACATGTGGATCAAAGGAGGGGTGTTATGAATCTCGTCGAGCGTGTCAAAAATATCCTGCTGCAACCGAAATCCGAGTGGGCCGTGATCGGGCGTGAACCCGGCGATGCCGGCTACCTCTTCACGAATTACGTCTGCATCGTCTCCGCCATCCCACCGGTGTGCTCGTTCATCGGCACGTCGATCATCGGTTTCGGTTCGTTCCGCGTCGGCATCGTGAGTGGGCTGGTGCACGCGGTCGTCATCTATGTGCTGGGCCTGGTCGGCGTTTTCGTGATGGCTTACATCATCGATTTTCTCGCCGGCGTGTTCGACGGGCAAAAGAATCTCGACAACGCCATGCGGGTGTCGACGTTCGCGCCGACCGCCGCCTGGATTTGCGGCGTCTTCAACATCATCCCGGCTTTGGCCATTCTCGGCATCCTCGGGCTCTACAGTCTCTATCTGCTGCACATCGGCATCGTAGCGCTGATGAGACCGCCTGCCGGCAAGGCCATCGTCTACACGATCGCCGTCGTGGTCTGCATCATCGTGCTTTGGATTGTGGTTTTCAGCATCGTCGGCGCCATCTTCGGCGTCGGGATGATGACCCGGTATTGATCAGGGCAACGCCTTGAGGTGGCGGATCGGGCGGCCGGGCGCGATCGCCTGCGCCGCCGCGACGATGGCGTTGGTGTCGATGCCGTAGTGCCTGTACAGCTCGGCGAGCGAGCCGGTCTGACCAAAGTGCTCAACACCAAGAGGCCGCACGCGATGGCCGGCGACGGCGCCAAGCCAGGCCAGTGTCGCCGGATGGCCGTCGAGCACGCTGACGATGCCGCAATGTGGCGGCACGTCGGCGAGCAGCCGTTCGATATGCGAGCGCGCATGGACCAGGCCGCGTTCGCGGGCGCGTTGCGCGGCGGTCCAGCCGGCATTCAGGCGGTCGGCTGACGTCACGGCCAGCAGACCGACGTCGCGGCGGTCCTCCGCCATCAGTCCGATGGCGGCGATCGCTTCCGGCGCGATCGCACCTGTGTAAGCAACCACAATCTGGCAATTCGGGCCTGGTTCGCGCAGCCAATAGGCGCCGTCGACGATCTGCTGCGCCAGGTCCGGCGCCATCGTGCGCTGGATCTGCTCGATCGGGCGCGTCGAGAGCCGCAGATAGACCGAGCCGCCGGTCTCGTCGCGCAGCCAGTTGCGCTCGGATGCTTCGCCGTCGCCACTTTTCTGGATATAGGCGAAGGCCCAGCGCAAAATAACAGCAAGTTCGTCGACATAAGCCGGCTCGAATGACGCCAGCCCGTCTTGCGCCATGCCGATCAGCGGCTCGGCGATCGATTGGTGCGCGCCGCCCTCGCCGGCGAGAGTGATGCCGGATGGCGTCGCCACCAGAATGAAACGCGCATCCTGGTAGCAGGCGTAATTGAGCGCATCGAGACCGCGCGCGATGAACGGATCGTAGAGCGTGCCGATCGGCAGCAAGCGCTCGCCGTTGATCGAGTGCGACAGCCCCAGCGCCGACAGCAAAATGAACAGGTTCATCTCGGCGATGCCGAGTTCGATATGCTGGCCCTTGGGCGAGAATTCCCAATTGAAGGTCGACGGAATGTGCTCGCTCTTGAAGATGTCGGCCATCTTCTCGCGCGCAAACAGCCCGCGCCGGTTCACCCAGGGTCCGAGATTGGTCGACACCGTCACGTCCGGCGAGGTGGTGACGATGCGTTGCGCGAAATCGCCATCGCCGCGGCCGATCTCGTTGAGCAGCGCGCCGAAGCCGGTCTGCGTCGCCATCGTGGGCGCAATGGTGACCGGCAGGCTGTCCGGCACTTCGATTTCGGGCGCGCCGAGGCGGCGATTTTTATCGGTGGCAAATGGCACGCGGTCGAGGAATCTCTGCAGTTGCTCGGCCGGCAGCGCGAGACCTTCGAATTTGTCCCATTCATGGCCCGGCTGCACCGCCATGGCTTTACGGAACACCTCCATCTGCGCCGGCGTCATCAGCCCGGCATGATTGTCCTTATGCCCGGCCATCGGCAGGCCGAAGCCCTTCACCGTGTAGCAGATGAAACAGGTCGGCTTTTCCGGATGGGCGCCGTGAAGCGCGTCCAGCACCGACGGCAGATCGTGGCCGCCGAGATTGTTCATCAGCGCGGCGAGTTCGTCGTCCGAGCGCTTTTCGATCAGCTTGCTCGCGCCGCCCTGGTCGCCGATCTCGTCGGTGAGCCGCTTGCGCCAGGCCGCGCCGCCGGCGAACACCAGCGCCGAATAAAGCTGGTTCGGGCAGTTGTCGACCCAGGCTTTAAGCCTGTCGCCGCCCGGCTCCTTGAACGCCGCCTGCTGCAGCGAGCCGTATTTGACGATGACGACATCCCAGCCGAAATTCTTGAACAGCTGCTCGTAGCGCTCCCACAGACCTTCGCGCACCACGGCGTCGAGGCTTTGCCGGTTGTAATCGATGATCCACCAGCAATTGCGCACGCCCTGCTTCCAGCCTTCGAGCAGCGCCTCGAATATATTGCCTTCGTCGAGTTCGGCGTCGCCGACCAGCGCCACCATGCGGCCTTCCGGTCTTGCCAGTCCCCAGCCGTGCGCGCGCACGTAATCCTGCACCAGCGAGGAGAACAGCGTCTGCGCCACGCCGAGGCCGACCGAGCCGGTGGAGAAATCAACGTCGTCGGCGTCCTTGGTGCGCGAGGGATAGCTCTGCGCGCCCTTGTAGCCTCGGAAGGTCTCCAGCTTTGCCCGCGTCTGCTTGCCGAGCAGGTACTGGATGGCGTGGAAGATCGGTGAGGCATGCGGCTTGACCGCGACGCGGTCTTGCGGCCGCAGCACGTCGAGATAAAGCGCCGTCATGATGGTGGCGAGCGAGGCTGATGACGCCTGATGGCCGCCTACTTTCGCGCCGTCGGTATTTTCGCGCAGGTGATTGGCGTTGTGGATGGTCCAGCTCGCGAGCCAGAGCACCTTCTTTTCCAGCTCGCGCAGGATGTCGATGTCGTCGGCCATGACGGCACTCTAGCGCGATCGCCGCGTGGCGGGAATGAGCGGGTGTTTAGCGCTGTGCAGCCTTGGGATTGGCCGGCGCGTCGAGCACGTTTTTGCAGGCCGGCGGCAGGTCGGCCAGCGTCAGGCCCTTTGCCGGAGGCCCTGGCGGTCCCGGCGGTTTCGGCTTGGGATGCAGCACCTTGTCGGAAAACCAGTACTCCAGCGCCTTGGGCGCGCAGCCGTCATCGCCCGGCACCGGCGGCTGCTTGCGGCAATTCGGCGAGTCGGCCGGACATTTCAGCCGCACGTGGATGTGGTCGTCATGGCCGTACCAGGGCCGCACCTTGGCCATCCACGGGAAATGATCCTTGCCCTCGATGCGGCACAGTTCCTTCTTGATCGCGGCATTGACCAGCACGCGCTCGACCTCGGGTTCTTCGGCCGCGGTCTTGATGAATTGCTCGTGCTGCGGCGTCCAGACTTTCGGATTGATGTTCAATTTATCCGCGGCCACCACATTGATGGCCGAAGTGTCCTCGCGCTCTTTCTTGCTGAGCTCGTGGTTCGGCATCGGCATGAACCAGATGTCGACATCGAGCCCGATCTGATGGCTCAAATGTCCGAACGGCAGCGGGCCGCCGCGCGGCTGCGCCATGTCGCCGATCAGGATGCCCTTCCAGCCGGTGGCCTTGGCGGCGGCCGGCGCGAATTTTTCCAGGAAATTGACCAGCTCCGGATGGCCCCAATTGCGGTTGCGCGACAGCCGCATCACTTGCCAATTCGGGCCGTTGACCGGTAGCTCGACGCCGCCTTGCAGACAGCCGCGCGGGTAATAGCCGATGGCCACAGCCTTGCCCAAGCTCGGCAGGGCTACATGTGAGAACAGTTGCTTGGCCGGCTGCTTGTCTTCGGCGGTGGCCGGTTTCTGCGGCGGCATCGGCGCCGGCACGGTGACGACGGGCGTTTGCGGCGGCGGCGCGGTAACGACAGGAGCGGGTGCCTCGACGGGCGGCGCCGTGACAACCGGCGCGGGTTCAACGTGCGGCGGAGCAGTGACGACCGGCGGGACGGCGGCAGGCGGTGGCGCCGCGACCACGGGCGGAACGGCGGGCGCGGGCGGCTCGGCCGCGGCCGGCGGCGGCGCGGCGGGTGGCGGGGCAGGAGCAGGTAGTGGCGGCGGCAAGACCTGAGCGGGCGGCGCACTGATCGCGGGCGGCGCCTGCGCAACCTTGGTGCGCTCGGCGGCAACGAGCACGCCGGCGACAACGACCAGCGACAGTCCGAACAAAGCGATGAAACGGGCTTTCATGACGCTTCCGGTCTAGCGATTCCGCCTATGCCTGTCAGGTTAAATACGTGCGATGGTTTAAACGCGGCGGTCCGGTTCCGTTTCCGGGCGATCACGAAAATTCGAATAAGGCCAAGGGTTTTATGGTTAACAAAGCCTTTACAAGGCAGCGGCGCGCGCGCGAAACTGGCAGTCGTCTCGGAGTTGCTGGGGTCGGATCATGCGTTGCATCGCTATTGCCGCCTTGGGCGCGCTGCTGTGTCTGCCGCTGCCCGCCAAGGCCGAACTCCTGGTCAACATCAGCAAATCGCAGCAGCGCCTGTCGGTGACGATCGACGGCAATGAGGCCTATCGCTGGCCGGTCTCGACCGGGCGGCGCGGGCACGAGACGCCTACCGGAAAATTCCGCCCGATCCGACTCGAGCGGCACTGGTATTCGCACGAATACGGCATGACGCCGATGCCGTGGGCGGTGTTCTTTCATCGCGGCTATGCCGTGCACGGCACCATGGAGGCCTACAATCTCGGCCACGCCGCCTCGCACGGCTGCGTGCGGCTCCGGCCTGACAACGCCTCGACGCTGTTCTCGCTGGTGCGCCACGAAGGCGCGCGCAACACCAGGATCGTCATCATGAACGGTCCCTTGCCGGCGGCACCCGGCGCGGCGCCTCTCGCCGATGCTGATACCCCGGCGCAGAGCGCGGCCGAGCAGCATTTCGCCAAGGCCCTGGACGACGTCGAAGCGCAACAGCACTTGAGCGCCAAGGAACATTCCGAGCCCGTCGTCTCTCGCATCTCGGTTGGCAACGACGAGACGCGCATTTTGCGCGAGCGCCAGGCCTGGCTTGCCAGCCTCGACCGCAAGTACGGCATCACGCGGTAACCAAGGCCGCGGGATTTCGAGCAAATTCCGTCGAATCAAGCGATGATGGCGTTGCGTCTCGATTCGGGGAGTTCTCGATGCCGCGCTCTATTGTTGTTGCCGCAACGATTGCCGTTTTGCTCGGCCCGCTTTCATGCGCCGAGGCTGGCATCGTCGTCACGGTCGACAAATCGGCGCAGCGGCTGTCGGTTTCGGTCGACGGTTCCCAGCGTTACGAATGGCCGGTGTCGACCGCGCGCTGGGGCTACCGCACGCCGAACGGCACCTACCGGCCGGAACGGCTCGAGCGCAAATGGTTCTCGCGCAAATACGACTGGTCGCCGATGCCGTATTCGATTTTCTTCGACGGTGGCTACGCCATCCACGGCTCTTACGAAATCTCGCGTCTCGGCCGCCCGGCCTCGCATGGCTGCATCCGCCTGCATCCCGACAACGCAGCGACGCTGTTCTCGCTGGTGAAGGAGCACGTGCGCGATACCCAGATCGTGATCACCGGCGAGGCGCCGGAGCCGCAAGCGCGCGGGCGCGAGCGGACCAGCGCGGGTGTCGAGAGCCCGCGTTCACGCCAGAGCTTCGAGGAAATTTTCAACGGCGCGCCGGGCGATGGCGGCTTCGCGCGCCGGCGGTGGGAAAACCGGCAGTAGCCGAACTTAAGTATCCACCTTCAACGCCGCGATGAACGCTTCCTGCGGAATGTCGACCTTGCCGAATTGCCGCATGCGTTTTTTGCCTTCCTTCTGCTTGTCGAGCAGCTTGCGTTTGCGCGTGGCGTCGCCACCGTAGCATTTGGCGGTGACGTCCTTGCGGAAGGCGCGCACGGTCTCGCGCGCGATGATCTTGCCGCCGATCGCCGCCTGGATCGGAATCTGGAACATGTGCGGCGGGATCAGTTCCTTGAGCTTCTCGACCATGGCGCGGCCGCGGTGCTCGGCGCGGGTCTTGTGCACCAGCATGGCCAACGCGTCGACCGGCTCGTCGTTGACCAGGATCTGCATCTTCACCAGATCGGCTTCCTTGTAATCGGTGAGATGATAGTCGAACGAGGCATAGCCCTTCGACACGGATTTGAGCCGGTCGTAGAAATCAAACACCACTTCGTTGAGCGGCAGGCTGTATTTCACCATCGCGCGGTTGCCGACGTACGTGAGCTCGATCTGGACGCCGCGGCGGTCCTGGCACAGCTTGAGCACGGAGCCGAGATATTCGTCGGGCGTCAGGATCGTCGCCTCGATCCACGGCTCGTGCATTTCCAGAATCTTCATCACGTCCGGCATGTCGACCGGATTGTGAATCTCGATCTCGCTGCCGTCGCGCAGTTTCATCTTGTAGATAACCGATGGCGCGGTCGCGATCAGATCGAGATTGAACTCGCGCGACAGCCGCTCCTGGATGATTTCCAGATGCAGCAGGCCGAGGAAGCCGCAGCGAAAGCCGAAGCCGAGCGCGGCCGAGGTTTCCATCTCGTAGGAAAAGCTGGCGTCGTTGAGCCGCAGTTTCCCCATGGCGGCGCGCAGGTCCTCGAAATTGGCGGCGTCGACCGGAAACAGTCCGCAGAACACCACCGGGATCGCCGGGCGGAAGCCGGGCAGCATCTCCGTGACGGGTTTACGATCATCGGTGATGGTGTCGCCGACGCGCGTATCGGCGACTTCCTTGATTGAGGCGGTGATGGCGCCGATCTCGCCCGGACCCAGTTCGTCGACCGGTGTCAGCTTGGGCGTGAACACGCCGGTGCGGTCGACGTCGTGGGCGGAGTTGGTGCCCATCATACGGATGCGCTGGCCCTTTTTCAGAACGCCGTCGACGATGCGCACCAGCACGACCACGCCGAGATAAGCGTCGTACCAGGAATCAACCAGCAGCGCCTTGAGCGTCGCGTCGCGGTCGCCTTTCGGCGGCGGCAGGCGCGTGACGATCGCTTCCAGCACCTCGGGCACGTTCTGCCCGGTTTTGGCGGAAATCTCGATGGCGCCCGACGCATCGATGCCGATCACGTCCTCGATCTGCTTCTTGACCGCTTCGGGATCGGCCGCCGGCAGATCGACCTTGTTGAGCACCGGCACGATTTCGTGGCCGGCGTCGATGGCGTGATAGACATTGGCCAGCGTCTGCGCCTCGACGCCCTGGCTCGCGTCCACAACCAGCAGCGAGCCCTCGCAGGCGGCAAGCGAGCGGTTGACCTCGTAGGCGAAGTCGACGTGGCCGGGGGTGTCGATCAGGTTGAGGACGTAGTCCTTGCCATCGCGCGCCTTGTAATTGAGCCGCACGGTCTGCGCCTTGATGGTGATGCCGCGCTCGCGCTCGATATCCATCGAGTCGAGCACCTGCTCCTTCATCTCGCGCAATTCGAGCCCGCCGGTGAGCTGGATCAGCCGGTCGGCCAGCGTCGATTTGCCGTGGTCGATATGCGCGACGATGGAGAAGTTGCGGATGTTCTGGAGCGGGACCGAAGTCATGGCCGCGAGATAACACCCAAGGTCGGCACCTTCAAGCGAAGGGTGGCCTAATCCCTTGCGACATGGACGATTTTTGCGCCCCATGCGATAGAATCCGGCAAATGCCCAGACTTGCGCCCATTCACACCCTGCGTCGCGCGCTGATCGATCCGGCGGGCTCCGAGCGCGCCGTGTTGCTGTCGCTCGGCGCCTACGTCGTGCTGTGGACGATCTACGGCACCATCGCCAAGTCGAGCCAGGGCCTGCATCCCGACATGACCGAGCTGATCGCCTGGTCGCGCGATCTGGCCTGGGGCTACAAGCACCCGCCGCTGGCGGCGTTGATCGTGCGGCTCTGGTTCAGCGTGCTGCCGGTCGCGGAATGGTCCTATTACCTGCTGGCGATGTTGACGCCGGCGATCGCGCTGTGGATCGTCTGGCGGCTGTCGGCGGATTATCTCGACATCGAGAAACGCGTCGCCGGCCTAGCGCTGCTGATGTTTGTTCCGTTTTTCAATTTCCATGCTTTGAAGTTTAACGTGAATACCGTGCTGATGCCGCTGTGGGCGGCGACCACGTTGTGGTTTCTGCGCTCCTACAAGTCGCGTAGCGCGCTTTATGCCGCGCTCGCCGGCCTGGGCGCGGCTGGCTGTATGTTGGGCAAATACTGGTCGGTGTTTCTGCTCGCCGGTCTGGCGGTCGCAGCGTTGATCGACAAACGCCGCGCCGGTTATTTCCGCTCGCCCGCGCCCTGGATCACCATCGCCGCCGGGCTTGCCGTGCTGGCGCCGCATCTGCTCTGGCTTTACCGCGACAACTTCGCGCCGTTCGAGTACGCCGTCTATGTTCACGGCGCCAAAGCGTTTTCCGATACGGCGATCGCCACGCTCGGCTATCTCGCCGGCTCCGTTGGCTACGTGGCGGTTCCGGTGCTCATCGTGCTCGCGGCTACAAGGCCGAGCCGCGCCACGGTCGCTGACATGGCGTGGCCGGCCGACACCGAGCGCAGACTGGCGGCGGCCGCGTTCTGGGGGCCTTTGCTGTTGCCCGCGGTTGGCGCTCTGGCCGGCGGCATCGAGCTCACGTCACTGTGGTCGATGTCGGCCTGGACGCTGCTGCCGGTGCTCCTGTTGTCGCAGCCGGCGGTGACGGTGAAGGAAATCGACACGCGCCGCATTCTCGCCGGCGCGGTTGTGCTGCCGCTGGTGATGCTGATCGCGTCGCCGGTCATTGCCATCGTCGCGCAGCGCAACGGTCCGTCGCCCGCCACGGCGCAAGCCAATTTGCTGGCGAGCGAGGTCGAGCGCCTTTGGCGCCTGACCACGCCACAGCCGTTGCGCTTTGTCGGCGGCGACGCCAGTCTCGCCAATGGCGTCATTTCCTACGCCGCCGACCGGCCGCGCGCGTTGCCCGAGATGCCGCCGCCGGACGCGGCTGAGCTTGCGCACAGCGGGCAGGCGATCGTGTGTTTTGCCGAGGATGCCAAATGCCGGGCGGCGGGGACGCAGGCGGGCGGCCGCACGGTCGAAAACGAGATCGTGCGCAATTTTCTGCGGTTTCCTGGCAAGCCGCAGCGCTACACGATCTTCATCGTGCCGCCGCGGCCGTAAGCGCTCCGCTTAATACCGGTAATGATCGGCCTTGAACGGGCCCTGCTGCGAGACGCCGATGTAGTCGGCCTGGTCCTTGCGCAGTTCGGTGAGCTTCACGCCGATCTTGGCCAGATGCAGCCGCGCGACCTTCTCGTCGAGTGACTTCGGCAGCACGTAGACTTCCTTCTTGTACTTGCCGTTCTTGTTGTTGGCGAACAGCTCGATCTGCGCCAGCGTCTGGTTGGTGAACGACGCCGACATCACGAAGCTTGGGTGGCCCATGGCGTTGCCCAAGTTCACCAGCCGGCCTTCCGACAACAGAATGATGCGGTGGCCGTCGGGGAATTCGATTTCGTCGACCTGCGGCTTGACGTTATTCCACTTGAGGTTCTTTAGGTGCGCGATCTGAATCTCGTTGTCGAAGTGCCCGATGTTGCAGACGATGGCGCGATCCTTCATCGCGCGCATGTGCTCGATGGTGATGATGTCCTTGTTGCCGGTCGCAGTGACGAAGATATCGGCGCGCGGCGCCGCGTCTTCCATGGTCACGACCTCGTAACCTTCCATCGCCGCCTGTAGCGCGCAGATCGGATCGACCTCGGACACCATGACGCGGCAGCCGGCCTGGCGCAGCGAGGCAGCCGAGCCTTTGCCGACGTCGCCGAAGCCCGCGACCATCGCGATCTTGCCGGACATCATGACGTCGGTGCCGCGGCGAATGCCGTCGACCAGTGATTCACGGCAGCCATAAAGATTGTCGAACTTCGACTTGGTGACCGAGTCATTGACGTTGATCGCCGGGAACAGGAGCTGGCCGGCCTTCTGCATGTCGTAGAGCCGGTGCACGCCGGTGGTGGTTTCTTCCGACACGCCTTTGATGTTTTTGGCGAGTTCGGCGAAATAGCCCTTCGGCTTTTCCTTCAGCGTCTTTTTGATTAGCGCAAAGAAGATTTCTTCTTCTTCCGAATTGTGCTGGTCGAGGAACACGGAGTCATGGTGTTCGGCGCGATAGCCTTGATGCACGAACATGGTGGCGTCGCCGCCGTCATCGAGGATCATGTTGGGCGTGCCGCCGCCGTGCCATTCGAACAGCTTGGCGGTGTAATCCCAATAGTCCTTCAGGCTCTCGCCCTTGATGGCGAACACCGGAACGCCGGCCGCGGCGATCGCGGCGGCGGCGTGGTCCTGGGTCGAATAAATGTTGCACGATACCCAGCGCACGTCGGCGCCGAGCGCTACCAGCGTCTCGATCAACACCGCGGTCTGGATCGTCATGTGCAGCGAGCCGGCGATGCGCGCGCCCTTGAGCGGCTGCTTGGAGCCGTACTCCTCGCGCGTCTGCATCAGGCCAGGCATCTCGGTCTCGGCCAGCGAGATTTCCTTGCGGCCAAATTCGGCCAGCGCGACGTCCTTGACGATGTAGTCGCCGGCTTTGGCTTTCGAATGGGCGGAAGCGGTCATGAACGGTCCTGTGCAACATGCGTGAAAATGCTGGATGATTGGCCCGAGCCTATAACAGGCCATTGTCATGGCCGCAACGCATATATAAAGATTGCTTTATATGGGGTTGGGCGAACTCCTGCCGGCGCGATACTCTATCCGGTCAATTTTGGAAGCACCTGTTTCTGTTTGAAATAGCCCTGCCAGGGATCGCGGCTGCCGATCAGTTTGGTCGCTTTGCCGACTTCCATCGGATGCGCGTTCGCCAATTTCGACAGCGCTTCCCATGACACCGGCAACGCGACATAGGCGCCGGCGCGCGAGCGGGTGGAGAACGGCGCAATGGCGGTGGCGCCGCGCTGGTTGCGCAAATAATCGATGAAGATTTTTCCCTTGCGCTTGGCCTTCGACATCACGGCGACGTAACGGTCCGGCGCATCGGCCGCCATGACGCGCGCCATCGCCTCGGCAAAATCCTTGTGCGCGTCCCACGAATGTCCGCGCTTGAGCGGCGCGACGACGTGGATGCCTTTGCCGCCCGTCACCATCGGGAACGACTCCAAGCCCAGTTTCTTCAGGCGGCTGCGCATCTCACGCGCCGCGTCGCGCACTTTCGAAAAAGACAAATCCTCATCAGGGTCGAAATCGAACACCAGCCGGTCCGGCTTTTCGACCGCGTCGATATGACTGCCCCAGATATGCAGTTCCAGCGCGCCCATCTGGACGGCCGCGATCAGTCCGCGGACGTCCTTGATATAAAGATAGTCGGCGCTGCCGGATTTATCGCGGATCGAAACCTTGTGGAATTCCGCGGGGAAACCATCCGAGGCGTGCTTCTGGAAAAAGCAGTCCTTGCCGCTGCCGCGCGGACAACGCACCAGGCTGATTGGACGATCGGCCAGATGCGGAAGCATGCGATCGGCGACCCCGATGTAATGCTCGATCAGCGCGCGCTTGGTGACTTTTTGCGCGGCGAACAGCACCCGGTCCGGATGCGTGACGCGCACGCCTTCGATCACCTCCGAGCCGTCATCGGACAACTGGTCTTCTTTGCCGCGTTTCATCGCTTTTGCCATTACCATGGGCCGCTCCCTCACAACGTCACGTGCCGGCTTGTCGCTGCGCAAACCCTTGAACGAACTCTGCCGCACCAGTCCGTCGCGGGTCCAGCCGCGCAAGGCGATCTGCGCCACCAGTTCAGGCTTGAGAAAATGCGCGTGCCGGGCAATCGCCGCTGGAACGCCGGGCACCGGAGAATCTTTGCGCGCATGTTTTTTGAATTTTTCCGCGAGGTCGCCGAGGCCCTGCTCCGAATAGCCGCTACCGACGCGGCCGGCGTAACGCAGCGTGTCGCCCTCACGCAGCGCCAGCAGCAGCGACGAAAACGGCCGGCCGGCTTTAGTTGAGGGCCGCCAGCCGATGATGACGAATTCCTGCTCCATGCCGCATTTGCTCTTCAGCCAGCTTTTGGTGCGGCCGGAGCGGTAGGCGGCATCAGCGCGCTTGGAGACGATGCCTTCGAGCTTGAGATCGCAGGCATGGGCGAAGATTTTATCGCCAGCACCGACCATATGATCGGAATAGATCAGCGGGCCGTTTGCAGGCACATCCTTAAGCAGCTTCTTCAGGCGCGCCTTGCGTTCGAGCAGCGGCGTATCGCGTAAATCCTCGCCGTCGAGCCGCAGCAGATCGAACATGTAATAGCCAATGCCGGCGCCGTCATTGCTCAGCGCATCCTGCAGCGCGCCGAAGTCGGTGCGGCCTTGCGCATCGGTGACGGCGATTTCCCCGTCGATCAACGCGGTGTCACGGGGCAAATCGGCTAACGGCGCGACCAAAACGTGAAATTTGTCAGTCCAGTCGAGACCGTTGCGAGTGCGGATTGCGACTTTGCCGCCCGACAGCGCAGTGACAGCGCGATAGCCGTCATATTTTATTTCGTGCAGCCAGCCTTCGCCCTCGGGCGGCGCGTCAACCAGCGTGGCGAGCTGGGGCTTTACGAACGCGGGGAGCGGGCCCGCGGGCTTTTTTTTTACTCGCTTGGACTTCGTTTTTTCTGTCTTGAGCCTTTGCGCATTGGCCGCCGCCGATTTGTTCGAGTGCCAGACTTTAGCACCTTGCGCAATCTCACCCATGGTGCGGCCGCTCGCCACGCTGGTCATCTCGCGCTCGACAATAAGCTTGCCCTTCCGTGGCATGGGGCCTGCAAGCTCCTTGATCAGCAGCCAATTGTCCTTGTCGTTTTTGCTACGCGCCCGCAGGCGCACCAGCGCCCAGTGCCCCTTCAGCCGCTCGCCGTGCAGTTCGAAACTGAGCTTGCCCTTTTCCAGCCCGGCCTCGACATCGCCGTCCGGCGTCCAAGTGCCGCGGTCCCACAGCATCACCGTGCCGCCGCCGTATTCGTCTTTCGGGATGGTGCCTTCGAATTTGCCGTACTCGACCGGATGATCCTCGACGTGGATGGCCAACCGCTTGTCGTCGGGATTTTCGCTCGGCCCCTTCGGCACCGCCCAGCTCAACAGCGCGCCGTTCCATTCCAGCCGGAAGTCGTAGTGCTCATGGCTCGCCGCATGTTTCTGGATGAGATAGCTCAGCTTGCGGCCCGAGGCGCGCGGCGTACCGGCCGGCTCGCGCGTCTTCTTGAAGTCGCGTTTCGAGCGGTACGTGGTCAGGCGGTCGCGCGCTTTTGACATCGTCGAACTCAGGCGGCGGCTGTGTGCCGGCCCTTTTTGCGCTTCGCCGGTTTCTTGAGCCCCGGTTTATCTTTCGCCGCCGGCTTGCCGCCGCCTTTGACGCTGCGCTTGAGCGCATCCATCAGATTGATGACGTTCGAGGCCGGCGCGGTATCCTCGATCTCGCGCGGCGGACGTTTTTCCTGCTTGGCGGCGATCAGCTCACGCAACGCCACAGTGTAGGAATCCTTGAATTGTTCCGGATGGAATTTCGACGTTTTCTTTTTGATCAACTCCTCGCCGAGTTCGAGCAGATCCTTGGCCGGATGTTTCTCCGGAATGCCGTCGAACGCCGAATCCGCCTTCTTCAATTCGCCGGGGTAGCGCAGCGTTTCCATCAGCAAGCCCTTGCCACACGGCTTGATCGCCACGATCGAACTTGTGCCGCGCACCACGATCTGACCGAGACCTATTTTTTTCGTCTTGCGCAGCGCGTCACGCAACACCGCATAGGCCTCTTCGGTGTCTTCATTGTCGCCATCCGGCAGCACGAAGAACGGCCGCTCGAAATAAATAGGGTCGATGTCGTCCTGATCGACGAATTGAACAAGGTCGATGGATTTCTTGGCTTCGAGCTTGACGTCGCCGATCTCTTCGTCAGTGAGCAGAACGTATTTTCCCTTTTCGACTTCGTAGCCCTTGACGATGTCGTCGGCATCGACGGGGCCGACGCCCGGCGCGACCTTCTCGTATCGAATCCGTTTGCCGCTCGGCTTGTGAATCTGATTGAACGAAATGCGGCTCGACGATTTTGTCGCCGGGACGATCTCGACCGGGATTGAGACCAAAGCCAATCGAATACGTCCGGACCAATAAGCGCGCGTGCCCATATCAATTTTCCTTGTGCGCGGAACAGAAGCCTATCGGAGTAGAACGGCCTGAAAGCGGTCCGGTTCCAAAATGCCGGATATTGCGCGCCGCCGCGTGTATGCCCGCTTCGGGTCGGTCAGAAGCGGACATCAACGCCGCATCCGCGCCGCCATCTCGTTATTCGTTTATGATTTAGTGCCCTAGTCTTCTTCGCCGAAGCGTCCGGCGATCAGCGCGCAGAGCGCATCCACTGCGGCGGCCGCATCCGGGCCGGTGCCATGGATGGTGATGGTGATGCCGGGGCCGGCGGTCAGCATCATCAAGCCCATGATCGAGGTGCCGCCGACGCTCTCGTGGCCGCGGGTGACGGTGATGACGGCATCGAACTGTTCGGCGCATTGCACGAATTTGGCAGAAGCGCGGGCGTGCAGGCCCTTCTTGTTGATGATCTCGATGTCGCGAACCACCGCTGTGGAGCCATCCTTCGCTGGATTGCCGTCCGAGGGCGCGTCGCTCATTTACCGGTGAGGACCCGGCTGGCGATGGTGCAGTATTTGCGCCCGGCTTCCTGGGCGGCGGCGACCGCCTGTTCGAGTGGGCAGGTCTCGCGCACTTTGGCGAGCTTGATCAGCATTGGCAGGTTGATGCCGGCCAGCACCTCGACCTTGGGCTGGCTCATCACGGAAATGGCGAGATTGGACGGGGTGCCGCCGAACATGTCGGTCAGGATGGCGACGCCGTCGCCGCTATCGACCCGTTTGACCGCCTCGACGATGTTTTTTCGACATTGTTCAACATCATCGTCGGGGCCGATGGTGACCGCCTCTATCTGCCGCTGGGGGCCCACCACATGCTCCAACGCGGAGCGAAACTCGATGGCGAGCCGCCCGTGGGTCACTAAAACGAGGCCGATCATCCCGAACTCCTCGCGCGCGCTACGCTGCGCCGCACGAATGGGCGCGCATTCAGGCCCATTCGAAGGCCCGTTGCAAGGGCTTGCCTCGCTATATAGGCGCTCTGTTGCACTGCGAAAAGGTGGCGCCAAAGGGGGCTCGGAAGGGTCCGTTTGGAAGGCGGCGATCCTAGGCCCGTTATGGTTAATTTTCTGAACCGGACAGCGGGCGCTGGGGGTAGCCCAGGTGCGGTCCCAAGGTCAATTGCCGGTCGGGGGCGCCTGTAGGAAAGCCAACACCATAGGCAAAGCGGGCATTCCGTCTACGATGGCCAACCGTAGCAGGGAAATCCCGCCAATCACAGTTTCACCGGCCTCCCGGTCCGGGTGCCGCGTCGCATCCTTGGCGGCCAAGTCTACCACCAGAGCGACCGCGGCGAGAGGTTCATAGTCCAGGCGCCGGATACCGAGGCCGCGGATTTCGATCATGCCAGCGAGTGCGGGGGGGGGGCGCGCGAGCAGCCGGCCCGAATGATGCTCAACATGAGTACGGTCATCCGCCACCAGCCGCGCGAAGGGCAGGACGCCTTGGGCCGCGGCTTGCAACAGATCCCACACCAGTTGCGACTTGCCTGAGCCGGCCGGCCCGCGGATCAGCACGGCCTTGTTTCCGACCAGCACGGCGGAGGCGTGGATCGTTGCTGCCTCGGCCGCCATCACATCGCCGGCAGCCGCACCACGAAGCGAGCGCCGAGCACGCGCGGCTGCTGGCCGGCGCTAGCGACACTGTTGCGGTTCTCGACCCGAATACTGCCGCCGTGGGCTTCGACGATCTGCTTGGAGATCGACAGGCCGAGACCGGAGTTCTGCCCGAAGCCCTGATGCGGCCGGTCGGTGTAGAAGCGCTCGAAAATTTTATCCAAGGCTTCCGGGCGGATGCCGGGACCGTCGTCGTCGACCACGATCTCGATCTCGTTCTTCAGCCTCCGGCACGTGATGCGCACGTTGCCGCCGGGTGGCGAGAACGAGCGCGCGTTGTCGATCAGATTGCTGACCACCTGGCCAAGCCGCGAGTCGTGACCCGGCACTTTGAAGGCCGCCAGGCTGCCGCCTTCGAAGGCAAGTGTTACGCCGATGTCGTCGGTGCGCAATTCGTTGGCGGTCTTGACCAACGCCTCGAGCAATTTGGGGAGATCGATGTTGCTGGCTTCCTGGCGCTGCAGTTCGGCATCGAGCCGGCTGGCGTCGGAAATATCCGTAATCAGGCGATCGAGCCGCTTCACGTCGTGTTCGATCACTTCGAGCAGCCGGCGGCGGCTGTCGTCGGACTTCGTCAGCGGCAGCGTCTCGACCGCGGAGCGCAATGACGTGAGCGGATTGCGCAATTCATGCGCGACATCGGCGGCGAAGCTTTCGATCGCTTCGATGCGGGTGTAGAGCGCGTTGGTCATTTCGCGCAACGCACCGGACAGCTCGCCGATTTCGTCGCGCCGGCGGGTGAAATCCGGAATCTCGACGCGGCTGCGGATGCGGCGGCGGACGCGCTCGGCGCCGTCGGCGAGCCGGCGTACCGGGCCGGCGATGGTGCCGGCGAGCAGCATCGAGAGCACCACCATGACCGCGGCGGCGACCAGAAACACCTTGACGATGGCGAGCCGCTCGGCCTCCACCATGTCGTCAATGTCGGCGCCTTGGGTCGACAGCATCAGCGCGCCGCGCACCGCGCGGAAGCGCTGCACCGGCACCGCGACCGAGACAATCACTTCGCCGCGCTCGTTGATCCGCACCATGCTGGCGTGCAGTCCGTCGAG
Source organism: Pseudolabrys sp. (assembly GCA_035648555.1). Classification (GTDB taxonomy): domain Bacteria; phylum Pseudomonadota; class Alphaproteobacteria; order Rhizobiales; family Xanthobacteraceae; genus Pseudolabrys. The sequence continues at coordinate 48,597 of DASRLF010000023.1, forward strand.
CGCCTGCTCGACCTCCGGGTAGCCCTTGCCGTTTTCCGGCCCGAGCTCCTTGTAGATCGGCAGATCGCCGCGTCCGAACCAGCGGCGCATGGCCATGAAAGCGCGCTCCACCAGGCCGGGATTTTCGGTGTCGGGCGGCGGCAGGTCGAAACGCAGCACGTCCCCGCGGCCGTAGAGATTGCGGCTGTCGAGGATCAGCACGCCGTCGCGGTCGTAGATGCGTGCACGCGTCTTGGTGGGCGACACCAGGCGGCGCAACACCGGCGCGACGCGCTCCGGATTGATCGGGAATTCGATGCCGGACTGCGCTTCGTCGGAGGGCCCGTAACTTTCGCCGGTTTGCAGTTCCATCAGCCGTTCGGGGTCGATGGTGATGGAGTCGGTTTCGACCGTTGCCGAGGCCGCGATCGCGCTGGCGATGATCTCGCTTTGCACCAGCAAGCTCTGAACGCGCGCGTCGATCAAGCCGGCGCGGAACTGCGACAGATACATGATGCCGACCATCAGCGCGAACAGGCCGGTCAGATTGAGGAAGACGATGCGGCGGGTGAGGCTGGACGAACTTTGCGAAACGAAAAATGCCCAAGCCGACCGCAACGGCTGCCGGATCGCGGCGAAGCGCTTGCGCTCGGCGCGCGCGACTTGCTCACCTGGCCTTTCGGCCTCGGCGTTCTGCGCTAGAGTTTCCGCGGTTCGATCAAGCACGTCGTTCAGCCCGGTTGGTCGTGGAGATTTTACCGCAAGCCGGGACGCTATGTCAGTCCGTCAGGACCACCACATCATTAAAGAGACGTCATGTTTCCTTGAAGCGATAACCGACGCCGTAGAGCGTTTCGATCATTTCGAAGTCGTCGTCGACGACCTTGAACTTCTTGCGCAGGCGTTTGATGTGGCTGTCGATGGTGCGGTCGTCGACATAAACCTGGTCGTCATAGGCCGCATCCATCAGGGCGTTGCGGCTTTTCACGACGCCGGGGCGGGTGGCGAGCGCCTGTAGGATGAGGAATTCGGTGACCGTGAGGGTGACCGGATCGTTCTTCCAGGTGCAGGTGTGGCGCTCGGGATCCATGCGCAATTGGCCACGCTCAAGCGCCTTGGCGTCGGTTTCCTTCGGCGCGGCGGTCGCATCCTTCGGCGAAACCCGGCGCAGCACCGCTTTGACGCGCTCGACCAGGAGCCGCTGCGAGAACGGTTTGCGGATGAAATCTTCAGCGCCCATCTTGAGCCCGAACAACTCGTCGATTTCCTCGTCCTTGGAGGTGAGGAAGATGACTGGAATGTCGGTCTTCTGGCGCAGCCGGCGCAGCGTCTCCATGCCGTCCATGCGCGGCATCTTGATATCGAGGATGGCGAGGTCGGGCGGCGAGGTTTTGAAGCCGTCGAGCGCCGAGGCGCCGTCGGTATAAGTCATGATCCGATAACCCTCGGCCTCGAGGGCGATCGAAACGGAGGTAAGGATATTGCGGTCGTCGTCAACGAGAGCGATGGTCGGCATGAAGCCCCTCTTTGGCATCTCTTAGCGTGACGGTTCCGCGTGTTTTGAAGCCCATAAACCGGGTCTGAAATGTGGCCTCTTTGCAACAACTATGTGATTCGGTAGCGAATTCAAGGTCATTTGCCGGAAGATCGCGCCCGCGAACCGAAATCGTTAATCCATGCCCGTGAAATCGGAACCTGCATTTGATGCGAAATTGGCAGCAAAAAAGCTGCTTAGAGAAGGGCGTAGCGGTGCGCTGGCCACGCTGATGGCGGGGAAGGGCGATCCTTATTGCTCGCTGGTCAATGTCGCCACCGACGCCTCCGGCGCGCCGCTCATGCTGTTGTCGACGCTGGCGATTCACACCAAAAATCTGCTGGCCGACAACCGGGTTTCGCTGCTGCTGGACGAGCGCAAAGCCGGCGATCCGCTTGAGGGCGCGCGCGTGATGCTGATGGGGCAATGCTCTAAGAACACCGATTCCTCGGCCGCGAGCATTTATCTACGGCGTCATCCGGAGGCCGAGCAATTCGCGGGCTTTGCCGACTTCGCCTATTACCGGATGGCCATCGAGCGCGTCCATCTGGTTGCCGGTTTTGGGCGCATCGTCGATCTCGCGCCGCAAGATACCCTCACCGACATCTCGGACGCGCAGGCGCTGGTCGATGCTGAGGGCGAAGCCATCGCGCACATGAACGCTGACCACGCCGAGGCCTGCCAGCTCTACGCCACCAAATTGCTCGGCGCGACGGACGGGGACTGGCGCTGCGTCGGCATCGATCCGGAAGGACTTGAACTGCAAAACGGCCGCGCCGCCTTGCGGCTGTTTTTCCCGCAACGCGTCACCGGGCCTGGCCCGCTGCGCGCCGTTTTGAAGCAACTGGCCGAGCAGGCGCGGACGGGCTAGGCGCGGCGCCAAAATAAGCCGATCGCAAAGCGCGGTGTTATTCTGGGCCGGACGGCATCGCGCCCCTTGCGCAAGCGTTCCGCCGGGCGGGCGGCGGAGTCGGCCTCGCGGGCGCGTTTAAGCTCGATCAAAAATTGGTCGTTTTGCGCCAGGACTTCGTAATTCAGCGCGACCTTGTTCCAGGACCTTGCAAGGTTGAGGAAAAACCGGCGCATTTCCTTGTTCTTGGTTTCTTGCGCCAGCAGCGTGCATTCGGCGGCGCTTCTCCAGGCTTCCTCGATGATGTCGGACATGGTCCCCTCCCGACAGGCATTCTGCGTCAAGAATACCAGGAGCGCGCTAAAGTTCGGGCGGAACCACGCGTCGTCAACAGCTACGCGCCGTTACCGTAAAGCTTTCATTGCACAGATCGTAGACTCGACCTTCGTCAGGCGCCGTTTGGAATTTTTCCGCTGCGATAATTCGAAAAGAAAAATTCTATTTCGGAATCTGCCGTGCCGGCTGCGGCGGCACGGCGGGCTCGCCGGTCGGCTTCGCGCGAGGTGGCCAACCATTCGAGGCCGGGCCGCTCCGGGGATGGTTAAGTCGGGGACCGCACCCAATGGGGGCCCAAAATTAACGAATTGATGCAGCGCAATGCGGACCGGCAGCCATGCATGGCTTGTGGTCTTGAGCTTTAAGGTTGTTCGTGGCAAAGGTCGCGCGCCTTGGAGCGAGGGGCTATACTCAGGTCTTAAAACTGCAAGACCGTCATGACCCGGCGAGGGGTCAGGAAACGGCCCGCCTGTTTGGGAGGACTACGCGTGAAAGAATTGGGGATGCGGAACGGTGCCTATGGCGCCGACAAGTTCGGTTTTAAAGACCTGGCCGAGGTCCGCTGGAACCTGACCGAACCCTCGCTCTACGAATACGCCATCGCGGGCCGTGAGGCGACGATCGTCGAAGGCGGCGCGCTGTGCGCCGAGACGGGTCATCACACCGGCCGCTCCCCTAAAGACAAGCACACGGTCGTCGACGCGCTCACCGAGAATTCGGTGTGGTGGGACGGCAACCGCAAAATGTCGAAGGAAAACTTCGACAACCTGCTGGCCGATTTCCAGGCCCACGCCAAAGGCAAGAAACTTTTCGCGCAGGATCTCTACGGCGGCGCCGATCCGAAATACCGGATCAAGACCCGCGTTTTCACCGAACTGGCCTGGCACTCGCTGTTCATCCGCCAATTGCTGCTGCGCCCCGAGCGCGCCGATTTGGCGAGCTTCATCCCTGACCTCACCATCGTCGACATGCCGACCTTTAAGCCGGACGCCAAGCGTCATGGCGGGCGCGACGGCTCCGACACCATGGTGGCGATCGATTTCACCCGCAAGATCGTGCTGATCTGCGGCTCGTCTTACGCTGGCGAGATGAAGAAGTCGGTGTTCACCACGCTCAATTTCTATCTGCCGTCGCAAAACGTCGTGCCGATGCACTGCTCGGCCAATGTCGGACCGGATGGCGACAGCGCGCTGTTCTTCGGCCTGTCCGGCACCGGCAAGACTACGCTGTCGGCTGACCCGCACCGCACGCTGATCGGCGACGACGAGCACGGCTGGGGCCCGGACGGCATCTTCAATTTCGAGGGCGGCTGCTACGCCAAGACCATCAAGCTGTCGCGCGAGGCCGAGCCGGAGATTTATGACGCCACCAACCGTTTCGGCGCGGTGCTGGAGAACGTGACGTTCGATCCGGTCACCCGCACCCCTGACTATGACGACGCTTCCAAGACCGAGAACACGCGCTCGGCCTATCCGCTCGAGTTCATTCCGAACGCCTCGCGCACTGGCCGTGCCGGGCATCCCAAGAATATCATCTTCCTCACGGCGGACGCTTACGGCGTGATGCCGCCGATCGCCAAGCTGACCGACAATCAGGCGATGTATCATTTCCTCTCGGGCTATACGGCCAAGGTCGCCGGCACCGAGAAGGGGCTGGTTGGCGTGCAGCCGGAATTCTCGACCTGCTTCGGCGCGCCATTCCTGCCGCGCGATCCGTCGGTCTATGCGAATTTGCTGCGCGACTACATCAACAAGCACAAAGTCGATTGCTGGCTGGTCAACTCGGGCTGGACCGGGGGCATCTACGGCATCGGCCGCCGCATGCCGATCAAGGCGACGCGCACGCTGTTGACCGCCGCGCTCAATGGCTCATTGAAGGATGCTGACTTCCGCACCGATCCTTATTTCGGCTTCGCGGTGCCGACCTCGGTGCCGGGCGTCGAGCCGCATTTGTTGAATCCGTTCAAGACCTGGAAGGACAAGGCCGCGTTCGACAAGACCGCGCGCGAACTGGTCGGCATGTTCCAGAAGAACTTCACCAAGTTCGAAAAGCACGTCACGCCCGACATCAAGGCGGCGGCGCCGGAAGTGCGGATCGCGGCGGAGTAACCGCCCGCTTCGTCGGGAACCCGGCGGGCGCGATAACCGTTACTGCAGCTCAGTCTTCAACGCGATTGGGACCTGCATTATGATGATCAGCAAGGTCCGTTTCTGGTCGGCGCTGGCGCTGTGTTGCGCGCTCGGCGCCGGGCTATGCCATGCCGATTGCGGCGCGCTCTACGGGCTCGCCCAGCAACACGGCAACGACATGGCCCGCCGCAACAGCCTCGATCATGCCGGGTTCATGACGCATCGCGGACCGGCCGGCGCCGTTGCCGAGAATGTCGCGGTCGGATGTGAGACGGAAGCTTGCGCGCGGCAGGCCTGGATGAAATCGCCACGCCATCGCGCCAACATGACGATCGGCGGCTGCCAGGCCGTTGCCTCGGCGGTGTCCAGAAGCGGCCGGCGCTATTGGGCGATGGAAATCGGCGGCGGCGGCGGCCGCATCGGCAGCGCGGGCCGGGATTTTTCTATCGACAGCGGTATCTCACCGTAAGCGCGCCGTGCGGCGGAGTAGCTTTATGGCTGTGCCGCGCTTTGTCCCAAACAGACATTCGCCAGCTTCGGTAATCTGTCCGCTCTGTGCTGCCAATAACGGACATTCGCCTGAGGGCTCATCATGTTACGCCGGCGTTGAGGGTCAGGTAAGGTCTTTTCACTAGGATGCCGGTCCGGCAAACCGTGCATCCGGCCCTCATGACCAGCCTCGATCTGACCACGACCCTTAACGCGGCGAAGCGCAGCGAGCGCCTCACGCAGTGGACGCGTGTGCTGTGCGTCCTGTTTTTCTTTTCCGGTTTTCCCGCGCTGATCTATCAACTGACGTGGCAGCAGGAGCTGTTCCTTATCTTCGGCGTCAACATCGAGTCGGTGACGATCGTCGTCACCGCTTTCATGCTCGGCCTCGGCCTCGGCAGTCTCGCCGGCGGCTGGCTGTCGAAGCGGCGCGGCATTCCGCCTTTGCCGTTGCTCGCCGCCATCGAATTATTGACCGGCGCATTCGGCGTCGTGTCGCTGACGATCTTCGACAAAGTCGGCGCGTTCACAATCGGCTTAAGTTTGCCGGCGACCGCCGCCATGTCGCTGGTCCTGGTCGTACTGCCGACGCTGTTGATGGGCGCGACGTTGCCAGTGCTGGTGAGCCATCTCGTCCGCCGCTCCGGCAACATCGGAAGCGCGGTCGGTCTGCTCTATTACGTCAATACGCTGGGAGCCGGTGCCGCTTGCCTCGCCTGCGCCGTGCTGCTGTTTCCATTCCTCGGCATGAGCGGTTCGATTTATGTCGCCGCCGCGATGAACGGCACGGTGGCGGTGGGCGCGCTCGCCGCCCATTGGCGCGACCGCCGCGGCGCCGCGCCCGCACGCGAGCAGGCGCCGGTCATGCAGGAACCGCGCGGCGGGGCACTCGGACTGACGACGGTATTGGCGCTCGCGGCCGCAGGCGGATTCGTTTCTCTTTCCTATGAGATATTTTTCTTCCGCACGGTTTCCTTTGCCAGCGGATCGATCGCGACCGACTTTGCGCTGACGCTGAGCGCGTTCCTGGTCGGGATCGCTTCGGGCGCGCGGCAAGCCGGCCAACAGTGCGAGACATCGACCCGCGCCGCAACGATGCGGCAACTGGTCAACGCGCTCATGAAGGCCAGTCTGCTCGGCATTCTGTTCCTGCCGCTGCTCGATCATCTTGGCGCGCTCACCCGCTGGATCGTGCCGGTGGCCATCGTGATAGTCTATTTCACCGCCCGCTTCTGGGGCTCGCTGCTGCCCTATCTCGCCGGGATTTCGATCGCCCCCGATAACCGGGCGGGCATGCAAACCGCATTGCTCTATCTCGCCAATATTCTGGGTTCGGCGGCGGGGTCGGTCGTCACCGGCTTCGTGCTGATGGACTATCTGGGGCTGGTCGCAATCGGAACGATGCTGGCGGTAGCCGGCGCCGTCTGCACCATTCTGCTCATTGCCGCGGTCGAGCTGCCGCCGCGCGAAAAGCTCCAGCGAGCGGCCGTTGCCGCGGCCATCGGGCTGGTGGCGGCGGTTGCGATCCCGCGCTGGTCGGGCACCGTGCTGGACAATCTGCAGTGGAAGGGTGCGCCCTACGCGGACCACTTCGCCCACGTCGTCGAAAACCGCAGCGGCATCATCACGGTAACCGATAGCGGCATCGTGTTCGGCCATGGCATGTATGATGGCCGCTTCAACACCGACCTCAAGAACGACACCAACGGCATCGTGCGCCCCTATGCGCTGAGCCTATTTCATCCCGCGCCGCGCGATGTGTTGATGATCGGCCTCTCGACCGGTTCGTGGGCGCAGGTCATTGCCAATAACCCGCATGTAGCATCGCTGACTGTCGTCGAAATCAATCCGGGCTACCTGTCGCTCATTGCGCGTGAGCCGGAGGTTGCCTCGGTGCTGACAAATCCCAAGGTCACGATCGTCACCGACGATGGCCGCCGCTGGTTGCGGGCCAACGCGAACCGGTATTTCGACGCGATCGTCTCGAATACCACCTGGAACTACCGCGCCAGCACCACCAATTTGCTCTCCGGCGAATTCCTCAACCTGGTCCGGCGTCATCTCAATCCGGGCGGCATCTTCTTCTACAACACGACCGAATCCGACCGCGTCCAGCGCACCGGCTGCCTGGTGTTCGCGCACGGCGCGCGCTTCACCAATCACATGGCACTGTCGGAGACGCCCATCGCTTGGGATTTCCAGCGCTGGCGGCGGACATTGGAGTCCTACCGCATCGACGGCGCGCCGATATTCGATCTGGCGCGCGCGCCGGACCGCGAAGCGCTCGCCAAGTTGGCGGCGATGGAAACAAGCCTCGCGCCGGGCGCAGCGCACAACCCCGCGCGGCCGATCGAGCCCTGTCCCGATATCCTGGCCCGGACGGCCGGCGAACGGCCGATCACCGACGACAATATGGGCACCGAATGGCTGCATTTCCTTGGTCGCGAATAGCCGGACGCACTGGACCAGAAAATAAAAGGGCGGCCAGCACGGCCGCCCTTTTCGCTTTCAGTGCGCAATGTTTAGTTCAGTTCGGCTTGGCGCCGGAGAACTTGACCACCTTGGCCCACTTCTCGGTCTCAGTGGCAATGAGCTTGCCGAAGTCGGCGGGCGAGCCCGGCAGCACCGTACCGCCGAGGTCGATCAGCCGCGCCTTGATTTTGGGGTCGGCGATGGCCGCATTGATCCCCTCGTTGAGCGTCGCGATGATCTCGGGCGGCGTGTTCTTGGGTGCGCCGATGCCAAACCACGATGTCGCCTCATAGCCCGGCACGAAATCCGCCACGGTCGGGAGGTCCGGCAGAGCATCCGCGCGGGTCGTCGTGGTGACCGCCAGGGCGCGCAATCTGCCGGATCTGATATGCGCCATCGACGCGGGGCTGGTGTCGATCATGACCTGCACCTGTCCGCCGATCAAATCGGTCAGCGCGGGCGCCGCGCCGCGATAAGGCACGTGCACCATCTCGACCCCGGTTAACATTTTAAACAGCTCAGCGGAGACATGCTGCGGCGTGCCGATGCCGGCCGAGGCGTAACTGATCTTGCCGGGATTGGCCTTGGCATAGGCGATGAATTCGGGAACCGTGTGGACCGGCACCGATGGGTTCACTTCCATGACCAGGGGCACGCGCATGATGCCTGCGACTGGCGCGATATCGCGGATGAAATTGAAAGTGAGATTCGGGTAGAGCGACACGTTGATCGCGTTCGGCGAGGAGACCGAGAGCAGCGTGTAGCCATCCGGCGCCGCCCGCACCACAGCCTCGGCGCCGACATTGCCGCCCGCGCCCGTCCGGTTCTCGATGACGAACGGTTGGCCGAACCGCTCCGACAGCCATTGGCCGATCAGGCGCATGGTTATGTCTTGCGGGCCGCCGGCGGGAAAGCCGACGATCAAGTGCACTGGCCGCGCCGGATAAGTTTCCGCCCGAGCGAGGCGCGAGACCGCTGGCAGAATCACGGCACCCGCTACCAGATGCAGAAATCGACGGCGTGGAAGTCTCATGACGATAACCTCCGGCTGACCTAAGGCTATCCCAATTGGCGCACCTTCGGAAGGTGTCAGGAATTCCAAAACAAAAAGGGCGGCCAAAGCGGCCGCCCTTTTCAATTCATGGTCAGGTAATCAACCACTACGCCAGCCATTGGCCTATCGGCGAAAATCCAACCGCCCGCCGGACCAACGCCCATCTATCCTTTGATTGCTTACGATCAAACCGATCCAAGGTCGAATGATTGTTGGGTTGGTTAGATTGATATATTTCCCCACCAGCCGTTTTGGGCCCTGGCACCGCGCATCAATGAGCCCTCTGCGTGCGCCGTGATCCCAGTCGAACAGGAGATAGACACGCTCGCTTGCCATTCGTACTTCGGCGGCGCCGTGTTTCCATTTTTCCTTGGCATCTCCTGGAATCGTCGGGTCTGCGCCGCCATTCCACCGGCTGGACCAGTGCCCTTCGATTACGTCGTATGGGTCGCGGTCGCTCGGGGCTCCCCAGGCCTTTGCATTCTCATCGTCGGCGGCCCCCTCAAGCGTCGCACCGGCAGCGAATTCAGTCGCTTCTTGATCGTCAGGATTAGGAACATCCATGACGCTAAATGGGTTTCGAATTGTGCAGTCCTCGTCGATAATTTTGGTTCGATTTCCTTCGCCATCCGATTTCATTAAGGCAACCTCCAATTTGGATCGACAGTGCGCTGCGCCGATCGGCGTAGGCCACCCATTTCCTGAGAGTTCTTCGCGGGTAGAAACGAAAAAAGGGCGGCCACAGGGGCCGCCCTTTTCATGTCGACTTGCGGGCGATCAGCCGTTGGTCGCCAGTTGCTGGCCGATGCGGTCGAAGCGCGCTTTCTGCTCGTTGGAGAGCGACGCATAGAAGTCGTCGAGCGCGGGCTTGACGGTCTTGGCCGCCTCGACCATCGCCTTCAGCCGCGTTTCCATCGCCGCCAGCCGGCCGGGCGGCGTCAACGGCACATCCTCCGGGCAGGCCGCTTGCAGGACCGAAACCGCCTTGGTGGTGGCGTCTTGCAATTGGTTGAGCCCGTCCTGCTGCGCGTCGGTCGGCTTGACCACGTCGGCGATCTTTTCGATCGGCAAGTTAGCCAGACCGGGTTTCGCCTCGGCGCAGCTCTTAGGATCCGCCGGCAGCGCAGCGCTCGCCTCGGCATTGTTCGCGGTGCGCGTGTTGGCTGATGCCGTCGGGCCGAGCGCGTTGAAGTGCTCCTTCTGCTCGTCGCTCAGCGAGGCGTAGAACTTCTCGAGCGCCGGGCGAACGACCCCGACCGAATCGAGCGTGCCTTGCAGGCGCGCCGTCATGGCTTGCAGACGGCCGGGAGGGGTCATCGGGAACGCGTTGTCCGCCGGGCATGACGCCTTGAAGGTAGCGGCGGCGTCCGACGCGGCCTTTTGTACGTCTCCGAGCAAGGCTTTCTGGTCGTCGTTCAGGCCGACCTTTTTCTCGATGTCGGCGAACGGCCAGGCAGTGATGCCGGTGCCGGGCTGCGTGCAGAGCTGCTGCACGGCGGCATAGCTGACGCGGCTGGTGCGCGAGGAAGCCGACGGTTCGTAAGCGTAGTCTGACGGCGGGCCGCCTTCGCCCCAGAACATGCCGTCGAAGAAATTGTCGTAGGCATAATCCCAGTAGCCGTCTTCATAGCCGCCCGGCCAGAACGCATAGTCGAAAATGTCGGAATAGGCGTAAGGCCAAAACACCGGCCCGTACCAGCCGACGAAGCCGGCGCGCCAGTGATGCCCCCAAGCGGTGCGGGCGGCCATGTTGGCGCCGAGATTGCGGCCGCGCGCCGCGAAGCGCGAGGCGAAGCGGCCTTGCCGCGCCGCCAACGGCGCCACGCTGCCGGTGGCGTTGCGGCGCGAGAAGGTGCCGGCATTACTGCTCAGCGCGCGCGATTGCGCGCGAGTCAACGCATTAGAGTTCGTCAGCGTGTTGGTTCTGAGGTTGCTGTTGACGGTATTGCCGTTCGTCAGACGCTGGCTGCGCAGCACCGAGCGGTTGGTCGACGTGCCCCGGCGGACCGTCGCGAAGTTTGCCGAGCGTCCGCTCACGCGTGGTGAGGCGCTACGCGCCGCATGCGCGGTGAAGCTATGTCCGACGCCGCCGGCCCTGCTAAAGGAGCGTCCAGCGCCACCGCCAAACGATCGCGCGCCGCCACCGCCGCCGACGTGTGCGCCGCCTCCGCCGTGTGCGGCCGCGACATGTCCGCTGCCACCACCGCCCGCCTTCGCCGGCGGCGCGGCATAAGCCGGCATTGCCAAAGCGCTTGCCATTAGAAACGTGGCCGCCAATTTTTCCGTCAGGCTTCTCATGATCCGTCCTCCAGCTCCCGTGTGCGCGGGCGATCTCTCAATCGCTGAAACGAGCCGAAGTTCAGAATTCCGGCAGCATTTCTTTGCGGTTGTGATCGAACATGAACGCTTCGCAATGTTGCGGAGTGCAGTCCGCAATCGCGCGCGGAACGGCGCGGCGCAACATCGAGGCTTCATGGATATAAACGCCGCGTAGCTGCGCTACCTGCGGCCGCTCGCGATTTCGTGAGCGAGGAGGGTTAGGCGCCTTAGCGTGCGCCGCTGGTGCGGCCGCCGCTCAGGCGTTCGATCAACTCGGCGGTCGGGTAGGAATCCGCCGGCAGGCCGAATTTGATCTGCGCTTTCTTGGTCGCGGCGCGGGTGCCGGCGCCGAATTTGCCGTCGACTTCGCCGACGCCTTCATAACCCTGCTTGATCAGCAGGCGCTGCAAATTCGACATCTGCTCCGACGACAGCGCGACCACGTTGGTCGCGCCGGCGCGGTTGAGCGCGGGCACGCCGTCGAGCCGGGTGGCGAAATAGGCGACGGTGGTGGAATAGACGTAAGCCGAATTCCAGCCGAGGAAGGCCTTGAAGTTCGGATAGGCGAGGAACGCCGGTCCGTGCCGGCCCATCGGCAGGATCATCGAGGCTTCCAGTTTGTCGGGCGGCAGCGAGCCGTAAGCGGGCTTCACGCCCCAGGCCACCCACTGCGAGCGCGGGTGCGTGATGGTGTTGTCGGCCTCCTGCCACGGCAGGTTCTCCGGCACGATCACCTCTTGCAGCCAGGGCTGACCGCGCTGCCAGCCGAGGCTGACCAGGAAGTTGGCGGCAGAGGCGACGGTATCGGGCACGCTCTTGATCAGGTCGCGGCGGCCGTCGCCGTCGAAGTCGACGGCGTTCTTGAGATAGTCGGAAGCAGTGAACTGCATGCCGCCGAATTCACCGGCCCAGTCGCCGATCATGTCCTCGACCCTTTGGTCGCCGCGCTCGATGATGCGCAGCGCGTCGAACAATTGAGTGCGGAAGAAATCGGGGCGGCGGCAGTCATAGGCCAGCGTCGCCAGCGCGCTGAGAATTTTGTAGTTGCCGAAATTGGCGCCGAAGTCGCTCTCCAGGCCCCAGAAGGCGGTGAGCACCGGCGCCGGCACACCGTATTTCTTTTCCACCTCGGCGAACAACTTGGCGTGCTGCTTGATCTTGGCGAGGCCGTTCGGGATGCGCGGTCCGCCGATCATGCGGTCGGAGAATTGCAGGAAGGTCTGCTGGAACACGGCCTGACCGTGGTCGCGCTTGATGATGGCTTCATCGAAGGTCATTGATGGCGCAGCGGCGGCGATCACCTTGGCCGAGATGCCCTGCGCGGCGGCATCCTTTTTGAAGGTCTCAAGCCAGCTCGCGTAGTTGCCGGTGTTTTGACAGGCGGGTGCCGCCATTCCTGGTCCCGCCAGCACGGCGCCGAACATGGTCGCCGCCACCATCAATGCCGTTTGGCGCATCGTCAAAATCCGTCTTAATCGAGGAATTCAACGCGAATCTGCCTGAGCCGGGGGCCGGGTCAAGGACGAACCGGGATAAGCGTTAAGATCGATTCCGCTGCGGATTAATCAGCAAATGATGGTTTAATGGTGCCTTCCCGCCCGCGGTTTTTTCCGGATAGAACGTAAGCAATGCAAGTCTTGGTGATTGGAGCCGGAGTCGTCGGCCTGGCAGTGGCGCGCGCCGCGGCGCGCAAGGGCCACGACGTAGTGGTGGCGGAAGCCGAAGCCGGCATCGGCACCATTACGTCCTCGCGCAACAGCGAGGTGATCCATGCCGGCATGTATTACCCGACCGGGACGTTGCGCGCGCAGCATTGCGTGCGCGGCCGGCGCTGGCTGTACGAGTTCTGCGCATCGCACGGCGTGCCGCACAAAAAATGCGGCAAGCTGATCGTCGCCGCCAACACCGCCGAGGTCGAGAAGATCGAGGCCATCAACAAGCAGGGCGGCATCAACGGCGTCGAGGGGCTCGAGCTGATCGGCGGCAACGCAGCGCGCGCGCTCGAGCCAGAATTGACGTGCCTAGGCGCGCTGCTGTCGCCCGAAACCGGCATCATCGACGGCCATGCTTATATGCTGGCGCTACGCGGCGATCTCGAGGACGCAGGCGGCGCCATCGCGCTTAACACGCCGGTAACGGGCGCGCGGCGCAAAGACGGGCGGTGGCATGTCGACTTCGGTGGCCGCGAGGGTGGCACGTTCGAATTCGACGCCATCGCCAATTGCGCCGGCTTGCGCGCACAAAGCGTGGCGCGAACGATGGAAGACTATCCAGCTAGCCGCGTGCCGCGGCTGGTGCTGGGCAAAGGCAGTTATTTCACCTACGCGGGCAAGCCGGTGTTCAAGCGGCTGGTCTATCCGACTCCGATCCCCGGCGCGCTCGGTGTGCATGTGACGCTCGACATGGCCGGCCGCATGCGTTTCGGACCGGATCTGGAGTGGATCGATACGGTGAACTACGACGTCGATCCGGCGCGCGCGCATTTGTTCTACGCGCGCATCCGCACCTATTGGCCGGGCCTGCCGGACGATTCGCTGTCGCCGGATTACGCCGGCATCAGGCCCAAGCTCAGCGGACAAGGCGAACCACAGGGCGATTTTCTGATCGACACGCCGGACAAGCACGGCTTGCCGGGACTGGTGCAGATGTTCGGGATCGAGTCGCCGGGGCTCACGTCATCGCTGTCGTTGGGCGAGGCGGTGGCGGGCTATCTGGAAAGTTGAGCACTACGGTTATCGCCGCGGCTCACGCCGGTCTGGCCGGCGAGCGATACCAGCGTGCCTTTTGGCGCGCCCGAATTGGACGGCATGATCTTCACACCCGACAATTTGTCGCGGGTACTCTGCGGGACGGTACGGTCGCTGCCGATCGGCGCGAATTCCGCAACTTTGTTCTTGACCCCGGTGAACGCCAACAGCCCGGTCTTGGTCGCGACGATGTCGCCCGGCCGCAGTGTCGCATCGGTGGTCACGTCGACGCGCGCCAGTCCGAAGTGATCGCGGCCGTTGCAGGTGGCATTGGCAACCAGCTCTTTGCGATAGAGGAACGCGGTGTCCAAATCGGCATAGCGGCTGCCGTCGCCGGCGACGGCGTTGTCGATGGTGCCGCCGGAATAAAGTTTGGTCTCGCCGGCCGGACAGAGCGCCTGACAGGCTTGGGCCGCGCTCACGCCGGCGTGTGCCTGCACGGGGAAGTGAAAGCCGTCGCTGGTGCGCACGCAGTTGGCGCTCGCCCATGAGGTTTCGCCGCGCGGCTGTTCACGGGGCGTACTCACGAACGGATCGGCGAAGGCACTGAGATTGGTCGGCAAGCCGGTGCGCACCGCTTCGTGAAAGCCGCCGAAAATGCGCTCGAAAATGCCTGCCGAGGCCGGCGTCAGCGAAGCGAGCGTCAGCGCGCCGGTGGCGAGAATGCCGGCCGATACACGCAAAGCCATGCTCCGTCCACGGGCTGCCATCGCAAGCCTCTGTTGTTGATCGCGCTTCGCATCGTGAAGCGACGCTTATCAACGTTCGGCCGCCCGGAAGGTTGCAGGGGGCCGGAACGCCTTGTCATTTGAGGGGGTGTCGGGCAGCATTCGGCACGCTGGCGCACTAAAAATAACCGCGCCACGGGTTTTGGGGGAATGCGTGGAAGCCTCGTCGGCAATCGAGATTGCGAAGCATACGTTGATGTCCGGCGGGGTGATCCTAGCGATCGGCACGCTGACCGGGCTGTTTGCCCAGAAGATCAAGATCCCCGACGTCGCGCTGTTCCTGGTTGTCGGCATGCTGATCGGGCCGGAGGTCACAGGGCTCGTCAACATCAAGGCCGACTCGGCGCTCAACCAGATCATTCTGCTGTTCGGCGCCAGCTACATTCTGTTCGACGGCGGCGCGTCGCTGCGCTTCGAGGTCTTGAAGCAGGTGTGGATCACCATTCTCGTGATCGCGACGGTCGGTGTGCTGATCACCGCGGCAATCACCGGGCTGGCCGCGCATGTCGTGCTCGGCCTCCCCTGGATCGTGGCGCTGCTGATGGGTGCGGCGCTGGCGTCGACCGATCCGGCGACCTTGGTGCCGATTTTCCGGCAGGTCAAAATCCGCGACCGGGTTGCGCAAACGGTAATGAGCGAGTCGGCGTTCAACGACGCCATGGGCGCCATCGTCACCTTCGGCGTGCTGACAGTGGCGATGGGCACTGGTGAATTCTCGCTGATGTCGTCGCTGTTCGACCTGCTCAAGCAATCATTCATCGGCATCGTTGCCGGCGGCGTGCTGGGCTATCTGGCCGCGCTGCTGATCGCGCACGAGCGCTGGTCGTTTCTGAAGGAATATGCCCCGGTGGTGACGCTGGTGGCGGTGATCGGCGGCTATTTCGCCGCTGACGGCTTGCAGGCCTCGGGCTTCATGGCGGTGTTCGTGTTCGGCATCGTGATGGGCAACAAGGATGCATTCGGTTTCAAAATGCCTGCGAGCGAGCAGCAAAAGCTCGACGATTACGTCATGACGACTGCCTTCATCATGCGGCTGTTCATTTTCATTCTGCTTGGCGCGCAGGTCGACTTCCATTTGATGGGGCAATTCTGGCTGGGCGGCGTCATCGTCGTGGTGCTGTTCATGCTGGTGGCGCGTCCGGTGACGGTGTTCCTGTGCGCGTTGCCCGACCGGCGCGCGAAGTGGAGCTTCAACGAAATGCTTTTCATGTGCTGGACGCGCGAGACCGGCGTTATCCCGGCCGCACTCGCCGGCCTTTTGCTCGGCATGAAAGCGCCGGGCGCGCAGGTGATCGCCTCGGTCACCTTCATCGCGATCCTGATGACGATCCTGATTCAGGCCCCGACCACCAAGTGCCTTGGACAGCGCCTGGGGTTGATGGAATAGCAAACAGGGAGACTGACGATGGCCGGCAATCTTCGCTTCAGCAATCCGAACACCTTGGCCAAGCCGCCCGGCTACAGCTATGTGGTCGAGGCGACCGGACCGAACCGGCTGATCCATCTCGCCGGCCAGCTCGGTCTGGACACCGAGAACAAGTTCGTCGGCGCGCCCGGCGACTTCCGCGCCCAGTGCGTGCAGGCGTTCGAGAACATGACGCTCGCGCTCAAAGGCGCCGGCGCGCGCTGGAGTGACGTGGTCAAAATCAACAATTATCTGGTCGACATCGCGGCCAACATGGCGGCGTTCCGCGAGGTGCGCGACCGCTATCTCAACAAGCAGGCGCCGCCGGCTTCGACGACCATCGGCGTGCCGGCACTGGCGCGGCCAGGCGGGCTGTTCGAAATCGAGGCGATCGCGGTGCTGCCGGCGAAAGCGGCCAAGGCTGCGAGCGGCAAGACGGCGAAAAAGAAGGGCAAAAAGAAGCGCTAGTGCGCCTCGTCCCAATTGTCGGCGGCGCGGGCATCGACCTGCAGCGGCACGTGCAGCGACAGCGCCGGCTGCGACGCGTCTTCCATCACACGCTTCACAACTGGCAGGGTCTTCGCCACTTCCTTCTCAGGCACTTCGAAGATCAATTCGTCGTGCACCTGTAACAGCATCTGCGCGCTGAGCTTGTCCTTCGCCAGGGCGCCCTCCATGCGCATCATGGCGCGGCGGATGATGTCGGCCGCCGAGCCCTGCAGGCGCGCGTTGATCGCGGCGCGCTCGTTGAACGAGCGGATCGACGGATTTGAGGCCTTGATGTCCGGGTAGTGGCACTTGCGGCCGAACAGCGTGAGCACGTAGCCGTTGGCGCGGCAGAACTCGCGGGTCTCGTCCATATAGTCGCGGATGCCGGGGAAGCGCTCGAAATATTTCTTGATGTAGGCGCCGGCTTCCTCGCGTTCGATGCTCAGTTGATTGGCGAGGCCGAAGGCGGAGATGCCGTAAATGATGCCGAAATTGATCGCCTTGGCGCGGCGGCGGATGTCGGGCGGCATGTCCTTGACCGGCACGCCGAACATTTCCGAGGCGGTCATGGCGTGAATATCGACGCCGTCCTTGAAGGCTTGCCGCAACGTCGGCACTTCGGCGACTTCCGACAGTAGTCGCAATTCGATCTGCGAATAGTCGGCCGACACCAGCTTCATGCCGGGGGCGGCGATGAAGGCTTTGCGGATCTTGCGCCCTTCCTCGGTGCGGATCGGGATGTTCTGCAAATTCGGGTCGGACGACGACAGGCGGCCCGTGCTGGTGGCGGCGAGCGCGTAAGACGTGTGGACGCGGTTAGTCGTTGGATTGACGTAAGTCGGCAGCGCCTCGGTATAGGTCGAACGCAGCTTGGAGACTTGCCGCCAATCGAGAATCTTGCGCGGCAGCGCGTGGCCTTGCTCGGCCAATTCCTCGAGCTCGCGCGCACCGGTGGACCATTGACCGGTTTTGGTCTTGGTGCCGCCGGGCAACGCCATCTTGCCGAACAGGATATCGCCGAGCTGCTTGGGCGAGCCGGGATTGAGCGGCTCGCCGGCGAGCTGCTTGATTTCTTCTTCGAACGCGCCCTGTTTCTGCGCGAATTCGCCGGACAGGCGAGAGAGCACCTGACGGTCGATCGAAATGCCGCGTCGCTCCATGCGCGCCAGCACGGACGGCATGGCGCGCTCCAGCGTCTCATAGACGGTGGTGACGCGCTCGGCGGCGAGCCGCGGCTTGAGCGCAGACCACAGCCGCAGCGTGACGTCGGCGTCCTCGGCGGCGTATTCGGTGGCCTTGTCGATGGCCACGCAGTCGAACGTCACCTGCGATTTACCCTGGCCAGCGACGTGGTGGAAGTGGATGGTGTCGTGGTTGAGCCAGCGCTTGGCGAGATCGTCCATGCCGTGGCCGCCTTTACCGGCGTCCAGCACATAGGAAATCAGCATAGTGTCGTCGTAACCGGCGATCTGGATGCCGCGCTGGGCGAACACCAGCCAGTCGTATTTCATGTTCTGTGCGACTTTGAGGATGCTTCTGTCCTCGAGCAGCGGCTTGAGAACTTTCAGCGCGTCTTCTTCCTTGATCTGGTCGGAGGCGAGGCCCGCGTCGAACAACCCCTCGCCGCCGCCGTCCTTTTTGTGGGAGAGCGGCACGTAACAGGCTTCGTTCGGCGCGACGGCCAGCGAGAAGCCGCACAAGCCGGCCTGCATCGCATCGAGGCTGGTGGTTTCGGTGTCGACCGCGACATAGCCGATGTCATAGGCGCGCGCGATCCATTCCTGCAGACGCGGCAGCGTGCGCACGCATTCGTATTTGCTGCGGTCAATCTTGGCATTGCGCGCGGCCTCGGCTCGCACGGCGGCCAACGAGATCGGGGTGAGGGCGCTGTCCGCCTTTCCGCCCGGTTTGGCTTGCGGTGGCGGCGCAAACAGATCGCCGGTTTTCGCTGCCGGCGTGCTTCGCGCAGCAACGGGCGCGCCCGACACAAGCTTCACATCCGCCTCGACCTGCGAGGCATCGATCTCGGCCTTCTCGGCGACGCGGCGGGTGATGGTGTTGAACTCCATCGCTTTCAAGAACGCGATCAGGTTTTTGTAATCCGGTTCGTGCACCGCCAGCTGATCGACCGGCACGTCGAGCGGCACGTTGCGGTCGAGCGTCACCAGGCGCTTGGAGATGCGCGCAATCTCGGCATTGTCGATCAGCGATTGCCTTCGCTTGTCCTGCTTGATCTCGCCGGCGCGCTTGAGCAGCGTTTCCAGATCGCCATATTCACCGATCAACTGCGCCGCGGTCTTGACGCCGATGCCGGGCACGCCGGGCACGTTGTCGGATGAATCGCCGATCAACGCCTGCACCTCGATGACCTTGTCGGGGCCGACACCGAATTTCTCGATCACCTCGGCGGCGCCGATGCGCTTGTCCTTCATGGTGTCGTACATGGTGACGCCGTTGCCGACGAGCTGCATCAGATCCTTGTCTGACGACACGATGGTGGTGGTGGCCTTCGCTTCGCTGGCGAGCCGCGCGTAGGTCGCGATCAAATCGTCGGCCTCAAAGCCCGCCTGTTCTAAGCCGGGAATCTCAAAGGCATGCACCGCTTCGCGGATCAGCGGGAACTGCGGAATGAGATCTTCCGGCGCGTCCGGCCGGTGCGCCTTGTATTCGGGATAAAACTCGGTGCGGAAAGTTTTTTCGGATTTATCAAACACGACGGCCAGATGCGTCGGCTTGTCGGCCTCCATCTCGGCCACCAGCTTCCACAACATGTTGCAGAAGCCGAGCACGGCGTTGACCTGCAGGCCGTCGGACTTGCGGGTGAGCGGCGGCAGCGCGTGATAGGCGCGGAAGATGTAACCGGAGCCGTCCACCAGAAACAGATGGTCGCCCTTTTTGAGAGGCCGCGCCGCCGGGTTCGTGACGGCGGGGGCGCCTTTGGTTTTGGCGCTGGCTGGCATGGCCCGAATGTGGGCCCGGACGCGGCGTTAATCAATCTGTCGCGTAGCGCGTGCACAGATAATGCAAAGGGCTTACTCTCGCCACTCGGGGCGGCCTCTGCTATGAGACCGCCGGCCACCGTGGCCGGAACAACATCGATTTCGACAAGGGCACTCCATGCGCGTTGCCATGATCGGCACCGGCTATGTCGGCCTCGTCTCCGGGGCCTGCTTCGCCGATTTCGGCCACGACGTGACCTGTGTCGACAAGGACACCGGGAAGATCGCCGCGTTGACGCGCGGCGAGGTGCCGATCTACGAGCCGGGGCTGACCGAGTTGGTCGCCGCCAATGCGCGCGCCGGGGGGCTGAAATTCACCAACGATCTGCCAGGCGCGGTCAAAGGCGCCGACGCGGTGTTTATCGCGGTCGGCACGCCGTCGCGGCGCGGCGACGGCCATGCCGATTTGAGTTTTGTCTATGACGCTGCGCGCGAGATCGCGGGCGCGCTCGGCAGCTTCACGGTGGTGATCACCAAGTCGACCGTGCCGGTCGGCACCGGCGACGAGGTCGAGCGCATCATCCGCGAAGCCAAGCCCAAGGCGGAGTTCGCGGTAGTGTCCAATCCGGAATTTTTGCGCGAAGGCGCCGCCATCCAGGATTTCAAGCATCCCGACCGCGTCGTGGTCGGCAGCGATGACGCGCGCGCGCGCGACGTGATGACCGAGCTTTATCGCCCGCTTTATCTCAACCGCTCGCCGATACTGTTCACCGACCGGCGCACCGCCGAGTTGATCAAATATGCCGCCAATGCGTTCCTCGCCACCAAGATCACCTTCATCAACGAAATCGCCGATTTGGCAGAAAAAGTCGGCGCCGACGTGCAGGAGATCGCGCGCGGCATCGGGCTCGATAACCGCATCGGATCGAAATTCCTGCACGCCGGGCCGGGCTTTGGCGGTTCGTGCTTTCCCAAAGACACGGTGGCGTTGCTCAAGACCGGCTTGGACCACGAAACGCCGCTGCGCATCGTCGAGGCGGTGGTGGCGGTCAACGACGCGCGCAAGCGTGCGATGGCGCGCAAGGTGGCGGCCGCGCTCGGCGGCGAACTGCGCGGCAAGACGATTGCCGTGCTGGGCCTGACCTTCAAACCCAACACCGACGACATGCGCGAGGCGCCGTCGATCCCGCTGATCACGGCGCTGCAGGACATGGGCGCCAAGGTGCGGGCCTACGATCCGACCGGCATGGAGCAGGCCAAGCCGCTGTTGACCAATGTGGCGTTCTGCAAGGACGCTTACGATTGCGCGCAAGGCGCCTCCGCACTAGTGATCGTGACCGAGTGGGAGCAATTCCGCGCGCTCGATTTCGCGCGGCTCAAGAAAGTCATGGAGCGGCCGATGCTGGTCGACCTGCGCAATATCTACCGGCCCGAGGAAGTCGTGCGTCACGGCTTCACCTATGATAGCGTCGGGCGGGCCAGGAAATGAACAACGTCAGCGCCAACAGACGTTGATTGGCCCCGCGCCCGCGCGCGGGGCAGGCAGAAATTTTCTACATCGCCAACTGAATTTTCCCATCCGCTTTCCGGGTGAGGACGTTACACATGCAAAAATTCGACGCATCTCTGCCCATCGACGACGCGTTGCCGCGGCTGACCGCCGCGCTGGCGGCGAACAATGCCGCCGTGCTGGTGGCGCCACCCGGCGTCGGCAAGACCACGCGCGTGCCGTTGGTGCTGCTCGACGAGGCATGGGCGAAGGATAAGAAAATCCTGGTGTTGGAGCCTCGCCGGCTGGCGGCGCGCGCCGCGGCCAGCCGCATGGCGTCGACGTTGGGCGAACAGGTTGGCGACACGGTCGGCCTGCGCGTGCGCTTCGGGTCGAAGATTTCCAAGCGCACACGCATCGAGGTCATTACTGAAGGCGTTTTCACGCGATTGGTGCTCGACGATCCGTCGCTCGACGGTATCGCCGCGGTACTGTTCGACGAATTTCATGAACGCTCGCTCGATGCCGATCTGGGACTTGCTCTTGCAAGAGACGCGCAGCAGGGCCTGCGCGAGGACCTGAAAATCCTGGTGATGTCGGCGACGCTCGATGGCGCGCGGGTGGCGGCGCTTTTGGGTAATTCGCCGGTCATCGAGAGCGAAGGCCGCGCTTTTCCAGTGGAGACGCGCCATCTCGGCCGCGATCAGCGCGCCCCGATTGAGCGGCAAATCGTTGACGCCGTGCAACGCGCGTTGCGCGCCGATACCGGCTCGGTTCTGGTGTTTCTGCCGGGCGCGGCCGAGATCCGCCGCGCCGAAACGCAGCTCAAGGAGCGCGTCGGCGATCCGAACGTCGATATCGTGGCGCTGTTCGGTGCGCTCGATGCGCGCGAGCAGGATCGTGCGATTTCGCCGGCCCCGGCCGGACGACGCAAGGTGGTGCTGGCGACCTCGATCGCCGAGACTTCGCTCACCATCGAAGGCGTGCGTGTCGTCATCGACAGCGGCCTGTCGCGCGTGCCGCGCTACGAGCCGGATGTCGGTTTGACGCGGCTGGAAACCGTGCGGGTGTCGCGCGCCGCCGCCGATCAGCGCCGCGGCCGCGCCGGACGCACCGAGCCGGGCATTTGCTACCGGCTGTGGGACGAGCCGCAGACAGGTTCATTGGAGCCCTATACGCGGCCGGAGATTTTGTCGGCCGATCTATCGGGCTTCGTGCTCGATCTGGCGCAATGGGGCGCCAGCGATCCCGGAAAGCTGGTGTTTCTCGACCCGCCGCCGGTGCCTGCACTCAGCGAAGCCAAGGTGTTGCTTGGCGAGTTGGGTGCCATCGACGCAGCTGGCCGCATCACCGAGGAGGGTAAAAAGCTGCGGCAACTGCCGCTGCCGCCGCGGCTGGCGCGCATGGTGGTCGATGCCGCGGCGCACGGCGCCGGTGCGCAAGCGGCAGCGATTGCCACGCTGCTGACCGAGCGCGGGCTTGGCGGCGACGACGTCAATATTTCGCATCGGCTCGATCAATTTCGCCGCGATCGTTCACGCCGTGCCGAGGACGCGCGCGCGATGGTGAAGCGTTGGAACGAAACGGCCTGCGGCAAAGAAAGCGGCAGTGAAGAAAGTGCCGGCTCTTTGCTCGCACTGGCCTATCCCGACCGCGTCGCCAAGAGTCGCGGCAGCGGCAATGGTGCGTTCCTGCTCGCCAACGGCCGTGGCGGCATGGTCGATCCGGCGTCGGCGCTGGCACGCGAGCCATTCCTGGTGGTGGCCGAGTTGACCGGCGCGGCGGCGGCGAGCCGCATTATTCTGGCGGCACCGGTTGCGCTGGCCGCGATCGAGGCGCGCTTCGGCGACAAAATCGAGGACCGCGCGACGGTGACCTTCGATGCGGCCTCGGCGTCGCTACGCGCGCGGCGTTCGCGCCGGCTCGGCGCGCTGGTGCTGGCGGAGCAGATCAAGTCGGTTGAGCCCGACGCCGATAGCGTAAAACTGCTGGCCGAGGGCATCGCGGCGCTTGGCATCGCCAAGCTGCCGTGGAGCAAGCCGCAACTGCAACTGCGCGACCGTGTGCGGTTCCTGCGCGAGGCGGAAGGCGACGAGTGGCCGGACCTCTCTAACGACGCGCTGGCGCGCTCGGCGGCCGACTGGCTGGCGCCGTATCTCGCCGGTAAAACGGCGCTGTCGCAAATTGGCGCCGACGATCTGTCCGCCGCGCTCGATGCCTTGCTGCCGTGGGCGTTACGCAAGCGGCTTGACACTGAGGCACCGACCCATTTCACCGCGCCGTCCGGCTCCCATGTGCCGATCGATTATGAAGCCGAACAAGGGCCGACCGTATCGATCCGCGTGCAGGAATTGTTCGGGCTGGCGAGGCATCCGAGCATCGCCGGCGGTCGCGTCGCGCTGGTGATCGAGTTGCTGTCGCCGGCGCACCGGCCCGTTCAAGTGACGCGCGACCTGCCGGGCTTCTGGCGCGGCAGTTATAAAGACGTGAAAACCGAGATGCGCGGGCGTTATCCTCGCCATCCCTGGCCGGACGATCCGACGACGGCGCCGCCGACCCGGCGCGCCAAGCGGCGCGGTGAATAAAATTGTCGCCGCTGCCTTAACCAGCCGCTCACCATTGAGGTAACCGCGTAGGCCTTGAAGCCCGGCGTTAAGGCGGCCTTGGGCAAACGCATGCGATTGTCGGGGCGCAACAATCGGGTCTTTGCCATGCGTCCGATCCTCTTTTTCGCCGTCGCCGTGCTTGTCGCCGGCGCCTATCTCGCGCGCTTCGCCGACAAGGCGGTCGTGGCAGCCCCGACGCAGGCCGCGGCGGTGCAATCGCCCGATCAGCCGATGCAGTCCTCGGCCGGCCAGCACCGGATGGCGCTATCGAGCGGCCGCGACGGCCATTTCCACGTCGATGCCCGCGTCAACGGCCGCCATACCGATTTCGTCGTCGATACCGGCGCCACGCTGGTGATCCTGCGCGAGACCGACGCGGCGATGATCGGCATCCGTCCGATGCGCAGCGAATACACCGCGGTCGTGTCCACCGCCAACGGCAAGATCAATGCTGCCCGCGCCAAGCTCGAGCGCATCGAGATCGGCGACATTTCGGTCTATGACGTGCCGACGCTGGTGCTGCCGGACGAGGCGCTGTCGCAGAACCTGCTCGGCATCGCCTTCCTGTCGAAGTTGCGGCGCTACGAAGTTGCCGACGGCCGCCTGTTGCTCGAGCAGTAGACCTTTTCACCGTCATTTATTCGCGGATCGCTTTGCGGGCTCCCGGCGTTGGGGTATGCAGTGCTGCCCGCGCTTCGTTTTGAGGACCTGATGTTTCCGACACCGAAATCCGCGCTCACGCCTAATACTTATGCCTACGAGTCCTCGCCGCTGGTGAAGCCGACCGGCTTTCGCGAATACGACGCGCGATGGCTGCTGGAAAAAGAAATCAACCTGATGGGAGTGCAGGCGCTCGGCCTCGGGCTCGGTAAGCTGATTCACGAACTGGGCGTCAAGCCCGAGATCGTCACCGGCCACGATTTTCGCAGCTATTCGGCTTCGGTGAAGATGGCGTTGATTTCCGGCCTGATGGCGGCGGGCTGCCGGGTACGCGACATCGGGCTTTGCATTACGCCGATGGCCTATTTCGCGCAGTTCGAGCTCGACGTGCCCTGCGTCGCCATGGTCACCGCCTCGCACAACGACAATGGCTGGACTGGGGTGAAGATGGGCGCCAACCGGCCGCTCACTTTCGGGCCGGTCGAGATGAAGCGGCTCAAGGAGATCGTGCTGGGCGCGCGTTTCGATCTCAAGATCGGCGGCAGCTACGACTTCGTCGAAAATTTCCCTGACCGCTACATCGCCGATCTCACCAAGCGGCCGAAGATCAAGCGCAAGCTCAAGGTGGTCGCGGCCTGCGGCAACGGCACCGCCGGGGCTTTCGCGCCGGCGATCCTCAAAGCGATCGGCTGCGAGGTGGTGCCGCTCGATTGCGAGCTCGATCATACCTTCCCGCGCTACAATCCGAACACCGAAGACATGAAGATGCTGCACGCCATGCGCGACGCGGTGCTGGTCAACAAGGCCGACGTGGCGCTTGGTTTCGACGGCGACGGCGACCGCTGCGGCGTGGTGGATAACGAGGGCGAGGAGATTTTCGCCGACAAAGTCGGCGTCATGCTGGCACGCGACATGTCGAGCCAGCACAAGCGGGCGACCTTTGTGGTGGACGTGAAATCGACCGGGCTGTTCCTGACCGATCCGGTGCTCAAGGCCAACGGCGTCAAGGTCGACTACTGGAAGACCGGGCACTCCTATATCAAGCGGCGCGTCAACGAACTGGGGGCGATCGCCGGCTTCGAGAAGTCCGGCCATTTCTTTTTCAACAAGCCCTACGGCCGCGGCTATGACGACGGCATGATCTTCGCGCTGGCGGTGTGCGACATGCTCGACCGCAATCCGGGAAAGACCATGGCCGACTTGCGCAAAGCGCTGCCCAAGACCTGGGGCTCGCCGACCATGTCGCCGCACTGCGACGACGAGAAGAAGTATGGCGTGGCCGACGCGGTGGTGGCGCACTTCCAGGACGCCATGGCCAAGGGCGAGACGGTCGCCGGTCAGAAAATCCAGGGGCTGGTTACGGTCAACGGCGTGCGCGTCACGGTCGAGGACGGCACCTGGGGTCTGGTGCGGGCGTCGTCCAACAAGCCGGAACTGATAGTGGTGGTCGAAAGCCCGGTGTCGGAGCAGCGCATGCGCGACATGTTCAAGGCGGTCGATGGCGTGCTGCGCCAGCACCCGGAAGTGGGCGAATACAATCAGACGATTTGAGCCTTCTTTCGCGCGGCGCGGTCTGCGAGACTGACCCTATGCGCATTATTATTCTCGGCGCCGGACCCGCGGGCCTTTACCTCGCTTATCTGATCAAGCGCCGCCGCCCGGACGCCGACATCGCCGTGGTCGAACAGAATCCGGCCGGCGCCACCTTCGGCTTCGGCGTGGTGTTCTCCGACCGCGCGCTGGAATTCCTGCGCGAGGACGATCCGGAAACCTTCGCCGCCATCACGCCGCAGATGGAATCCTGGGGCGACATCACGCTCGTGCACAAGAACGAGCGCGTCGTTATCGACGGCGTCGGCTTTGCCGCGATCGGGCGGCTAAAGCTACTGCAACTGCTGCAGGAGCGCATGCGCGCGGTTGGAATCGAGCCGCAATTCGCGCGCGGCGTGACCTCGCTCGACGGATTCGGCGGCGCCGATCTCATTGTCGGCGCCGATGGCGCCAATTCGCTGGTGCGGCGCACGTTTGCCGACGCCTTCGGCGCGGCCGTCACCTACGGCTCCAACCGGTTCGCCTGGTTCGGCACGCCCACGGTTTTTGACACCCTGACGCAAACTTTTCGTCACACGCCGATCGGTGATTTCAACGCGCATCATTACCGCTACGCGCCGGGCCGCAGCACTTTCATCGTCGAGGTCGACGAGCCGACCTTCGCGCGCGCCGGCTTCGAGCGCAAGGAAGAGGCCGACAGCCGCGCGTTGTGCGAAAAGGTCTTCGCCGATGCGCTCGGCGGCAAACACCTGGTGTCCAACAATTCGATCTGGCGCCGGTTCCCGCATCTCAGCAACGTGCATTGGCATCACGGCAAGCACGTACTGATCGGCGACGCCGCTCACACCGCGCATTTCTCCATCGGCTCCGGTACGCGGCTGGCGATGGAGGACGCCATCGCGCTCGACAAGGCGCTGGCTGCGCACGGCGATGACGTGGCGGCTGCCTTGCCGACTTATGAAACCGCGCGCCGGCCGATCGTCGACAAGATCGTGACCGGCGCCGATGCCAGCGCTGGCTGGTACGAGAATTTCGCCGAATACATGGATCTCGCGCCGTTGGAATTCGCCATGAGCTACGTCATGCGCTCCGGTCGCATCGATATCGAGCGGCTGCGCAAGCTGTCGCCGCGCTTCGTCGGGCGTTTTGAGCGCGAGCGGGGGTGAATGCGATGGATCAAAAGCCTATATGAGGCGTTGGGTCACAGCGCACCGTCATAAAAGGACTGATTTCATGAGCCTGCATCACTTCCACGCCGTTATTTGGATCGATCACCGGGAAGCGCGCGTGTTTCATTTCAACCCGACCGATGTCGAGAAGCTCGTCTTGCATCCCGATCATCCGACCAAGCACATCCACCACAAGGCCAACTCGATCGGCAGCGGGCACTTCGCGGCGGACAATGAATTCCTTCATGCCGTCGCCCAATCGGTCGCCGATGCCGGCGCGGTTCTCATCACCGGCCCCGCCAATGCAAAATCGCAGCTGGTCAAACATATCGAGCAGCACGATCCAAGGCTGAAGAAAGTCATCGCCGGGGTCGAAACGGTCGATCATCCGAGCGACGCGCAATTGCTCGCTTTCGCCCGGCACTATCTCAATGTGACGGATCGGATGCAGCCGCAGAAGGCCTGATTGCGCTTCCTTGCCAGCCCGGTCGTTTTGGAGGAAAATCGGCCAAACTATAAAGCCGGGGAGATACGCCGATGGAAATCGTCCCGCTGGGTCCGGGATTTGCCGCCGAGTTGCGCGGCATCACGCTCGCCGATATCGCCGAGGACGACGCAGCTTATGCTACGGCGCGCGCGGCGTTTGAGGAACATTCGGTTCTGGTGTTTCGTGGCCAAGACGTGTCGGACGAGGGCCAACTCGCGTTCTCGCGCCGCTTCGGTTCGCCGGAAGTGACCAAAGTCGGCTCGCTCGGCACCGGTAGCCATTTCGTGATCCTCACCACCATCGGCGCCGACGGCAAAGTGGTGCCGCCCGACCACCGTTATGCGCTGCGCAACAGAGCGAATCAGCTTTGGCATACCGACTCGTCGTTCAAGAGCTTGCCGGCGCTGACCTCGATCTTGTCGGCCCGCACCGTCCCGGCGAACGGCGGCGAAACCGAATATGTCTCGACGCGGCTGGCGTTCGAGCGGCTCGATGCCGGCCTGCGCAAGAAGCTGGAAAACTCCTTTGCCTGGCACGATTACGCGCATTCGCGCGGCAAGATCACCGCCGACCTCGCCAGCCCCGAGGAGCGCGCGGCGCTGCCGCCGCAATGCTGGCGCATGGTGTGGAAAAATCCGGTCAACGGCCGTAGCGCGCTTTATCTTGCCTCGCATGCTTACGCGGTCGAAGGCATGGATGAGGCCGCCGGCAAAAAGCTGATCGACGAGCTGACCGAGGCCGCTACCACGCCGGAGGTAAGTTACGTGCACCAGTGGAAGAGCGGCGACGTGGTGATGTGGGACAATCGCGCCACCATGCATCGCGGGCGGCCGTGGCCGGCGCACGAGGCGCGGCTGATGGTGCGCACGACGATCTCCGCCACCGCGGCCGACGGCTTGGAGTCGGTGCGGCCGCCGTCACAGCAGGCGGCGGAATAGCGGAAGCTTAGGCCGCGCGCATCCCCAGCATCTGGCGGGCGTCCCCCGGCGTGGCGACGTGGTCGCCTAATATCTCGATGATGTTCGTGGCCTTCTCGACCAGCGCGGCATTGCTCGGCGTCAGCTTGCCTTTTTCGAGATAAAGATTGTCTTCCAGCCCCACCCGGACGTGGCCGCCGAGCAGCACAGTCTGCGCGGCGATCGGGAACTGGTGCAGTGAAATACCGAAGGCGAACCAGAAGCAATCGGACGGCAGCAGGCTGCGCATATAGCTGACCGCTTCCGAGGTAGCGGGCTGGCCCCAGGAAATCCCGAGGCAAATCTGGAACAAGCCGGGCGGCTTGACGTGGCCGGTCTCGATCAGACGCCGTGCCAGCATCAAATGGCCGGCCTCGAACACTTCGAGTTCGGGCGTCACGCCGGCCTCGCGGATCGCCACCGCCATGGCCTCAAGATGGGACGGCGTGTTGACGAAAACCTGGCCGCCCATGTTCATGCTGCCCATGTCGAGACTGCAGATTTCGGGCTTCAACTCGACCACATGGCGCACACGGGTCGCGGGTAGCGCCAGCGTGCTACCGGTAGCGGCTTTCAGCGGCTCCTCGGCGCCGGGAATAAAGCGCGCGCCGGGGCCCGTGGTGAGGTTGATTAGCACGTCGCTGCCGCTTGAGCGGATGCGCTCGACCACTTCGCGATAGAGCGCGCCGTCCATGCTCGGCTTTGTGGTCTTCGGATCGCGCACGTGAATATGGACGATGGCGGCGCCGGCCTTGGCGGCGTCGAGCGCCGAGGCGGCGATCTGCTCCGGCGTCACCGGCACGGCGGGATTGCGCGACGGCGTATCGGCCGATCCGGTCACCGCGCAGGCGATCATGATTTTACGCTGCATGTCAGGTTCGCCCGCTCACTCGATGCGCAGGTTCGCGTCGTGCACGACCTTGCCCCACTTGGCGATCTCGCTCTTGATGCGCGCCCCAAACTCCTCCGGCTTGTTTGCCACCGGCACGAAGCCGAGTTTCATTAGTTGTTGCGTCACCTCAGGTTCGGCCACCGCCTTGGCGATCTCGCGATTCAGCCGGTCGACGATCTCCTTTGGCGTCGCCGCCGGCGCCACGATGCCGGTGAGGGTGTCGGCTTCCTGGCCGGAGTAGCCGGCTTCCTGCATGGTCGGCACGTCGGGGAGTTCGCTGCTGCGCTTGACCGCGAGCACGGCAAGCGCGCGCAATTTCCCGCTCTGGATATTGCCCAGTGCCGGCGGCAGTGCGGTGAAGGCGATCTGAGTATGGTTGCCTATGGTGGAGTTGATCGCAGTCGCGGCGCCCGGGAATGGCACGTGCACCATGTCGAGGCCGAATTTCTGCTTGAACAATTCGCCCGACAGATGCGGCGTGGAGCCGATGCCGGGTCCGGCGAAATTGTACTTGCCGGGGTTGGCCTTGATCAGTTCGATCAGTTCCTTGACGCTTTTTGCCGGCACCGACGGATGGACCAGGATCACGTTGGGCGAGTAAGCCACCATGGTGATCGGCGCGAAGTCTTTGACCGCGTCGTAGGGCACCTTGGCGTAAAGGCTCATGTTGACCATGAAGCCGGTGCTCACCATCGTGAGCGTGTAGCCATCGGATGCCGCTTTAGCGCCTTCGGCATTGGCGATGTTGCCGCCAGCGCCGGGTTTATCGTCGACATAGAATTGCTGGCCGAGCGAGGCCGACAATTTCTGCGCAACAATGCGCGCGATCACGTCGGTCGGACCGCCGGCGGCGAAGCCGACCAGAATCCGCACCTGGTGATCGGGATAACGGTTGGCGTTCTGCGCGAACGCGTCGCCGGCGGCGAACAGGCCTATGCAGAAAGCAAGCAAGCGAACCATGGTCGTCATGACATCCCTCACTTGAGTTTGCGTCTTACGGCTCAGTCCTTGTCTTCCTTGAACGTGTCGCGGTACGAGTGCGCCGGATAGACGCCGAGGATGGTCAGCTCCTTGGAGAAGAAGGCGAGTTCCTCGAGCGCGAACACCAGCGCGTGGTCGTCCGGGTGACCCTCGACATCGGCATAGAATTGCGTGGCGAAGAAATTGCCGCCGACCATGTAGCTTTCCAGCTTGGTCATGTTGACGCCGTTGGTGGCAAAACCGCCCATCGCCTTGTACAGCGCCGCCGGCACGTTGCGCACGCGGAACACGAAGGTGGTGACTGTCTTGCCCTTGCCGGGCGCCGCCCATTTCTTTTCGGGCGACAGCACGATGAAGCGGGTGGTCGAATTGGCCTCGTCCTCGACGTTCTCTTTCAGAATGTCGAGGCCGTAGATTTCCGCCGCCAGCCGCGAGGCAATGGCCGCACGCGTGACATCCTTGCTCTCGGCCACCTCGCGCGCCGAACCGGCGGTGTCGGCGGCGACCACCGGCTTTAATTTCAGCTCACGGATGATCTTGCGGCACTGGCCGAGCGCCATCACGTGGCTTTCCACGCTCTTGATGGTTTTCAGCGTTGCGCCCTTCGGCGCCATGAGTTGATTGCGGATCGGCAGAAACCATTCGGCGATGATGTGCAGCTTCGAGGTCGGCATCAGATGATGGATGTCGGCGACGCGGCCGGCGACCGAATTCTCGATCGGGATCATGCCGAGATCGACATCGCCGCCGGTGAGCGCGGAGAAACAATCCTCGAAGGTCGGGCAGGGCACCGGCTCGTGATCCGGATAGGCGTCGCGGCAGGCGAGATGCGAATTCGCGCCCGGTTCGCCCTGGAAAATGATCTTTTTCTTGGCCATGGTGCTGCTTTCGGGCGATTGGGTCGCAGACCCCGCGTTTCGAGTCAACCGGCCAGGATTTGCCGCGCTTTCGCCAGTTCTTCCGGCGTATCGACGCCGAGCGGCACACTTTTCACCACCGCGACGTCAATGCGCATGCCGGCATCGAGCGCGCGCAATTGCTCGAGCCTGTCGCGTTGCTCGTTGGCCGACGGCGGCAGTTTGATGAAACGCTCGAGCGCCGCGCGCCGATAGGCGTAAAGCCCGATGTGATGATAATGCGGGCCCGGACCAGTCGCATCCGCGCGCGTGAAGGTGGTGCCGCGAAAGCGGCCGGGCGAGACCGTGCTGCCGGAAACCTTGACCACGTTTGGATTGCTGCGGTCGGCCGGGTCGGTGATGACCGCGGCGATGGTCGCGATATCGACTTGGGGATCGGACAGGGGCCCGAGCGCGGCGCGGATATCGGCAGGGTCGATGGTCGGCAGGTCGCCCTGCACATTGACCACCACGCCGATACGGCGCTCGGGATCGAGCGCTTCCAGCGCCTCATAGATTCGGTCGGAACCGGAGGCGTGATCGGCCCGCGTCATGATGGCGCGGCCGCCGGACTTTTCCACTGCCGCCGCGACCGCCTCGGAATCGGTCGCCACCACCGCCTCGCCGATTTTGGCGGCCTGCGCACGGCGCAGCACGTGCACGATCATCGGCTGACCCGCGATATCCGCCAAGGGCTTGCCCGGCAGACGCGAAGACGCCATGCGGGCGGGAATGAGGATGATGTTGATCATCGGTTCAACTTGCGCGCCGGTGGTCCGGACTTGAACAAATGTCGAGTGGGCCGCGGCGCTTATACGGGTTGCCAGCGCGGCAGCAAAACGGTATCTGTCCGCCGCCGCCGAGCCCTCGGCGGTTATTCCGGCCGGTCCCGCCTCGCGCCCTTCTCGGGAGCCTTTTTCGATGAATTCCTTCGAACTCAACAAGGTGCTGGGCGCCATTCTGGGCACCTGCCTGATTACGCTGGCGCTCAATATCGGCGCCGGGGCCATTTTCGCGCCCGAGAAGCCGGCCAAGCCCGGCTATGCGATTGCTGCCAAGGAAAAGGGCGCCGGCGAGAACGCCGGGCCGAAAGAGCCTGAGCAGCCGATCGAGAATCTGCTGGCCTCGGCCTCGGTCGAAAAGGGCCAGGCGACCGCCAAGCAATGCCAGGCCTGCCACACCCTCGAAAAGGGCGGGCCGAACCGGGTCGGCCCCAATCTATGGGGTGTCGTCGGCCGGCAGCGGGCGTCCGAACCGGGCTTTAGCTATTCGGCTGCCATGAAGGCCAAGGGCGGCACCTGGACCTTCGACGAACTCAACAAATTCCTGACCAATCCGCGTGGCTATATCACTGGCACGGCGATGACCTTTGCCGGGCTGTCGCGTGAACAGCAGCGCGCCGATGTGATCGATTTCCTGCATACGTTGTCCGACAGCCCGCTGCCGCTGCCCAAGGCTGCGGCCAATGCGCCGGCTCCGGCCGGCGCTGCCCCGGCAACAAAGCCGGCCGAAGCACCCAAGGCAGGCGCAGCGCCGGTGGCCTCACCCAAGAAATGATCGCGGCCACACCGTATTGGCGATGCGGCCGGGCTTGAGCCCGGCCGTTTTGTTATGAGCGAGGCGCTGGTAGCGGGCCGGAAAACCGACATAATCGCCCGTGATTGCATAACAAGCGCTTGGTCCAAGCACTTGACCCAAGCACTTGGCGCGCCGGAGGACTGCCATGAAACTAACCCGCCGTTTCCTTCTGCGCAGCAGCGCCGCCGCGCTTGCCGCGCCGGTCATGGGCACGGCATTTGGCGCGCTCGGCGTTGTTGATCCCGCCACGGCGCAGACGCGGCCATGGAAGCACGGCCTGTCGCTGTTTGGCGATTTGAAATATCCGGAAGGCTTCAAGAATTTCGACTACGTCAACCCGGCGGCACCGCAGGGCGGCACGGTGCGGCAGATTGCCTTCGGCACCTACGATAATTTCAATACGGTGGTGTCCGGCGTGAAGGGCAGCCTGGCGATGGGCACCGATCTGTTCACCGAAACGCTGATGACGCCGGCGCTCGACGAAGTGTCCACCGAATACGGCTTGCTGGCGGAAGCGGTCAGCTATCCGGACGACCGCTCGTCGGTCACCTATCGGCTGCGCGGCAATGCGCGCTGGCATGACGGCAAGCCGGTGACGCCCGACGACGTCATTTTCTCGTTCAACACGTTCAAAACCAACAGTCCGTTCTACGGCGCCTATTACCGTCATGTCGTCAAGGTAGAAAAGGGCGCGGATCGAGAGATCATGTTCACCTTCGACGGACCGGGCAACCGCGAATTGCCGCAGATCGTCGGCCAGTTGCCGGTGCTGCCGAAGCACTGGTGGGAAGGCACCGACAAGTCGGGCAAAAAACGCGATGTTACGCTGACCACGCTGGAGCCGCCGCTCGGCTCCGGACCTTATCGGCTCAAGGATTTCGCGCCCGGCCGCTCGCTGGTCTACGAGAAGTTCGCCGACTA
Source organism: Pseudolabrys sp. (assembly GCA_035648555.1). GTDB lineage: Bacteria > Pseudomonadota > Alphaproteobacteria > Rhizobiales > Xanthobacteraceae > Pseudolabrys. The sequence continues at coordinate 82,253 of DASRLF010000023.1, forward strand.
TTGGGGCAAGGACGTCAACGTTGTCATCGGCACGCGAAATTTTCAGACGCTGCGTTTTGAATATTACCGCGACTCGACGGTCGCGCTGGAAGCGTTCAAGGGCGATCAGGTCGACTGGCGCGCCGAGAACAGCGCCAAGAACTGGGCGACGTCATATGATTTTCCCGCAGTGCACGACAAGAAGGTCGTGCTGGAAGAATTCCCGATCCGTAATCTCGGCGTGATGCAGGCCTTCGCCTTCAATCTGCGGCGCGACAAATTTCAGAACGCACGTGTACGCCGCGCCTTCAATTTTGCGTTCGACTTCGAAGAGATGAATAAGCAGATATTCTTCGGCCAATACAAACGCATCGCTAGTTATTTCGAAGGCACCGAACTGGCATCGTTCGGAATCCCGGAGGGCAAGGAACTCGAGATCCTGCAAAGCGTGAAGGACAAGGTTCCTGCCGATCTGTTCAGCAAGCCGTACAGCAATCCCGTCGGCGGTAACCCGCAGGCGGTGCGCGATAATTTCCGCCAGGCGCTCGCGCTGTTTCGCGAGGCCGGCTACGAGATCAAAGATACCAAACTGGTCAACGCCAAGACCGGTCAGCAATTCAGCGTCGAATTTCTGGTCGACGATCCATCGACCGAGCGCTTTGTGCTGTTCTACAAACCCTCGCTCGATCGCATCGGCATGGCCGTGACGACTCGCGTGGTCGACGCGGCGCAGTACGAAAACCGGCTGCGGCAGTGGGACTACGACATCATCGTCGGCTCCTGGGGCCAGTCGCTGTCGCCCGGCAACGAGCAGCGCGACTTCTGGAGCTCGCAGGCCGCCGACCAGCCCGGCTCGCGCAATCTGATCGGCATCAAGAATCCGGCGGTCGATACGCTGATCGAGCGCGTGATTTTTTCCACCAATCGCGACGACCTGGTTGCCGCTACCAAGGCGCTCGACCGCGTGCTGCTGTGGAATTATTACGTCGTGCCGCAATGGACCTATGATAAGCAGCGCAGCGCGCGCTGGGACCGCTTCAGCCGTCCCGACAACATGCCGAAATACGCGGCCGCGGCATTCCCGACCATCTGGTGGTGGGACGCGGACAAGGCGGCCAAGGCGCCGCAGCGCTCTTGATCACGCGCCGGCAAGCGCTTGTGATGTCGGCGGGCGCGCTCGCCGCCGCGAAATTTGCGCCGGCAGCCGCGCAAGATGCAGCCGACCGTCACGGCATGTCGGCATTCGGCGATCTCGCTTACCCGGCGGACTTTCCGTTCTTTAAATACGTCAATCCGGAAGCGCCGAAAGGCGGCGTGTTCTCGCAGATCGGACCGGGCCGGCAGTTCAACCAGTCGTTTCAGACCTTCAACACGCTCAACAGTTTCATTCTCAAGGGCGATGCTGCCCAGGGCATGGAATTGACCTTCGCGACCTTGATGGTGCGCTCGGGCGACGAGCCGGACGCCATGTATGGAGTGGCGGCCCGCAGCGTCCGCATTTCCGACGAGGGTCTGACGTATCGTTTTACCTTGCGCCCCGAAGCGAAATTCCACGACGGCACGCCGCTTATCGCCCATGACGTGGTGTGGTCGCTGACGACGCTGAAGGAAAAAGGCCATCCGATCATCACCCAGTTGTTGCGCGACTTCAAAGGCGCGGAAGCTAATGACGACCGCACGCTGACGGTGCGCTTTGCCGAGAAGCGCGGCCGCGATGTGCCGCTGTTCGTCGCCAGCCTGCCGATTTTCTCGCGCGCCTATTACGCCAAGAAGCCGTTCGAGGAGTCGACGCTCGACATCCCGCTCGGCAGCGCCGCCTATAAAGTCGGCCGTTTCGAGGCCGGGCATTTCATCGAATTCGAGCGCGTCAAGGATTGGTGGGGCGCCAATCTGCCGGTGTCGCGCGGGCAGAATAATTTTGACGCCGTGCGTTTCGAATATTACCGCGACCGCGACGTCGGCTTCGAAGGCTTCACTGCCAAGAATTATCTGTTCCGCGAGGAATTCACCTCGCGTACCTGGGCAACGCGTTACGATTTTCCCGCCTTCAAGGACGGCCGCGTCAAGCGCGCCGTGCTGCCCGACGACACGCCGTCCGGCGCGCAGGGCTGGTTCATGAACATGCGGCGCCCGCAATTCAAGGATCGCCGCCTGCGCGAAGCGCTGATCGACGCCTTCGATTTCGAGTGGACCGACAAGAACATCATGTACGGCTCCTATGACCGCACGGTGTCGGTGTTTCAGAATTCGCCGATGATGGCGGAGGGCAAGCCGGACGCCGGCCAGCTCGCGCTGCTCGAGCCGTTCCGCGGCAGGCTGCCGGATGAAGCGTTCGGCGAGCCTTATGTGCCGCCGGTAACCGACGGTTCGGGACAGGACCGCCGCTGGCTGCGCCACGCCGCGCAACTGCTCAGTGAGGCCGGCTTCGCGCTGAAAGACGGCAAGCGTCTTTTGCCGGACGGCAAGCCGATCACCATCGAGTTCCTGCTCGACGAGGCGACCTTCACGCCGCACCATCTGCCCTACATCAAGAATCTTGGCGTGCTCGGCATCGACGCGACCCTGCGCGTGGTCGATCCGGTGCAATACCGCGCGCGCGTCGACAGCTTCGACTTCGACATCACGGTCGAGCGCTTCAGTTTTTCGGCAACGCCTGGCGATTCGCTGCGCACGTATTTTTCCTCGCAAGCTGCGGCGACCAAGGGCTCGCAAAATCTCGCCGGTATCGCCGATCCGGTGGTCGACGCGCTGGTCGACATCATCATCGCCGCCAAGACGCGCGCGGAACTCACCACCGCCTGCAAGGCGCTCGACCGCGTCATCCGCGCCGGGCGCTATTGGATTCCGCACTGGTACAAGGCGTCGCACTGGATCGCCTATTGGGACGTGTTCGGGTTCCCGGCCGCCAAACCGCGCTATTCCCGGGGTATTCCGGAAACCTGGTGGTATGACCGCGACAAGGCCGCAAAGCTGGATCAAAAAGGCTAGCAGCGCTTTGACGCTGGCCCGGAATGACATAGTGAGAGGCCCATGACCGCCTACCTCATCCGCCGCCTGCTGTTCATTGTGCCGACCATGTTCGGCATCATGCTGGTGGCCTTTGCTGTCGTGCAATTCGCGCCTGGCGGTCCGGTCGAGCAGGTGATCGCCAAGCTGTCCGGCGGCGATATCAATAACCGGATTTCCGGCTCGCCATCGGGCGACTTCGGCAGCCGCGGCCTGGCGCAAGGCGGCTCGGGCGTCGATGCGGTCTCGTCCAAATATCGCGGCGCGCAGGGCCTCGATCCGGAATTCATTAAGAAACTGGAAAAGCAGTTCGGCTTCGACAAGCCGGCCTATGAGCGCTTCGGAATCATGTTGTGGAACTACATCCGCTTCGATTTCGGCCAGAGCTATTTCCGCGACATCGGCGTGCTGCAACTGATCAAGGAGAAGCTGCCGGTGTCGATCTCGCTCGGCATCTGGATGACGCTGCTGACCTATCTGATCTCGATTCCGCTCGGCATCAAAAAGGCGGTCGACGCCGGCTCGCGCTTCGACGTTTGGACCTCGAGCGTGGTCATCGTCGGTTACGCCATTCCCGGCTTCCTGTTCGCGATCCTGCTGATCATCGTATTTGCCGGCGGCTCGTTCTTCGACTGGTTCCCGTTGCGCGGATTGTTCTCCGAGAACTGGGCGCAATTGGCGTGGTACCAGAAGATTTACGATTATTTCTGGCATCTCACGCTGCCAATCATTTCGATGGCGCTGTCCGCCTTCGCCACCATGACGTTGCTGACCAAGAACTCTTTCCTCGAGGAAATCCGCAAGCAATACGTGCTGACCGCGCGCGCCAAAGGCTGCACGCGCAATCAGGTGCTGTACGGCCACATCTTCCGCAACGCCATGCTGATCGTGATTGCCGGATTTCCCGGCGCCTTCGTGCATGCGTTCTTCACCGGCTCGCTGCTGATCGAAACCATCTTCTCCTTGGATGGGCTCGGCCTTCTCGGCTTCGAGAGCGTGCTCAACCGCGACTATCCGGTGGTGTTCGCCACGCTCTATATCTTCTCGCTGATCGGCGTGGTGGTGAACCTGATCTCCGATCTCACTTATACGTGGATCGATCCGCGCATCGATTTTGAGACGCGGGAGGTCTGAGGTGGACGCGCGCGCCGGGATCAAATCGCCCGACACCACGGCCATCGGCGTCGCCGGCCTCGACGTCGGGCGGCGCAGGATCGCGATTTCACCGCTCAACAAACGGCGCTGGGAAAATTTCAAGGTCAACCGGCGCGGCTATTGGTCGTTGTGGATTTTTCTGGCGATGTTTTTGATTTCGCTGTTCGCGGAATTCATCGCCAACGACAAGCCGGTCTACATCCACGTCAACGACCATTCGTATTTTCCGGCGCTGGTGACTTACCCCGATACGGCCTTCGCCAAGGCGCCCGATCCCAATCTGTTCGGCACGGCTGCCGATTATCGCGACGATTATCTGATGGGTCTGATCACCAAGGAAGGCGGCACCGTGGTCTGGCCGCTGGTGCGCTTCTCCTACAACACGCAAGTGAGCAAGCCGCCGTCGCCGTTCCCGTCCAAGCCGACCTGGCTGCTGAACGCGAAGGATTGCGACTTCGCCGCCAAGAATAATTTCGCCAAATGCGGCGAGCTCGAATCCAACTGGCTCGGCACCGACGACGGCGGCCGCGATGTGGTGGCGCGGCTGATTTACGGCTTCCGTATTTCCGTGCTGTTTGGATTGGTTCTCACCATCGTGTCGTCGATTATCGGTATCGCCGCCGGCGCGGTGCAGGGCTATTTCGGCGGCTGGGTCGATCTGTTGTTTCAGCGCTTCATCGAAATATGGACGTCTATCCCCTCGCTTTATCTGCTGCTGATCATTTCATCGGTGCTGGTGCCAGGCTTCTTTGTGTTGCTCGGCATCTTGCTGCTGTTCTCCTGGGTGTCGCTGGTCGGCCTGGTGCGCGCCGAATTCCTGCGCGGCCGCAATTTCGAATACATCATGGCGGCGCGCGCGCTCGGCGTGTCGAATGCGGTGATCATTTTCCGGCATCTGCTGCCGAACGCCATGGTGGCGACCATGACGTTCCTGCCGTTCATCCTGTCATCGTCGGTAATGACGCTGACCGCGCTCGACTTCCTTGGCTTCGGTCTTCCGCCCGGTTCGCCCTCGCTCGGCGAATTGCTGAGCCAGGGCAAAGCCAACGTGCAGGCGCCGTGGCTCGGCCTCACCGGCTTTTTCTCGATCGCCATCATGCTCTCGCTGCTGATCTTCATCGGCGAGGCGGTGCGCGACGCCTTCGATCCGCGAAAGACATTTAGATGAGCCGGTTTTGTCGATGAGCGGAAACCTCCTTTCGATCCGCGATCTCTCGGTCGTGTTCGGCGAAGGCAGCCGCCAAGTGCTGGCGGTCGACCGCGTGTCGTTCGATATCGCCAAGGGCGAGACCGTGGCGCTGGTCGGCGAGAGCGGCTCCGGCAAATCCGTGACCGCGCTGTCGGTGATGAAGCTGCTGCCCTATCCGGCGGCGCATCATCCGTCCGGCTCGGTGGTGTTCAAGGGCCGCGAACTGCTCACCATGGCGGAGGGCGAGATTCGCAAAGTGCGCGGCAACGACATCACCATCATCTTCCAGGAGCCGATGACCTCGCTTAATCCGCTGCACACGATCGAGAAGCAAATAGCCGAGATATTGGCGCTGCATCAAGGACTTGCTGGAACAGCCGCACGCGCGCGGATCGTCGAATTGCTTGATCATGTCGGCATTCCCGATCCGGCTTCGCGGCTGGCGAGCTATCCGCATCAGCTTTCCGGCGGCCAGCGCCAACGCGTGATGATCGCCATGGCGCTGGCGAACGAGCCGGATCTGCTGATCGCCGACGAGCCGACCACCGCGCTTGATGTGACGGTGCAGGCGCAGATTCTGAAGTTGTTGAAGGACACGCAAACGCGGCTCGGCATGTCGATGCTGTTCATCACCCATGATCTCGGTATTGTGCGCAAGCTCGCCGACCGGGTCTGCGTGATGAACGCCGGCAAGATCGTCGAGCACGGACCGGTCGAGCGCGTGTTCACCGCGCCCGAGCATCCTTATACGCGCGCGTTGCTGGCGGCCGAGCCGAAGCCCGATCCGGCCCAGCCGCACCCCCAGGCGCCAGTGGTAATTTCGACCGATAACCTGAAGGTGTGGTTTCCGATCAAGCGCGGCGTGCTGCGCAAGGTCGTCGGCCACATCAAGGCGGTGGACGGCATCAGCATCGAGATACGCAAGGGCGAGACGCTCGGCGTGGTCGGCGAGTCGGGCTCAGGCAAAACCACGCTGGGTCTTGCGATCTTGCGGCTGATTTCGTCGAACGGCCCGGTGGTGTTCATGGGCCATACCATCCAGGGCCTCAAGTTCAAGCAGATGCGGCCGTACCGCCGCGACATGCAGATCGTGTTTCAGGATCCCTACGGCTCGCTGTCTCCGCGCATGTCGGTGTCCGACATCATCGAGGAAGGCCTGTGGGTGCATCATCCGCATCTTTCGGCGGATGAGCGCACGCGTCGTGTGATTGCCGCGCTGACCGACGTCGGGCTCGATCCGGACGCGCGCTTCCGCTATCCGCATGAATATTCCGGCGGCCAGCGCCAGCGCATCGCGCTGGCGCGTGCGCTCGCGCTGGAGCCGACCTTCATCGTGCTCGACGAGCCGACCAGCGCGCTCGACATGCTGATCCAGTCGCAGATGGTTGACCTGCTGCGCGACCTGCAGAAAAAGCGCGATCTCACATACATGTTTATCTCGCACGATCTGCGCGTGGTGGCGGCGCTGGCGAGTAGATTGCTGGTATTGCGCAACGGCAAGATGGTGGAGGAGGGCGCAGCCAGCGATCTGTTCAAGAATCCAAAGAGCGACTACACGCGTGCGCTGTTTGCCGCCGCCTTCAATCTGGAGACCGCGCCGGAAGGCGTGGTGGCGGAATGATGCAGGCCGCAGCAATCGTCTTTGCATTCTTTGTCGGTCTCGCCGCCGCCGCCGCCGCACAATTCGGCGCAGCGCAATACCCGATCAAGGCCGATGACGGCGAAGCTATCGCCAATTTTGCCTTGAACGCGGACATGTCGGCGCGGCTCGCCAAACTGCCGGGCCAGGTTGCGGTCGGCAATCTGCGGGGCGACGTGACGCTGGTGCAATTCTACGATCTCAATTGTCCGTATTGCCGTGAGGCCGCCGCCGATGTCGACACGCTGGCGCGCGCCGACAGCAAGCTCAAACTGGTGTTCGTGCCTTACGCGGTGTTGTCGGTGCCATCGGTGCAAGGCGCGCTGATCGAGGTCGGCGCATCGAAAATGCTGACGCCGGAAAAGTTTCTGGACTTTCATCGCCGCATCTATGCCGGCCGCGGCGTCATCGATGGCGACCGCGTCTTGGCCGCGGCGCAGGGCGAGGGCCTCGACCCGCAAGCGCTCGCCAAAGCATCCAATACCGAAGCCACGCTCAATGTGCTCAAGGAAAACGCCACGGTGGGCGGGCAGGCGGGTCTCGCCGCCACGCCGGCTTATGTCATCGGCGGCGTCGCCATCCTGGGCCATCCCGGGCTCAGGTCGCTGCAAACAGTAGTCGCCGCGATGCGCGCCTGCGGCAAGGTGGCTTGCTAAATCCGCTTGACGCTGGTGACTTCTGAGCCTGCGGCCTTGATGCGCGCGACCGCGTCCGTGACCGGCTCAATCGCCACCGCCATGGCATGCGCGTTGGCATGCAGCAGCGTTTCGCCGTCGCTTGCGATGGCGACGTGGCCTTTCCAGAACACCAGATCGCCGCAGCGCAGTTCGCCAAGCGACGACAATTTTCCGAGCGCCATTTCCTGCATGTCGCTATCGCGCGGGCAGGCGTGACCTGAAGCTTGCAGCGCGGCCTGCACCAGCCCGGAGCAATCGATACCGAGCGATGTCTTGCCGCCCCACAGATAGGGTGCATGGAGAAACTCCTCGGCGACCGCGACAAAATCCGGTTGCCGCGCCTTGAGCGGCGCCAGATGCGCCAGCGGCAAATGCCAGCCATTGGTGGTGACGCCAAAACGCTCGTCCAATTTTGTGATCGCGAGTTGGGCGCCCATCGGCAACGCCACCGCCGGTGGCAGCTTGATATCCGGCCCTGGAAAACCGAGCGTTCGTGGCACCGAGACCTTGTGGGTCGGTGCCTTTCCGGTCTTTCCCAACGCGCCCGCCGACAGCCAGCCGACATAGCCGTCGGCCTCGAGCTGGGCCCAGGCCCAGCCTTCGTCGGTGGTTTCGTAAACGATCACGCGTTCGCCAAAAAGCGCCTGAGTGTCGAGTCGCGCCTCATGCGACGGCGTGCGGCGCAAGCCCACGATCGGCTCGGCCACCTCGTGGCGCACGCCTTCGACGAAACGCTTGGCCTCGACCTGGCCTTGTAGATGTTTGGCCGCCAGCTCGGGGCGGAACGGATTGATGCGGGGGTCGAGCGCGACCATTAGGAATATCGAGCGGCTAGCAGCGCATAAAGCGCGCGCGCCGACTGCAATTCGGCGCCTTCCGGGCGGCCCGGCCTGGCGGCTGGGGTCCAGGCGAAAATGTCGAAATGCAGCCAGGATGGCGCGGCGACGAACTTGCGCAGAAACAGCGCCGCGGTGATGGCACCGCCATGACCGCCGGTGCTGACATTGTTGGTGTCGGCGACTTTGGAATCGAGCATCGCCTCGTAAGGCCGCCACAGCGGCATGCGCCAGAGTGGATCATTCTCGGCCGCCGCGTGCCCGGCAAGCTCGCCCGCGAGCGCATCGTCGTCGGTGAAAAACGGCGGCAGCTCCGGCCCCAGCGCCACGCGTGCGGCGCCGGTGAGGGTAGCAAAATCAGCAATGAGCGCCGGCTTGTCCTCATCGGCGAGCGCCAGCGCGTCGGCCAGGATCAGCCGGCCTTCGGCGTCGGTGTTGCCGATTTCGACGCTGATGCCTTTGCGCGATGTGTAAATGTCGCGCGGCCGGAAGCTGGTGCCGGAAATCGAATTCTCCACCGCCGGGACAATCACGCGCAGCCGCACTTTGAGCTTGCGCGCCATGATCATGTGCGCGAGCGCGAGCGCGGTGGCGCCGCCGGCCATGTCCTTCTTCATGTTGAGCATGCCGGCGTCGTTTTTGATGTCGAGGCCGCCGGTGTCGAAGCACACGCCTTTTCCGACCAGCGTGATCTTCGGATCGGTGACGCTGCCCCAGGTGATGTCGATCAGCCGCGGCGCTCGCGGCGAACCGGCGCCGACCGCCGCGACCAAAGGAAAATTTTTCTCAAGCGCGTCGCCGCCGGTAACGCTGACGCTGGTGCCGTGCTGCCTGGCAAGCGCGCGGGCGGCATCTTCCAGCTCGGCCGGGCCCATGTCGTTCGACGGTGTGTTGATGAGATCGCGCGCCAACGTCACGCCCTCGACGATGCGGGTGAGATCGTCGCCGTCGACACCGTCGGGCACCACCAACCGCACCTTGCGCTCGTCCGCCTTGCGGTAGCGGGTGAATTGATAGGCGCCGAGCGCGAAGGCGAGCGCGGCCAGCCGCGCGTCGTGCGGCGCATTGGCAAAACGATAGGTGCCGGGCGGTAGCAGCGTTGCCAACGTGCCCGGCCGGAACAGGTCCTTCACCGGCTCGTCGGCATTTTCCAGGCCAAACAGCACGCCGGCCAATTTGCCGTCCGCGGCCGGCACGATGAGATGGCGGCCGGGCTTTGGTTCGTAGCCGGCGGCGCGCAGAAACGTCCGCTCGCGGTCGTCGATGATCTCGGTCGTCTTGTCGAAATTGGCGGCGGTGACGAACAAGATCGGCACCGAAGGCTCGCCGGTTTTTACGAAGATCGGATGCATGGTCACTCCGCGGCGTCGCGCAAGGAAGACATATTGGAAGGTTTCGGCGTATAGCCGTCGCGCGTCTGCGGCAGCTTCCAGCCCAGCATCTTGCCGGCCACCAGCGTACGCAACACCTGCGCGGTGCCACCGCCGATGGTGAACATGCGCACGTCTCGCGCCATGCGCTCCAGCGGCAGCTCGCGCGAATAACCGCGGGCGCCGAAAAACTGCAGCGCGTCGTTGACGATTTTGATCGCGCTTTCGGAAGCAAAGATTTTCGCCTGCGCCGCCAGCATCGGATCGGGAAACGCGCTGCCATCCGGTCCGCGCGAACGCGCGGCGCCGTACAGCATCAGCCGCGCGGCCGTGAGCTGCGTCTGCATGTCGGCCAGCATCCATTGCAGGCCCTGGAATTTGCCGATCGGCCGGCCAAACTGCTCGCGGGTCTTGGCCCATTCTAGCGCGTGGTCGAGCGCGCCGGCGGCGACACCCATCGCCACGGAGCCTGCACCGACGCGCTGGCTGTTATAGGCGTTCATCAAATCGGCAAAGCCGCGCCCGAGGCCGGACGGCGGCAGCACCGCCATTGTCGCCGGCACTTCGAGATCTTCGAACAGCAATTCGCCCTCGGGCATGCCGCGCAGGCCCATGGTCTGCTCGCGCCGTCCGACACGCAGCCCTTTGCTCTCGTTGCGCACGGCCAGAAAGCCGCCGATGCCCAACTCCTGGCCACGCTCGTCGAACACGCGCGCGAAAATCAGATGCAGGCGCGAGACGCCCGCGCCGGTGATCCAGTGCTTCTTGCCGTTGATGACGTATGTGTCGCCGCGTTTGTCGGCGCGCGTGGTCATGGCGAGCGCGTCGGAGCCGGCGTCGGGCTCGGTAATGCAGATCGCCGGCTTGTCGCCCTCCAGCACCAGCCGCGCTGCCAATTTTTTCTGCGCCTCGTTGCCATAGGCCATCACGGTGGAGACAGCGCCCATGTTGGTCTCGACCATAATGCGGGCGGTGACGGTGCAGGATTTTGCCATTTCCTCGATCACCAGCACGGCGTCGAGGAAGGAGCGGCCTTGGCCGCCCAGCGCCTTCGGGATGGTCATGCCGCAGAAGCCGGCCTCGGCTAGCGCCTTGACGATGTCCCAGGGGTATTGCTCGTCGCGGTCGATGGCCGCCGCGCGGGGCCGCGCCACGTCCTGCGAGAAGACGCGAGCGCGCGCCTGCAAGGCGATTTCGTCCTTGGATAGACCGAGGTCCATGAGGTGACTTCTAAGCCCGTGAAGCCGCCAGTTTACAAGTTAACGACTCATTAGGGTTAACGTTTTATTGCTCGGGAAATGCTGCTGGAACGCCAGGTCCGGATTCCCCATGTGTCCTAAATCGGCCCGCGCCGCCCATCTGCTTGCCACGGCCGTGGTCGCTGCCGTGCTGGCTATGCCGGTGGCCGGCTGCAAGACAACGAGCGACGACATCACCGGCTCGGTCCGCGGTTCCGACGCGCCGCGCAGCGACGCCGATTGGCGGCGCCAGGTCGAGGTCTGGAGCGGCCGCTATCGCGACAATCCCAACGATCCCGATACCGCGATTGCCTACGCCCGCGCACTGCGTGCCACCGGGCAGAACGCCCAGGCGGTCGCCGTGCTGGAGCAGGCCTCGATTCGCAATCCGCACAATATGCCGTTGCTCGGCGCCTATGGCCGCGCGCTGGCCGATGCCGGCTCCTATGAGCAGGCGCTGGATGTCCTGAGCCGGGCGCATACGCCCGAGCAGCCCGACTGGCGCATCCTCAACGCGCAAGGCGCGGTGCTCGACCAGCTGGGTCGCCATGCTGAAGCGCAAAAGTTCTATACCACGGCGCTGAGAATTGTGCCGAACGAGCCGTCGATCCTGTCGAACCTCGGTCTGTCCTACGCTCTGACCAAGGATCTGCGGCGCGCCGAGGCCACGTTGCAGCAAGCGATGGGACGGCCCGGTGCCGCGCCCAAGGTGCGGCAGAATCTTGCGCTGGTGATCGGTCTCGAGGGCCACTTCGCCGAAGCGGAAAAGATTGCCAGTGCCGACCTCCCGCCGGACGAAGCCGCCGCCAATGTCAGGTATCTGCGCGAGATGCTGGCGAAGCGCGGCGACTGGAAAAAAGGCGTGCAGCCTTACGCGACGCCGCCCGACGGCACGAACTGACCTCTCACTGCAAAATCTCTAAGCCCGGATGAATTGACCGCCGCGCCGGCGATCAATGGATCGCCATAACCTTGATCGCGGCCGGGCCCAGAATCACGATGAACAGCACTGGCAGGAAGAACAGGATCATCGGCACCGTCAGTTTCGGCGGCAGGCCGGCGGCCTTCTTCTCGGCTTCCGCCATGCGCATGTCGCGGTTTTCCTGCGCCATGACGCGCAGCATGTTGGCGAGCGGCGTGCCGTAGCGTTCCGCCTGCTGCAAGGCCATGCAGACCGACTTCACGCCTTCCAGATCGGTTCGTTTGGCCAGGTTCTCGTAGGCCTGGCGGCGGTCCGGCAGATAGGACAGTTCAGCGGTGGTGAGAGTGAGCTCTTCGGCAAGAGCCACCGACTGCGTGCCGACTTCTTCACTCACTTTGCGGAACGCCGCCTCGATCGACATGCCGGATTCCACGCAGATCAGCAGTAGGTCAAGGGTGTCGGGAAAGGCGCGTTTGATCGAGAGTTGGCGGCGCGCGATCCGGTTCTTCAGGAACATCAGCGGGGCATGCATGCCGAAATAGGCGGCGGCGATGCACATTCCGATCTTGACCATCGGCGGATAACTTAAGTTGAGTAGCACGAACAAATACATCGCAGCGGCCACAACGCACGCCACCGGCGTCACCATGCGGAAGAACAGATAAGTGATGTAGGGCGCTTGACCGCGATAGCCGGCCTGCACCAGCTTAAGCCGCGCCTCTTCCTGGCCGACCCATTTTTTGAGGTTGAAGCGATCGACGATTGCCTGAATGGATTGCTTGGCGGAGGGCCGCAAATTGACCTTCTGCGCCGCGTGCGCCATGCGCTCGCGTTCACGCGCGCGAATCTTTTCGCGTTCGACTGCGACCGACTTCATGCGCTTGGTGAGCGAGTCGGTCAGCAGCATCGGCATCGTAAGTGTCAATACCGTGGCGATGGCGGCGACGGAGGCGCTCACCATCGCAACCGATTTGACACTGAACGAGTTGATCAGGAAATCGAGCATCGGTCCGTTACGTCCTTACCCAAGCGCCGATCTTTTCCAAGCGTTAGAAATCGAAATTGATCATCTTCTTCATGACCAGCACGCCCATCGACATCCAGATGACGGACGCGGCGAGCATGATGCGGCCAAGCGGCTCGGTCCATAACAGCGAGATGTATTGCGGGCTGGTAATGTAGACCAGCGTCATCACCGCGAGCGGTAGCGCGCCGATGATCGAGGCTGAGGCCTTGGCTTCCATCGACATCGCCTGGATCTTGGCTTTCATCTTCTTGCGGTCGCGCAGCACGCGCGAGAGATTGCCCAAAGCTTCGGCGAGATTGCCGCCCGACTTCTGCTGAATGAAGATGACGATGCCGAAGAAGTTCGCCTCCGGCACCGGTATGTTTTCGTAGAGCTTGCCGCAGGCCTCGCCAAGCGGCATGCCGATGGCTTGCGTCTCGACGATGGCGCGGAATTCGGACTTGGTCGGTTCGGTCGCCTCGATTGTGATCATCTTCAGGCAGTCGAGCAGTGGCAAGCCCGCCTTGACGCCGCGCACGATGATGTCGACCGCGTCCGGGAACGAATCGAGGAATTTATTTTCCCGGCGCTTCTTCAAAAAAGACAACAGCCAGCGCGGCAGGCCAAGGGCGCCGGCAAAGCCGAGTGCCAGGGCGACCAGGATGCCGCCGCCGGTCAGCATCCCCAGCAGACACATGACCGCGCCGACGCCGGCCGAAACCAGGAAGAATTGCCGCTTCGACCAGCGTAATCCCGACTGTTGGATGCGGACCGAGAGCGGCACGCTCTTGCTCTTCTTGTGACGCTCATCGAACTCCTTGAGCGTGTTTTCAATGATGTCGCGGCGCGATTTCGGGGCGCCGCGCGTGCTGCGCGCCACCGGCTCCGCCTTGGCGACGCTGGCCATGCGCTGCTCGGCTTTGCGCTCACCCGACAGGATCGGATAGAGGAAAACCCAGGCGACGCCGCCGACCGCGACGGAAGCCAGAAAGAACAACGCGATCGCTTGCATGGGGTCCCCGCCTCAGCCCTGCATGGCGGTGGCCGCGGCCTCCGCCGCGTCGAGCGCGGCCGCCAGACGCTTTTCCTCGCCGTAGTAGCGGGCGCGATCCCAGAACCGCGGCCGGCCGATGCCGGTCGAGCGATGGCGGCCGAGAATGTTGCCCTGCGCGTCCTCGCCCGTCATGTCGTATATGAACAGGTCTTGGGTGATGATGACGTCGCCTTCCATCCCCATCACCTCGGTGATGTGGGTGATTTTCCGCGAGCCGTCGCGCAGGCGGGCGGCCTGGATCACGACGTCGACCGAGGCGGTGATCATTTCGCGAATGGTGCGCGAGGGCAGCGAGAAGCCGCCCATGGTGATCATCGATTCGAGGCGTGAGAGACCTTCGCGCGGATTGTTGGCGTGCAGCGTTCCCATCGAGCCGTCATGACCGGTGTTCATGGCTTGCAGCAAATCGAACGCTTCGGGCCCGCGCACTTCGCCGACGATGATGCGTTCTGGCCGCATGCGCAGGCAGTTGCGCACCAGGTCGCGCATGGTGACCTGCCCTTCGCCTTCCAGGTTGGGCGGGCGGGTTTCCAGGCGCACCACGTGTGGCTGTTGCAGCTGCAATTCGGCGGCGTCTTCGCAGGTGATGATGCGTTCGTCGTCGTCGATGAACTGGGTGAGACAGTTGAGCAGCGTGGTCTTGCCGGAACCGGTGCCACCGGACACCAGGGTATTTACCCGGCTGCGTCCGATAATGCGCAGGATTTCCGCGCCCTGCTCGGTGATGGTGCCGAATTTGACGAGCTGATCGAGCGTCAGCTTGTCTTTTTTGAATTTGCGGATGGTGAGCGCGGGCCCGTCGATCGCCAGCGGCGGCACGATGGCGTTGACGCGGCTGCCGTCCGGCAAGCGCGCGTCGCAGATCGGCGAGGATTCATCGACGCGGCGGCCGATCTGACTGACGATGCGCTGGCAGATGTTCAAGAGCTGCTGATTGTCACGGAACCGGATGCCGGTCTTTTGAATCTTGCCTTTGACTTCGATGTAGACCGTGCCGGAACCGTTCACCATGATGTCGGCGATGTCGTCGCGCGAGAGCAGCGGTTCGAGTGGACCGAAACCGAGCACATCGTTGCAGATATCGTCGAGCAGTTCTTCCTGCTCGGAGATCGACATAACGATATTCTTGATCGCGATGATTTCGTTGACAATGTCGCGGATTTCCTCGCGCGCGCTATCGGCGTCGAGCCGCGCCAACTGGGCCAGGTCGATGGCCTCGATCAGTGCGCCGAAGATGACGCCTTTGACTTCGTAATACGTGTCGGAGCGGCGCGAATCGACGGCCGGCATGTTGACCGCCTGGGGCGCGCGGGTCGCCGGTGGCGCCGACACCAGCGGCGCGCCCAGCCCGTCCGAGGGTATCGGCGCGCGGCCGGTTTCCATGGCGGCGCTGGCGCCCGGCTTCGGTACGCTGCCCGGCTGCGCAGCCGGCGCGCTGTCCGGCGCCGGCGCTACAACGCGCGCTTCAGAAGTTCCACTACGCCTACCGAACAATTCAGTCTCCGAACTATTTTTGGAGTTCGATCAAGTCAGACAAGGTCGAACCCGTGCGCTAAGCTTTTTTCTTTCTCAGTTTGGCGAGCAGCGGCATCAGCAAACTTCCGCGCGAACGTTTCACCTCGGCGCGCCCGGTGAGCACCTGCGCCAATTGACGGAACATCTCCGCGGTTTTGTGGCCCTTGGATACTTCGGCAATCATTTGGCCGTTATTGGCGGCGGTGCCGAAGATCTGCGGCTCGAACGGAATGACCGCGAGCGGCTGGTCTTCCAGCGCCTTGGCGAAATCCGCCGGCGTGATTTCCGGCCGTTTCGGCACGCCGACCTGGTTGAGGCAGTAATGCGGGCGGTGATCGTTCGGCCGCGCGGCGCGCAGCAGATCGACCAGGTTCTTGGCATTGCGCAGATTGGCAAGGTCGGGGCCGGCGACCACGAGGATGTCGTCGGCGCTCACCAGCAGCCGCTTGGTCCAGCCGGACCACATATGCGGAACGTCGAGCACGACGCAGGGGATCGTGCTGCGCAGCGAATCGAGGATCGAATCGAACGCGTCGGCGCCGAAGTCGTAAACCCGTTCGAGGGTCGCCGGCGCCGCCAGCAAGCTCAGGTGATCGGTGCATTTCGACAGCAGCCGGTCGACGAAGGCGCTGTCGACGCGGTCAGGCGAGAACACCGCGTCGGCGATGCCTTGCGGGGGATCCTGATTGTAGTCGAGACCGGCGGTGCCGAAGGCAAGATCGAGGTCGGTGACGACCGAATCGAGCAGGAGATCGCGTGCGATCGCCCAGCCGATGTTATGCGCAACGGTGGATGAGCCGACGCCGCCTTTGGCGCCGACCACGGCGATGATGCGGCCGACCGCCTTGGCGTCGGGCGACGAAAACAGTCCGCAAACCGCGCGTACGATATCGATGGTGCCGACCGGCGCGATCAGATATTCGCTGACGCCGCGCCGAGTTAGATCGCGATACAGGGTCACGTCGTTGACGCGGCCGATCACGACCACGCGTGTGCCCGAATCGCAGACCTCGGCGAGCTGGTCGAGCCCGGTCAGGATTTCGTCGGAGTGGTTTCCCGACTCGATCAGGATGACGTTCGGCGTCGGAGAACTGCGATAGGCCTCAACCGCGGTGGCGACGCCGCCCATCTGAATCTTGACATGTGCCTTGCCCATGCGGCGGTCTTCGCCGGCAGCCTGCATGGCCGCGGCGGTTTCAACCGTCTCGCAAAACGCCTGGATCGAGACCCGAGGTGCGGGTGCGATGTGTTCGTCGGCGGCTGCATCGGCCTGCCGGACCGGCATCGGCTCGCTTTCGACGACGGCGACTTGTGATGCGTGTTTTATCATTTGCCGAGATCGCTGATCTTGCCGTTGTCGTAACCGCTGTAAGCAGCGGAGGGATTTTCACCCTTGCGGTATTTGTCGATCGCGGTTGACCGGCGCGCCGTGTAGGACGGCGCCTCGCCGCGCGGCTGCACCAGGTCGGAGGGATTGTCGACCATCGCGGCTAGATTACGCTGGCTGGCGCAGCCGAGATTCCAATAGGAGCGATTTTCAACGTAAGTGGCGTCCAAGCTGGGGCCGAGATCGTGCGGCCAAAGTCCGCAGGGGCCGGCCTCTGCGACCATCTTGGAGTAGTTGATCTTGATGCTCGCCAGCGCGTCGCTCGGCGGCCGGTAGGTCCGCATGTAGACCGCGTTGCGCGGCACGCCGGAGGCGGTCAGGATCGAATGAATTTCGCGCAGCGAGTCGGCCGCGGCGTGGTCGGTCGGTCCGCCCTTCGGCACGTCGATGATGACGCCGCTGGTCGATTCGCGCCGCCACAGCTGCGCGAAAGCCAGCACGTCGGCGCGTTGGGGCGGGGTCAGGCCGCCGCGATTGCGGCCGACGAAAATCTGCACGGTATGCTCGCGCTCCTTGAGCGTGATCGGATGGCGTTCGCGATAATCATTGGGATAGGACTCATCCGCGATCCGCTGCGTGTAGCAGCCGCCCAACGACGCTGTGAGAGCGACGACCGCTAACGCACGCAGCGCCCTGGCGCCGCGGCTTTTAGCGATGTCTTCGAGAAAAGTTGTCATCGACTGTCTCTCCATGCCGCTCAATCCAGAATGAATCCGTATTTGCCGTGATAATCGCTCGGCGGCGTCTCGGCCTTGGCATTGGCGCCGCCGTAGATGCGGTTAAGGCGTCCCAATAGCGCGGTCGATTGATCGCTGGGATCTGCAAAACCATCGTCGGGCCGCGACAACTGCTTCTGCGCCACTGCGTGCACGATATAGGGCGTGACCAGCACCATCAGCTCGGTCTGGTTATTGATGTAGTCGCGGCTGCGAAACAGGCTGCCGAGGATCGGCAGTTGCATGAGGCCGGGAATACCGTTGATCTGCTGCTTGGTCTGCTCCTGGATCATGCCGGCCAAAGCCAGAGATCCGCCAGACGGAATTTCAACCACGGTCTCGGCTCGGCGGGTCGTGATCGATGGCACGGTCAGGGACGAAGTCGAACCGGGAATCGCCAGTGTCAACGCATTGTCGGTCGATATATCGGACACTTCGGTCATGACCTTGAGGCTGATGCGCCCTTCCGAGAGCACCACCGGCGTGAACACCAGACTAACGCCGAACTTCTTGAATTCGATTTGCGGCTGGCACACCGGCGGCGACTTGGTGGTGTCGCACGACAGTCCGTTGGGAATCGGAAACTCACCGCCAGCGATGAAGGTCGCGGTTTCGCCAGAGATTGCGGTCAAATTCGGCTCCGCCAGTGTGCGCAGCACACCGGCACGATCCATCGCTCGCAAAGTCGCGTTGATGTTATTGGGACCTATGCCAGTGAGCGCGGAGTTGCTGAGCGTCGTGCCGGTGGCCGAGAACGGATTTTGCGTATTCAGGTTCACCACGCTGGCGCCGAAATTGAAGCTGCCGGACAGATCGACGCCGAGTTGCTTGATGACGTCGCGCCGCACCTCGGCAACCGTCACCTTGAGCATGACCTGGTCGCGCCCGCGTACTGTGATGCCGTTGACCACCTTGGCGCCGTCGCCGGCCAGCCGTGAGGCGAGATCGAATGCCTGCTGCGATTCGGCGGCGCTGGCCGCGGAGCCCGACAGCATCACGCCGTCGCCGACGCCTTCGATGCGGATGTCGGCTTCGGGCATCGACTGCTTGAGCGCGGCGCGCAGGCCGTTAAGGTCGCGCGTGACCGCGATGTCGAAACCGGCGATCTGCTTGCCCTCGCCATCGAAGAAAAAGATATTGGTCTGCCCGATGGCGACGCCGATCATGTAGACGCGGCGGGACGAGCGGATCACGGCGTTGGCGATCTTGGGATCGGCAACCAGCACATCCTTGATATCGGCGGGCAGGTCGATGGCGACCGACTTGCCGATGCCGAGCGGAATGAAGCGCGAGGTCGCCTCGCTTGCCGCCACCTGGATCACCGGTACGTGCGCGTCGGCAGCCATCAGCGGGGCTGACGGCGTCAAGCCGGCGCCTGCGACGAATGCCGCCACGGCGGCGGCGCGGATCGATGACCTTATCGCCGAAGACCTTGTAGACATGTCCCGGGTTCCCCTCATTCGATCATTTCGGTGTCGTCATCGTGCCCACGCCGAACCGGACGACGTTCACTCCGGTTTTGTGGTTGCTCTGATGTTCATCGGTCTTTGGTGTGTCTTTGGTCGCATCGGTGATGCTGCGCAGCGCCAGCGACAGCGTGCCGAGCTGCTGCGACAGCGCCAGCGTTTCGGTCTGGCCCGGCGTCAATTCGAGCGTTGCGGTCTTGCCGACCACGACCTTCTGTCCGTTCTTTTCCTCCACGTTCTGGTCGATCGCCAGCACGCGGACGTTGGACAAAATGATTTCACTGCTGTGGCTGTCGCCGCCATTGTTGGCTTTGTCAGCGTCGGTTTGGCGGCGCGTCAGGATGACGTCGACGTGGTCGTTCGGCAGGATGAAGCCGCCGGCGCCGGTCTCCGGCGAAATCTGCGTTGATATCGCGCGCATGCCGGTTGGCAGAATCGCCGCCATGAAGCCGGAGCCTTTGGCGTTGACCAGCTTGGCTTCGCGAATCGGTTCGCCGCTGACGAACGGCGCGCGCGCGATCGAACCAGAAAGAGTTTCGATGGCGGTGGGACGTTCGTTCTTGCGGATGAAATTTCCGGTCGCCGCGCTGACCGGCCACTCCTGCCACTGTACGTCGCCCGGCGTAACCGTTTGACCCATAGTGATATCGGTTTTGGCGACGAGAACCTCGACGCTGGGAGCCTTGGGCGCAGGCTCGACCTTGACCTCGGGGGGCTTTTCCGAACGGCCGGCCAGCATGGCGGCAACGCCACCGGCGGCGATGGCGACGGTCAGCACTACAAGACGCGCGGCTTTCATACGCTCACTCTCACCGTAACATGACGGCCGGCTCGGCCGCGTAAATCACATGGCGGCCAGCGCGACCGCATGCACGCGATTTCAACAGCTAAAGGTCAAGGTATGGTTAAGCAGCGGTGACTAAATCGAGTTAATATTTTCTTGCCGCCGACTTGCTTGAATAATTGGCGGAAAAATTCGCGAAAAAAATCAAAGACCGAAGATGGGCATCCAGCCGGTTTTTGGATAAACGATAAGCGCCGCGGCGGCGAGAGCGATGCCATAGGGCACCGCGCCGCCGTTCTCATGCAGGCGGAGAATCCACATCTGGCGCGCGAGCGGCGCCGGCAGTGGCAGCTTGCGGAACTGGATCAGCAGCAATGTCAGCACGCCGCCGAACAGCGACGCATAGACCACATAATCCATGAGATAATCGAAACCGAACCAAAGCGCCGTGGCGGCCGCCAATTTGGCGTCGCCGCCGCCGATCCAGCCGGCCGCGAAGAAAGTAAAGCAAACCGTCAGCACCAGCGCACCGGCTATCAAATGCATGCCGATAGCGCTGAAGCTCATGCCGGTGGCGAGCGCGAGCAGGACAAAACCGGCGGCCAGCGCCAAAGAGATCCGGTTCGAGATGGTCATGGTCAAGAGATCGCTCGAGGCAGCGAAGGCCATCAGAGCGGGGAATAACAGCAGTTTAACCGCGTCGATCAACATGATTGCCGTCCTCGCCGCCGCTAAAGACTCGAGATTCGCGGGCGTGGGGCCAGACTAAGCCAAGTATGCTTGCGGTTTTATTAGCGCTCCAAAAACGAAAAGGCTCCGGCACTGGCCGGAGCCCTTTTTAGCAGCGTCGGTTAGCTCAAATTACTTGAGCTGGCTCGAGATGCTGGTGAACTTGGCGTTCAACTGGGTGCCAAGACCGTTGACGACCGCGATGATCGCAACAGAAATGCCCGCCGCAATGAGGCCGTACTCGATCGCGGTAGCGCCGGATTCGTTCTTCACGAAACGCACGAAGAGGTTTTTCATCGGTAACTCCATAAATCCACGCGTGACTGTCTGAGCTGATCCAGGAGACCGGATTATCTCCTGTCCCTGCTGAACCATGCGGGGAACGTAACAGCGAGGTCTTGCGTGCGAGTTAATACAATCGAAGAAACATAAGGTATTCAGATGGATATATCCTGTAGTTAATAAGTTGTTTCCTGAAGAATATCACGGTTAACAAATATTTAACAAGGTTTATACAGATTACAATTCTTATATATTACATAGATACATGAAACTACACTTGTCATAGGCCATGTATTCAGCGCCGAGCTCGCTGAAGACTTACTTTGCAGCATCCGGGGAATACTTATCAGGAACAGTCACCCCGGGCCGCCCAATTGGCAGGACCGATAAGGGCACCAGCGCGCCGGTTTCGACCGGTCGCGCCATATACGCGATTTTAACCGCGCCGGCCGATACCGGATCGACCGGTTTCAAGCACAAACAGGCCGCACATCATGTTCGTCGAGTTCCTGAGCGTTCTGCAAGTCGCCGGCCTCACCGTCCTCAAGATCATTCCGATTTCAATCGGGCTTGGCATCGTGTTCGCGCTGCTGACCCATTGGTCGGCGTGCAATCCCGGCCGGCCCTGGTGGCGCAAGCGCGAAATCGTCACCGACGTCTGTTACTGGTTCCTGATCCCGCTGGCAGCGCGCTTCGTGCGTATCGGCCTGATGGTGATGGGCGCTGCTTATATCTACAACATTCACGGCGCCGACGACCTGATCAAGTTCTACGACGACGGTTTTGGCCCGCTCGCGCGCATGCCGCTGTGGGGACAGGCGCTGTTTTTCCTGGTGGCGTCGGATTTCCTGACCTATTGGATTCACCGCCTCTATCACGGCGGCGGCTTGTGGAAGTACCACGCCGTGCACCATTCGTCGGAAGATCTCGACTGGATTTCGGCGGCGCGCTTTCACCCGGTCAATATTTTCCTCGGCACCGTCATGGTCGATGTCGGATTACTTCTCGCCGGCATTTCGCCCAACGTGATGCTGTGGGTCGGTCCGTTCACCACCGCCACCTCGGCCTTCGTGCATGCCAATCTGAACTGGACGCTGGGGCCGTTCAAATATGTGATGGCCAGCCCGGTCTTCCACCGCTGGCATCACACCGCGGCCGATCGCGGCGGCAACATGAATTTCTCCGGTACCTTCCCGATCTGGGACCTGCTGTTCGGCACCTTCTACATGCCCAAGAATGAGTTGCCGGACACCTATGGCGTCGACGACGAGAGTTTCCCCGAAAGTATCGGGGCCCAGCTGCTTTATCCGTTCCAGCGATAAATCGAAGCTCTTTGGACTTCATTCACCTATTTGCAGTCAAATCTTAAGGCTGGCCGCAGCCGCGGCGTGTTGTGTTGCGTGTGTGTGGAGAGTGCTATGTCGACCGTGTTGGGGCGTCGCAAGCGACTGATCCGTGCCTGGGCCTGGACGATACTTTTCGCCGCCACGCTCGGCGCTCCAGCGGCGCAAGCCGATACCCTGACCGTCAATCTCGACCAGGCGCAAATCATGCGGCTGCCCGAGAAGGTCTCGACCATCGTCATCGGAAATCCCTTGATTGCCGATGCCGCGTTGCAAAGCGGCGGCATTCTGGTCGTTACCGGCAAGGGCTTCGGCTCGACCAATCTGCTCGCGCTCGATCGCAGCGGGCGGGTGGTGATGGACAAGACCGTGCAGGTGATAGGGCCTGAAAGCCACAATCTGGTCGTGGTTTATAAGGGCATCGAAAGGGAAACCTATGCCTGCGCGCCCGAATGCAAGCCGCGCATCACGCTCGGTGACTCGCCAAATTATTTCAATGCGGCAATCGGCCAGTCCGGCGCCCGCACCGGACAGGCGCAAACCGCTCCAGCGAAGTGAACGTCGCGTCCAGGCGCCGGCTTGCGCGACATCATAGTTAGCGGCTGATTAACGCAGTCGCCGCGTTTTGCGGTATCGCGCAACAATTAGAAAACTCAAATTTGCTATGAGAAGCCAGGGTATCGGCGTCGTCCGCTTTTACGAAGGTTGTCATGTCGAATCGAATTCTCAACAAGATCGCTACGCGCGTTTGCCGGCTGTTGCCGGTGCGCGTCGCGCGCCGCTTCGCCCGTCAGCAGGAAGGTTCCGCGGCGATCGAATTCGGTCTGGTCGCGCTTCCATTTTTCGCGCTGACATTCGCCATTCTGGAAACAGCACTGGTGTTCTTCGCCGGGCAGACATTGGAAACCGCCGCTTCCGAGGCGGGCCGCCTGATCATGACAGGCCAGGCACAATCGGCGGGCTATAGCCAAGCCGCCTACAAGCAACAGATTTGCAACTACCTCGCCGGTGGTTTGTTCGACTGCGCGAACGGCGTTTATGTAAACGTGCAAACCTATTCAAGCTTCAGCTCGGTCAACAACACGGCGCCGGTCTCCAACGGCCAATTCAACACAGGCGCAATGAATTATACGCCGGGCGGCCCAGGCTGCATTGTCTCGGTGTCGCTGTTCTATCAATGGCCGATTTACGTAACGCTGCTCGGCGACAGCCTCACCAATCTCAATGGCGGCTACCGTCTGCTCGAGGCGACGTCGGTGTTCCGCAATGAACCTTACGGGCCGGCGGGAACATGCTGAAAACATCGATCATCGGATGGCTGACGCGCTTTACGCGCGACCGGCGCGGCGTCTCGGCGGTGGAATTCGCGTTCATTGCGCCGGTGATGATCGGACTTTATCTCGGATGCTCCGAGATTTCGGATGGCGTGGCCGCCGATCGAAAAGTCAGTCTGATATCCGATGCGCTCGCCAACCTGTCGGCTCAGGTGACGACCATCAGTTCAACCGATATGACCAATATTCTCGATGCTTCGAGTGCGATCATCTCACCCTTTTCGGCAACGAACCTCAAGATGACGCTGTCGTGTCTAAAGATGAGTTCGACCGGCGTGGCCAAAGTGCAATGGAGCGCCACCCGAAACGGCAGCGCGCGCGCGGTTGGATCGACTTATTCCTTCTCCAGTTCGAACACGGCATTGGCGGTGCCAAATTCCTGGCTTCTTTTGTCCGAGGTGAGCTACGCCTACACGCCGACAGTTGGGTACACCATCACCGGCACGCTCACCCTGACCGATCAGATGTTCATGAGCCCGCGCATCACCGCGCCGACTTACGGCACCACCACCTGCTCCTGACGATTTAACGCGCGTCGACAATCGGCAGCGCGGTGGTCGACTTGATCCGCTCCATGGCGAAACGCGAGGTGACGTTCTTGAGCGGGACGGTCGCGATCAGCTTTTTGTAGAACCTGTCGTAGTCCGTCATGTCGTGCACGGCGACGCGCAGCATATAGTCGACGTCG
>DASRLF010000024.1:0-16127 GCA_035648555.1 Pseudolabrys sp.
CCATGCGACAGTGGGAAAAACGGCTCGATCCGGCGCATTTGGGCCTCGGACAGCAGAAACATATCAGTCATGGCGACACCTCCTTGCGCCGCCATTGAATCAAACGATCATCTGAGCCGCAAGATATTTAATGGGTCCTGATCCTAATTCCCTCGCGGTGCGCGCCGGGTAACATCAGTCATGCGAAAGCGGCTGAAATATATGGCAAATTTACCTCGCATCCGGCTTCCAGCGTCACCCCATATCAAAACGCGCATTGCATTTAAGTCAGCTTGTATGACATTACGCTGCGCGTTAGTCGCATAGGAGACCATTATGGCGAAGAAGTCCCCCAATCCGGTCGACAAGCATGTCGGGTCGAGGGTCCGGATGCGGCGGATGATGCTTAACATGAGTCAGGAAAAGCTTGGGGACGCGCTCGACCTGACATTCCAGCAAGTACAGAAATACGAGAAGGGCACCAACCGCATCGGCGCCAGCCGCCTGCAGGCGATCTCCAATATTCTGCAAGTTCCGGTGTCGTTTTTCTTCGAAGGCGCGCCGCATATGCCCGGTCATTCCGGCATGGGCGAAGCGCCCTCGCCGGCCTATGTGTCGGACTTCCTCGCCACCACCGACGGCCTGTCGCTGACCAAGTCGTTCATGAAGATCAGAAGCAACAAAATGCGCCGCCGTATCGTCGATCTGGTCGAGATGATCGCGGCCGACGAGTAGAATCAGGCCCATCGCAGGCGGGAATACTGCCCACCGCGCCCGCATCTTGACCTCCTTCCCCGTCACTGCAAGAAACACCCCGGCAACGACGCGGCCCTGAAGCCGCGCCTCGGGAGGAGTTCAGCGTGGCGCACACCAATTTCCTGTTCACCAGCGAGTCGGTTTCCGAAGGTCACCCGGACAAGGTGTCCGACCAGATTTCGGATGCGATCCTCGATGCCTTCATCGAGAAAGACATCAAGCTCGGCATCGCCGACGACAGCCAGATCAACACCCGGCTCGGCTGCGAGACTCTCTGCACCACCAACAAGATCATCGTCGCCGGCGAAGGTCGCGGCCAGCTTTTCAAGACCATCAACGGCGTGTCGGTGGTAGATCGCGAGCTGATCACCGAGATCGCGCGCGGCGTGGTCAAGGACATCGGCTACGACCAGAACGGCTTCTCGTATCACGGTGCCGACGTCGAGGTGCTCCTCCACGGCCAGTCGCCCGACATCGCCATGGGCGTCAACGCCAAGAAGAAAAAGAGCGGCGAAGAAGAAGGCGCCGGCGACCAGGGCATGATGTTCGGCTTCGCCTGCACCGAGAGCGAAGTCTACGAAAAGAACTCGTTCATGCCGGCGCCGATTTATTTCGCGCACAAGATTCTGAAAGTTCTCGCCGCCAAGCGCCACTCGAAGCAATTGTTCGATCTTCAGCCGGACGCCAAGAGCCAGGTGACGGTGCAATACGTCAACGGCAAACCGGTCGGCTGCACCAAGGTCGTGGTCTCGACCCAGCACAATGAGCAGAGCCGCAACGGCAAGAAATACACACCGGGCATGGTCAAGGACCTGATCGGCGACGCGGTCGAATCCGCTTTACCGAAAGGCTGGATGCCGAAGAAAGCGTCCGACTTCCTGGTCAACCCGACCGGCAACTTCGTTGTCGGCGGGCCGGACGGCGATTGCGGCCTCACCGGCCGCAAGATCATCGTCGACACATACGGCGGCTACGCCCCGCATGGCGGCGGCGCTTTCTCCGGCAAGGACCCGACCAAGGTTGACCGCTCGGCGGCTTACGCCGCGCGCTATCTCGCCAAGAACGTGGTGGCCGCCGGGATCGCCGAGCGCTGCACTATCCAGGTCGCCTACGCCATCGGCGTCGCCGACCCGATGTCGGTGCTGGTCGACACGCATGGCACCGGCAAGGTTTCCGAGAAGAAGCTCGAGAAAATCCTGCCCGAGCTGTTTCGTCTGACCCCGACCAATATCCGCCGCACGCTCAAGCTCAACAAGCCGATCTACCGGCGTACCGCGGCTTACGGCCATTTCGGCCGCGCGCCCGACAAAGACGGCGGCTTCTCCTGGGAGAAGACCGACCTCGCGGCCGCGATCAAAAGCGCGGTGAAATAACAATTATCCGCTCGTCCCCGCGACCCAGCCTGCGCTCGCTTCGCGAGCTCCGGCGGGTTCGAGTCGGCCGAAGCGCGGAGCGCGAAGGCGGAAAGCGGGGACCCAGACAACTGCTCATTTTATAGTGGCGACTCTGGATTCCCGTTTGCGCGGGAATGAGCGGAGTTTGGGTCGACGCAAGTGAAAGAAACTGCCACGTTCTCGGATCCGAATTAGTACTGCATAGATTCAATAGTTCGATTTTATGAACCAAGCAGCACAAGCGATCTTTCACGCAATCCTGTACTTCGGTTCGGTTTTGGCGATCCTGGCCTTGTTTGGCAGCGCGATTGCGGTCACCTTATGGGCTCTAAAAAAATTGCTTTGGGCTTTAGGCAGATTTATCCGTGCATTCACGAAAGAATAATGCGCATCAGGCGCGGCGTTCCTTCCCTGCAAAAGCGGCAATGTGATTGCCGGGTCCGCTAAGGGCTGCCAATAACGGATATTATAATTGTTTCAGTAATTATTGAAATATCTCTTGACATCGCCAAAACACTTCAATACTTATTGAAGTATGAAAAACACCGATGCCGTAGCGGCTTTGGCCGCCCTCGCCCAAGAAAGCCGCCTCGACGTGTTCCGCCTGCTGGTGCAGGCCGGGCCGGAAGGGATGCCCGCCGGTGGCGTTGCTACCGCGCTAAAACTCGCCCCCAATACTCTCACGTTTCATTTTGATCGCTTGCGAGACGCGGGCCTTGTCACGGTACGGCGTGAAGGCCGCTCGATGATCTACGCGGCTCGCTTCGAGGTCATGAATGACCTGCTCGGGTTTCTCGCCGAAAACTGCTGCCAAGGCGCGACCGAAGCGTGCGCGCCAGCGGCTTGCAAACCCTCACGAACAAAACGCGCAAAGGAGCCTGCGTCATGAAAAGGATGCACGTTCACGTTTCGGTGAAAGATATCGGCAGCGCCGTTGGATTCTATTCGGCATTGTTTGCCACCAAGCCTTCGGTCGTCAAAGACGACTATGCCAAGTGGATGTTGGACGATCCGCGGATGAATTTTGCAATCTCGACACGCGGTCGCGAACCGGGCCTCGATCATCTTGGCATCCAGGTCGAGAGCCAAACCGAATTGCATGAAGTTCATGCTCGTTTGAAGGAGGCCGGCGGTGCTGTCATCGAGCAAGGTGCTACTGCCTGCTGCTACGCCAAGTCGGAAAAATCTTGGATTGATGACCCGGCGGGCATTTCCTGGGAAACGTTCCACACCACTGGCGAGAACATCAGCTATGGCGATGGCAGCGGCGAGAATGAAGCGCGCGTTGCTCATGCCAAGGCATGTTGCGTTCCTCAGGCCGCAAAGCCTGCCGCCGAAACCGCCCCGGCCTGCTCAACAACTTGCGCCACGGCCTAGGCAATGACCGAACGCGCATTCAACACGTTGTTCCTATGCACCGGTAATTCGGCCCGCTCAATCATGGCCGAAGCGATCTTGAACAAACTCGGGCGTGGAAAATTTCAAGCATACAGCGCAGGCAGTCAACCCAAGGGGCAAGTCAACCCCAACACAATCCAGTTATTGAACGGGCTCGGGTACGATACGTCCGATTATCGCTCAAAATCTTGGAATGAGTTCGCGAAGCCCGGCGCGCCGTCGCTCGATTTTGTTTTCACGGTTTGCGACAACGCGGCGGGCGAGGCATGCCCGTTCTGGCCGGGTCAACCGATGACGGCCCATTGGGGTGTTCCCGATCCGGCCGAGGCTCAAGGTTCACCTGCGGAAATCGCGCTTGCCTTCAAGGATGCCTATCGAATGCTCTTTCAGCGCATCGGAGTTTTTACGGCGTTACCGATCCGCAGCCTCGACAGACTGTCGCTTCAAACGACGCTGAAAGAGATTGGCCGCATGGATGCAATTGCCAAAGAGCCGACTTGATGCCCTCACCGGCGCAACGCGCCGTTTCGGAGGCGCTCGGGACGGCATTTCTGCTTGCGACGGTGATCGGCTCGGGGATCATGGCGCAGCGGCTTTCGGGCGGGAATGACGCGCTCGCCCTGCTCTGCAACACGCTGCCGACCGGCGCGATCCTCACTGTCCTCATCCTGATATTTGGACCGGTCTCGGGCGCTCATTTCAATCCCGCCGTCACGCTCGCGTTTGCGCTACGCGGTGGGCTGCCTTGGCCAATGGCGTGCATGTATCTGGCTGTTCAGGTGAGCGGAGCAATCATAGGCGTATGGACTGCGCATTTGATGTTTGAGCTTCCAGTCTGGCAATTTTCAACCCATGTTCGAACCGGTCCGGGCCAGTGGTTCGCGGAAGCGGTGGCGACGTTCGGCCTGGTCCTGACAATATTCGGCTGCGTCGCGCGGACGCCTCATTCGGTCGCGTACGCGGTGGGCCTCTACATTACGGCAGCCTATTGGTTCACCGCCTCGACATCTTTTGCAAATCCAGCGGTTACCATCGCGCGTTCGCTGTCCGACACCTTCGCCGGCATCGCGCCGGCAGGCGTGCTTGCATTTGTTCTCGCGCAACTCATCGGTGCCACAGGCGCCGCGACGCTGGCACGGTGGCTCTGGCCTCATCCGAGGGACGCCTAAAAAGGTATGTCCGCGTTGCTCCCGGCAACGTACATTGGATGACCGGGACAAGCCCGGCCATGACGGACATATGCATTCGGATTCACCAGAAACTCCACGCGCCTTCTTCGGCCGGCGCAAGGGCCACCCGTTGCGGGTCCGCCAAATCGAGCTGTTCGACAGTTTGTTGCCGAAGCTCGCACCCGATCTGGCCAAGCCCGCCCCCGCCAACATGGCGACGCTGTTTCCACACGCGCCCGGGGCGCTGCGGCTGGAAATCGGCTTCGGCGGCGCCGAACATCTGATCGCGCAGGCCATGGCGAACGCGAGCACCGGCTTCATCGCCAGCGACGGCTATAGCAACGCGATCGCCAAGGCGCTGATCGCGATCGACGATAACGACCTCGGCAATATCCGGCTGCATCACGGCGACGCCAGCGAACTGATCGACTGGCTGCCGCCGGCGACGTTCACGCGCATCGATCTGCTCTATCCCGACCCCTGGCCGAAGCGGCGGCACTGGAAGCGGCGCTTCATCCAGGACGACAGCCTGACGCGGCTGGCGCGCATTCTGAAATCGGGCGGCGAATTGCGCTTCGCCACAGATATCGCCGATTACGCGGTCTATGCGCTGGCGCGCGTGCTGCGCTCGCCGGATTTCATCTGGACGGCGGAGCGGGCTGACGACTGGCGCCAGCCGTGGCACGATTTTGCCGGCACGCGCTATGAGGCTAAAGCCAAACGCGAAGGCCGTCAGCCGGCGTATTTTATTTTTAGGAAAACTTAATTGTCATTCTGGGGCGCTCGCGGGACGCGAGCGAGCCCGGAATCCAGGACAACAAAGATCCGTTGTGTGGCTCTGGATTCCGGGTCCGCGCCTTTGGCGCGTCCCGGAATGACATAGACCTACGCGTCTTCGCTCTGGCGGACCTGCCAGAAGCGCACCACGCGTAACGCGGTGGCCGCGGTCAGCCGGTCGAAATTCTCGCGCGCCGCTTCGATCGTCGCGCTCGCGGGCTTTGGCCCGGGCCGCGCGCCGATCACCGCGCACACCGTCGCCCAGCTAAAGCCGGCCGCGCGCGACAGGATCAGCACCGGATCGGCGCGTTCGCCGTTCATCAACCGGTCCACCACCTCGACCGGCACGGCGCTGACCGTCGCGAGCGCGGCGATGGTCTCCTCGTATGTGCCGGACTTGGCGTAGTCCGCGACGTCGGCCTCGGTGAGCTTGCGCTCCTTGTGCCTGGCTTGCACCGCCTCGAGCGCCGCGGCGTAGTTGCGCGGCGCGGCCTTCACGGCGACCTCGCCGGTCACCTTTGCCAGCACGCGGCGGATCTCGGCCTGGATTTCGGGCTTGGCCTGCGCCAGCAGGCGCTTCTGCACGACGTCGCTCGCCTGAATCAACAGTTGACGAAACAGACGCGGCGGAATATCGGTGCGCAGACCGACCTTCTCGGCCAGCATGTTGTCGCGCTCGGCGCGCTTGATCAGCGTACTGAAGGCATTGTCCGACAGCTTGGCCTTCTGATTGGTGGCGATGCTGCGCGACACTTCGCAGTCGCCGCGCTGCACCAGCACATCGGCGAGCGTCTCGGTGATGCCAAAACGGACCGACAGCGCCAGCAGATGCGCCTGGCCTTTGGTCTCGGCGATGTGTTGGAGATCGGGCTCGTCGATGCGCGCCTGGCGAAGCACCGGGCCGGCGACATTGATGTCGTCGTTTTTGGCGAGCGTCACCACCACGCCGCTCGGTGCGTTCGGCACCGGTGCGAGCCGGCGCGCCAGTTCGGCGAGCGCCTGGACCTCGATTTCCTCGATCAGGGCGCCGATGACGTCGTCGAACAGTTCGACGTGGCTGTCATTGAAGCGGGGGGCGCCGTCGAGAAACAGGCTGGTGATACGTCGCAGGGTTTCGGCGCGTTTTTCCACCGAACCGTTCGCAACGACATCTTCCAATTCGGGAAGCAGCGAGGCAGGAACGCTCATTGCATACTCATTACAAAAACCTGCCTAAACGGCCCGCGGACGACCTGCGCTACGAGATTAATGCAAATTTAAGGGCAGATTCTGAAGGAAGGGTTAGCTGCCAAAACTCTTTGCCGCCCTTGCAAAAGGGGCGGAAACCGCTATATTTCCGACAGTTAAGACACCCTCATAACCGAACGGGTTTTGAGAGTGGGTCCCCGGGGGCCCGCTCTTTTTTGTTACAAAAATGGCCACAAGCCACTCACAAGAGGCGGTCCAAGCCGCACCGAACGAGACCGAACCACGGCTGATCGTCGAGCCGGGGCTGCCGGCGCGTGTCGCCAGCATCGCGGAACCGGTGATCGAGCAACTCGGCTACCGGTTGGTGCGGGTCAAGGTTTCGGGCACCGACGGCTGCACCGTGCAGATCATGGCGGAGCGGCCGGATGGAACCATGCTGGTCGAGGACTGCGAGACGGTGTCGCGGGCGCTGTCGCCGGTGTTCGACACGGCCGACCCGATCGAGCGCGCCTACCGGCTGGAAATCTCCTCGCCCGGCATCGACCGGCCGCTGGTGCGCAAATCCGATTTCGACCGCTATGCCGGGCATCTGGTCAAAATCGAGACCGAAATTCCGATCGACGGCCGCAAGCGATTTCGCGGTCTTCTGGTCGGCACCGAGGGCGAGGCCGCGCGGCTTCGTCAAGATGGCAAACGCGACAACAAGAACGACGAAAAGAAAGACGACGCGGCATTGGCCGGTACGGAAGTTCTGCTTCCGATCGGAGAGATAAGCGAAGCAAGGCTGGTGCTCACCGACGAACTGGTGAGACAGGCCTTGCGGCGTGAGAAGTCCGCCAAGCGCGAAGCGCGCACGGCGAAACGAGAACAACGAAGGCATAAGTCCGGCCACGCCGGACATGCCGCCAACCAAGGAGACTGAGCTATGGCTGTCAGCGCCAACCGGCTCGAACTGTTGCAAATCGCCGACGCGGTGGCCCGCGAGAAAGCGATCGACCGCGGCATCGTCATCGCCGCCATGGAAGACGCCATCGCCAAGGCGGCGCGGTCGCGCTACGGCGCGGAAACCGACGTGCACGCCGAGATCGAGCCCAAGACCGGCGATCTCCGCCTCACCCGCCACATGCTGGTGGTCGAGGCCGTCGAGAACCCGTCCAACCAGATCACGCTCGAAGGCGCGCGCAAGCATCATCCGGCCGCGCAGGTCGGCGACACCATTGCCGATCCACTGCCGCCGCTAGAATACGGCCGCATCGCCGCGCAATCGGCCAAGCAGGTTATCGTCCAAAAAGTAAGAGAGGCCGAGCGCGACCGGCAGTATGCCGAATACAAAGATCGCATCGGCGACATCGTCAACGGCATCGTCAAGCGCGTCGAATACGGCAACGTGGTGGTCGATCTCGGCCGCGGCGAGGCGATCGTGCGGCGCGACGAAATGCTGCCGCGCGAAGTATTCCGCAACGGCGACCGCATCCGCGCCTATATCTACGACGTGCGCCGCGAGCCGCGCGGCCCGCAGATTTTCCTCTCCCGCACGCATCCGCAATTCACCGCCAAGCTGTTCGCCCAGGAAGTGCCGGAAATCTATGACGGCATCGTCGAGGTCAAGGCGGTCGCCCGCGATCCCGGCTCACGCGCCAAGATCGCCGTGATCTCGCGCGATTCTAGCGTTGACCCGGTTGGCGCCTGCGTCGGCATGCGCGGCTCGCGCGTGCAGGCGGTGGTGAACGAATTGCAGGGCGAGAAGATCGACATCATTCCGTGGTCGCCCGACATTGCCACCTTCGTGGTGAACGCGCTGGCGCCGGCGGAAGTCGCCAAGGTGGTGCTCGACGAAGACAAAGAGCGCATCGAGGTGGTGGTGCCGGATCAGCAGCTCTCACTCGCCATCGGCCGGCGCGGACAGAACGTGCGCCTCGCCTCGCAGCTCACCGGCTGGGACATCGACATTCTGACCGAGCAGGAAGAATCCGAGCGCCGTCAGGCCGAGTTCGAAAGCCGTACCAAGATTTTTGTCGAGGCGCTCAATCTCGACGAAGTGGTCGGCCAACTGCTCGCTTCGGAAGGTTTCGGCTCGATCGAGGAACTGGCCATGGTCGACGAGAAGGAAATCGCCGGCATCGAAGGCTTCGACGAGGGTACCGCGAAGGAATTGCAGGAGCGCGCCAAGGAATATCTCGACAAGCAGGAAGCCGAGCTCGATGCCAAGCGCGTCGAGCTGGGCGTCGAGGACGCGGTCAAGGACGTGCCCGGCGTCGCCACGGCGATGCTGGTCAAGCTCGGCGAGAACGGCGTGAAAACCGTCGAGGATCTCGCCGGCTGCGCTACTGACGATCTCACTGGCTGGACCGAGCGCAAGGACGGCGAGAGCAAACACGAAGCGGGCTTCTTCGACGGCCTCGATGTTTCGCGCGAGGACGCCGAAGCCTTGATCATGCAGGCCCGTCTCAAGGCCGGCTGGGTGACCGAGGCAGAGCTTGCCCCGCCGCCGGCGCCGGAAGCGGAAGCGCTACCGGCCGACGCGCCGGCTGCTGAATAAGGAGCACAGCACCAACGATGCTGGCGGACGCGCAAACGAGCGAACCAGACAATGAACTCGATCACGGCGCGGCCAAGGTCGCGTCGGGAAGCGAGCGACATTGCGCGCTCAACCGCACACTCAAGCCGGTCGATGAGATGATCCGCTTCGTCGCCGGGCCCGATGACGACATCGTGCCCGACCTCAAGCGCAAATTGCCCGGTCGCGGCATCTGGATCACCGCGACGCGCGCCTCACTCGACGAGGCGGTCAAGCGCAACGTGTTCGCCCGCGCCTTCAAGCGCAATCTGCGGGTCGCGCCCGATCTGACCGCGACCACCGAGCGCCTGATGGAGCGCGGCGCGCTCGATGCGCTGGCGATTGCCGGCAAAGCGGGCCAAGTCGTCAGCGGTTTCGCCAAGGTCGAGGCGGCAATCGACGGCAATGGCGTGCTGGCGCTGATCCACGCCTCCGACGCGGCGGCCGACGGCAAGCGCAAACTGGACGCCGTCCTGCAGCGTAACAGCCATGAAAACGCACGCGAAATCGCCGTCGTCGCGGTATTTTCCGGCGCCCAATTGGATTTGGCATTGAACCGCCCAAATGTGGTACATGCAGCCCTGCTTGCCGGGCCCGTGAGCGAGACTTTTCTCGCTCGCGCCAAGCGCTTAGAGCGCTTTCGGACCGGAAATTCGCCCGACCTGGTTGGCGCGCATGCGCGGACTAACGATGCACGAGGACAGATTTCGGAATGAGCGACACGAAGGACCCTGGCGAAAAGAAACTCAGCGTCGGCAAGCTCACGCTCAAGCCGCGCACCGAGACTGGCGTGGTGCGCCAGAGCTTCAGCCATGGCCGCAGCAAGCAGGTCGTGGTCGAGAAGGTCAAACGACGCAGCCTCGGCGGCGCACCCGAGATCAAGGCCGAGCCGGCGCCGGTCGAAGTCGCCAAGAAGCCGGCCGCCGCCGCCAAAGCTAAAGCCGCGCCAACCGCAGCGCCCGCCGACGCGCCGAAGCCGTCCGGCGTCGTACTTCGTACGCTGACAGAGGAAGAGCGCGTCGCGCGCGCCCATGCGCTGGCGGATTCACGCGTGCGCGAAGCCGAAGAGCGCAAGATCGCCGAAGAAGAAAGCCGCCGCCGCCAGAGCCGCGAGGGCATCGACAAGACCGAACGCGAAGCCGCCGAAACGCGCAAGCGCGAAGAAGACGAGCGCCGCAAGCACGAGGAAGAAACCAAGCGCAAGGCCGGCGAAGTCGCCAAGAAGCGTTTCGGCGAAGACGAGATCAAGAAGCTGGCCGCCGGCCGCATGGCGCCGGAAGCCGAAGACGATGACGGGCCTCGCTCGCGCCGTCCCGGCGGTGCCGCACGTCCGGCCACCGCCCGTCCGGCAGCGCCCCGTGCCGCACCCCCGAAGGAGCGCGGCCGCCTCACGCTGGTCACCGCGTTGCGCGCCGACGAAGTGCGCGAGCGCTCGGTCGCCTCGTTCCGCCGCCGCACCCAGCGGCTCAAGGGCCATACGTCGAACGAGCCGAAAGAAAAGCTCGTGCGCGAAGTCACCATTCCCGACGTCATCACCATTTCCGATCTCGCCAACCGCATGTCGGAACGCGCGGTCGACGTCATCCGCCTGCTGATGCAGCAGGGCCAGATGCTGCAAATCAACGACACCATCGATGCCGATACCGCGCAACTGATCGCCGAGGAAATGGGCCATTCCGTGCGCCGCGTTTCGGAAGCCGACGTCGAAGAAGGTCTGTTCGACAAGGTGGACGATGCCGAGGCGACGACGCCGCGCGCGCCGGTGGTCACCGTCATGGGCCATGTCGACCACGGCAAAACCTCACTGCTCGACGCCATCCGCTCGGCAAAAGTCGCGGAAGGCGAAGCCGGCGGCATCACCCAGCACATCGGCGCCTATCAGGTCACCGCGTCGTCGGGCGCCAAGATCACCTTCATCGACACGCCCGGCCACGCGGCATTCACCGCCATGCGCGCACGCGGCGCCAAGGTCACCGACATCGTCGTGCTGGTGGTTGCCGCCGACGACGGCGTGATGCCGCAGACGGTGGAAGCCATCGACCACGCCAAGGCGGCCAAGGTTCCGATCATCGTTGCGATCAACAAGATCGACAAAGCCGACGCCAAGCCGGAGCGCGTGCGCACCGATCTGCTGCAGCACCAGATCCAGGTCGAATCCATGGGCGGCGACGTGGTCGACGTGGAAGTCTCCGCCACCAAGAAAACCAATATCGACAAGCTGCTGGAAATGATCGGCCTGCAGGCCGAAATCCTCGACCTCAAATCCAACCCGGAACGTCCGGCCGAAGGCACCGTGATCGAAGCCAAGCTCGACCGCGGCCGAGGGCCCGTCGCGACCGTGCTGGTGCAACGCGGCACGCTGAAGGTCGGCGATCTGGTCGTGGCCGGCGCCGAATGGGGCCGCGTGCGCGCGCTGGTGTCCGACACCGGCGATCCGATCGAGACCGCCGGACCCTCGACCCCGGTCGAGGTGCTCGGCTTCTCCGGTACGCCCGATGCCGGCGACCGCCTGGCGGTGGTCGAAAACGAAGGCCGCGCCCGCGAAGTCACCGATTACCGCGCCCGCCAGAAGCGCGAGAAATCCAACGTGCGCGCCTCCGGCATGCGCGGCTCGCTCGAGCAGATGATGGCGCAGGCCAAGACCTCCGGCCGCAAGGAATTCCCGCTGGTGATCAAGGCCGACGTGCAAGGCTCGCTCGAAGCGGTCATCGGCTCGCTCGAGAAACTCGGCACCGAGGAAGTGGCGGCGCGCGTGCTGCACGCCGGCGTCGGCGGCATTTCCGAATCCGACGTGACCCTGGCCGAAGCCTCGGGCGTTCCGATCATCGCCTTCAACGTGCGCGCCAACAAAGAAGCGCGCGAGGCGGCCGAACGCGCCGGCATCGAAATCCGCTACTACAACATCATCTACGATCTGGTCGACGACGTTAAGAAAGCGATGTCCGGCCTGCTGCCGCCGACGCTGCGCGAAACCATGCTGGGCAACGCGCAGATCCTGGAAATCTTCAAGGTCTCCAAAGTCGGCAACATCGCCGGCTGCCGCGTCACCGACGGCGCCGTCGAGCGCGGCGCCAATGTGCGGCTGATCCGCGACAACGTGGTGATCCACGAAGGCAAGCTCAGCCAGCTCAAACGTTTCAAGGACGACGCGCGCGAAGTGTCCGCCGGCATGGAATGCGGCATGGCCTTCGAAGGCTACCAGGACATGCGCGCCGGCGACGTGATCGAATGCTACCGGGTGGAGACGATTCAACGCAGTCTCTAAGTCCGAATCTTAGAGCTGCGCCAAACGCTCACCTGTAACCACAATCGTCATACCCCGCGAATGCGGGGTATCCAGCTCTTCATGAACAAGAGCTGGATCGTCCGCCTTCGCGGACGATGACAGTAGAGAGTTTGTAATGTCCCGTAAGAAATCACACCGCGACGCCGCACCGGGAGGAGGCTCGCAACGCCAGTTGCGCGTCGGCGAATTGGTGCGTCACGCCATGGCCGAGATGCTGACGCGCGGCGAGGTGCACGATCCGGTGATCGAGGGCCACCTCATCACCGTGCCGGAAGTGCGCATGACCGCCGACCTGCGGCTGGCGACGGTCTACATCATGCCGCTGGCCGGCCGCGACGCCGAAAAGGTGCTGGCCGCGCTTGAGCGCAACAAGAAATTCCTGCGCGGCGAAATCGCCCACCGCATCAATCTGAAATTCGCGCCCGACCTTCGATTCCGGGTGGACGAGCGTTTCGAGGAAGCCGAGCGCATCGATAAATTGCTGCGCTCGCCCGCGGTCAAACGTGACCTCGACGATGAGAGCGACGATGACTGACGAACTGCGCGATGTTGACGCGCCAACCGCCGTCGCTACCGCTCCGCCGCGCGCGGAACGGCCAAAGCAATTCAAGCGCGACAAACGCGACGTGCATGGCTGGCTGGTGCTCGACAAACCGGTCGGCATGACCTCGACCCACGCCGTGAGCGTCGTGAAGCGTCTGTTCACGGCCAAGCGCGCCGGACACGCCGGCACGCTCGACCCGCTCGCCTCCGGCTGCTTGCCGATCGCGCTCGGCGAAGCCACCAAAACCGTTCCGTTCGTGATGGACGGCCGCAAACTCTACGAATTTACCGTTTGCTGGGGCGAGGAACGCGACACCGATGACGCCGAGGGCCGCGCCATCGCCAACAGCGATGCCCGGCCGAGCGCCGAGGCGATCCGCGCGCTGCTGCCGTCATTTACCGGCGTGATCGCGCAGGTGCCGCCGAAATACTCCGCCATCAAGATCGACGGCGAGCGCGCCTATGACCTCGCCCGCGACGGCGCGGCGGTGGAACTGGACGCGCGGACGGTCCAAATCGACCGCCTAGAGCTCGTGGCCACCCCGGACCCGGATCACGCCGTTTTGCACGCCGAATGCGGCAAAGGCACCTATGTCCGCTCGCTCGCCCGCGACATGGGCCGCGCTTTGGGCTGTTTCGGCCATGTCAGCGCGCTCCGGCGGGTCGCGGTTGGGCCGTTTGGCGCAGAAACCATGATTTTGCTGGAACAATTGGAGGCTCTATGCCATAGAGCCGCTGCCGGCGAGGCGAGCCTCGCCGACGCGCTAATGCCTGTTGAGACCGCGCTGGACGACATCCCGGCGCTGGCCGTCAGTCAGGCAGATGCGGCAAGGCTGCAACGCGGCCAAGCCGTTTTGTTGCGCGGACGGGACGCACCCAATTTCCGTGGACCAGTTTATGCCACGGCTTCGGGCCACCTGGTGGCCCTTGCCGAACTGGATCGCGGCGAAATCGTCCCCAAGCGCGTGTTTAACCTGGCCGGGCTGATGGGCAGCCGCGGCCGCAAGAAAGGATGACCGATGTCGGTTACCACCGGCCGCAAGGCCGAAGTCATGAAGGAATTCGGCAAGAAGCCGGGCGACACCGGGTCGCCGGAAGTACAAGTCGCGATCCTGTCGGAACGCATCAATAATCTCACCGAGCATTTCAAGAACCACGTCAAGGACAACCATTCTCGCCGTGGATTGCTCAAGATGGTGAGCCAGCGCCGCACGCTGCTCGATTACCTGCGGCGCACGGACGAACGCAGCTACAAGACTTTGATCGAGAAGCTCGGCATTCGCCGCTGATTTTTGGCGCGCGGGAATGATCCCGCGCGTTCCGTGAGCGGAGGCGTTTGACGCATCCGCGATTTGGTCCGTGAGGCGACAAGCGCCGCGGACGTTCAAGGTGGCGGACGAAAAGGTTCGTTCGCTCGACCAGGTAAGGTTCGAACGCCATGGCAGGATCGCCAGACGCTGTTGCTCCCCGCATCGCGGTGATGTGCGACAGTCTCTTGCCGTCTTGCTCATGGCCTTCGGGGCTCGCCGAAAACCATGAGAAAGATATGCAATGTTCGATATCCATCGTGTTGAACTCGACTGGGGCGGGCGCAAGCTCACCCTCGAAACCGGGCGCGTAGCCCGCCAGGCCGACGGGGCCGTTCTCGCCACTTACGGCGAAACCACCGTGCTCTGCGCGGTCGTCGCCGCGAAGCAGCCCAAGGAAGGCATCGATTTCCTTCCGCTGACCGTCAACTACACTGAAAAATATTACGCGGCCGGACGTATTCCCGGCGGCTTCTTCAAGCGCGAGCGCGGTCCGACCGAAAAGGACACGCTGACCTCGCGCCTGATCGACCGCCCGATCCGTCCGCTGTTCGCCGAGGGCTGGCGCTGCGACACGCAAGTGACCGCCACCGTGCTGTCGCACGACCAGGAGAACGACCCCGACATGGTCGCCATGGTCGCGGCCTCCGCGGCGCTCACGCTGTCCGGCGCCCCGTTCATGGGCCCGATCGGCGGCGCGCGCGTTGGATTCGTCAATAATGAATACGTGCTCAATCCGACGCTCGACGAGATGAAGGAAAGCCATCTCGACCTCGTCATCGCCGGCACGCAAGACGCCGTGATGATGGTGGAATCGGAAGCGAAGGAACTGTCCGAGGACATCATGCTCGGCGCCGTGATGTTCGGCCACCGGCATATCCAGCCGGTGATCGAGGCCATTATCAAGCTGGCCGAGAAGGCCGCCAAGGAGCCGCGCGAGCTCACCGTCGCCGACAACAAGCCGCTGGAAAAGGAAATCCTCGGCATGGCCGAGAAGGACCTGCGCGCCGCCTATTCGATCGTGAAGAAGCAGGACCGCCAGGACGCCGTCGCCGCCGTCAAGAAAAAGGTGATGGAACACTTCTTCCCGGAAGGTGCCGAGCCCAAGCACGACAAGCTGGCGGTTGCCGGCGTGTTCAAGGAGCTGGAAGCTAAGATCGTGCGCTGGAATATTCTCGACACCAGCAAGCGCATCGACGGCCGCGACCTCAAGACCGTGCGTCCGATCGTGGCGGAAGTCGGCGTGTTGCCGCGCACCCACGGCTCGGCGCTGTTCACCCGCGGCGAGACCCAGGCTTTGGTGGTTGCCACGTTGGGCACCTCCGAAGACGAGCAGTTCATCGACGCGCTGCAGGGGACGTATAAAGAGACGTTCATGCTGCACTACAACTTCCCGCATTATTCGGTCGGCGAAACCGGCCGCACCGGCGCGCCCGGCCGCCGCGAGATCGGCCACGGCAAGCTGGCGTGGCGCGCGATCCATCCGATGCTGCCAAGCAAGGAAGAGTTCCCCTATACGATCCGTCTGGTGTCCGAGATCACGGAATCGAACGGCTCGTCCTCGATGGCCTCGGTGTGCGGATCGTCGCTGGCGTTGATGGATGCAGGTGTGCCCTTAAAACGGCCGACGGCCGGCATCGCCATGGGCCTCATTCTCGAGGACAAGCGCTTTGCGGTGTTGTCCGACATCCTCGGCGACGAGGATCATCTCGGCGACATGGACTTCAAGGTGGCCGGCACCGATGGCGGCATTACCTCGCTGCAGATGGACAT
>DASRLF010000025.1:0-28512 GCA_035648555.1 Pseudolabrys sp.
TGGGCGGCCCTATTTCCAGTCCGTCCAACTGTCGCCCTTCCAATAACCGCGGCCCTCGTGCTCACGCCAACTGTACTTGTCACTCGGGCCCCATTTCCAGGAGTCCTCATGAACGACCACGCGGGACTCTTTTGGATATTCGTAGGTGCTCGTAGTGTGCCAGCAAACAGGGCCTACACAGGCAATACCTGCCGAGGCGCTCACCACTGAGAAAGCCAAGATGCCCGCGCCTATTACCGCGCCGGTAAGGGATTTGCTTAGTGCTGTCATCTTCAATCCTCCGTTTATGCTTTCGAACGTAAGTTTAACGGCGCAGTTCGATCTAGGTTCCGCCAAAACAGGCCACTACCAATTTCAAAACCGGCCACTAGGGGTCGAAACAGGCCAGTACCCGCCGGCCTATAGGAACAGATCGGAAAACTAGGACATTTCCTGAACGTGACGGGTGCTGCCCGCCACCGGAACCAGGAAGCGCCGATGGCGGGCTGGGCGCGCCCTCGGTCAAGAAGCAAACCCGAGGTCTTCCCTTGCCCGCCGCCGACCTGAGATAGGATCGCGCGGGCTGTCGGAGTTGGTCTGCACGTGCCGACTTGCAGGCCCTCGCTGGGATCGCTATCCCGCGAGGACGGACGCGCTGCCGTGCTCTCAACACACAGCGCGCCATTCGCATCAGATCGGCAGCAGGGCGTCGGCATCGGTCGCCAGCGCATCGTGAGCATTGCGCCACAGCGCAAGCGATGGGTGGACGCTTGCCTCGCTGCTAGTTTCCAGCGGATAGGCCCGCGCTTCGAGAAACTCGCGGATGGGTTTTATCGCGTCGCTAGGCGGCCACGACGCGAAGCAAGCATCCTTCAGGAATTTGAGGAACAGTCGCTTCGCTCCGAGCTGTTCTTGCAGCGCGGCGGCCTCGCGCAGAGTGGCGTCTATCGTGGGACCGGCCTCCGAAGCGAACACCTCGCGGACAGCGTCATCTATTTTCCTCTTAGCGCGGTCGAGCTCCGACGTGGCGTCGTTGGCTTCGGCCGTGAGTGCGTCTCTCGTCTTGCGCGCGCGGTCGAGTTGCGCGTTGGACTCGGCAAGCGCACGCTCGGCGGCCTTAATCGGGTTGGTGTCCTCGGTGGCTTCACCCAGGGCGACCGCCGCGAGGTAACGGGCCTCGTCCGCCTTGGCTTCTTTAAGCTGTGCCTCGGCACGGTCGACGGCACGCAACGCTCCCCCATCCCCGTAAAGCGAGCTTTCCGATTGTTCGAGCGCTGTTTTCAGGCGCGCAAGGTGTGCAGCAATGGCGTCACGTCGCTCAACGGCCTCGGCCAATGCCTCACGCTCGGGCGAACGCGATTGAGATACAGTTTTCAACTGGGTCACAGACATTTTTACTCTCCTGGTTTCATGACAAGCGCGCGGCTTCCGGGAACATGCGGGCGTACGAGTTTGTTGACCGATCAAACGCCAACGCGGCGTTGCCGAGGCGTTCTGCTTCTGGGAACCGTGCTGCGTACGAGCGCGACCGAATTGCCGCGTCCATCGCTTGCGCGTCTGGAACACTTGCGCCAACTGCCGCGCAGACTTTCGCGATCAAAGGCTCGTCTACGCCTTTCGCCCGCAGCAGCGCGACCGCCCGCTCGAGGTTTTCTGGCGCGACGCGACGCGGTGGTAACGGCTCGTCCATCGCCATTGCGGTGAACTTGGCCAGCGTGTCGCGTACCTTGCCAAAATTCTGCGGATCGAGTTGGTCCTTCAAAGCTTCAAGGATTTGTTTGAAGGCATCGTCGTCAATCCTCGGCTTGCTGGCGTTGGTCGTGGCGCTGTCGGGCAGCGCCGCGTCCATAGCGAGGCGGCGGGTCGGGAATTCGATTCCGGGGCGTTCGTAACAAAGACCAGACATTTTATTCTCCTTCTGGGTTTAAAAACTTCGATGAGGATCAGCACGCGCGAAGCGCGGCGGCTCGCGCTGCTCGGAAAATCTCAACGCTTCGTCGCTGATGACCATTGGACCCTTGCGGGTAGCCGCCAGCACAAGCGCGCCGGCCGCAGAGTTGCACGCGTCATCATGCCCCGCGCGGCCGTGATCGACGCGATCCTTGCCCGTCGAGAACGTGCGGCGCTCCA
This sequence comes from Pseudolabrys sp., assembly GCA_035648555.1. Taxonomy (GTDB): domain Bacteria; phylum Pseudomonadota; class Alphaproteobacteria; order Rhizobiales; family Xanthobacteraceae; genus Pseudolabrys. The sequence continues at coordinate 2,110 of DASRLF010000025.1, forward strand.
GCGCTGCGAACTGAGCCACCAATCGCGCGTTGTCGATCAAACGCGCACGGCCGGACGTGAACAGCGGTAGGCAATCAAGATAGATCGCGCTGCGGTCGGCTTCGCTCTGTACGTACTTGATGCCCGTCTTGGCGAAGGCCTCGACTACCCACTGCGCGGCGTATTTGTCGCCGACGACCTTCGTGCAGCGGTAGCTCTTGAGCAGCGCCGCAATCTCTTCGGTCACCTCAGATGGATTGAATGGTGCTTTACGCTCGAACAACAGATCCAGCACCACGCTGCTGTCTTTCTCGCGGTGCGAAATTCCCAACGTAAAGCTGTCATGCGCGCCACCGCTCGGATCGGCAAACGCGAAGTAGTTCACGCCTGCGGTTGGGGCGCGCACGACTACGCCGCGATCAACGGCAGCCTCAAGCAGTTCGCGCGAGATGAAGGTGGCCATGACCTGACCTGGCTTTTTTAGACCAAGCGTTGTGAGAGAATAGCTTGGAAAGGAGCTGGTCATGCCGAAGAAGAGGTTTAGTGCGGAGCAGATTGTGACGCTGCTTCGCCAGATTGAAGTGTCGATGGCGCAGGGAAACTCTACGCCGATAGCCTGCCGGGATGCTGGGATATCGCAGCAGAGCTATTACCGCTGGCGTAAGGAATACGGCGGGCTTGAGATCGATCAGGCGAAGCGGATGAAGGACTTGGAACGCGAGAATGTCCGCCTGAAGCGCCTTGTTGCCGATCTGTCGCTTGAGAAACAGGTACTCAAGGACGTTGCCTCGGGAAATTTGTAAGCCCCGAACGGCGCCGGCAGGCAGTTGAGCGCATTCGGGGGAAGTACGATCTCTCGGAACGCCATGCCTGCCGGATTGTGGGTCAGCCCCGCGGGACGCAGCGTTACACCACCCTAGTTCGTGCTGATGAAGATGCGCTGACGCAGGCTATTATCGCGTTGGCATCACAGTACGGCCGGTACGGCTATCGTCGGATCAAGTCATTGCTGGACGAAGCCGGGTGGGATGTAGGCTGCGATCGCGTGCAGCGGATCTGGCGCCGCGAGGGGCTTAAAGTACCCCAGAAACAAAGGCCACGAGGCCGGCTCTGGCTCAATGATGGATCCTGCATCCGGTTGAGACCTGAGCGGCGCAATCATGTCTGGTCCTATGACTTTGTTGAGGCCCAGACCCACGACGGCCGCAAGCTCCGGCTGATGACCTTGATTGATGAGTTCACCCGCGAATGCCTGGCCATCAGGGTAGCGCGCCGGATCAACAGCTTCGGCGTGCTTGAGACGATGGCGGACATCATGCTCATGCGCGGCGTGCCCGAGCACATCCGGTCTGACAACGGCGCTGAGATGACGGCGAAGGTGGTGCGCAACTGGTTGACGCAGGTTGGAGCCAACACCCTGTCCATCGAACCAGGCAGCCCCTGGGAGAACGGCTACTGCGAATCATTCAACGGAAAACTACGCGATGAGCTACTCAACGGCGAAATCTTCTACAGCCTGAAGGAAGCCCAGATCGTCATCGAGCAATGGCGAAAGCACTACAACACGGTCAGGCCGCACTCATCGCTCGGATATCGACCACCGGCACCACAGACAATGAACCCGTTCCTGACACCGCTAGATCAGGCCGTGCAAATGCAATAAACTCTCTATCGCGCTGGTACAAAAAATCCGTCAGGTCAGTCATCGGCCGGAAGGTAAAGGCACTCGGTCCGATAATTCGATGTGATGATAATACCGCAGACATTTGGGATGTAATATTTTCGGATGTTTTTATCGTTGACCGGAAGAGTTTCAGGCGGGGAAGCTGCGTAGATTTTTGTCCGCTCGTAAAAACTGTAGCGGGACACATCGCCCAGGTCGTGGGCTTCGTTGATGCGCATGATAACGGCGCGCACGTGTGGGTTAAATGCCTCAAAGAAGTCTTGCGGCGATGCCTCAGTGCAATTCCAAGTACCCACGGCTCGCAAGATGGCCGCAATGAGCGTGTCCTTGCCGATGCCAGGGACGCCAAGCAACACCAGGCAGTGATTGATCTTGTCTCCAGGCTTCTGCACGCGGTGCGCAGCGTAGTTGAATATGTGCTCGGCATCTTTAGGGTAAAGCTTTTTTACAAGATCGACCCACCGCACGGCCTCCATCACATTGCCACGCGGCGGCGGCGGCGCACGATAGGTATTGAAACAGCGAAAGCCCGGAGCATTAGTAAGGCCGCCATCGGCACTCATTGCCTTGTTGAAGATGACTGATGGCTGTCCCGGTGCCCAGGTCATGGTTTCGACCGACCTGTTCTGGCTGAGCCACTTGCTGGCAGGTATGTATACCTGCTCGTCTTTCTTGTTGAGCTTCGGACTTCCATCCAAATTGATTACTGGAAGCGGTCGCAGCCGGGCGTCGACGCTGCCGACCGGCCATAGCGCCAGTGATGGTACGAAGAAGAACTGGTTCATTGGGCCAAAGGACCAGAAATGCCCGAGCGATAGACCGGCACGTGCGTCAACTGCTTTAATTGTCTTCGCGAGATAGCCCTTGAACCCACGTGGTGATTCCGCCGCCGCCTTGCCTATGAGCCCGAGCGAGTAGACCTGTTCGATTTGCTCGTTGCTGAGCGCGTAGCGACGTAACTCGGCCACCACCTTGAAATGCCGGTGTCCATTATTCATTGCCTTGAGTTTATCACTGGCATCCGGGGGCGTTGTGAAATGCTCGATTAGGTGCAGCACGTCCGCCGAAATGCCGCGTACTTTTAACGATTTGAGCGTAAACACCGCGCCGTCACCTACAGTTGGCGGCGCGGGTGAGGTGTTTGCCTTTTCCTTTTCATCTTTGCCGATCGCACCGGCATCGAGGTCGACGCGCTCGTCGATGTAGTCGCCGCTATAATACTCGGCGCGATGTGCGGGATTCTTGTTGACGCTGCCGTAGTAGTAAGACTGCGAGAGGGTGAAGCTTTCTGTTGAGAAGATACCGCCGAGTAGGCCATTGACCCGACCCAACAGATTTTCCCTCTCCACCGGCGGCAAGTCACACGACGTCGGCATCAGGACCCGCCAGCGCGGTTTTGCCGTTGTATGCGTTGGCGAGGTATAGATCAGGAAATTCAGCCGCGCCTTTTTAAGGATAGCCACCGCGTCGTCAAACGACATCTTCTCGCCGTCATAATCGCCCTCGATGCCGCTGATGGCGGTCACATTTTCATCATGCCGTAGGCAGCCACCGCCTTTACCGTATTCATCCGGCTTGCTTTTATAATTTCCAAATTTTGCAAGCTTTAGCCACGGCAGATCGTCCTTCTTGCTGGCGTTGCTTGCAAGAATACGGTCGCACAAATCCGAGACCGCCATGTCCTCGGTGGTGAGCGTGCCTGCATACCAGTCGTTAAAAAACGTGACATGGAGCAGCCGGACTTCGGTCCCGTTCATTTGCGGCGATGGTTCGGGTGCTGCGCCATTGGACTTAGGCGGTGTGTCGGGCGTTGCTAGTCGCGGCAGGTTCCATGGAAGAATTTTTGCCTCGCTCATGACTGGCCCGCCCGGCGCGTAAGCGCTCGCAACAGGGCAGCGGCAAGTGCCGTCTGCGGCGCGGCGTCCGAATAGCGCGCGCCGATCAGGCGGCGCGATGCAATACCTGTGGCGGCTGGTGTCGTCGGCGCTTGATGCCGGTAGGTTTTTTTGCTAGAGTTCACGTTGCTAGCCAGCAACTTGGAATCCCGGGGCTCGTTTGCCGTGTCAGCGGTAACTGGCCCCGACGCATTAAGGGGCGGCACTCACGCCACTGCCCGAGCGCGGCGCTTCACGGGCTCACTGCCCCCCTTGCGATGGCTTTCCATCCAGCGATCGAGATCGGCCCGGCGGTAGCGCACAGCACGCGGCAGCTTGATGTATTCCGGGCCGGAGCCATCCGCCCTGTGGCGGGCAATCTCCAAATATTCCTCGGACATGCCGCAAAAATGGGCGGCTTGCTTTGTGTTCAGGTACTCGACATCAACGATGGGGAGTTTCGCGAGGGCCTCAGCAACAGCGCACTGTGCCGCTCGTTCGATTTCATCAGAAGACATTTGGACCACCACCTTTTTACTAACCGTGATGGTTTTATTAACGCGTCAGAGCCGTCAAGCAATGTGGCAGTCTTGAATCAGCCGGATGACCGTGCGGTCATCCGTAATTAGACGGACGAACGTACGGTCGTCCGCAGTTTTTTGATTTTTCTTTGAACGGTGTCGAGCTTTAGAGCGCGCTTACCGTCGTGCGTTAGATGCTCATTCAGAGGATTGAGAATTTTTTCTGCAACAGAGGCGTTAGGCAATCCCGGCGTCTTATTCAAAATAGGTTCTATAAGTTTTCTAATCAAACGGGTGGTCAACTCCGATGTCGACAACCTCACCTGCGTGGCGTGTGCTGTGCGTGCCTTCTTCGCCTGTTGCTCGATCCGCTTCATGATCGGGTTTTCAACAGCGCGGCTACCGATTTGGAAGGCTGCGGTCAGTGCGACGGAAAGCAGCATTGGCCCGTGCGGATCAAATGGCTTATTCCGCTTAGTGTCCCCCATCTGCAAGGCGTCGTGCGCGGCGAAGATATTTGTCAGCTCGTCAACAGAGCCGCCGAGCTGATCCCGGTTGAGCACCAGCGTCTCTTTCTCGTCATCGGTCAAAATATCGAGAGACGCCACATGATCGGCCATCTCTGCCAATGATTTAGTGAGGGCGTGCAGGTTTGTAAGCATCCTCGGCTGCGGTTTCTGCGCCTGAGAGCGTTTCGGCTTCGTTTCCTGTGCCATCACCGCTTCGCCTGCTTTGCGAACGGCACCACGTTGCCGGTCGGCTTCCGCTGGATCGCGCGTTTTGGTTTTGGTTTTGGCTTCAGTTTCGGCCTGGTCGCGGCCAGCAGGAATTTTGACATCTTCTCCTGGCTGGCGCGCAGATCGTCGAGATCGGCGTGAATGTACCCGCTGTGGGCGTCGCCCCGCGAGTTGGTGACGTGATTTGCCAGCAGGCGCGAATGCATAGGTGGCATCGTCACTTTATTCTCCGAAATCGTGATCCAGGTATGCCGAAGCGTGTGGGGGGTCCAAATGTCGGTGAACGCCTTCCTTTCCTTCGCGCCTGGCTTCACCACCTCGACGTGCCCGGAGGCACCGTGCGCCGGGAACACCCACGGGCAGCGCGGGCCAAACACTGCGCGCGTGGTTTTGCAGGCGCGGCGGGCTTTGAACAGATCGACTAGATATTTGCTCAGCGGCAGGTCGAATGCATCTGTCTTGGTGATCGGGAAATGCACCCTGCCCGCTTTGAGATCGACCTGATCCCAGCGCAGCGTCTTGGCCTCACCGCTGCGGCAGCCCGTGAAAAGCAAAAAGATGAAAAGGTCGCGGCGGATGGGGTTGTCAACCGCCCGCGCGCCACGCCACCACCCTGCCAAATCCTTGACCACTTCGGTGCGCGGCTTCTCCTTGTAGAAATCAACGTTGGCGGTCGGCGCTTCGGCCAGCTTCGGGTATTGCTTGCGGACGCGCCGCCAGATCGCCCGCAAGGTCCGCATGGTACTGTTGGCGGCGTACTTGCCGCGCTCGCTGCCGATTTTAATGTGGCGTTTGCGGGCGACCTCCCTGGTGATCTCGACTAGCGGGCGATCAAGCCAATCAGCGCAGTGGGTTTGGAGCAGAAGCCAATAACCGGCCCCGGTCACTGGCGACCGTTCCTTCGCGGCCAAGTGCCCTTGATACAGTTTCCAAGCCTCGCGCAGCGTCATGCTTTCAGCGGTCCCGGCGCGCCGTTCCTCAACCGGGTCGGTGCCCCCACGCATCTCGCCCGCCAGCTGCTCGGCCTGCTGGCGGGCCAAGTGCAGGCTGGTTTCACCATAGCGCCCTATGGTGATGCGGCGGCTCGTGCCCTTGACATCGCGCTGCAGGACGAATGTCTTGCTGCGCTTGCCCACAAGCACGCCGAACCCGCGCAAGTCGGTGTCCCAATAGAGCGTCTGACCGGTGGCCGGATGGGGCAGCGCGTCAATTTCGCCCTTGGTTGTCAGCTTGGTCTGGGGCACAGTGATTCTCCCATTAATAAGATTTTAATAAGGCGGCTGCCTAAAACTCCACACCCGACAATAAAACTATCTGGCCCATAAACCGCAATATATGCCTGATTTATATGAAATTGCAACCCTTATTAAAACCCCATAAGGCGGAATAAAAGCCTGCAAATCTAACTTTTAATCAAGTGGTCCCGGGTTCGAGTCCCGGCGCGCTCACCATTCCCGACGCCGCGATCCAATCATAAGAACGCCATGGGCCGGACGGCAGGCGCTATCGCAAACTTCTTTCGCCTGGCGTTCTGGCCGATCGCTGCCGCGTTTCTGATCGTCTTGCTGTTGTGTTGCTGAGCGGCCGTAGCAATGCAGGCGTGCTCGCCTTGTCGGCCGTGATCGCCTGGTTCGTAGGCTATTCCGAAACATGGGCAGCAAAAATGGATACTGCACACCCAGTTTCATCTCACGCCCAGCTCGCGCAGCGCGGCCATGGCTATCGCGATCATCCTGTCGGCGGCGGTCATTTCAATACAGCAGCGACTACCATCCCATCACCGGATCTCTATGCCCATATACGAATTCTGATCGCGAAGCTCCCGCTATTTCCGCCAACTCAAGGGCGCTGACCGGCCGCTTTAATAAAATCGTCGAAAATTTGTTCGCCGCAATGCACGCCCGGTTGGCCTTAACGCCACGAAAGGCTCGCCGTCGCGCAGTATCCGGTGCAAATCTACGCCGCAGCTACATCACCTCGTGTCGCAAAACTTTATCGAACCGGCCACCACAGTTTCACCAAAGGGTCGCGCCAGCGCCACGATGCGCCTCTAACCACCAAGGCTGAGGGACGATCTTATCGGAGGCCAAAGCCATGCAGCTTCATACCGACACGGCAAAACTCGCCCAACTCCGCTCCTTCGCCGCGCCCGTGCGCTGCCCCCATTGCGGCGACTGGATGGTGGCTCCCTTGGTGTCCGAATTCGTCGAAGGCGGCGAAATCAGGCACCATTGGGAATGCGACGCCTGTGGGGAGCTCTCTTCCACTGCGATACCGCTCACGACCCATTGATCGAATCCGCAGATGCTAGCCCCCTTTGGCCCGGGAATAGCTGCTAGGGTGCGGTGTTTGCCAAACAGGCTAAAAACAGCCTGAACAATGAGGAGGAGCAAATATGACATCCACCATTCTGCGGTCCACCGTGGCCGCCATTGCATTCGCCGGCGCCATGGCCTTCGCCGCCCCGTCTATGGCGGCTTCGATGACTTTCAAAGCCAGCCTCGACGGCAAGAGCGAAGTGCCGCCGAACGACAGCAAGGGTACCGGCACCGTTACCGCCACCTATGACACCGACAGCAAGAAGCTAACCTGGAAGGGCAGCTATAAGGACCTGTCCGGCGCGGCCACCGCCGCCCATTTCCATGGTCCCGCGGCGGCCGGCAAGAATGCCGGCGTGCTGGTGCCGATCGCACCGGCGACCAGCCCGCTTGAAGGCTCGGCCACGCTGACCGACGACCAAGCCAAGGCCCTGATGTCCGGTGACGTCTACGTCAACGTCCACACCGCTGCCAACAAAGGCGGCGAGATCCGCGGCCAGCTGACGAAGTAATCGTTTAATCCTGAGCAACCCGCCGGTCATGCGACCGGCGGGTTTTTCGTTGTCCGTACAACGTCCGCGCGCGATGCTTGCCCTTGGCGGCGGGCGCCTTGGCGTTTTAAGCTGCGGGCCAAGAACTAAAACCCGGCGGAAACACTCATGGCTCAAGGCAACGGTTCGGCGCCCATTCTGATCTCTGGCGGCGGCATCGGCGGCCTCGCCACCGCCTACGCGCTCTCGCGCCAGGGTTTTGCGGTGCGGGTGTTCGAGCAGTCGCCCGAATTCCGCGAGGTCGGCGCCGGCATCCAGCTCGGGCCGAATATCTTCCGCATGCTGGAGAAGATCGGCCTCAAGGACAAAGTCATGGCCGACGCCCACCACCCGCCGGCGCAGGAAATGCGCGACGCGCTCACCGGCAAGTTGATCACGCGGGTGCCGCTCGACGGTGAATTCACCGCGCGTTTCGGCCAGCCTTATGCCGTCACGCATCGCGCCGACATCCACGGCACGTTCCTCAACGCCTGCCAGAGCAGCAACCTGATCACGCTTGAGACCAGCCGGCGCGTCGACGGTTACGAAGACCACGGCGATCATGTCTCGGTCACGCTTGAAAACGGCGAGCGCGCCGAAGGCTCAGCGCTGCTCGGCTGCGACGGCATGTGGTCGAGCATTCGCGACCGTATCGTCGGCGACGGCAAGCCGCGTGTCTCCGGCCACATCGCCTATCGCGCCGTGCTCAAGCGCGAGGAAGTGCCGCAAGATTTATGGCGGCCCGACGTGGTGCTGTGGGCCGGCCCGCGCACCCACTTCGTGCATTATCCACTGCGCCGCGGCGAGCTTTATAATCTCGTCGCCGTGTTCCATTCCGATCACTACGAGGAAGGCTGGAACGCGGAAGGCGCCAAGGACGTGATGTGGCAGCACTTCAAGATGCAGGTGCCGCAGGTCACGCGCATGTTGGAGCGCATCGACACATGGCGCATGTGGGTCCTATGCGACCGCGAGCCGGTCAAAAACTGGACCAAGGGCCGCGTCACGCTGCTGGGCGATGCCGCGCATCCGATGCTGCAATATCTGGCGCAAGGCGCCTGCATGGCGACCGAGGACGCGGTGGTGCTGGCGGAAAAGGCGGCGGCCTCGCCGAAAGACCTGCCGGCCGCATTCAAGGCCTATGAGCAGGAGCGTTACTTACGCACCGGGCGCACGCAAATCATGGCGCGGGTCTACGGCGAGTTCTATCACGCGCGCGGCGTCACCGCTGAGTTGCGCGACATGGCCGTCGGCGGCCGCACCATCCCGGAAACTTACGACAGCATCGCCTGGCTGTACGGCGGACCGTAACTACTTCCTGGCAATCCCCGCTTTGTCGATCACGTCGTTCCACTTACTGATGTCACCGGTAAGCCGGGCCGTAAGCTCGGCCGGCGTACTGCCGCGCGCTTCGACGCCGACCTTTTCGTATAGCGCCTTGACCTCGGGACTCGCCAGCACCTCGCGCATCGCCTTGCCCATGGTATCGATGACCTCCTGCGGCGTGCCCTTCGGCACCCCGACGCCGTTCCACGAGATCACTTCGTAGCCTTTGACCCCGGCCTCATCGACGGTCAGCACCTTCGGCATGAATTGCGAGCGCTTGGGTCCCGACGACGCCAGAATACGCACTTTGCCATCATTGACCTGGCCCTGCACCGCGGGCGGAAAATCGATCATCATCTGCACGTCGTTGCGCAGCATCGCCACCACAATGTCGGGCGACGTTTTATAGACCACAATTTGCACATTGAGGCCGGTCATCGACTTGAACAATTCGGCGCCGAGATTTTGCGTGCCGCCGAGCAAAGTCGTGCCGATATTGAGTTTTCCGGGGTTGGCTTTGGCCGCCTTGATAAAGTCGCCGAGCGTCTTGTATTCGGAGTTGGCGTCGACCGCGAACACCAGGTCGAAGGTGCCGGCCATCGACACCATCTGCAAATCCTTCACCGGATCGAACGGCAGTTTGTTGAATGCCGCCACGCTGATCGAGGTGCCGTTGGTGACATAGGCCATGGTGTAGCCGTCGGGCGGTGAATTGATCACGCTGCGCGCGGCATTGATGCCGCCGGGGCCAGGCATATTCTCGATCACCACCTGCTGGCCGAATTTATCGGTGAGTTTGGCCGCCAGAATGCGCGCCGTGACGTCGGCGACGCCGCCGGGGCCGAATGGCAACACGATCTTGACCGGCTTCTCCGGCCATTTCGCTTGCGCCGGCGTGAGCGGCGTCAGCGCCACGATCAAAGCTGAGGGCAATGCCAGCAGCGCGAAAAACATCTTTCTCATGTGATCCTCCAAAGATTTTTGCGCTTTTCTTCTTGTTATTCGAAACCATAAAGCCGGGCGGGATTGTCCACCAGCAGACGCTTTTGCGCCAGCATCTCGGCGGCGTATTGCGGCACCAGGTCGACGAGGTCGGCCTCGTCGGCCTCATGGGTGGCGTTGGGATGCGGAAAGTCGGTGCCCCACAGCACCCGCGTCGGCGCCGCCGTTACCAGAGCATGGGCAATCGGCACCGCCGCCGCATAAGGCGGCATCGATATGCGCTCGGCGCCGCAGACCTTGATCCAGCAGTTTTCCATCCGTGAAAGCTCAGTCAAGGCCTTGAGTGGCGGCTGATCGACGCCGGCCGCCGACGGAACGCGGCCCATATGGTCGATCACGAACGGCAGTGGCAGCTTTCGGATCATCGCCGAGAGCGGCACGATATCGGGCGCATCGAGATGCAACACGACATGCCAGCCGCGGCCTTTGATGCGGTCGATAACGCGGTTGAACACCGCCATGTCGGGCGCGCCACCGAGATGCTTGACGAAATTGAAGCGCACGCCGCGCACGCCGCCGGCGTGTAGCCCGTCGTAATCGGCGTCGGCGAAACTGTCGTCCACGATGGCAACGCCGCGATAGCGCTTCGGATCCGACGCGATGCAATCGAGCATCGCTCTGTTGTCGGTGCCATGGCAGCTTGCCTGCACGATCACCGCGCGGCCGATGCCCAAATGCGCGTGCAACGCCGCCAGCATTTCCTTCGGCGCGTCGTCCGGCGTGTAACGGCGGTTGGGCGCATAGGGAAACCTGTCGCCCGGCCCGAACACGTGGCAATGCGCGTCGCACGCGCCCGGCGGCAATTTGAATTTCGGCTTGCGGCGCGACGCGAGATTGAGAGCGGACATGATTTCCTTGATTGTCAGTGACAGCCGGAGATATCGCTGTGGTCTTCGTTATGGTCTTGCGAGCCCGGCCGCTCGTAGCGCTCGCGCCACAGATCGAGCGCCGGCGACTTCATGCCGGACGCCTGCGCCTGGCGCAAGGCGATGCGGATCCAGACGCGCGCGAAACGATCGCCATTCTCGACCCGCCGCGGCGCTTCGCCGCCCGCAAGCGCGGCGGCAACCGCGGTCTTGAGCCGGATCATCGCCGGATCGCCAAACCAGCGCAGCAAGACCTGGAACGCGTCGTGCCGATCGGCCTGAAAGGGCTTGGTGCGGCCGAGCGCGTCTTTCGCCGGATGCGCCGGATAAATGGACAGACACGGCACCAAGTCCTCGGGGATCGGCTCGGTCGCGGCGTGGGTGCGCCCGGCGCTCAGCAATTTTGGTAGCACATGGGTGTGCGGACCTTGCGGGCTGCGGCCGTCCGGTGGCGGAATCGGTTGATAGACCTCGACGCGCCCACAACGGCTCATGAAAACGCGGTGCGGCTGTCCGGCAAGGACGACACGCATCGCGCCGCTGTCCGGCGCGAATACGTTCTTGCCCGTCTGCGTGCGCAATTGTTCGGCCACCGCACTATCGCGCACCCGCACACACGCATCGACGTGCGGAATGCCCAGCCCCAGATCGAACAGCACTGACGTTTTGTCCTCCTCTCGCAACGCTTCGGCGTCGCGGCCGATTTCCGTGAGCGAAGTGCGCCGGTGCATGGCGGCTCTATCCGCGGGCAGACACAGCGCGACATTCTGGTTCCAGCTGCTGCCAGCTGCCGTCTCGAACGCGACGGCGCGCAAGTCCGCGCTTGGCGCAATCCGAATGCCGCCGCGCGCAGTGACCGCGGACAGCGCCGCAAGATCGAGCGTCACGTGTTCGTCGTGGTCGCGGGTGAATTCCGCGATGGCCCCGAAACTGCCAAGCCCCCAATGGCTGTCGGAATCGGCGAGTTGGCCGGCGAGGATCGTTTCAAGGGACTGCGTCTTTGACATCGCTCGCCTACTGCACCGGCAGATCGCCGCGCTCCCAGCCTTCCTTCGTGACGACCTGAAACGCACCAAAGCGCCCCGCCGCGATGGCCGCGCGCATGCCGGCCATCAGCGACTGATAATAAGCAAGATTGACGGTCGATAGCAGCACCGCGCCGAGCATCTCATTGGCCTTGGTCAAATGATGCAGATAGGCGCGCGAATAAAGTCGCGCCGCCGGATGCTCGCTGTCCGCGTCGAGCGGGCGCTTGTCATCGGCGTGTCGCGCATTGGCGAGATTGATCGTGCCATGGCGCGTGAACGCCATGCCATGGCGGCCGTTGCGGGTCGGCAGCACGCAATCAAACATGTCGATGCCGCGCGCCACCGCCTCCATGAGATCGCCCGGCGTGCCGACACCCATCAGATAACGCGGCCGGTCTGCCGGCAGCGCCGGCGCCGTCTCGGCCACGATCTTGAGCATCACCTCTTGCGGCTCGCCGACCGCCAGCCCGCCGATGGCGTAACCGTCGAAACCGATGTCGACCAGCGCCCGCGCACTTTGCACGCGCAACGCAGCGTCGTCACCGCCTTGCACGATGCCGAACAAAGCGCGCCCGTCGCGCACGCCCTCGAACGCGCGTTTGCTGCGTTCGCCCCAACGCAGCGACAATTGCATGGCGCGCTCGATCTCATCGCGCGCGGCCGGCAGCTTCAGGCATTCGTCGAGCTGCATCGAAATATCGGCTCCGAGCAGCACCTGGATCTCGATCGCGCGTTCCGGCGTGAGCTCCACCATGGCGCCGTCGAGATGCGAGCGGAACGTCACGCCTTGTTCGGAAAGCTTGCGCAATTCCGACAGCGACATCACCTGGAAGCCGCCGGAATCCGTGAGGATCGGCAACGGCCAGTTCATGAACGCATGCAAGCCTCCGAGCGCGGCGATCCGCTCGGCGCCGGGCCGCAGCATCAAGTGATAGGTATTGCCGAGCACGATGTCCGTGCCGGTCGCTGCGACCGCCTCCGGCATCAAGCCCTTCACGGTGCCTTGCGTACCGACCGGCATGAAGGCCGGCGTCTGCACGCGCCCGTGCGGCGTGACGATTTCGCCGCGGCGCGCGGCGCCGTCGGTCGCAAGCAAGCGAAAGGAAAAGCTGTCGGGCATTCCGGGGTTATGCCCGCAAATTACGCCCGGCGCACCATGGCGGGGACCAGATGCTTGATGGTGGGCGCGCCGACCTGCTGCATCGCGCCGTAAAGCTCCACCCGCATCAGTTCCAGCACGCGTTCGACGCCGGGCTGGCCGAACGCGCCCAGGCCCCAGATATAAGGCCGCCCGACGCACACCGCGGTCGCGCCCATGCACAGCGCCTTGACGATATCGGTGCCGCGGCGAAATCCGCTGTCGATCAAAATCGGCATGCGGCCTTTGACCGCCTCGGCCATTTCCGGCAGCGCGTCGATGGTCGAGCGCCCGCTGTCCTCGCTGCGCCCGCCATGGTTGGAGACGATAATGCCGTCGACCCCGGCGTCGGCGGCCATCGCGGCGTCCTCATAGGCCAGAATGCCCTTGAGCACGATTTTCATCTTGGTGGTGTCGCGCATCCGCTTGATGAAGTCCCAGGTCATGGCGGACGATTGGATGTTCTTCAGGCCTGTGAGATCGACGCTCTCGAACATCGAGCGCCGCTTCATATTGGTCGCGAGGCTGCCGCGCTCGTGGCAACCGGAGCAATCGCGGGTATCGGTCGGCTGCAGGCGGAACAGCGTTTCCTGGTTGCGCCCGCCGGAGCGGTCGACGGTGATCGCCACCACCGGACAGCCGGCCTTTTCGGCGCGCAGCACCAGCGCTTTCGACACGTCCCATTTGTTGGTAGCGTAGAGCTGGTACCAGACCGTCGCGCCGCGCGCCTCGGTGACCTCCTCGACGCTCGAGGTGGTCACAGTCGAGAGAATTTGCAGATGATTTCCGGCTTTCGCGGCTTTGGCGACCGCGACCTCACCCTCTTCGTGGAACGACTTTTGCCCACCGACCGGCGCAATCACGATCGGGCTGGGGTATTTCACGCCGAGAATATCGGTGCTCATGTCGACTTTGCTGACGTCGACCAGCCGGCGCGGCCGCAACTGAAACTTCAGAAAACCTTCGCGATTGGCCCGCAAAGTGACTTCGTCGTCGATGCCCGACGCCATATAGCCGAAATGCGCCGGCGGCACGTTGACGCGGCACGGCGCCTCGAAATCGAAAACGTTGATCGCCTCTTTCGGCGACTTGATCAGCCTGTCGGTCTGCAGCGGCGCCCACAGCACCGGATCGCTCGGCCGGCTCGGCACTGCCGGCACTTCGCCAGCCAAGGCGCCAGAGGCGAATAGCGGACTGGCCGCCATGAATTGCAAAAACTTGCGGCGGCTCGCGGCCTGATCCATTGACGCCTCCCGATATTGCTTTTGCGGCAATGCTAGCGCGCCTTTCAGGCTCGGAACAGCAGGCAGGCATCGCCATAGGAATAGAAGCGATAGCCGTCGGCAATCGCATGCGCATAAGCGCGTTTCATCACGTCCAGACCGCTGAAAGCGGACACCAGCATGAACAGCGTCGAACGCGGCAGATGGAAATTGGTCAGCATCAAATCGACCACCTTAAACCGGTAACCCGGCGTGATGAAAATCGCCGTTTCGCCTGAAAAAGCCTGCAGTTTTCCACCCTCAGCGGCCGCCGTTTCCAGCAGACGCAGCGCGGTCGAGCCCACCGCCACAATGCGCCCGCCCTGGGCGCGTGCGGCATTGAGCGCCGCTGCAGTTTCGGACGAAACCGAGCCCAATTCGGCGTGCATTTTATGGCCCTCGGTCTCCTCGGCCTTCACCGGCAAAAAAGTGCCGGCGCCGACGTGCAGCGTGACCTTGTGCAGGGCGACGCCGCGCTCTTTGAGCCGCGCCAGCGCGTTTTCGGTGAAGTGCAGTCCCGCCGTGGGGGCGGCGACCGAGCCTTCCGGGTCGGCAAACAGCGTCTGGTAATCGGCCCGATCCTGGTCGTCGGGCGCGCGGCGGGAGGCGATATAGGACGGCAGCGGCATCTCGCCGCGCTCGGCTATGGCCTGCTCCAACACCGGACCATGGAAGGAAAATGAAAGGGTTATCTCCCCTCCTTCATCTTTCTGTGAAACTTGAGCATCAAGTTCGCCGAGAAAACACACCCGCCCCTCGGTGCCAAACCGCAGTGTATCGCCCGCCTCCAGCTTCTTGGCCGGCTTCACGAAGGCCTTCCAGTGCGAACCATCGATGCGTTTGTGCAGGGTCGCCTCGATCGCGGGCTCGGTAGCGCCGCGCCCGATCCGCCGGCCCTTGAGCCGGGCTGCGATCACCTTGCTGTCGTTGACCACGAGGCAATCGCCCGGCTTCAGCAGGTCCGCCAAATCGGCGATTTTGCGGTCTTCGAGTTCCGGGGAATGCCCTGGCCGCACCACCATCAGCCGCGCGGCGTCGCGCGGGCTCGCCGGCCGCAGCGCGATGCGGTCGGTGGGCAGGTTGAAATCGAAGAGATCGGTGCGCATAGCCCCTCCCGGCGGAGGGAAACTACGCCCCCATCGTCGCCTTGACGATCTTGTCCGGATTGCTCACCGGCTCGCCCTTTTTGATCTTGTCGACGTTTTCCATGCCCTCGATCACTTTGCCCCAGGCGGTGTACTGGTTGTCGAGGAACGAGGCGTCGTCGAAGCAAATAAAGAACTGGCTGTCGCCGGAATCAGGACTTGCCGCGCGCGCCATCGACACCGTGCCGCGCACATGCGGCTCTTTGTTGAACTCGGCCTTGAGCTTCTTGCCCGAGCCGCCGGTGCCGGTGCCTTGCGGGCAGCCGGTCTGCGCCATGAAACCGTCGATCACGCGGTGGAACACGATGCCGTCGTAAAAGCCTTCCTTCACCAGTTCCTTGATGCGCGCGACGTGGCCGGGCGCGAGATCGGGCCGCATGGTGATCACCACCTTGCCCTTGGTGGTCTCGAGCGTCAGCGTATCTTCCGGCTTGGCCATGGGTCTGTTCCTGTTTTTGTTAGATCACTTCGCGTCGGCGGCGACTTGCACTTTCAGCATCTTGTCGGGATCGGCGACGGCGCCGTTCGCCTCCTTCGGACCTTTCTTGATCTTGTCGACCACCTCCATGCCGGACACCACCTGCCCGACCGCGGTGTATTGGTTGTTTAGGCCGGAATTCTCCGCGAGCATGATGAAGAATTGTGAATTGGCCGAATTCGGATCGGAGGTGCGTGCCATGCCGACGATGCCGCGTACATAAGGCACGTTCGAGAATTCTTGTTTCAGGTCCGGATATTTCGAGCCGCCGGTGCCGTTGCCGTTTTGCCCGTCTCCGGTCTGCGCCATGAAGCCGGCGATCACACGATGGAACGGCGCGTTGTTGTAGAAGCCCTCCCGCGTGAGCTGCTTGATGCGCGCGACGTGGTTTGGCGCCAGGTCGTTGCGCAACTTGATGACGATGCGGCCGTATTTGGTGTCGATCAGCAGCGTGTTCTGCGGGTCGACCCCGGCCGGCAGTTTCACCTGCGCGATGGCGGGCGCGGCACAAACGAGCGCAATGACGATTGCGAGAACACGGATCATGGGGGGACTCCTGATTAGCGGGAAAATTTCTTCTTCAGCCGCGCTGCGATGCCGGCCGGCACAAAGGCGGAGACATCGCCGCCCATGCCGGCGATCTGGCGCACCAATGTGGCGGTGATCGGGCGCGCCGCGGACGAAGCCGGCAGGAACACGGTCTGGATTTCCGGCGCCAGCGCGGCGTTCATGCCCGCCATCTGCATTTCGTAGTTGAAGTCGGTCGAGTCGCGCAGGCCCCGCACCAAAATGGTCGCGCCGGCCTTGTGCGCGGCCTCCACCACCAGCCCCGAAAACGTGACGCAGGCGAGTTCGCATTTGGCCTGGGCGGCCAGCGGCGCGCAGATCTCCTGCAACATCGCCAGCCGCTCGTCAGCCGAAAACAGCGGCGCCTTGCCGGGGTTGACGCCCACCGCCAGCACCAATTTGTCGGCCAGCCGCACGGCATGACGCACCACGTCAAGATGGCCGTTGGTGACGGGGTCGAAAGACCCGGCGTAAAGGGCGGTTCGCGCCATAAACCGGGGTCTAGCCCGGCCCCTTGCCGCTCGCAAGACTGTTACCGGGCGCCCCGGACCTTTCCGCCCCCTCGCCGGTTGCACGTTTGAACCTGTGGCCGTGCGTTCGCGACTAACCGGTAAGAGACCAAAAACAGGGCGCTACCATGCTGAAAACCATCACCGCCATTATGGTCGCCGCCGTTATCGCCGCCGCCATCACGCTGATCTCGGCGCCCAGCGCCCCGGTCGATGCCGGCCCGCTGGCCAAGCCCGCCGAGGCCGCCTTAAACGCCTGCGTCGGGCAGCCTTGGCCCTACCTCAACTGCGTCGGCACCCCGTTCGGCAACCCGCGCATCCGCCTGGTCACCACCGACCGGCTTGCACCGTAATCCGGCTCCCGCGCTTGCGCCGCATGCGTTAGGCTCTCCACAGGGATTTCCCCGCGGGAAGTAACGCATGCGCCGAATTTTTGCCGTGCTATTCGCGCTGCTGTCGGCAGCGCCCGCTTTCGCCGAGTCCTATCCGGACCGCCCGGTCCGCATTATCGTGCCGACGCCCGCCGGCGGCCCTGTCGACGTCATGGCGCGGCTGCTCGCCGCCGCGCTGCTGGCGAACCTCGGGCAGAATGTCATCGTCGAGAACAAGCCGGGCGCCGGCAATACGCTGGGTTCGCGGCTCGCCGCCGAGGCTGTGCCCAACGGATATACGCTGCTGGTGTCGGCCGCGAGCGGTCTGATCCTCAGCCCGTTGATCTATCCCAACGCTGGCTACGACGCGTCGAGCTTCGCCCCGATCGCGCTGATCGCGGAAACGCCACAACTGCTCGTGGTCAATCCGCACCTGCCGGTGAAAACCGTGGCCGAGTTGGCCAGCTACGCGAAAGCCAATCCCGGTAGACTGAATTATTCGACCGGGGGCACCGGCACGCTGCCTCATCTCTCGGCCGAGTTGTTCAAGCAGATCACCGGCACCAACATCGTGCATGTACCCTACAAAGGCGGCGGCCTGGCGCTGGTCGCGGTCGTGGCTGGCGAAACGCAATTGACCTTCGACACCGTCGCCACGTCTTTGCCGCTGGTGCGTGACGGTAAGCTGCGCGTGCTCGCCGTAGTGGGGACGCAGCGGGTCGCGGAATTGCCCGATGTGCCTACCATGCTTGATTTGGGCTTTCCGACGATCTCGACCGGCGCGTGGACCGCGTTGCTGGCGCCCAAGGCCACGCCGCCCGCCATTATCGCCAAGCTCAACGCTGCCGTGAATACCGCGCTGCAATCCGAGCCGATGAAAAGCACGCTGGCCAAATTGGGCGCGCTGCCGCGCGGCGGCACACCCGAGATGCTCGCCGATCACATGGCGAACGAAACCAAGAAGTGGAAGCCGATCGTCGCGGCGCTGAATTTGAAAGTGGAGTGAACGGTGCTATCCCGGCCGCCGCACCAGCGACAACCAGATCCCGCCGCCGATCAGGACCGCTCCGGAAATGCGGCCGAGCAATTTGTTGTGACGCGGTTTCATGAACCAGGCGCGACCGAGGCTGGCCGCGACGCCCCAGCTGCAATCCAGCGTGGCGCCCATCAAGACCGACACCACGCACATCACCAACAACTGGTGCTCGACCGGCAACATCGGATCGATGAACTGCGGCAGGAACGCGGTGAAGAACGCGATCGATTTCGGATTGGTGATCGCCACGATGAAACCGCGCCAGGCATAGACATGGCCGCGCGGCGGCGCCATCTCGGCTGTAGCGCCTGCGTGTCGCCACGCCTGAACGCCGAGCCAGACCAAATAGGCGGCGCCGATCCAGCACAGAAAATCGAAAATCTCGGATGAGGTTTTCAAAACCCAGCTCAGACCTAAGGCGATGCAGGCTACCAACACCGCATTGCCGGTGCTGGCGCCGGCCACCGTCAGCAAGGCCGCGCGGCTACCGCTACGTGCGCCGGTGGTGACCACCAGCGTGACGATCGGCCCAGGCGTCAGGAATAAAACGAGCGTGATGACGAGAAAGGCAGAGAACAACTGCCAGTTCATCACTCGCCCTCTTCCTCGCTGAGTCGCTCGACCGACACCACGCGCTCGTCGTCGGCGGTGTTGAGCACGATCACGCCTTGGGTCGAGCGCCCCGCGAGGCGGATGCCCGCGACCGGCGTGCGGATCAGTTTGCCGGCGTCGGTGACCATCATCACCTGGTCGCTCTCCTCGACCGGGAACGAGGCGACCAGCCGGCCGGTCTTTTCCCTGATCTTTTTCGCACCCTTCTTGCCCTCGAGTATCGACATCGCGACGATGCCTTTGCCGCCGCGATTGGTAATTCGATACTCGTAGGACGAACTACGCTTGCCGTAGCCCTTCTCCGATATCGTCAGAATGAACTGCTCTACCGTCGACATTTCGACATAGCGTTTTTCGCCGAGCTCAATCGCGCCCGCAGCCTCCGCGGGCTCCTCGGAATCCTCCTCGACTTCGACCACTTCCTCGTCGCCGCCGCGCCGTACCGCATTGGCCCGCTTGAGATAGGCCGCGCGCTCTTCCGATGAGCCTAGAGCATGACCGAGGATCGACATCGAAATAACTTTGTCACCCTCGGCGAGGTTGATGCCGCGCACCCCTATCGAGTCACGCCCCGAAAACACCCGCACGTCCGGCACCGCAAACCGGATGCACTGGCCGCCTTGCGCGGTCAGCAGCACATCGTCCTTTTCGGTGCAGATGTGGACGTCGACGATTTCATTGCCGTCCTTGAGCTTCATGGCGATGATGCCGGACGGCCGCACGTCGACGAAATCCGACAGCTTGTTACGCCGCACCATGCCCTTGGTGGTGGCGAACATGACGTCGAACTCGCCCCAGGCCTTCTCGTCCTCGGGCAAGGGCATGATAGTGGTGATGGTTTCGCCTTGTTGCAGCGGAAGAATATTGATGAGCGCCTTGCCGCGCGCCTGCGGCGCCGCGACCGGCAGCCGCCAGACCTTTTCTTTGTAAACTTTGCCGCGCGACGAGAAGAACAGCAGCGGCACGTGGGTCGAGGCCACGAACAGCCGGGATACGAAATCTTCCTCGCGCACCTGCATGCCGCCGCGGCCTTTGCCGCCGCGCCGCTGCGCCCGATAGGTCGAGAGCGGCACGCGCTTGATGTAGCCCTGGTGCGAGACGGTGACGACCATGTCCTCGCGCTGGATCAGGTCCTCGTCTTCCATCTCGCCCTGTTCCTGGGCGATCACGGATCGCCGGGGCGTGGCGAATTCGTCTTTCAGCTTGGCCAGCTCGTCCTTGATGATGGTCTGGATCCGCGCGCGCGAGCGCAGGATTTCCAGATAGTCGGCGATTTCGGTCGCGAGTTTGTCGAGTTCCGCCTTGATTTCGTCGCGACCTAAGGCGGTGAGCCGTTGCAGGCGCAGATCGAGAATGGCCTTGGCCTGCTCGATCGACAGCCGCGCGGTGCCTTTGGCGCTGACTTTGTGGCGCGGGTCGTCGATCAGTTCGATTAGCGTCGCCGCCGTCGTCGCTGGCCATTCGCGTGCCATCAAAGCTTCGCGCGCCTCGTTGGCATCCTGCGAGGCGCGGATCAATTTGATGACTTCGTCGATATTAGCGACCGCGATGGCGAGGCCGACCAACACATGGGCACGGTCGCGCGCCTTGCCGAGCAGATGTTTGGTGCGCCGCGACACGACTTCCTCGCGAAAGGCGACGAAGGCCGTCAGCATGTCCTTCAGCGTCATCAGCAACGGGCGGCCGCCATCGAGCGCCACCATGTTGGCGCCGAACGAGGATTGCAGCGGCGTGAAGCGGTAAAGCTGGTTGAGCACCACGTCGCGCTCGGCGTCGCGCTTGAGCTCGATCACCACGCGATAGCCGTCGCGGTCGCTCTCGTCGCGCAAGTCGGAAATGCCGTCGATCTTCTTGTCGCGCACCAATTCGGCGATGCGCTCGACCATCGTCGCCTTGTTCACTTGATAGGGGATTTCCGAAATGATGATCGCCTCGCGCTCCTTGCGGACCGTTTCGAAGGCGACCTTGCCGCGCATGACGATGGAGCCACGGCCATGGTGATAGGCGCCGTGAATGCCGGCGCGGCCGAGGATGATGCCGCCGGTGGGGAAATCAGGCCCCGGCACGATCTTGATGAGGTCATCGATGCTCAATGCCGGGTCGTTGATCAGCGCGATCGCGGCATCGATTACTTCGCCGAGATTATGCGGCGGGATGTTGGTCGCCATGCCGACGGCGATGCCGCCGGCGCCATTGACCAGGAGATTGGGAAAGCGCGCCGGCAGCACCGCCGGCTCGCGGAATTCGCCTGAGTAGTTGAGCGAGAAGTCGACGGTGTCGAGGTCGATATCCTCGAGCAGCGCCATCGCGGGCTTTGCCAGCCGCGCCTCGGTGTAGCGTTCGGCCGCCGCAGGATCGCCGTCGACCGAACCGAAATTGCCCTGCCCGTCGATCAGCGGCAGGCGCATGGAGAAATCCTGCGCCAGGCGCACCAGCGCGTCGTAGATCGCCTGGTTGCCGTGCGGGTGATATTTGCCCATCACGTCGCCGACGACGCGGGCGGATTTCTTGTACGCTTTGTCCGGCGTGAAGCCGTTTTCATACATCGTGTAGAGGATGCGCCGGTGCACGGGCTTGAGGCCGTCGCGCACATCGGGCAGCGCGCGCGACACGATCACGCTCATGGCGTAATCGAGATAGCTTCGCTTCATCTCCTCGGTGATGGAGATGGGACGAACGTCGCTAGGGTTTCCGTCCCCCGGTTTCGGAGTGTCGGTATCGGACAAGTGACTGTCTCTTTGGGTTTTTAGCTGGTGATTTTTCTAGCGGATTCGGCCGCGGGGCGCCAACCGAAAACGCGCGCAATACCGGCTATTTTGTGACGTTTTCTCAATGCCTTATGTGGCGTCTGCCGGCTACGAAAACAAGCTTCGCGCCTGTTTGTTTCGGCCGCTGGTTTGACCGCGCGGGCGCTGCCCGCTAGGCGAAACTCATGCCGGTCGAGTTCCTGATTTCCGCGCTGGTCACGCTCGCCGTCGTGGTCGATCCGATCGCGCTGGTGCCGAGCTATCTCGCCGTCACCGAGGGCCTGCCGGATCGATCGCGGCGTGACGTGGGGCTGCGCGCCTGCCTCATCGCCGCCGGCGTTCTTGCCGGCACGGCGTTCGCCGGCGCCTGGCTGCTGCGCGCGCTGGCGATTTCGCTGCCGGCCTTCCGCATCGCCGGCGGGCTGCTGCTGTTCTCCATCGCCTCGGAAATGGTGTTCGGCTTGCGCATCCCGCGCCAGTCGCGCCAGGCCGAGGACGCGATCGAGGAGCGCGTGCGCAACATCGCGGCCTTCCCGCTCGCCGTGCCGCTGATGGCCGGCCCCGGCGCCATCACGGCGACCGTGCTGCTCGCCGATCGCGCCGCCGGCGATCTGGTGCGGCTGTCGATCCTGATCGGCGTCATCGCCGCGGTGATCGTGTTCTGTTTCGTCGTGTTTCTTCTGGCCGCGGCCATCGCCAAGCGGGTCGGCACCACCGGCAACGTGGTGCTGTCGCGGCTGCTCGGCGTGCTGCTGGCGGCGCTTGCGGTGCAATACGTGGTCGACGGCGTGCGCGCGGCGCTTGCGGGATAAGGGCCTATAGATTTGGATTGAAGCAGTTGACGTAGGCACTGACTGCTCCCTCTACCCAGCCCAACTCGGGTTTACCCGAGTTGGGTATTTTCATTGGTCGAAGTCGGATATATCCGGCTTCGACTGGAGAGGGTTGGGGTGAGGGGGCAAGTGACTCTCGATAAGTTATAACCCCTCACCCGGATCGCGTTCCGCGATCCGACCTCTCCCTATGGGAGAGGTGGACGCGTGGCAACGCCGACCAATATCAAGCAGTGCTGCGTTAGAACGGCACGCGCAGGGTGCCGCGCACGCTGTGCATCAGCAGCGAGCCGCTGCCTTCCGACAACGCATATTCGAGGCCGACCGAAATCCCGGCCGCCATTCGCGCGCGCAAGCCCACCGCGCCGGTGATCATGGTGTAGGTGCCGGCCGGCTGGTTCAACACAACGCTCGAACCGGCGCCGCTATCCGAATAAAACATCGATTGGGCATAGGCACTCTGGCTCGTTTGACGAAACTCGACGCGCGCCGTCGGCGTCAGCGTGCCGTAACTCACCGGGATGTCTATCGAGCCGCGCAGGCCGACCGCGCCGGACACCGCATTGAATTTCATCGTGTCATAGTTGAGAAGCCCGCCGCTTGCGCCCTGCTCCGCATAAGCGCCGAGGTTTGCCGACATGAAATCGGCTCGCACGTAAGGCGCAAACTTGAACGCGTCGTGATGCAACTCGAAACTCGCGGTCAGCGCGCCGAACCAATAGGAACCGTTGCGGTCGCCCGAAGCCGTCGTGCCGTCATCGGTGACGTAGCGGTTTTCCTTGTAGCCGAGCGTGCCGTAGCCGATGGCCGCATCGACATAGAGCGGATCGGCCGCGCGCAGGCTCGCGTAAAGCGTGCCGCTGAAGCTCGTGGCGTCGCTGCGTGAGCCATTGGTTCCGACGTCGCTGCGGTCGGCGCCATAACCTAGCGCCGCGCCGACAATGAGATCATCGTCGACGCGCATGTCGACGCCGGCCGTCACGCCCGCCGTCGAAAAGCGATTGCCGGTCACCAGCCCGGTCGGCGTCATCGAGCCGAACTGGAACGAGCCCGACGTCCACAACGACATCGACGATGCCCAGTCCGCCGCGCAATCCGACTGGCCCGGACGGCGCGGCGGTGGCGGATAACCGGCCTGCGCACTCGCGCCCGGCATGCCGTAATTTCCGTAAGGCGAATTGAGCTGGTTCGGATTGCCGTAGGCGCCGTAAGGCGCGCCATAGGGCCCAGCCTGCTCGATCGGCGGCGACAAGCCAAAATTAAATGAGCAGGGCTTGAACTGGTCATGCAATTCTTCGAGATGATGCGTGATGTTGTTGACCTGTGCCAAGGCAAAGCGTTGCGCCGTCGCGACCTGGGCCGCGATCAAGGCCTGCACCTCCGGATCGGTCGCGGGATTTGAACGGCTTGTGAAAGCATAAGCGCGGCTGCCGGTATTGCCATTGATGTCGAGCGCTTGAACCGTGAAGGCCGCGGCGCCAGTCGATGTCGGCGTACCGCTGATCAGGCCGTTGACCGGATTCAGCGTCAGCCCAGCCGGCAAAGCCCCGGCGATGATCGAATAGATGTAAGGCGCGGTCCCGCCGCTGGCGATCACCGTCTGGCTATAGGGCCGCCCGGCTTGCGCGGCCGGGAGCGTCGCCGGATTGACGGTCAGGCTATTGGTGCCGACGTTCACGGTGTAGGCGCGGTTGCCGACATTGCCGAGCGAATCCGTGGCGCCGATGGTGAAGCCGAAGGCGCCGGTTGCGCCTGGCGTTCCGCTGATGATCCCGGTCGCGGGATCGAGCGCGAGGCCGGCCGGCAAAGCGCCGGCGATGATGGCAAATGTATAGGGTCCGGTGCCGCCGCTGGCGCTGACGGTCTGGCTATAGGCCGTGCCTTGCGTACCGCTCGGCAGGCTGGCCGGCGTCACGGCGAGGGCGGTCGCGCTGATCGTCACCGTGTAGCTGCGCGTGCCGGTGTTGAAACTCGGATCGCTCGCCTGCACCGTAAATGTGAAGGGTCCGCTCGCGCTCGGCGTGCCGCTGAGCACGCCGCCGGCGCTGAGCGACAAACCGGTCGGCACCGCGCCGGCCGTCACCGCAAACGAATACGGCGCGGCGCCGCCGTTGGCGCCGAGCGTCTGGCTGTACGGGACACTGACGGATCCGTTCGGCAGGCCGGCCGGAGTGACGGTCAGCGAATTGATGCCGATGTTGACTGTGTAGCTGCGCGAGCCGGTATTGGACGCTGAATCGGTTGCGGTCACTGTGAACGTCGACGGTCCACTGCCGGTCGGCGTTCCCGTCAAGTTGCCGGCGCTATCGAGCGACAGGCCTGCCGGCAGCGAGCCCGACGTCATCGCGAACGTATAGGGCCCGGTGCCGCCGCTCGCGGTGACGGTCTGGTTGTAGGCCGCGTTCTGCGTGCCGTTCGGCAGCGTTGCCGGCAACACCGTCAGAATATTGGCGCCGATATTGATGGTGAAGCTCGCGTTGCCGTTGCTGCCGGCGCTGTCGGCGACGCCGACGGTGAAGGTGTAGGAGCCGCCGCTGCTCGGCGTGCCGGTAATGCCGCCGCCGCTCGCCAGCGACAGCCCCGGCGGCAACGATCCCGACAGCACCGAGAACGTGTAGGGCCCGGTGCCCCCCGTCCCTGTCAGCGTTTGATTATAGGCAACGTTCTGAAAACCGTTCGGCAGCGAGGCCGGGTTGATACCGAGCGAGCCCGGCGTGCCGACCTGGAGCGTGTAGTTGCGGAAGCCGGTATTGCTGCCGGCGTCGAGCGCGTCAATCTCGAAGGACACCGATCCGCTGGCGATCGGTGTGCCGGTCAGATTGCCGGCGCTGTCGAGCGACAGCCCGGCGGGCAACGAGTCCCCGAGCTTCACCGAGAACGTGTACGGCCCTGTGCCACCGACCGCGGTGACGAGCTGCGAATACGCCGCGCCGTTCGTCGCCGGAGGCAATGTGTTCGGTTGCAAGGTAATGGTGAATTGCGCAAGCGCGGTGCTGCCGAACACGGCCGTCAGCGCAAGGACCAGCAACGCGCGCGCGAGCGGCCGCGACAGCCCGCGCAGCCGCCAGCCTGCGAAAATTTTCGAAAATATGCGCCGCAGAGGGCACCCGGAATCGTTGGTATTTTCCCGTACCAACGTCGCGTTTTATGGTTAATCGCCGGTAAATCGGCACCGACCGCCGTCTCGAAATTAATATTTCCCTAACCATGTTCGGGCAGACGGATCGCGAGGGGCGCGGTGCACGGGAGCAGTATCCCGCCGGAGACACTTCGATGACGATCTCGGCGATTTCGTCGGCGTCCAGCAACCCCTATCTGTCCGATCAGAATTCCGCGCGCCAATCCTTCTCGCAACTCGTTTCGGCCTTGCAATCGGGCAACCTTTCAGCGGCGCAAAACGCCTACTCCTCATTCACGCAAAGCGCCGCCGGCCAGATCGATCCGAACAGCCCGATCGGCCAGGCGCTCAATCAGATCGGCCAGGATCTGCAATCCGGCAATATCGACGCCGCCCAGCAAACCTTGAACTCACTGCAGCAAAGCCATGCCGCGCATCGCGGCCACCACCATCATCACGGCGGCGCGGCGCAAACCACCTCATCGACCCCATCCGATCCCACCACGCTGGCGGCGGCGCTTACGTCGTCATCGAGCACCAACGCAGTCGATGTGACGGCGTGACAGGAGCCGGGATGCCGTCTGCATTCGCCGTTCGTCCCGCCACGCCGGCCGACATTCCGGCGCTGTGCCTGCTGAAACTGAAGTTGCTGGCGGCGGAAAATTCGCTGCACGTCGCCACCGCGAGCGAAGACGATTGGCTGCGCGACGGCTTTGGGCCCG
>DASRLF010000026.1:0-25260 GCA_035648555.1 Pseudolabrys sp.
CGTTGATGCGCAAGGCAATGTAATTGTGCGCCGGCAGTTGAAACGCCGCTATGTCCTGGCGTTCTTCCAGAAGCTGCCGGCGTGCCTGGTCGGCATCGAGGCCTGTGCCTCATCGCACCATTGGTCACGCGAGCTCAAGGCGCTCGGTCACACCGTGCGATTAATGCCGCCGGCCTACGTAAACCGGCGCCGCAATCGCCGCCGATCGTGCCCGCGCCAAATGCTCGCGCGCCAAGACCTCGCGCTCCAAGCCCCAGGCTGCGCGTGCTATGATGGCATTCGTAGCGCCCCTTTCCGTCATGGCCGGGCTTGTCCCGGCCATCCACGCCTTTACGCTGCCCATGATTCGAAAGGCGTGGATGGTCGGCATAAAGCCGGACATGACGAATATGAAATACGCGCTCGCAATTATTATCTGTTTCGCATGCGGCGGCGCGGCGCACGCCGCCGACGCGCAATTCGCGCAATTTCTGCAATCGAGCTGGCCTGACGCCCGGGAACTCGGCGTCTCCCGCACCACGTTCGACGTTGCCATTCGCGGCCTCGAGCCCGATCCCTCGCTGCCCGATCTCGTCATCCCCGGCCGCATCGAGCCGCCGCCGCAGCAGCCGGAATTCGTGGAGACGCCGGCGCAATATCTGCGCGAGCCGACCTTCGATCGTCTCGCCGCGCAGGGTAAGAAACTCGCCATGCAATACCGCGACACGCTGGTGCGCATCGATAAGGAATTCGGCGTGCCCGGCAATGTCGTGCTGGCGATCTGGGCGCGCGAGACCGACTACGGCACCGAGAAGCAGCCGTACGACGCGCTGCGCGTGCTGGCGACGCAGGCCTATGTCGGCAGGCGCAAGGAGTTTTTCCGCAACGAATTCCTGCATGCGCTGAAAATGCTGCAGGACGGCGTGCCGCGCGCCGATCTGCGTTCGTCCTGGGGCGGGGCCATGGGGCTCACCCAGTTCCTGCCG
The DNA here is from genome assembly GCA_035648555.1 of Pseudolabrys sp. Taxonomy (GTDB): domain Bacteria; phylum Pseudomonadota; class Alphaproteobacteria; order Rhizobiales; family Xanthobacteraceae; genus Pseudolabrys. The sequence goes on from DASRLF010000026.1 coordinate 966, forward strand.
TCGGAATACTATAAATACGCCGTCGATTTCGACGGCGACGGCAAAGCCGACATCTGGCATTCGGTGTTGGACGCGCTGGCCTCGGCCGCCAAGCAGCTCGCCGGCAAGGGCTGGCAGGCGGGCAAGCCATGGGCGATCGAAGTGCGCCCGCCGGCGGTGGTCGATTGCACCATTGCGGAGCCGAGCGTCACCATGCCGGTCGCCGAATGGCTCAGGCGCGGTTACGTGCCGGCTTACGGGCGCTCGCCGACCGACGTGGAACTGGCGACCGAGGCTTCACTGCTCTTACCGGAGGGCACCTATGGGCCCGCCTTTCTGACGCCGAAAAACTATTACGTGCTGAAGGATTACAATTACTCGGATCTCTACGTGCTGTTCGTCGGCCATCTGAGCGACCGTATCGCAGGCGGGCGGCCGTTCCAGACGCCGTGGAGCAAGAACGCGCAACTCAAGACCAAAGATGTCGAATCGATGCAGCAGCGGCTGACCGCGCTTGGACTCTATAAGGACAAGCTCGACGGCAAAGCCGGCATGCTGACGCGCGCGGCGCTCGGCGCCTATCAGAAGAAAAACGGCTTGAAGGTCGATTGCTGGCCGACCGCGGCGGTGCTCGACCACATGCGGCGTTAGCGCATGATCCCGAAAAGTGGGAATTAAAGACCACAATGCCGCGGCCCCCGAGGGAACCGCGGCAATTGCAACTTAAGAAATCGTGTCGCCTAAGTCAGGCTTACGGGCAGATGAAGCGAGCGCGGCTCCAGCGCACCGGATTGCCGTAGGCGTCGAACGCGACCGGGCGACGCGCCCAGTAGCCGCCGGGGCAAGCAACCGGGTAGGGTTCGCCATAGCCGTCATACACGACATAGCCAGGCGCCGGGGCGTAACGCGGGCCATAGGAATTGGCGATTGCCGAGCCGACGATCACGCCGCCGAGCACGCCGAGGCCGACAGCGCAACCGAAGCAACGGGCTTGCGCCGGTTGCGGAGCAGTCATCGTGCCGAGCGCGAGAGTCGCTGCGGCCGCAAGAGCAAACAAGGTCTTCTTCATACGGTTTCCCTCCAGGGTCGAGGCCGGCCGGGGCCGGCCGCTGACAAACTTAAAGCCTGTCCCGGCTCCTATAAAAGAGGCAGGCTTAATATGTCGGAAATTTGATCTATAAGGTTCAAACCCCTTTAAAAAGCCCGGAATTTCCGATTCCGAGCTTTTTGTCGATTTTCATCCAGTTTTGGCGGGCCTTCTAGCCGCAAACCCGCACGCGCTGCGGGCGCCAGCCGTAACCGTCCCAGACACGCTGGTGGGTCCAATAGCAGCCCGGGCCGTAATAGGGGCCGGGGCCGTAATATGCCGGACCGTAATAGCCATAGGGACCGTTGGCGGCGATGCCGCCGAGAATGGCGCCCGCGGCCAGGCCCCCGATGATGCCGGCGGCAATTCGTCCGCCGCGCGCTTCGGCCGGCTGCGGTGATGCCGCAGTCGCGACGGCAAGGGTCGCGGCCACTGCGATTGCTGTCAGGGTCTTATACATTGTTTTCATGGCGTACTCCTCTTTCGCTTGCATTTGCTCACAACGATAACGTTTTTCTCAAGTCTGAGGTTCCGGCATTTCGCGTGAATGCGCGGTGAATGGCGCGTTCGGAATTGCCCGCGCGGGTGCTCTGTGCGCATTAAATTTTGGCAAGACTCTGGGCGAAAAAAAGACGCGCGGCGTCGCTAATGTTTGCGCTTGCGGCTTGCGGTCTTGCGGCGCCGTGTGGCCTTACGCCGCGCCGGCTTGCGGCTTTGCTTGAAAATGCGGCGGCCGACGTGGTGCAGGAACAATCGCTCGAGCGGATAGCTCAGCCGCCGCACCGCCGCCGCGAGTGGCAGCCACTCGACCGCCGAAATATCCTTCATGACCTCGCGGCTCGGCCGCGCCGCCGCCTTCATGCGCCAGAACTGCACGACCTTCGGCCGGCCGCGCGCACGATAGGTGATGGCGCCGAGAAACTCATGCACCTTGACGCGATGGCCGGTTTCCTCGACCGCCTCGCGGCGGGCGCCGCGCGCCGGATTTTCGTGGCGTTCGAGCTTGCCGCGCGGCAGCACCCAGCGGTCGTCCTTGCTGCGCTGGACCACGGCGATGCGCGGGCGGGCGCCGCCACGCACCACGATGCCGCCCGCCGCTTGAATTGTCTTACGCGCCATCTCTGCCCCTGCCACATCTCATGTAAGCAAAAATGTCGCGCGCTTGAAGCAAAATGCGCGCGCTTTGCGCACAGTTGTGCACAACGTGGTAGGGGCGCGCGCTGTCATAATTGGGTCATCCAGCTTTTGGGTCATCCAGCTTTTCCTTTCGCCGCAATGCGGAAAGAAAAGCGCGAGAGCAGGGGGCCCAAGCCCCGCCTTCAACGAACGCTTCGCTGGGATTCTAGCGCCTTCGGCAGGAGACGTTTCTCAACGCCAACGGGGATAAGGAGGTTGCGCTACTTCCAGCCGGCTTCCTTGTCGCAGGCCTTGCGTTCGGTCGCGTGGGTTTTCTCCCACTGGGTGATCGACTGGCTTTCGTTGTTGTCCATCTTCTCGTTCATGCAGGTCAATATTTCAGCACCACTTCTTGCGTCGCGCCGCCCTTGTTGTCGTTGACGCACTGATTGATCCATTTGACGTCGTCGGTGGTGACGGCGAAAGCGGTGTTGCCGGCGAAGGCAACGGCGGCAAATGCGGCGCGTAGATGGCGGATTTCATGAGGCGTCTCCCTACGGGCAGGCTTTTTGAACGGTGGCAAAGACCGGGCTTTGGCGGGGGATTCGGCAAGCGCGAACCGGTAGCAGGGCGCCGACTTAACTTAATTGTAACCGCTCCGCCGTTTCATGGGCCTCATGCGGGCACCGGCCGTCCCGAACCTCGTCATCACCGTGGCGCGCAGCTTCGTCGCGGCCGCGCTGTTCGGCTATTTTTTCGATCTGCTGCATCAGACGCACAATCATTTGCTCAATGCCGATGGCCGGCCATTCGGCGACGACTGGGTCAATTACTGGTCCGGCGGATATCTGGCGCTGCACGGCCGCGCCGCCGAGGTCTATGATCTCAACGCGTTTCACGCATTCCAGCAGACCATCGTGGGCTCGCCGCTCGACGGCTATCACTATAGTTATCCGCCGGTGATGCTGCTGCTGAGCGCGCCGTTCGCGCTCATGCCCTACGTGCCGGCCTTGTTCGTGTGGTTGTCGGCGAGCTGGTACGCATTCTATCGCGCGCTGCGGCTGGCGATGCCGGGGCGTAGCGTGCTGCTGCTCGCGCTGTCGGCGCCGGTAGTGTTGATCAACGCGGTCGGCGGGCAGAACGGCTGCTGGACGGCGGCCTTGCTCGGCGGCGGGCTGAGCCTGCTGGAGCGGCAGCCTTATATCGCCGGCGCCCTGTTCGGCACGATGATCTATAAGCCACATCTCGCTTTGCTGGTACCGGTCGCGCTGCTCGCCGGACGGCAGTGGCGGGCCATCGCGGCCGCGGTCCTTGTCACCGGCGCGCTGCTGGCGGCGAGCGCAGCTTTGTTCGGCACGGATGTGTGGGCCGCGTATCTGCGCAATCTCGCGGCGCTGCGGCAGGCGATTCTGGAAGACGGTGGCGGCGTCTGGCACCGTTTCGTCTCGGTGTTCGTCGCGACGCGGCGGCTGGGCCTATCAGTTGAGGCTGCCTACGTCGTGCAGGCGATCTCTGCCTTGCTCACCTGCGCGGCGGTGGGCTGGGTCTGGTTGCGCGAGCCGCGCGCCGGTGTCCGCAACGCGGTGCTGCTGCTCGGCACTTGTCTCGCGACACCGTATCTTCAGGACTACGATTTGGTGTTCGGCGCGATCGTGGTGGCGTGGTTGTGGCAGCAGCCGGCCGAAACGCAGGCGTCCGAACGCGCGCTGCAGATTTCCTGCGGGCTGTGGTTGGCGTTGCCGCTGGTGGCGGCGGCGCTAGCGCATATGACCGGCCTTAGCTTCGGTCCCTTGTTCGTCCTGCCGCTGTTTGCCGTCGCACTTCAAATGAGCCGCGGCGCGCAGCCGGTCGTTTTGACAACCGCGGCGACATCGCGAACGCCTTAAAGCGCCGGACATACCCCGTTGCGCATGGGCCGCTCCTATGGCCTAAATTGCGCCAACAAACACAACGGGAGCAACGTCATGGCGAATATTACCTGGGATCACATTCATCTGCGCACCCCCGATCCGGAAGCCACCGCGCAATGGTTCGCGCGGATGTTCGGCGCGCAAATCATGCGCACCACGCAGGCCGGCAAGCCGCGCATCGACATCAAACTCGGCGGCGCCAATATCTTCACTGCCCAGGTCGAGCCCGGCGACGGCGTCAATTCTCCACCCACCACGCCCTATCAAGGGCTCGATCATTTCGGGCTGGCGGTTAGCGATATCGACGTCATCGCCGCCGATCTCAAGAAGAAAGGTGTCGAGTTCACCAAGGAGCCGTATTCGCCACGGCCGGGCATCAAGATCTGCTTCCTGCGCGGACCGCAGGGCATTTCGATCGAGCTGTTGGATCGCGACCCGAAATACACCTAAAGCTCGCGGCATTTAGCGTGGGACAAGCCTGCGCCGGGCGTTGCCTTGCGCGGCCGCGGCAGCGTTAATAGGTGCAAAGTTCACGCGGGAAATTCTTGCATGCGGGCGTTCGGATTGGCGGTCGGTGTGCTCACACTGGCCGCCGCACAGGCCGTTGCCGCCGACAACAGGCTCGATCGCTCGTTGCAGATGCTGGCGCCGGCCGAGCGGCTCGAGCAGCTCTGCGACTTCACCGCGATGGCGCGCATCCGCAAGGACAGCGGCGAATTCCGGCCCGACCGCGCAGTGGCCAATGCCACCGCCGAGCCGGTGGTCGTCAACGACACCATCGAGGCTAGGGGCGCCGCCTTCCGCAGCCGCGGTAAATGGTATGCGCTCGCTTTCACCTGCACCGCGAACTCCGATCACATGTCGGTGGTGGCGTTCAACTACAAGATCGGCGCGGAAATCCCGGAAGCCAAATGGGCCTCCGACAATCTGTGGCAGTAATGCTGGCCGCCAATCGTCGTCGTTGGGACTTTTTGCGCTGGCCGAGGCACTTGTGTGGGCAGCCGCGTTGAGCGGGCAGCCGGCATAGGCCGCCGGCGCCTGGGCGACATGGAATTCGGCGCTGGTGCGGCCGGAATTGAGCAAGCGGATGCGCACGTAAAGCATATCGGCGGTCGCCATCTCGTTGACGAAGCGCGCCACTTCGTCGGGCTCACTGATGAACGCGTGCTGGTAGCCGTCGACGATCCGCACCGTCGGTTCAGGGCCGGGCTTGTCGCCGAAGCGATAGCCGAGTTCGGCGTTCCGGGTGGAGCCGATTTTGAAGCCAAAGGCAATGAGAACGGATGGTTGCTGTTTGAAGCAGGCGAGCTACATGTGCGCCGGCGGCGCAATCACGGCGGCGCTATTGGATGCCTGGCGCGGCGTCAGGAATGCGTTCGATATCGGGGCGCCGGTGATGCGGTCGACTTGTTTCTCGATGCGCCAGTCGCCGGAGGGTGTCGTGTCGTAGGGATTGATATTGACGAAAGGATCGCGCATGCCGCAATCGGCCAGCAGCAAGACCGCCGCGCCCGCCGTAAGTCCCCGCGCCATCACGCGAACTGACGCCATAACACCCCCTACAACCTGAATTGTGCCTATTACTCGCCATGCGTGCAATAGGCCGGAATGTCTGCCCGCCGACCGGCAAGCGTGCTACAGGCGTGCTAGAATAAGGGCGATGACCCGGCGCACCACCGATTCGCGGCAAATGGCCGAAATGGCCTTTAAAGCGGCAACTACCAAGCCCGCGGAGCCGATGCCGCAGGCGCCGTCGCTGCCGGGTGTGAAGGAACTCGTGTCTTTGCGTATCGACCGCGATGTCTTAGATCACTTTCAGCTGGATGGGGCGGCCTGGCAAGAACGCATCAACGCCGCCTTGAGAAAAGCCGCCGGCAAATAGGCTCCGTGCGCTGGGTTTGAGACAGCGCGCGCGGCCTGTTTTTGTGTTTTTTGACTACTTCACCAATGGAGATTGCATTGGCCGACAACGCAAATAAGACCGCTGCCAACAGCCAGTTCAGAAAGCTGCGGCAAGCCGAGGACGGCAAGCGCGCGATGCTCGATTATGAAAATTCGGCGACCGCCATGCGGACTAAGACCGCGCGGCTGCGCGCACTGCGTCTGGCGCGCGACGCCGAAGAAGCCGCTGCCGCAGCTGCTGCCCCGCCGCAGCCGGTAAAAAAGAAAGCGGTCAAGAAGGCGAAGGTTCCGGCGAAAGTCTCGGAATAGCGGAGCTGGTGCTTCAGCCCTTATCCTTGATCGCGGTGTGCGGGCGGTCGCTGCCGGACGCAGTCTCGGTGTGCCAGCGGCCCTTCTCGTCCTCGTACTGGATCTCCTCGGTATGGCCGGGAACAGTCTGCTCGACGGCTGCGGCTTTGGCCGCCGCCAGCGCGGCGGCGTGGCTCGGGAAGGCCTCTGAAAATACGCCATCGACCTTGTAGGCCCAGCCGCCATCGTGCTGGATGATCTCGTAGGTGACTTGCGACATATGTTGCCTCGCGGGGTTACTGCGTGATCTTTAACGTATCACGCCCCGGATGGTTGCGGGACCCCGGTGCCATCCTGGTAAACGTGTGCAATAATGGCCCCAAGGGCTACAAAACATAAAATAATCGCAGGGAGGATTCTGTGACCATCATCGGACGGCGGAATTTCATCAAGGCGGCGGGCAGCCTGGCGCTCGCGGGCGGCGTGCTGCCGAACTTGACGGCGCCGGCAATCGCGCAGGCCAAATGGCCGGACCGACCGGTGCGCCTCATCGTGCCGCTGGCGGCCGGCGGAGCCATCGATTTCGTGGCGCGGCAATGCGCGCAGGTACTGTCGCAGACTTATAACCAGCAATTCTATGTCGAAAACCGCACCGGCGCGGGCGGTACGCTCGGCATGGACGTGGCGATGAAGAGCGATCCAGACGGCTACACCATCCTGATTACCAACGACAACGCCGCGAGCGCGCCGCACATTCTCAAACTCAGCTACGACTACACCAATGTGCTTGCACCGGTAATCCTGATAGCCACCCAGCCGCAGATTTTTGCCGCACATCCCTCGCTCGGCGTCAGCTCGGTGGCGGAATTTGTCGCCTATGCCAAGAAAAATCCGGGTGTCGGATTCGCCAGTTCGGGCGTCGGCTCGAACCAGCATGTGGTGGGGCTCTGGTTCGCCAAGGAAGCCGGTATCAAGCTCGAACACGTGCCGTATCGCGGCGCCGGCCAGGCGGTGACCGATCTGTTGGCCGGGCATGTGAAGTCGGCGTTCCTCGGGCCAACCTCGATGATCCCGCATTGGAAGGCCGGCAATCTCAAATTCCTGGCGCAAACTTCCGCCAAGCGCGCGCCGACGCTGACGGAAGTCCCGACGCTGGAGGAATCCGGCTATAAGGGCCTGGTACTGGAGGCTTGGTATGCCGCCTTCGCGCCGAAGGGGACGCCGCCCGAAATCGTTGCGTCGCTCAACGACGCGATCGGCAAGGCTCTGAACGACAAAGGCCTGCAGGAAAACTTCGTGAAGGGCTCGCTGGAATCGGTTGGCGGCACGCCCGAGCGGCTCGACAAGCTCGCCAAGGCGGACTCGGTGAAATACGAGAAGCTGGTGAAAGAACTCAATATCAGCATCACGTAACGCGCGGACCGCTTACAGCCCACGCTCGTGCTTGAGGTGATCGATATAGGCTTCGACGTCGGGCGGCAGAGATTTCAAACCCTGCTGTCCGGCGGCCGATAAAATTGGGCGCAATTGCGAGCCCTTCAGGAAGGCCGGCTCACGGCCGGCCGGAATGATGCGGTCGAAAACGATCACGATCAGCACCGCCAGCAAAGCGACGCGGACGGCGCCGAGCATGGCGCCGGCGACACGGTCCGGCGCGCTCACGTCAGCCCCGACCAGCTCGCTGATGGCCAGCCGCAGCAGCGCGCCGAGCACGATGCCAGCGCCCAGAAAGATCCCGACATAGACCGCCCAAGTTTGCCCTGGCGGCATGTGAAACCCGTCGATGAGAAATTGCGCCAGCCGCGGCGTCATCGCCACCGCCAGCGCCATCGCCGCCAGATAGCCGAAAATCGTTGCCATGCTGCGCAGCAGGCCGGAGCGAAAGCCCGCCATCACGGCAATCGCCAGGCAAAAATACACCGTGGCGTCGAACAGGTTGATCGGCAAGGAGGCCATTGCGATTTGTCCGAACCGGAATAGGTTTTGTGAGTTTGAGGGTTAAAGGAGAGGTTACATGGCATTCACGGTCAGCAGCAACAGTTTCAAGGACGGCGATTATCTCGGCAAGGACCATACTCTGTCGGAGAATTTCGGCTTCGGCTGCGCCGGCGGCAACAAATCGCCGCATCTCAAATGGTCGGGCGCGCCGGCGGGGACCAAAAGCTTCGCCGTGACGCTGTTCGATCCGGATGCGCCGACCGGCTCCGGCTTCTGGCATTGGGTGGTGGTGAACATTCCGGCCAATGTGACCGAGCTCGCCGCGGGCGCGGGCAGCAAGGGCGGCACGATGCCGGGGGGCGCGCTGATGACGCGCACCGAGCTGGGCGACAGCGGCTATCTCGGCCCGTGCCCGCCGGAAGGCGACCACCCCCACCGCTATCTGTTCACCGTGTTCGCGGTCGGCAAAGAAAAGCTCGACGTGACCGCCGACACCTCGCCGGCGGTGGTCGGCTTCAATTTGCATTTCAACACGCTGGCGAAGGCGGAGATCATGGGGTTGTTCAAGAGGTGAGGGCGCGGCGTGGAAGGCTGGGCACGAAACTTAGGTCTCGGAGCGGCTCTGGCGTTTGCCATCGTGCCGGCCCAAGGTTTTGCGCAATCACGTGACAGCTTCCATGATCTGCTTGCGGCTTATCGTTGCGAGGTCGTGCACCGGCTTGAAAAGGTTTATGCGACCGGCAACCCGGCGATCGATCGCGACCGCTTCATCGCCGTGACCGTGCCGGGCCATCCGCACGGCTATGTGCAATGTATCTTTCACGATCATCAGACTGGAGTTTATTGCGAGGCCTCGTCCGGTTTCTATTACGCCAAAAAGGGCCAACCGCGCACATTTCACCAGTCGTCAAACGCGATCACCGCTTTGGCAAAACTCGGCTTCGATGGACGACAGCAAAGGAAATTTCAAAACCGATATGAGTGTGGCCGATCCGCCCAATTTCAACGCCATCGCCGATTTCATGTTACGTGCGTTGCACGACGGCTACGGCGCGCGCCGGCATGAGTTCGGAATTCAATGTGCCGTTCGCACCCCGCCCGCCGTCGACCTGTATACCGGTCAGTTGACGAGACGTGCTCAGATCGTGCGGTGGTGACGCTGTTTGATCGGTGTGAGGCCTCACGCCCGCTCCACCCGCGCCGCGTAGCAGCCGGCTGCGGCGAAATGGATGTGCAGATAGCGCGTGCTTGCGTCGGCGAACTGCCGTTCGATCGCGTCTTCCAGCCAAATGCCTTCGACCAATTCGCAGCCGGTGATCATGCCCTTGCCGTCGAAGCCGCGCACCGCGAGTGTGCGCCGGCGCAACTGATCGGGCACGCGGCCGACGGCGTCGAAGGTGTCCTCGCCTTTTCGCACGTAGATCGCAAAGCGCATGCGGTAGGGCGAGGCGACGGCGTGATGCTCATAATTGACCAGGATGACTTCATCGCCCGGCGTCGCATCGGTGAGGCTGGTGCGGCAGGGGTGGGGGCCGTCGGCGGCCTTGCGCAAGGCGCCGTGCGCGGCCAGTTCGGCGTCCGAAAGAGCGAACAAATGCGAGAATTGCCCGGCCTCGAGTCCGCGAATGCGGAACTTCATGGTGTCCTCCAATGGCTATTGAGCGCAAATGGCGGGCCGGGCGGCGCCAACCCACCCGGTTCAGGCACCCGATTCCTGGCGTCCAGCGCGGTCATGGAACTTTGTTCCGTCCGGCGTATTGTTACCCTGCGAACAACCGCCGGGGGCGTCCGGCCTTTCAGGGAAATCCATCATGCGAATGTCTCACCTCTTGCGCGCGGGTCTTGTTGCGCTGGCGGCTATCGCCGGCACCTCAGTCGCGGCCCATGCCGACGAGGGCAGCATCAGCCTCAAAATCTACAAGGCCGGCTTCGTGATCGGCGGCTCGGGCGGCAGCGGCGTGCTGACCTTTCATGGCCGGCAATATCCGCTGTCGATCGGCGGCCTGAGCTACGGCTTTACTTTCGGCGCCTCCGAGACCCACTTTCACGGCACCGTCAGCAATATCCGCCGTCCGTCGGACGTCGCCGGCGTTTACGGCCAGGCCGGCCTTGGCGCCGCGGTTGGGCGTGGCGCGCAGGGCGTGGTGCTGACCAACCAGAATGGCGCAGTGCTGACACTGGGCGGGCGGCAGGCCGGCCTGATCGTCAGCGCCGACCTGAGCGGGCTCGCGCTGTCGATGCGGTAGCGGCCAAATCTTCCGCTCATTCCCGCTTGCCCCGGGATGAGCGGTTTCCTCATATCGTCCTATAGCCGCCGTCCGCCATCACGATGGTGCCGGTGACGTAAGCCGACAGGTCGGAGGCGAGGAAAATCGCCGGGCCGACGATGTCGTCCGGCGTGCCGGCGCGGCCGAGCGGGGTGTGATCCATGAACACCTTGACGAACTCCGGATGATTGGTGCGCGTCGCCGCATTGAGCGGTGTCTCGATGAAGCCGGGGCCGATGGCGTTGACGCGCACGCCGTCTCTGCCGAGCTCGGCGGCGAGCGCCTTGGTGAAGCCGAGCACGCCGTGTTTTGACGTGGTGTAGGCGGTCGAGGTCGGCGTGCGCAAGTGCACGAAGGACTGCACCGAGCCCATGTTGACGATGCGGCCCTTGCTGGCGCGCAACTGCGGCAGGAAGGCCTGCGTGACGTTGAACACGCCATTGAGATTGATGCCGAGGATGTCGTGCCAGTCCTTGGCGACGGTGTCGGCGTCGGCGCTGACCGCGTTGCGCCGCGTGATGCCGGCATTGTTGACCAGGATCGAAATCGCCCCGACGTCAGCGGCGACCTTCTTTGCCATCGCAAAACAATCCTCGCGCCTGGTGACGTCGAGCGTGAAGGCCACCGCCTTGAAGCCTTCGTCCTTGATCTGCTTGGCGGTCTCGGCCGCCGCCTCGCCATTGATGTCCAGCACCACGACCTGCGCGCCCTCGCGCGCATAGCCCTGCGCAATGGCGCGGCCGATGCCGGAGCCTGAGCCGGTCACCGCGGCGATGTGGTTTTGCAGCAAATTGCCCATGATGCTTGCTCCCCGGGTTGCTGTGACAATAACCTTTAATCCGGTGCCGACGCTATCGACCGCCAACGCGGCGATAAGCTATTGTCCCCGCCGCATGAAATGGCCCGCCTTCCACTGCTGGTTTTGCCGTTCTTCGCGATCGTGATTGTCTTCGCCACCTGGCTGGTGACGGCGCTGATCGACCAGGCGCACTTGCGCAGCGCCTATCAGGTCTGGCAGGAGAAGGAGACTTTCGCCGCCGCCACCCTGGCGCTGCTCGTCGCCATGTACGCGGCGCGGCCGGTTTACCTGCAGGTGCGCGCGCAATCCGTGCAGGCCGCGCTCGACCTGCTGCACCGCACCGAACACGATACCGCCGCCTGCATCACCACGCGCAACATGCTGTTCGATTTGCGGCGCGCCTCGGTCCGTCTCGCCGGCAAGGTCGACGCTTACGCCACCGCGCCAAAGCTCACCGCGCAAGATGCGCTCGACCTCAAGGATGAGCTCGACGTGTTCGTGTCGATTTCGCCGCGAGACTTCAAGGCGATGGCGGAGCGGCCGACCAGCGAGGAAGCCGACAACACCAAGATCGTGGCGCTGTGCGCGGTTCTCGCCATCGCGCAGAAAATCGCGGCCGGTATCCTGTCGCGCCAGCACGAAGGCACGGTCGCGCAGGACATCGTTGCGCAGGAGCGGGACTTCATCAGCGCCAAACTGGCGGGCCTGTTCGGCCTCTCGACCGAGATCGCGGAAGATCTCGAGCGGCAGGAGGTTGCAACGCGCGCCCGCGCCAAGCAGCTGCGCCGCGCCGCCGACGACATCATGCGCGTCGCGTAACAGCCAACGCTCCGCCACCCGTATTCTTTGCGGCCCCGGGTAGGCCGTCTTCCTTAGTCCTCTCCTTCATCTTTTTCCGCCTTCGCCCCGCCAACTAAATCCTCGCCCCGCGATTATAGGCGTCGACCAGCTGATTGTAGTCGCGCATCAGCCGCGGCGGCGAGCCCTCGACCATCCAGCCGGTGCCTTGGTTGCCGAGCATCATCTTGTCGCCGGAACTGTACGGCACATGATCGCGGATGCGGCGCATCAGCTGCTTGGCCGTGGTCAGGAACTCCTTGGCGTTGCTGATGAACATCGAGCCGATCTTCGCGTCGTTTTTGGCGCCGCCGCCCGCGCCGGAAAACCCTTCGGCGCCTCTGACGGCGGCCTCAAAGTCGTTGAGCGCCGCGGTGATCTTGGCGACGTCGGGTTTGGCTCCGTCCTCCACGCGGATCACGCGCTTGGCCTGGATCATCAGCGCCTCGACATGATAGCGCGCCTGCTTGCCTTCGCTTTGCTCGATGGCGGCGAGCTTCTCCAGCGCGCGTCTGTCGTTGATGGCTTCGACGTTGCTGCGCAGCGTCTTGTCGGCGCTCTCGAAGTCATTCCACGCGGCGACCAGAAGGGGATGCAAGGCGCGGCCCTTGGCCATCTTGTCGTCCTTGTAGTTCTGCTGCGTGTAATAGTCGTCGGCCTCCTTGAGCAGCGGCTCTAGCCTGGCGACGGCCTTGGCGTAAGCCGTGGCGGCGGCTTCGAGCGCGGCGTCGTGCGGCTCGAGGCCGTTGGCCTCCTCGACGTCCTTCACGCAGCCAGACGTGTCGTAGATGGTGTAGGTGCCGTAAATGATGCGCTCGCGGCCGGTCGGGCCGTCCTTGCCGGCCCAGCTGAAATAGCGCGCGCGTGAATCGTAGCTGCGGGCCGAGAGCCGGTTGAGAAAGCCGACGTAGGCGTTCATTTTCTCGACGGCTGGTGGCGTTTGGGCAGAGGCAGGATGAGTGACGAACGGTGTGAAAAGAACGGCGGCGCCGAAAGTGAGAATGGAAAACGGTTTCATGGTCATACCCCCCACGTTGCCACGTTAGTCGTTCGCGCCCGGCAAAAGGTTCAAGCGTGCGGTCACAACGCCTCACTCCATCTTGGCGCCGGACTGCTTCACAATCGGCGCCCAATGCTTGACGTCGTCGCGCACGAAGGCGGCGAAGTCGGCGGCGCTGCCGGCGGCGGGGGTGGCGCCTTCGGTCTCGAGTTGCTTACGCATCGCCGGATCGTTGAGCGCGGCGACGATGGCCGCGTTAAGCTTGTTGGTGATGTCCGGCGGCAGTTTTGCGGGGCCGAACACGCCGAACCACGCCGTCGATTCAAAGCCTTTCACAACCTCGCCGATGGCGGGCAGATCGGGAAACGACGCCTGCCGCGCCGCGCTGGTCACGCCATAGGCGCGCAGCTTGCCGGCGCGCACCTGCGCCGTTCCGGTCACGAGGCTGATGAACATCATGTCGACCTGGCCGCCGAGCACGTCGGTGAGCGCCGGCGCCGTTCCCTTGTAGGGCACGTCGAGAATGCGGATGCCCGTCATCATCTTGAGTTGCTCGCCGGCAAGATGCAGCGATGAGCCAATGCCGCCGATCGCGATGGTCAAGGTATCGGGCTTGGCCTTGGCGAGCGCGATCAGCGCGTTGAGATCCTGCGCCGGCAGCTTGGGATTACCGACCAGCAGGCTCGGCACATTAGCGATCTTGCTGATCGCGGTGAAATCGGCGACCGGATCGAACGGCAAATTCGGATAGAGCGTCGCGTTGATGGTGTGGCTGGTGAAGCTGACCAGCAGCGTGTAGCCGTCCGGCGACGATTTCGCGACGGTGGCGGCCGCGATGTTGCCGCCCGCGCCCGGCTTGTTTTCGACCAGCACAGGCTGGCCTAGCGATTTCGAGAGCGGGACCGCGATCGTGCGCGCCATGGTGTCGGTGGTGCCGCCCGGCGAGGCGCCGACCAGGAGCTTGATGGGGCGGGACGGGTAGTCGTCGGCCTGCGCGGCGAGCGGCAGCGCCAGACATACGGCCGGGACAAGGACGGCTGCCAAACGGAGGCGGCGCCACCGGTTCATTGTCAGAAAACCTTGTTGCTCGCCTTCACCTTCTCCGCGTCGACATACACCTGCTGGCCCATGGCGTTGAACTTCTCAGACATCTGATCCATGCCGGCCTGCTTCTCGTTGAGCCCCGCGGCGTAATCGCGCACATCCTGCGTGATCTTCATCGAGCAGAATTTCGGCCCGCACATCGAGCAGAAATGCGCCACCTTGTGCGCCTCCTTGGGTAGCGTCTCGTCGTGGTATTCACGCGCGGTTTCGGGATCGAGCCCCAGGTTGAACTGGTCCTGCCAGCGGAAGTCGAAGCGCGCGCGGCTCAACGCGTCGTCGCGCAGTTGCGCCGCCGGGTGGCCCTTGGCGAGGTCCGCCGCGTGCGCGGCGATCTTGTAGGCGATCACGCCGTCCTTGACGTCGTCGCGGTCGGGCAGGCCGAGATGCTCCTTTGGCGTCACGTAGCAAAGCATGGCGCAGCCGAACCAGCCGATCATGGCGGCGCCGATCGCCGAGGTGATGTGGTCGTAGCCGGGCGCGATGTCGGTGGTGAGCGGCCCGAGCGTGTAAAACGGCGCTTCGCCGCATTCTTTCAGCTGCTTGTCCATGTTGATCTTGATCTTGTGCATCGGTACGTGGCCGGGGCCTTCGATCATGACCTGGCAGCCTTTTTTCCAGGCGATCTGGGTGAGTTCGCCGAGGGTTTCCAGTTCGGCAAATTGCGCGCGGTCATTGGCGTCGGCGATCGATCCCGGGCGCAGGCCGTCGCCGAGCGAGAACGACACATCGTATTTGCACATGATGTCGCAGATCTCGTCGAATCGCTCGTACAGGAACGACTCCTTGTGCCGCGACAGGCACCACTTCGCCATGATCGAGCCGCCGCGCGACACGATGCCGGTGACGCGGTTGGCCGTTAACGGGACATAAGCGAGCCGCACGCCGGCGTGGATGGTGAAATAGTCCACCCCTTGCTCACACTGCTCGATCAGCGTGTCTTTGTAGCATTCCCAATCGAGCTTGACCGGATCGCCGTCGACCTTCTCCAGCGCCTGATAGATCGGCACCGTGCCGATCGGCACCGGCGAATTGCGCAGGATCCATTCGCGCGTGTTATGGATGTTGCGCCCGGTCGAGAGGTCCATCACGGTGTCGGCGCCCCAGCGGATCGCCCACACCATCTTCTCGATTTCCTCCTCGACCGAGGAGGTGACGGCGGAGTTGCCGATATTGGCGTTAATCTTGGTCAGGAAGTTGCGACCGATGATCATCGGTTCGAGTTCGGCGTGGTTGATGTTGGACGGGATGATGGCGCGTCCGCGCGCCACTTCCGAGCGCACGAATTCCGGCGTCACGAACGCCGGCACCGCGCCGCCGAACTGCTCGCCGTCGGCCAATGCCGCTTCGGCGCGCTCCAATTGTTTCTTGCGGCCGAGATTCTCGCGCTCGGCGATATAGATCATTTCCTTGGTGATGATGCCGGCTTTGGCGAATTCATATTGTGTGCCCGGCTTGTCATCGAGCGCGCGCCACGGCTTCGGCGTATTGGGAAAATTGCGGGCCAGATATTTGCCGGTGGCATTGCCGTTATCGACCGGCTGAATGGGACGGCCCTGATACTCTTCCACGCCGCCGCGTTCCTTGACCCATTCGATGCGGGTGCGGTCGAGGCCCTTCTCGACATCGATGGTGACATCCGGATCGGAATAGACGCCGGTGGTGTCGTAGACCGGAAGGTCCGGTTCGTTGGCGGTTGCCTCCAGGATGATCTCGCGCAGCGGCACGCGCAGCTCGGGCGCGGCATCGGGCCGGGCGTAGATCTTGCGCGACGACGGCAGCGAACCGGTCGTGACGTTCGGGGTGACCAGATCGGCCGGGGTGATGGACTTGTTCATGGTTTCGACTCCGATGCGCCAACGCGGCTTCAGACCGCGTAGCCTTTGAATGTGAGAAAGCCGCCGAGCGCGAGCAGAACGATGCCAGCGCCGACGAAGAATCCGCTATGGGCGAGAACGGCCGTGCCGAGAAACACCACGAGCTGCGGCGCGAGAATCCGGAACACGCCGCCGATGCACATCAGCCAGCCGAGCACAGTGACCACGCTGCGCCAGTCCGACGTCCAGACGTTATGGTTGTTGAGAATGAACAGCCCGGAGACCAGGATCAGAATTCCGGAAAAATAGATGAACGGATAGGTCGCCAGGAACTGTCCGGCCATCACGCGATAGGTTGCCCCGTTGGTCAGCATGCCAAGGCCGACCGCGCACAATACCGGGCCGCTCAACCGCGCAATGGCCTGCGATTTCTGCATGGATGAATGTCCTGTCCCTTCGCCGGCATGACCCGGATCAGGTTCTAAGGGTTTTTCTCAGCCCCTTTCGGGGCACCCCTCGGAACCCCGCTAATCTAGGCGCGGGGCCGGGGCTGTCAATGCGGGCGGTGCATGGCTGCGGCGGTCAGCGCGGCAATTCGGTCACCGCCACCTTGGCGGTACCGCTCGCCTCGGCGATCACGCGCAGCGTGTGGGAATCGAATTCGATGCCGGTGAGGCGCAAATCGCGCACCGCGGCCTCGACCTGCACGCCGTCTTTGTTCTGCTGGAACTCGGCCAGCGCGCCGCCGATCTTGGCGAGAGCGTCGGCGGCGAACGGCTTGAGATCGATCACCGCGTTGTCGGCCAGCGCCTGCTGCAGATAGGGCATGCCGGCGCGCGCGGCAGCGCCGAGCAGCGCCGTTTCCGATTCGACTGCCACCGATAAATCGGTCAGGCGCAGGATTTGCGCCTCGGCATCGAGCGCCGGCTTGCCCCAGATCCGCACGGTCGCCTCGGCGCCGAAGCCGAACCAGCTTTTCTTCTCGCGCGCCTTCACTTTGAGCGCGATCAGTAGCCGGTCGCCGGCGGCGGCGACATGCGCGCTGCGCACCTCGATCTCGACCGGCGCGCTGCCGTCTTCCGGATAGCGATGACCCTTGAGCTGCGCCTCCAGCAATGGGTTGAGCTCGCTGAACGGCACGTCGATCGGTACGCCGACCGAGAGCTTGCCGTTGTCCATCGGCGGCACCAGTTCGAGCGTGGCCGGGAACGGGCAGTCCGGCTTGCTCTGTTGCGGCGTGATGCGGGTGTCGGCCTGCACGCCGATGGTGAGCGTGACATTGCGCGCGTCGATCTGCGGCTGCGCGGCGGCGGCGCGGATCGGGCGCAACTCCAGCCACAGGCGGGGCAGGCCGGTCTTGTCGCCGCCGAGCGGGATCGAGCGGCACATCTTGGTCCATTGCTCGCGGACGGCGCGCTCGATGAACGGATCGTTGCGCAGCCGGTTTTGCAGATTGGCGATCTGCGCATTGACCTCGCGGTCGATCAAGGGCTTGGCCTCGCTCGACACGTTGATCTTGAAGCCAGCAAGCGTGACCGCGCTGTCGGCGAGCGCAACCTCGGCGGTGAGATTGGGCTCCAGCCGCCAATTGGCGGTCAGCGCCGGTCTGGCATGCACCACCACATTGCCGCGCACCTCGGCGCGCTGGTCGAGCACCTTGCTGGTGAGCTTGCCGACATCCTTGCTGATCGATTTGTCCAGCAGGCCGGTGATCGAACTGGTGATATTGCCGGCTTGCGTCGCGATCTGCCCGGTGACGCGCAAGGTGCCGTTGAGCGGTGTGGTGATCGCGAGATCGTTCGGCTTTCCGTTCATCACAAGCGCGCCGCGCGCGACCGTGATGCCGATGTCGGCCTTCGACAGCAGGCTGTTGACCGCATTGTCGTTCTTGCCGGCGAGTTCACGCGGGGCGGCGGCGTCCAGCTTGCTCCGGATGGTGCTGAGCGCGATCGCGACCGGCGCTATCACGTAAGACGAACGCGTGACGGCTTGCAGCGGTGGCGGCGGATTCATGATGGTGAGCGCGGTCTCGATCCCGGTGTCTTCGGGCAAATAGCGGTCGAGCGCCCAGAGCGTGGCGGCAAAGAATGCTGCGGCGATGCAGGCGCCGCCGAATGCAATGCGGAACGCGCGCGAGCGGCCGAACAGCCGGATCGGCAGCGTGGCGTGGTAGATCGCCTCGTCGAGCATGCGCCGCATCGCCCACTCCCCTGATTCGTCGGATGCGGAATCCTAGCCTGTGACGCCAAAAAGTGCGAAGGATGGATGCCATGGCGCAGCCATTCGTGCAGCCCTGCGACAGCAGCATCATCGCCGCGCAGCCTTGTCCGCGCGCACAACGGCGCGAGGTCACGCCGCAGCGCCGGCGCATGGTGCTGATCGCCTGCGTGCTGGCGTCGTCCATGGCCTTCATCGACGGTTCGGCGTTGACCGTGGCGCTGCCCAAGCTGCGCGCCTCGTTCGGGGCCGACCTTGCCTCGGTGCAATGGGTGCTCAACGGCTATGTGCTGGCGCTGGCCGCGTTAACGCTGATCGGCGGCGCACTCGCCGATGTTTACGGCAAGGCGAGCATGCTCGGCGCCGGGTGCCTCGGTTTTGGTCTCGCATCGGCCGCCTGCGTGGTGGCGCCGTCGATCGAGTGGTTGATTGCGCTGCGCGTATTGCAAGGCGTCTCGGCGGCGATCCTGACGCCGGTGAGCCTGGCGCTTATTGGCGCGGCCTACCCGAAAGACCAACGCAACGCCGCCATCGGCGTTTGGGCGGCGGCATCCGCGCTCACCACGGCAGGGGGGCCGGTGCTGGGCGGCTGGCTGACCGAAGCGTTCGGCTGGCCATGGGTGTTCGCGATCAACCCGCCGCTGGCGCTGGCCGTTATTGTGCTGCTGGTGCGTTACGCGCCGCCGGACGCTCGTGAACCGCGCCCGTTTGATCTCACCGGCGCGGCAATCCTGGCGGTGGCGCTCGGCCTGATCGCCTGGGCGTTGAGCCAGATCGGGCCGGATAAAACCGGGGCCGCCGGCATCTCGCCTATCATCATGGCGGTGTTCGGCGTCGCCGCTTTGGCTTGTTACGCATTTTGGGAGCGCGCCAGCGCGCATCCGATGACGCCGCCGCGGCTGCTCGTCAACCGCGCCTTCGTCGGACTCAATGGCGCGACGCTTTTGATCTATGGCGGGCTCGCCATTATGTTTTTTCTGATCTCGTTCGATCTGATCGACCGCCGCGGTTTGACGCCGATACAAGCCGGTCTCGCGTTCCTGCCGCTCACGCTCGGCATCGGCCTGTTGTCGCGGCTGTTCGGTGGGGTGGCGGACAAGATCGGCGCGCGGATGATGCTCATCATCGGCCCGCTTGGCGCGGCGCTGGCCTTTCTTTGGCTTGCGCTGGGCAAGGAGGCCGGTCTGACCGCCGGCGTGCTGGGACCGATGGCGCTGCTCGGCATTTCCTTTGCGGTCTTGGTGGCCCCGCTTACCGCCTCGGTGATGTCGAGCGTCAAGGACGCCGACGAGGGTCTCGCCTCCGGCATCAACAATGACATGAGCCGGATTGCGCAATTGGTCGGCGTCGCGCTGGCGGCCGGGCTGGCGTCATATCCTTTTGGCTATCGCGCGGGCATGATCACCGCCGCCGTGCTGGCCGCCGCCGGCGCCGGCGTGATCGCGGTCACGCTGCCGCGCGCCACCCGCAAATCCTAGTCCGACCGCGGAATCGGAATCAGCGCCTGGGGTTGGTAATGCGCCAGCGTTTGCATCGCATCGGTATCGAGAAATTCGATCACGCGGTCGCTGTCGGCGATCAGCTTTTCCTTGCGCAGCCGCTGCATCATGCGGTTGAGATGGGGAACGCTCAGGCCGAGGACGTCGGCGATGACTTCTTGCGAGAACGGCAGCGTAAAGCGCGCCTTCTCGGCGCGGCTGACCGCCTTGAGGCGGGCGTGCAGTTCGAGCAGAAAATGCGACAGACCTTCGACCGGCGTGCGGCGGCCGACGTCGATGACATGCTCGGCATAGGTGGCCGCTTCCTGCACGGTGATCCAGGTCAAGGCCAGAGCGTATTGCGGATGCCGGTAGCAAAGCTGGACATAAGCATCGAGCGAGCAGACGTTCATGCGCAGATCGGTGATGGCGCTGACGGCATAGCCCGCGCGCTCGTAAAAGCTTGCGGGCAGGCCGATGACGTCGCCGGGCATGATGACGTTGAGGATCTGGCGTTTGCCGTTGCGCAGCAGCTTGTAACGCACGGCGAAGCCGTCCTTCACGAAGCAGAGCTTGCGGTATTCGTAGCCGTCGGCGATCAGATCGCGCCGTCTGCGGATCACCAGTTCGTCGTCGATGATGTCGTCCAGGCCCTTGAGATCGGCGGGCTTGAGATCGATAAGCTGCCGCAGCCGCGCCACGAACGGATGTTGGTCCAACGCATTGCGTGAGGTCGCGGCCATGGCTCAAACCAACAGGTAACGTAATCTCGTTCATTAATCTGAATCAACAATAATTGCGAAGGCGCCTGCCGGGAAAGCCGCGCCACTGTTGCGGCTGCCACTCTGCTCCCCTCTGGAGCGAGTGGCAATTGACCCAACTTAAACTTATGGCCGCGCCATTCGCGGCGCGACCATTTTTAAACGCATCGCATCGCGGTTTGGGACCAAATCATGGATAAAAACGCGCAGGACTGGGCCGACCGGATCGGCATGCATGTATCCACGGTGTTCATCGCGCTGTTGGCGTTGCTGTTCGCCTACGGCTTTCTGAGACCGCTCTTAATCGGCTAGCCGCGAGAGCTCGCTCACTCGGCGGCTTCAGGGACCTTGCGATCGGTGGGCAGGACCATCTCGGTCGGCAGCGCCTTGGGCGCGCGCAGGCGCACATAAATCTGCATGACGATCAGCAGCACGCACAGGCCGATAAACACGGCGCTGATCGGATGCTTGACGAACACCAGGATGTCGCCGCGCGAAATCAGCATGGCGCGGCGGAAGTTCTCTTCGAACCGCGGACCCAGCACGAATCCGAGCAGCACCGGAGCCGGGTGGAAATCGAGCAACAGCAGCAAATAACCGATCAGGCCGATCAGCACGGTTTCGCCGACCTGGAACATGTCGTTGTTGGTGCTGTAGACGCCGATCGCCACGAAGAACATCGCGCTCGGGTAGAGGAACTTGTACGGGATCGTCAGCAGCTTCACCCACAGTCCGATCATCGGGACGTTGAGTACCACCAGGATGATGTTGCCGATCCAGAAGCTCGCGATCAGGCCCCAGAAGATATCCGGATGCTCGCTGATGAGCTGCGGACCGGGCACGATGCCCTGAATCATCAGCGCGCCGAGGATCAGCGCCATCACGGCGTCGCCCGGAATGCCGAGGCTCATGGTCGGGATGAAGTCGCCCTGCACCGATGAATGCGTCGAGGCTTCCGGACAGGCGACGCCTTCGATCATGCCGGTGCCGAACAGTTCGGGTGTCTTGGAAATCTTCTTTTCGGTGGCATAGGAAATGAACGAGGCAATGGTGGGCCCGGTGCCGGGGATCAACGCGCACAGGCTGCCGATGATGGTGCCGCGGAACATCGCCGGGACCGCGCGCCGGAATTCCTCGCGCGTCGGCCTCAAATCCTTGAACTTCACGTTGGTGTATTTGGTGTCGACCTCGGAGAGCTGATTGACGCTCTTCATGAACTCGGCGATGCCGAACAGGCCGAGCGCCAGCGCCACGATTTCGACGCCGTCGAACAAATTGGGAATGCCGAACGTAAATCGCGGCGTCCCGGTTTCGATGTCGCTGCCGACAATGCCGATCAGTAGCCCGAGCACGGTCATGGCGACGCCCTTGAGCGGCGAACCGCGCGCCAGCGTCGAGCCGGCCAGCAGGCCGAGCAGCATCAGCGAACATATCTCCGCCGGGCCGAATTTGAGCGCCACCGTCACCAGGATGGGCGCCAGGAAGATCATCTCGGTGATGCCCCACGAGGCGCCGACGAAGGACGAGATGACGGTGATGCCGAGCGCGGCGCCGCCGCGACCTTTTTTCGTCAGCGGGAAGCCATCGAGACAGGTGACCGCGTGCGGTGGATGGCACGGCAAATTGAGCAGGATCGAGCAGATCGCGCCGCCATATTGCGAACCGTAGAAAACGCCCGCCAGCATCAGGATGGCGCCGACCGGTTTGATGCCGAAGGTGAGCGGCAGCAGGATCGATATGGTCGCGAGCGCACCCATGCCCGGCAGCACGCCGACCATGTTGCCGGCGAACACGCCGATGAAGCACCACATGATGTTGTGGGGCTCGAGAGCGACGCCGAAGCCGTACCAGAGATCCGTCAGCGCGGTTTCAAACATCAGTGGCCCAATCGGAACATGGGGAAGGGAATCTTCAAGACGTAGACGAACAGGAGCACGCCGAAAAACGTGACGCCGGACGCGAGGTAGAAGGAGCCCTTCAGCGTCGCGGTGCGGTCACCGAGCGCGGGCACGAATACGCAGGCAAACGTCGCCAGCACCAGGCCGAAATATTCGCCCAGGATAATAAACAGGATCGGTCCGGCCAGGATGCAGCCCCAGCCGCGCCATTCCCGCTTCCGCGGCAGAATGTTTTCGTTGTCGGTGAGCGGGGAAACCACCGCGGTGGCCAGGATCAGCACGCCGACAAAAGTGAGTGTGCAACCAAGCATCAGCGGAAACATGCCCGGACCCATATGGGTGAGCGTGCCCAGCGTATAGGTCATGGAATCGAGCGTGACCGCGGCGCCGAACAAGGTCATCAGACCACCGGCGTAAAAATCCCGCTTTTTCACAAGCGTGGCGAACAAAAGCCCATCCTCCCAGGGTCGAACAGTCTTAAGCGACGTTTCTTATTGACTAACCGCGTGCGGCTTCGTGAATTCCGTCACATACCTTTAATCTAATGCCGGCCGTATTTCTATCCCTGTTGGGGAGGCCATCCGGCATTTTCCTGGCCCCGCCAAGGAGCAGGCCGGGCCTGTGAATTGGTCTAAAATGGCTTGTTTTGGCGGGGTTGCGCTCTTGGCCGCGCCGGGGACGGGTTGTGCCACGCACAGACGGATCACGCCCTGCGGTTGCAGCCGGCCGGTCAGGTGTGTGCTATTTTTTCGCGCCCATCCGGTACGGCTTGAGCGCGGCGTAGACGGTATCGTTGACCGGCGTCGGCACTTTGAATTCCTTGCCGAGCCGCGACACCATTCCCGCCAGCCAATCCAGTTCCAGCCTGTTGCCGCGATCGAGATCGTTGGCCATCGAGGCCTTCATGCTGGCCGGCACGTTCTTGTCGGCAAAGGCCAGCCGCTCATCGACGAAGTTAGGATCAAGCGCGACGCCCTTGGCGCGGCCGACCGCGAGCGTCTCCGCCATGATGCCGCGGAACAGCGCGCGCATGTCGGCATCGGCCAGGATCGGGCCCATGGTCAGACGGGTGACGGCGGTGGCGCCGGAGGTCGCCGACAGGAAGATGAATTTGTGCCAGCGGTCGCGCTCGATATTGTCGGATTGCGCGATGTTGATGCCGGCGGCTTTCGCCGCATCGACGAAGGCCTTCAGCGGCGCGTCCGGGCGCCCGTCATGGGTGCCGCAGATGATCGACTGGAATTGGCTCGCCTGTTTGATGACGCCGGGGCGCTCGATCACGGTGACGACGTAAGTCACGCCCGGGATGGCGTGCGCGGCGCCCACGATCGGGGCGACGCGCTCGTAGCTGTCGACGCCGTTCTGAAACGTGATGATGCGGGTGTTGGGGCCGATCAGCGGGCGGGCCTGCTCGGCGGCCTTTTCGGTGTCCCAGAGCTTGACCGCAAACAGGACGATGTCGACCGGGCCGACGCTCTTCGGATCGTCGGTGACGTTCGGCTTGGGCAAATGCAGGTCGCCGTTGACGCTTTCGACGCGCAGTCCGTCCTTGCGCATGGCCTCGAGATGGGCGCCGCGCGCGATGAAGAACACGTCGTGGCCGGCCGCCGCCATGCGGGCGCCGAAATATCCGCCGACCGCGCCCGCCGCCATTGCCGCTATACGCATGGAAAAACTCCCGACACCAAAATGCCCGTGTTAGTAACCGCCGCCGCGTGCGATGCCAATGCCAAAAGTTGTTGGCCTGCCATGCGGACGAAAGCTAGGGTCAGGACTCATTGATTATAGCCAGAAGATGACGATGGCGGCGATGCAGATTGCGGACATGAATGTGTGAGCGCATCGGTCGTAGCGGGTATGAACGCGTCGCCAGTCCTTGAGCCTGCCGAACATATTCTCG
>DASRLF010000027.1:0-46838 GCA_035648555.1 Pseudolabrys sp.
CAGATCCTGGGTAATGATGACGTCGCCTTCCATTCCCATCACTTCGGTGATGTGAGTGATTTTACGCGAGCCGTCGCGCAGGCGGGCGGCCTGAATGACGACGTCGACCGAAGCGGTGATCATTTCGCGGATGGTGCGGGAGGGCAGCGAGAAGCCGCCCATGGTGATCATCGATTCCAGGCGCGACAAACCTTCGCGCGGGTTGTTGGCGTGCAGCGTGCCCATCGAGCCGTCATGGCCGGTGTTCATGGCCTGCAACAGATCGAAGGCTTCGGGTCCGCGGACTTCGCCGACGATGATGCGTTCCGGCCGCATACGCAGGCAGTTGCGTACGAGGTCGCGCATGGTGACCTGGCCTTCGCCTTCCAGATTGGGCGGCCGCGTTTCCAGGCGCACCACATGCGGCTGTTGCAGTTGCAATTCGGCGGCGTCTTCGCAGGTGATGATGCGCTCGTCGTCGTCGATGAATTGCGTCAAGCAGTTCAGCAATGTGGTTTTGCCGGAGCCGGTGCCGCCGGATACCAGCGTGTTCACGCGCGAGCGCCCGATGATTTGCAATATCTCGGCGCCCTGTTCGGTGATGGTGCCGAATTTGACCAGCTGATCGAGCGTCAGCTTGTCCTTTTTGAATTTGCGGATGGTGAGCGCGGGCCCGTCGATCGCCAGCGGCGGCACAATCGCGTTCACACGAGAACCATCGGGCAAGCGCGCGTCGCAGATCGGCGAGGACTCGTCGACGCGGCGGCCGATCTGGCTGACGATGCGCTGGCAGATATTGAGCAGCTGCTGATTGTCGCGGAAACGAATGCCGGTCTTTTGAATTTTGCCTTTGACTTCGATGTAGACCGTGCCGGAGCCGTTCACCATGATGTCGGCGATGTCGTCGCGCGACAGCAGCGGCTCGAGCGGACCGAAACCAAGCACGTCGTTGCAGATATCGTCGAGTAGCTCTTCCTGCTCGGAGATAGACATCACGATGTTCTTGATCGCAATGATCTCATTGACGATGTCGCGGATTTCCTCACGCGCGCTGTCGGCATCGAGCCGCGCCAGCTGCGCCAGGTCGATGGCTTCGATCAACGCGCCGAAGATGACGCCTTTGACTTCGTAATAGGTGTCGGAACGGCGCGAATCGGTCGCCGGCATGTTGACGGACGCCGGGGAGCGGGTTGCCGTTGGCGCCGGTACCAGCGGCGCGCCGAGCCCGTCCGAAGGGATTGGCGCGCGGCCGGTTTCCATGGCGGCGCTGGCGCCCGGTTTGGGAACGCTGCCCGGCTGTATCGCCGGCGCGTCATCCGGCGCCGGAGCCGTACTGCGCGCTTCAGATGTTCCACTACGCCTACCGAACACGTCAGTCTCCGAATCGTTTTTGGAGTTCGATCAAATCAAAGCGGATCAAACCCGTGCGCTAAGCCGATTTCTTCCTCAGTCTGGCGAGCAGGGGGCTCAGCAGGCTGCCGCGTGCGCGTTTCGCTTCGGCGCGCCCGGTAAGGATTTGCGCCAACTGGCGGAACATCTCCGCAGTTTTGTGGCCCTTGGACACTTCGGCGATCATCTGTCCGTTATTGGCGGCGGTGCCGAAGATCTGCGGTTCGAACGGAATGATCGCGAGCGGCTGGTCTTCCAGCGCCTTGGCGAAATCCGCCGGTGTGATTTCTGGCCGTTTCGGCACCCCGACCTGGTTGAGACAGTAATACGGGCGGTGATCGTTCGGCCGCGCGGCGCGCAGCAGATCGACCATGTTCTTGGCGTTGCGCAAATTGGCGAGGTCGGGACCGGCGACCACGAGGATGTCGTCGGCGCCCACCAGCAGCCGCTTGGTCCAACCCGACCACATGTGTGGAACGTCGAGTACGACGCAAGGGATTGTGCCGCGTAGCGAATCGAGGATCGAATCGAAGGCGTCGGCGCCGAAATCGTACACCCGGTCGAGCGTCGCCGGCGCGGCCAGCAGGCTCAGGTGATCGGTGCATTTGGACAGCAGGCGTTCGACGAAGGCCGAATCGACGCGGTCGGGAGAGAACACGGCGTCGGCGATGCCTTGCGGCGGATCCTGGTTGTAGTCGAGGCCGGCGGTGCCGAAGGCCATATCGAGATCGGTCACGACCGAATCGAGGTTGAGATCGCGTGCGATCGCCCAACCGATATTATGCGCGACGGTGGATGAGCCGACGCCGCCTTTGGCACCGACCACGGCGATGATGCGGCCGACTGGCTTGGCGTCCGGCGACGAGAACAGGCCGCAAATCGCGCGCACGACATCGATGGTGCCGACCGGCGCGATCAGATATTCGCTGACGCCGCGCTTGGTCAGATCGCGGTAGAGCGTCACGTCATTGACGCGGCCGACCACGACCACCCGCGTACCGGAGTCGCAGACTTCGGCCAGTTGATCGAGCCCGTGCAGGATTTCGTCGGGGTGGTTTTGCGACTCGAGCAGAATAACGTTTGGGGTTGGAGAGGAGCGATAGGCCTCGACCGCGGCGGCGACGCCGCCCATCTGGATCTTCACATGCGCCTTGCCAAGACGGCGGTCCTCGCCGGCGGCCTGCACGGCCGCGGCGGTTTCCACCGTCTCGCAAAATGCCTGGATCGAAACCCGCGGCGCGGGTGCGATATGTTCGTCGACGGCGTGCTCTGCCGCTTGTACCGGCATCGGCTCGTTTTCGGCGACGGCGACTTGTGTTGCGTGTTTAATCATTTGCCGAGATCACTGATTTTGCCGGTGTTGAAGTCGGGCGGATAATTACCGGAGGGAATATCGCCCTTGCGGTATTTGTCGATCGCTACCGAGCGGCGCGCCGCATAAGCCGGCGACTCGCCGCGCGGCTGCACCAGGTCGGCGGGATTGTCGATCATGGCTGCGAGATTGCGTTGGTTGGCGCAGCCGAGATTCCAGTAGGGATGATTTTCGGTGTAACCGGACTCGAGGCTGGGGCCGAGATCCTTCGGCCAGAGGCCGCAGGGGCCGGCTTCGGCGACCATCTTGGCGTAGCTGATCTTGATGCTGACGAGCGCGTCGCTCGCGGGCTTATATGTCCGCATATAGACCGCGTTGCGCGGCACGCCGGAGGCAGCCAAGATCGAATAAACTTCGCGCAATGAATCGGCCGCGGCGTGGTCCGTCGGTCCACCCTTCGGAACATCGATGATGAGGCCGCTGGTCGATTCGCGTCGCCAGAATTGTGCGAAAGAAAGCACGTCGGCGCGCTGCACCGGGGTGAGCCCGCCGCGATTGCGGCCGAGGAAAATGTTGACCGTCTGCTCGCGCTCTTTCAACGTGATCGGATGGCGTTCACGATAGTCGGTTGGGAAGTTGTCTTGCGCGGCTTGCTGCGTGTAGCAGCCGGCCAGCGAGGTGGCGAGACCCACGACCGCCAAAGCGCGCAGCGCGATGGCGCCGCGGCGTTTAGCGATCGTTGCGAGAAAGGCTGTCATCGACTGTCTCTCCATGACGCTTAATCCAGAATGAATCCGTATTTGCCGTGGTAGTCGCCGGTCGGCGGGTCGGCCTTGGCGTGGCTGCCGCCGTAGATGCGGCTGAGACGGCCCAGCAACACGGTCGATTGATCGTTGGGATCGGCGAAACCATCGTCGGGCCGCGACAACTTGTTCTGGGCTACCGCGTGAACGATGTAGGGCGTGACCAGCACCATCAACTCGGTCTGGTTGTTGATGTAGTCGCGGCTGCGGAACAGCGAGCCGAGGATCGGCAACTGCATCAGGCCGGGCACGCCGTTGATCTGCTGCTTGGTCTGTTCCTGGATCATGCCGGCGAGAGCCAGCGATCCACCGGACGGGATTTCAACCACGGTTTCGGCGCGGCGGGTGGTGATCGAGGGAATTGTCAGCGTCTGGGTCGAGCCGGGCACGGCAAGCGTCAAGGCGTTGTCGGTCGACAGGTCCGACACTTCGGTCATTACCTTGAGGCTGATGCGCCCTCCCGACAGCACAACTGGCGTGAAAACCAGGCTCACGCCGAACTTCTTGAAATCGACTTGCGCTTGGCAGACCGGCGGCGACTTGGTGGTGTCGCACGACAGGCCGTTGGGAATCGGAAATTCACCGCCGGCGACGAAACTCGCCGTCTCGCCGGAGATCGCGGTCAGGTTCGGCTCGGCCAGCGTGCGCAACACGCCGGCACGATCCATGGCGCGCAAGGTCGCGCTGATGTTTTTCCAGCTGCCGGCGAAAGCGGTGTTGCTGAGCGTCTGGCCGGTGGCGGAAAATGAGTTTTGCGTATTGAGGTTCACCACCGCCGCGCCGTAATTGAAACTGCCGGAAAGATCGACGCCGAGCTGCTTGATGATGTCGCGCCGAACTTCGGCGACCGTCACCTTGAGCATGACCTGGTCGCGTTCGCGCACGGTTATGCCGTTGACCACTTTGGCGCCGTCGCCGACCAGCCTGCTGGCCAGATCGAAAGCCTGTTGCGATTCAGCGGCGTTGGCGGCGCTGCCCGAGAGCATGATGCCGTCGGCGACACCCTCGATTCGAATATCGGAGTCCGGCAACGCTTGCTTGAGCGCTGCGCGCACGCCGTTCAGGTCGCGCGTGACCGCGATGTCGAACCCGGCGATCTGCTTGCCCTCGGCGTCGAAGAAAAAGATATTGGTTTGCCCGATGGCGACGCCGATCATGTAGACGCGGCGCGACGAGCGGACCACGGCGTTGGCGATTTTGGGGTCGGCCACCAGCACGTCCTTGATGTCGGCGGGCAGGTCGATGGCGACCGATTTGCCGATGCCGAGTGGAATAAAGCGCGAGGTCGCCTCGCTCGCCGCCACCTGGATCACCGGCACATGCGCATCGGCCGCGTTGACTGGGGCCTGCGGCGCCAGGCCTGCGCCTGCGACAAGTGCCGCCAGCGTGGCGGCGCAGATCGAAGTCCTTATCGCCATGTCCCGGTTTCCCTTCGCTCGATCATTTCGGTGTAGTCATCGTGCCGACGCCAAACCTGACGATGTTCACGCCGTTGCGGCGGTTGCCCGGCTTGTCTTCGGCTTGCGGTTCGTCATGGTTCGCGTCGGTGATACTGCGCAGCGCCAGCGACAGCGTTCCGAGCTGCTGCGATAGCGCCAGCGTTTCCGTCTGCGCCGGCGTCAACTCAAGCGTCGCGGTCTTGCCGACCACGACCTTCTGGCCGTTTTTCTCCTCCACGTTCTGGTCGATCGCCAGTACGCGAATGTTGGAGAGGACAATTTCGCTGCTGTGACTGTCGCCGCCGGCCTTGTCGGCGTCGGTTTGGCGACGTGTCAGGATGACGTCGACATGATCGTTCGGCAGGATAAAGCCGCCGGCGCCGGTTTCCGGCGAAATCTGCGTGGAAATCGCGCGCATGCCGGACGGCAGAATCGCCGCCATGAAGCCGGAACCCTTGGCGTTGACCAGCTTGGCTTCGCGGATCGGCTCGCCGCTGACGAATGGCGCGCGCGCGATCGAGCCGGACAAAGTATCGAGGGCGTTGGGTTGTTCGCTCTTACGGATGAAATTTCCGGTCGCGGCGCTGGTGGGCCATTCCTGCCATTGCATATCGGCCGGTGTAACCGTCTGGCCCATGCCGATATCGGCTTTGGCGACGAGCACATCGACGCTCGGCATCTTGGGCGCCGCTTCGACCTTGATCTCTGGGAGCTTTTCGGTGCGACCGGCCAGCATGGCGGCAACGCCACCCGCTGCGATGGCGACGGTCAGCACTACAAGACGCGCGGCTTTCATACGCTCACTCTCACTGTGACATGACGGCCGGCTCGGCCGCGTAAACCACATGGCGGCCGACGCGACCGCACGCATGGATATCAGCAGCTAAAGGTCAAGGTATGGTTAAGTAGCCGTGACTAAATCGAGTTAATATTTTCTTGCGGCGCCTTAAGCAGGCGTGCACAATAAAATCAGATGCCGAACGCGGGCATCCAGCCGGTTTTCGGATAAACAATGAGCGCCGCGGCAGCCAGCGCGATGCCATAGGGCACCGCGCCACCGGACTCGTGCAGGCGGAGAATCCAGGTCTGGCGGGCAAGCGGCGCCGGCAGCGGCAGCTTGCGGAACTGGATCAGAAGCATCGTCAGCACGCCGCCGAACAGCGACGCATAGACCAGATAAACCAACAGATAGTCGAACCCGAACCAAAGCGCGGTAGCGGCCGCCAGTTTGGCGTCGCCGCCGCCGATCCAGCCCGCCGAAAAGAAACCGAAGCAAACCACCAGGACCAGCGCGCCGGCGGCCAGATGCATGCCGATGGCGGCAAGGCTCATCCCGGTGGCGATCGTGAGCAGAAAAAAGCCGCCGGCGAGCGCCAGCGACAGCCGGTTCGAGATTGTCATGGTCAGGAGATCGCTCGATGCGGCAAAGGCCATCAGGGCAGGGAACAGCAGCAGCCTGGTAACGTCGATCAGCATGTTCGTCGTCCTTGCGCGCCAAAAATCAGCCGGGAATCGCTTGCGGCTCGCCAGACTAGGCCAGGCATGCTTGCGGTTCGGTTAGCGCGGCGCGCCCCAAAACGAAAAGGGCTCCGGCAACAGCCGGAGCCCTTTTTAGCAATGTCGGGGCGCTCGACTACTTGAGCTGGGTCGAGATGCTGCTGAACTTGGCGTTCAACTGGGTGCCAAGGCCGTTCACGATCGCGATGATCGCGACCGAAATGCCGGCCGCAATGAGACCGTACTCAATCGCGGTGGCGCCGGATTCGTTCTTCACGAAACGCAGGAGAAGGGTTTTCATTTGGTAGCTCCTAAGATCCACACGTGGCTGTCTGAGCTGATCCAGGAGACCGGATGACCTCCTGTCCCTGCTGAACCATCGCCGCAACCTACCAATGAGATCTTGCACGGGAGTTAATACAGTCGAAGAAATATAGGGTATTCATGGGGCCGTATGCTGTAGTTAATAAGTCACTTCATGAAGAATATCACGGTTAACAATTAATTAACAAGCTATATACAGACTATCTCCATTCTATACTACATGGAGGCGCGGAAGGACACGCAACGAATACGCTATAGCCAACACTTGTCTCCGACTAATCTTACTTTAAGCCCTCCGGACAATACTATCCGGAATATTCGCCACAAGCCCTCATATTGGCCGATGGGATGGCCAAAGCCTTCACCCCGGTTCCGTCAGTACCTGCCATACACCCAATCTTAACCGCGCCCGCCGATACCGGACCGACAAGTTTTTCAGCGCCAGCAGGCCAAATCATGCTCGCCGAGTTTTTAAGCGTCCTGCAAGTCGCCGGCCAGACCGTCCTCAAGATCATCCCGGTTTCCATCGCGCTCGGCGTCGTATTCGCGCTATTGACGCAATGGTCGGCTTGCAATCCCGGTCCGCCGTGGTGGCGCAAGCGCGAGATCGTCACCGACGTCTGTTACTGGTTCTTGATTCCGCTGGCGGCGCGCTTTGTGCGCATCGGCCTGATGGTGATGGGCGCGGCATATATCTACAACATCCACGGCGCCGACGACCTGATCAAATTCTATGACGACGGCTTCGGCCCGCTCGCTCAAATGCCGCTATGGGCGCAGGCGCTGTTTTTCCTAGTCGCTTCGGACTTCCTGACCTATTGGATTCATCGCGCTTATCATGGCGGCGGCTTGTGGAAATACCACGCCGTGCATCATTCATCCGAAGATCTCGATTGGATTTCGGCGGCGCGGTTTCATCCGGTCAACATTTTCCTCGGCACCGTTTTGGTCGATGTCGGACTGCTGCTGGCCGGCATTTCGCCGAATGTGATGCTGTGGGTCGGGCCGTTCACGACCGCCACCTCGGCCTTCGTACATGCCAATCTGAACTGGACGCTGGGTCCATTTAAATACGTGATCGCCGGCCCGGTGTTTCACCGCTGGCATCACACCTTGGCCGACCGCGGCGGCTCGAGCAATTTCTCCGGCACATTTCCAGTCTGGGATCTGCTGTTCGGCACGTTCTACATGCCGAAAAACGAGTTGCCGGACGCCTATGGCATCGACGACCAGAGTTTCCCGGAAAGCATCGGCGCCCAGCTGCTCTACCCGTTCCAGCGCTGAATCGAAGCTCTTTGCACTTCATTCACCTATTTGCAGTCAAATCCTGGGGCCCAGCTACTGCGGCGGGTTTGTTGCGTGTGTGTTGGAGAGTTCAATGTCGGCCGTGTCGGGGCGTCGCAGGCGACTTTTTCGCGTATGGGCCTGGACGATAATCTTTGCGGCCACGCTCGGCGCCCAGGCGCAAGGCGACACCATCACCGTCAGCGTCGATCAGGCGCAAGTACTGAAGCTGCCTGAAAAGGTCACAACCGTCGTCATCGGTAATCCGTTGATCGCCGACGCCGCGCTGCAAAGCGGCGGCATCATGGTCGTTACCGGCAAGGGTTACGGATCGACCAATCTGTTGGCGCTCGACCGCAGCGGCCGCGTCATCATGGACAAGACCGTGGAAGTGCTTGGCCCCTCCGGCCCCAATCTGGTGGTGGTCTACAAAGGCATCGAGCGCGAAACCTATAGCTGCGCGCCGGAATGCAAGCCGCGCATCACACTCGGCGACTCGGTAAATTACTTCAACGGTGCGCTCAGCCAGGGCGGTGCCCGCACCGGCGGCGCGCAGGCTGCGGCACCCGCGAAGTAGGCGGCACCTCCGGAATACGTCGTTGCGCGCGTGCCAGGTGTGATCGTGGTTAGCGGCTGCTTAACGTCATACCGGCGTTTCTTCACACCACCTGCAACAATTCAACAACCCGACTTTGCTATGAGTTCCCAGGGTGTTTCGGCACGTCCAGGGGTTGCCATGTCCGACGGTATTCGACGCAAGATCGCTGCCCGTATTCACCGATCGTTGCCGGTACGCCTCGCGCACCGCTTCGCACGGCAGCAGGGCGGCTCCGCCGCCATCGAATTCGCTTTTATTGCCGCGCCATTCATCGCCTTGATCTTTGCGATCCTGGAAACGGCGCTGGTATTTTTTGCTGGGCAGACGCTGGAAACCGCCGCCTCCGAAGCGGGCCGGCTGGTCATGACCGGTCAGGCTGCAGCCTTCAGCCAATCCGACTTCAAGACGCAGGTTTGCAATATCCTCAACGGCGGATTGTTCGATTGCAGCAATGGCGTTTATGTGAATGTCGCGACCTACAACAGCTTCAGCGCGGTTAACAACACGGCACCGGTCAATAACGGTACGTTCGATACCACGCAAATGTCGTACCAGCCCGGCGGCCCGAACTGCATCGTGGCGGTCACGCTCTATTACCAATGGCCGGTCTACGTGACGTATTTCGGCGACAATCTTACCAACCTGAATGGCGGCAACCGACTGCTGGTGGCGACCTCGGTGTTCCGCAATGAACCTTACGGGCCGGCGGCATGCTGAAAACTTCGATCATCGGACGGCTTTCGCGCTTTGCGCGCGACCGGCGCGGCGTTTCGGCGATCGAATTTGCTTTTATCGCGCCGGTGATGATCGGGCTTTATCTCGGCTGCTCCGAGATTTCTGATGGCGTGGCCGCAGATCGCAAGGTCAGCTTGATCGCCGGGGCACTCTCGAATCTGTCGGCGCAAACAACGAGCATCACCACGGCCCAAATGACCAATATTCTCGATGCCTCGAGCGCGATCATCTCGCCCTATTCGGCATCGCTGCTAAAAATGACGGTGTCATGTATTAAAATCGACGGCACCGGCGTGGCGAAAATACAATGGAGCGCCACCCGCAACGGCACGGCGCGAGCGGTCGGGTCGACCTATTCATTCCCCAGCACGGCGACGGCGCTGGCGGTGAAGAGCTCGTGGCTGCTCTTGAGCGAGGTGAGCTACGCCTACACACCGACGGTTGGCTACACCATCACCGGCACGCTCACGCTTTCGGATCAGATGTACATGAGCCCGCGTATCACCGCGCCGACCTACGGCGTCACGACCTGCACCTGACGGCCGCTAGGCTGGCTTGGCTTCGACGATCGGCAGCGCCGTCGTCGATTTGATCCGCTCCATGGCGAAGCGCGAAGTGACGTTCTTGAGCGGCACCGTCGCGATCAGCTTCTTGTAGAAGCCATCGTACCCGGCAATGTCGGGGACCACCACACGCAACATGTAATCGACGTCGCCGGCCATCCGGTAGAACTCCATCACCTCCGGCATCGCGCCCACGGTCTCGGCAAATTTTTTGAGCCAATCCTGCGAATGGTCGCCGGTCTCGATCGATACGAACACCGTAATACCAAGTCCGATCTTTTCCGGATCGATCAGCGCGACCCGGCGCATGATCACGCCCTCGGCTTCCAGCCGCTGCAGGCGCTTCCAGCACGGCGTCGACGATAGGCCGACGCGTTGGCCGATTTCGGCGACCGACAGCGATGCGTCCTCCTGCACCACAGCCAGGATCCTGCGGTCGATGGCGTCCATTCTCCAATTCCCTTGAAATTTAGAATCCTTGACCTAAAATTTGGCACGAATTGGAATTGAATTCTTATTTGGCTCGACCATCTGTTTTTACAGAGAAAAATATTCTATTTCAAGCTCAATCTGACGCTGCTCCTGCAGCTTTGTTTTGACCGGACCAGGCCCATGAGAAAAATCTTCGCTTTTCGCTTTGCCGCCGGCCTCGCGCTTGTGCTTACCATCGCGGCGTCTGCCGCTGCCGCCGAGGCGCAGCCGCTGGTCACGCCCGCTTGGCTCAATAGTCATCGCGCCGAGCCCGGCGCCGTGGTGCTCGACATCCGCTCGGCGATCGACGGCAGCAAGCCGGAGACGTTTGCGCAGGGACACATCCCGCGTGCGGTGCATAGCGACTACGACAAAGCTGGCTGGCGCGTCACCCGCAATAACGTGCCGTTCATGGTGCCGACCACGGCCGAGCTCGAAAAGCTGATCGGCGAACTCGGCATCGATGAGAACAGCCACGTGATCGTGGTGCCGGCCGGTGTGACCGTGCTGGATTTCGGCTCGGCCGCGCGCACCTATTGGACGCTGAAATACGCCGGCGTTGGGGATGTCTCGATCCTCGACGGTGGTCTCGCCGCTTGGAAGGCGGCAGGTTATGCGCTGGAGACCGGCACGCGCACGCCGTCGCCGGCGATCTTTTCCGCCAAGATCGACAACAGCATTCTGGCGCTGGCTCCCGACGTCGAAAAGATCGAACAGAACGGTGGCGCCGCGCTGGTCGATGCGCGCCCGGTTTCGTTCTTCCTCGGCAAGGAGAAGGCGCCGGCTTCGGCGGCCTACGGCCACATTCCCGGCGCGCTCGATGTCGACAGCGCAAAATTCTACGACCCCGCCACCAACCGGCTGAAACCCAAGCAGCAGCTGGCGGCTATCGCCAATGACGTTCCGGAAGGTCCGGTCGTTACCTATTGCAACACCGGGCACTGGGCGGCGACCGACTGGTTCGTGCTGCATGAATTGCTCGGCCGCAGCAATGCCAGGCTTTATGCCGGCTCGATGGTGGAGTGGACCAGCAATGCCAGCCGCCCCATTGAGTCTTCGCGCACCAAATGGGACGATCTGAAGAAGAAGTTCGGCTTGGGTTCCTGATCGTTCCACCAAGGCATCTTCCAAGGCGCTTCAATGACGACGGCAACAATGGCGGCGCCCCAATCGGGCGCGGCCCTCGGCATCGACCGGTTGTTCCTTACCCTAGCGCTGGGCGCGACCGCGATCCTGCTGGCGTTGGTGTTGCTGGACGGGCAGCCGTGGTCGGCCGCGCTGATCGTCGGCGGCTTTGGCCTCGGCGTTGCGTTCCTCAAGGCGGAATTCAGTTACACCGCGTCGTGGCGGCGCTTCCTGACGCGCGGCGAAGCCGGCGGCCTGCTCAGCGGGCTGATCGTGATCGCGATCTGCGCGATTGCCGTCGTGCCGATGGCCGCGCTGCGGCAAAACTTCGGCGGCGCTATAGCGCCGCTCGGGCCCTCGCTGATCATCGGCGCCTTCGTATTCGGTATCGGCATGCAGCTCGCCAATGGCTGCGGCTCCGGCACACTCTATACCGTCGGCGGCGGTTCCGGACGCATGTTGATCACGCTGCTGTTTTTCATTATCGGCAGCGTCTTGGGCAGCCTGTCCCTGCCGACGGCGATGGCGTTCGGCGGCATCGATCCGATTCTGGCGTCGGATTATCTCGGTCCTTGGGGCGGATTGGCGGCGACGCTGGTCAGTATCGCGCTGGCCGCCGCTTTGATCGTGGCGGTCGCCAAGCGGCGCGGCGCCAGGGTCATGCCGTCGCGCAATTACATGATCGGCGGCGTTGCCATCGGGCTGTTGTGCGTCTTCGTATTCGTCGCCGGCGGCCATCCCTGGAGCGTGACGTTTGGTTACACGGTATGGGGCGCCAAAGCGGCAACCGCACTCGGCTTTGACCTGACGCATTCCGAATTCTGGCAGTGGGCGGGCCCCAAGCATGCGCTGTCGGAATCGGTTTTGTCCGACACCTCAAGTCTCACTGACTTCGGCATGCTGTTCGGCGCCATGGCGGCGGCGGCCGCAGCAAAGCCATTCGCGGCGGGAGCCTGGCCGCCGGCCAAATCGCTCATGGCGGCAGCGATCGGCGGATCGCTGATGGGTTGGGGCGCTCGGCTCGGTTTCGGCTGCAATATCGGAGCTTTTGTTGGCGGCGTGGCTTCCGGCTCGCTGCATGGTTGGGTCTGGTTTTTGGCGGCGCTACCCGGCTGCCTGATCGGCATTCGCCTACGACCCCTGTTCGGCCTTTCAAGAGAATGACCGCGATGAGAAAAACTTACATCATCGTCGTCGTGCTCGCGCTGAGCGCCATTGTAGGCAGCCATCTCACCAGCCCGTCGAGCGGCCGCGCGGTCTCGCCGGAAGATTTCGCCGGCGCCTGCGCGCCTTGCGGCGCGCCCTGTCCGTCGAAGAAATAACGTCAGTTCTCTTTCAGGAATTGCTCGACCGCGGCGCGCTCGGGCGCGGCCGATGCGCCACCGAATTTCGTGCATTTGAGCGCGGCGGTGGCGCTGGCAAAACGTAAGATATCGGGCAGCGCGCGGCCTTCCGCCAAAGCAAGCGTAAAGGCGCCGTGGAAAGCGTCTCCGGCGCCGAGCGAATCGATCGCCGTCACCTTGAACGCCGGCATGTGCTTGAGCGCGCCTTGTTCGAGCCAATAGACGCCTTGCGGTCCGTCGGTGACCGCGAGAAATGATTTGAGTTGCTTGGCGAGACGGTTCAAGCCGGCGCCATAGTCCGCTTCGCCGGTCGTCGCCCGCAGCGCTTCGGTCGAGGCGACCACATGGGTGCCGAGCGAGAGCAGCGGGTCGTCCGGCTTGGTCGCCAGGTCGAGATCGATCACGACCGGAATCTTGCGCGCCTGCGCGGCGCGGCACACCGCGGTGACGAATTCTGGAAACCGGTTGTCGATCAGGACAGCATCGGCGTCCGCCACCAGCTTGGCCGCATCCGCCGGAAGCACCTTGCCGAGATTGACGCCGCGGCGCGTCGCGATGGTTTTCTCGCCTTCCGCGTCGAGCAAAATAAGCGACACCGATGCAGTGCCGCCGTCAACGCGCACGGCGCCGCTGCAATTGATGCCTTCGGCTTCCAAATCGGCGACGATGCGATTACTAACGCCGTCGCCGCCACCGCCGAGCGGACCGGCGAAGGCGACGCGCCCGCCTAGCCGCACGATACTGACCGCGGCATTGGCCGCGCAGCCACCGCCGGTGATGATGAATTCAGAGGCATGCACTTTGGCGCCGGGCGGCGGAAAATTCTGCACGCGCATGACGATGTCCTGCACCGCGATGCCGGCGCACAAAATCTTGGGGGCTTTTCTTCCCGGCGACGGTTCAGTCAAAGCCGATCTCGTCCTCCACCCAGGCCCGGATGATGTGATGCGCGATCGCCACCGGTGGCGGCGTGGTCAGTCCTTCCGGATGTTTGCGCATCAGCATGGCGGCAATCTCCGACCTACTAAACCACCGCGCGTCTTCGAGTTCCTCGCGATCGACCACAATATCGCGTGTCAACGCCTCGGCGTGGCAGCCGATCATCAGCGAGGTCGGAAACGGCCAGGGCTGCGAGGCCAAATACGTCACCCGGCCGCAGGTGATGCCGGCTTCTTCGCGGGTTTCGCGCCGCACCGCGTCCTCGATGGCCTCTCCCGGCTCGACGAAGCCGGCGAGGCACGACCACATCGTCGGCACGAACCGCGGTGAACGGCCGAGCAGACAGCGTTCGCCGTCGCTTGCCAGCATGATCACCACGGGGTCGGTGCGCGGGAAATGCTCGACCTTGCATTGCGGGCAATCGCGCTTCCAGCCGGCTTGCACGGCTCGCGTGGCGTGCCCGCAGTTCGGGCAAAAGCGATGCCGGGCGTGCCAATGCAGCACCGCCTTGGCCTCGGCGATGGGCGGCAGATGGTCGGGCTCGACCAGGCCTTGCACCGCGATGGAACGCAAATCAGTGACGTGAAAACCGTCGCGCGTCTTGAGCGCCTCGGCGGCTACCGGCGCAATGCCGTAACCGAAGCGTGCGGCGTCGCTGAGCAGGCCCAGAAAAACCGTCTCGCTGGCCGGGCCGAGTGCGTGCGCTTCGCCCATCGAAAACAGCGGATCGTTGAGAATGGCGCCCTTCTTCATCACGATCAGATCGCCGCCGATCACATAGGCGCGGGCGCTCGGCTGCGCCGCCAGCGCTGCGATGCCGGCATCATCGGGCCGGCGCTCGGCAGCGCGCTCGATGCGGCTTTGTGTGTAGCCAAGGTTCGGTTTGGGGCCGAGATCGGGGCGAGGGGACATGTGAAGCGGAAATTCGCACGGACGCGCGCGCGGCGCAATCGCGGCGAATTACTCAGCCGCGTGCGGCGGGCGCGGATACATTAGCTCGCGCAACTCCGGACGCTGCCACTGCGGCCCCAGCACGCCCTGCTTGGCGGCGTAGCTCTGCGAGGAGGTAACGGTATCCATGCTGGCGCGCATTTCGCGCGTGCGATCGAGGCTCACATCCACGAAAAACAGCCCGGAGACCGTGCTCTCGAACAAGATTTCCTCCGGCGCCGCTACCATCGCCAGCCCGCGCTCGGCCGGACTGAACAGGTTTTGCGTGGTGACCACGATCGCCAGGTTTTCGATGGCGCGCGACCAGATCAGATTGCGCCAGCTCGCCCACAATTTTCCCTTGTCGGTGCCGGCCGGCATGAAGATCAACTCGGCGCCGCGCAAGGCCAGCGCGCGCGTCACCTCCGGCATATAGGCCTCGCTGCACATTGCGAGGCCGACTTTGCCATGCGCAGTGTCGAACACCGGAAATTCGTTGCCGGGCACGTATTGGAATTCCCACCACTTGCCGCCGGTATAGATCCACGGTCCGTTGGGATGCGTGCGCCGATAGCTGACCGGCGCGCGGCCGTCGCCATAGGCCATGCAGATCAGATTATGCGCGGTGCCCTCGTTGTGACTGAGCGGCTCGATGGTGCCGTAGATCGCATTGATGCCGTGCTTGGCCGCGGATTCAGCGATGCGCGGGGTCGGATCGAACGCCGCTGGCATGCGCCAGGGCCCCGGATAAGTTTCCGGAAAGCAGACGAAGTCGGCGCCGGCGTTCTTGGCGCGGGCGATGAAATTGACCGCGTCGTCGACGTTCCTTTCGTCTTGCGCGATCGGATTGGCGATCGGCTGCACGACCGCGATGCGGAAAGTCATTAGGCGAGCTCCATGTTGGGGTGAAGCCTAGCCGTTGACCGGTTTAATTTGAAGTCCGCGCCGCAGCGCGCCTATCAGGCCGTCACGAATGGTTGGGTTGTAGGCGGTGGGCGGCGCCGCGCCCCACACCGGCTTCGGCCAGGCGGCGTCGCTATGCCGGCGGGCAATGACGTGGACGTGCAATTGCGGCACCTGATTGCCGAGCGCGGCGATGTTGAGCTTTTCGCACTCAGTGATGCTTTTGAGCACGCGCGCGCAGGTGGCGATTTCGCGCAGAAGTTGGACCTGCGCGTTTTCGTCCAGATCGATAAGCTCGACCAGGCCCGGCTGGCGCGGCACTAGAATCAGCCAGGGAAAATTGGCGTCGTTGGTTAGCAGCGCACGCGACAGCGCCAGGTCGCCGACCGGAACCGTGTCGGCGGCTAGTTGCGGGTGTAGCGACCATTCCATCGGAGTGCCTGAAACCATTGGCTAATTCCGCGCGATTCTTGTCAGAGGAAAGCTAGCAGAGCGGCGGCCCGCTCGCTTGCTTTCCGCCCCCGTTCGCCCGATATAGGAACGGGAGGTTGGCGGTGGACGAGCCACTCGCCAACCGGGTCAGATCCGGAAGGAAGCAGCCCTAACGAGCACGGATCGGGTCGCTCGTCAGCCTCCCACTATTTCCGGGAAGCGAACAGCGCAGCCTGCGCGGCCGCCAGTCGGATGGCACGATGAGCGAAACCGCGAAACCCAGCGATCAAGGCCTGGCCATCGGCGATAGCCCCGAGGCGGCCGGCTATCGCGTGCTGGCGCGCAAATATCGCCCCGCCAGCTTCGACGACCTGATCGGCCAGGACGCCATGGTGCGGACCATCTCGAACGCGTTCGAGAGCGGGCGCATTCCACAGGCCTGGATCCTCACCGGCGTGCGCGGCGTCGGCAAGACCACGACCGCGCGCATTCTCGCCCGCGCGCTCAATTACGAATTGCCGGACGGCTCGGTGACCGGGCCGACCATCAACATGCCGGTGATGGGCGTGCACTGTCAGGCCATCATCGAGAGCCGGCATATCGACGTGCTGGAGATGGATGCCGCTTCGCACAATTCGGTCGAGGACGTACGCCAGATCAACGATGCCATTCGATATGCCCCGGTGTCGGCGCGCTATAAAGTCTACATCCTCGACGAGGTTCACATGCTCTCGGGCGCGGCATTCAACGCGCTGCTCAAGACGCTGGAAGAGCCGCCGCCGCACGCCAAATTCATTTTTGCCACCACCGAAATCCGCAAGGTGCCGGTAACGGTGCTGTCGCGCTGCCAGCGCTTCGACCTGCGCCGCGTCGACGCCGCGCTGCTGGTCAGGCATCTCGAAGGCATTGCCGCCAAGGAGAAGATTGAGACCGAACCGGCGGCGCTGGCCTTGATCGCGCGCGCGGCGGAAGGCTCGGTGCGAGATTCTCTTTCTTTGTTCGATCAGGCGATTGCGCACGCCGCGGGCCCTGTGCGCGCCGAAGACGTGCGCCAGATGCTGGGGCTGGCCGACCGCGTGCGTGTGGTCGACCTGTTCGAAGCGCTGATGAAAGGCGACGTCGCCGGAGCGCTGAAGGAATTGCGCGAGC
Source organism: Pseudolabrys sp. (assembly GCA_035648555.1). Classification (GTDB taxonomy): domain Bacteria; phylum Pseudomonadota; class Alphaproteobacteria; order Rhizobiales; family Xanthobacteraceae; genus Pseudolabrys. Next base: position 17,216 of record DASRLF010000027.1, read on the forward strand.
AATACGATATCGGCGCCGATCCCGGCGTGGTGCTGAGCGATCTCGCCGAATTTACGCATTTTGTCACCCGCGTCAAAGTCGTGCCGGCGGTGGCCGACGACGTTTCGCTGTCGGAAGCCGAGCGCGTGCGCGGCCGCGCCTTCGCGGCGCAATTGTCGATGCGGGTGCTGTCGCGCACCTGGCAGATGCTGCTCAAGGGCGTCGGTGAGGTGCAGGCCTCCGGCCGGCCGGTGGCCGCCGCTGAGATGGTGCTGGTACGCATTGCCTATGCCGCCGATCTGCCCACGCCGGACGAAGTCGTGCGCTCGCTCAGCGCTGAAGGTACGGCGCCCGCGCGGCCGCAAGGCAATGGCGGTACGACGCAAGCGCCGGCGCTGGCCATGACGCCGCGTTACGACGCGCCGCGCGGTTCGCCCCGTTCATCGGCGGCGGTGTCGCCGCGCCTGGCCGACGATCCGGTCGCCGAACTCAATGCGCCGGCCGCCGCGCCCACTTTGACCATCGGCTCGTTCGAGGCGCTGATCGCACTGGTGCAGGAAAAGCGCGACATTTCGATGAAAATGGCGCTGGAACGCGACGTGCGGCTGGTGCGCTGCGAGGACGGCCAGCTTGAGATCGCGCTCGAAGGCAGCGCGACCAAGACGCTGGTGCACGACCTGCAACGCAAGCTCACCGTCTGGACTGGCAAACGCTGGATGGTGGTGGTGTCGCAGGAGCAGGGCGCGCCGACCATGCGTGAGATGGCCAGCGATCGTGAGGCCGAACTCAAGCGCAGCGTGCTGAACGATCCGCTGGTGCAAGCTGTGATGAAGAAGTTTCCTGGCGCCACGCTGGGGGCCGTCACCCAAAAGGGCAAAGACCAGGATGATGCCGGCGACGCGCCGCTCGATTCTCCCAACGAGGACGACTGATGGCCGATTTCATGGGCATGATGAAACAGGCCGCGCAACTGCAATCCAAGATGCAGGAGTTGCAGGCCGAACTCGACCATATCGAGGTCGAAGGCGCGGCCGGTGGCGGCATGGTCACCGTGCGGCTCACCGCCAAGGGCGATCTCAAGGGCGTCAAGATCGACGACTCGCTGATGAAGCCGTCGGAAAAAGAAATCGTCGAAGACCTGCTGGTGACGGCGCACGCCGATGCGCGGCGTAAGGCCGAGGCGGTCATGCAGGAAAAGATGCAAGGGCTCACCGGCGGCCTGGCGCTGCCGCCGGGATTGAAACTGACTTAATGTCCCGCGCCGTCGCCGGACCCGAAATCGAGCGCCTGATCCAGCTGCTGGCGCGGCTGCCGGGTCTCGGACCGCGCTCGGCGCGCCGCGCGGCGCTGCATCTCATCAAGAAACGCGAATTGCTGATGGCGCCGCTGGCCTCCGCGCTGCAGATCGCGATGGACAAAATCGTCATCTGCAAAACCTGCGGCAATATCGATACGCAAGATCCGTGCACGGTCTGCACCGACACCAAACGCGATCAGTCAATCATTGTGGTGGTCGCCGATGTTGCCGATTTGTGGGCGCTCGAGCGCGCGCATGCGGTCAACGGCCGCTATCACGTGCTGGGCGGCACGCTGTCGCCGCTCGACGGCGTCGGCCCGCAGGATCTGAGCATCGACGCGCTGATTTCGCGCGCCCATGAGCCGCAGGTGAAGGAATTGATCCTGGCGGTCAATGCCACGGTCGATGGTCAGACCACGGCGCATTACATCACCGAGTTGCTGCAGGGCGCGGGCGTGAAAGTGACGCGTCTGGCGCATGGCGTGCCGGTTGGCGGGGAATTGGATTATCTCGACGAGGGCACGCTGTCGGCGGCGATCAAGCAGCGGACGTTGTTCTAGACTCCAGCCGCTTGAAATGCCCGCGCCGCTGCAGCCAGGCCAGCAGCAGCAGGCTCGGCAAGCCGGCCAGCGCGCAGATCACGAAAAACCACACCCAGCCGGTCGATTCGGCGATGAAGCCGGCGCCCGATGACAGATAGGTACGGCCGACCGCGGCCAAGGCGGTTAACAGCGCGTATTGCGTCGCGGTGTGCAACGGGTTCTGACAGAGTGCCGACAAATACGCGACGAACATCACGGTGCCGATGGCGCTGGTGAAATTCTCCAGCGTGATGGCGATGCTGAGCGCGGTGAGGTCGTGGCCGCGGGCCGCGACCCAGCAGAAGCCGAGATTGGCCGCCGCTTGCAGGATGGCGCCGATCCACAGGCTGAGGCTAAGCGGCAGCGCGCGCGCCACAAAGCCGCCGGCAAAACCGCCGGCGAGCAGCGCGGCGAGGCCGACGCCCTTCACGATCGCGGCGTATTCGTTGCGGGAAAACCCAAGATCGATCACGAACGGCGCGGTCATGGCGCCCGACAGCGCGTCTGTGAACTTGAACAGTACCACGAAGGCCAGCATGACGAAGGCCATTTCGTAGCCGAGAAAATCCTTGAAGGCGCCGCCGGCTGCCTCAACGACGCGCGCCAGCGGCTTTTGCCGGGCATGGGTCACCTCCGTTTCGCGCGAGCGTTCGGGTTCGGTGGCGAGCAAGGCGGTGGCGCTGCCGATCAGCACCAGCGCGGCCATTGCGGCGTAGCCCCATTGCCAGGCCGCCGGCTTGTCGAACCCGTAAGCCTGAAAACCGCTGACCATGAATAGCGCGCCCGCGGTCGACACCAGCATGCCGACGCGATAGGCCGCGACGTAGGACGCCATGCCGGCCGCCTGTTCGTTTTTCGGCAGGCTCTCAACGCGGAAGGCATCGACCACGATGTCCTGCGTCGCCGACGCGGCCGCCACCAGCAGCGCGCCGAGCGCGACCAGCCCGGGCGCGGTGGCCGGGTTGGTTGAGCCGAGAAAGATGATCGCCGCCATCAGCAGGGTTTGCGTGAATACCAGCCAGCCGCGGCGGCGGCCGAGCCAGCGCCCCAGCAGCGGCACGTCGAGCGCGTCGGTTAGCGGAGCCCACAGGAATTTGACGGTGTAGGGCGTCCCCACCAGCGCAAACAGCCCGATGGTGCCGAGATCGACGCCGCTCTCGCGCATCCATACCAGCAGCGTCGCGCCCGACAGCGCCAGTGGCAGCCCGGAGGAGAAGCCGAGGAATAGCACGATCAACACGCGCGGCTTGAGGTACACCGCCAGCGCGTCGAGGAAGGAGGGCCGCGCGCGCTCGGGCGAGACGGTCATACGCTATTCGCCGGCTTCCAGCTTGCGCGTCATCGGGGCGGGGATGATCTGCGCGCTTGGCGCCTCGTCGCTGAACTCGACGCTCTGGATTTTCTCGCCGCGGGCCAGGATCTTGTCCGCCGATGTGACGATCTGTTCGATGTCTTTGTTGACGGTGCCGAAGTGCCTGTCGAGATTCTCGACGCGGTCCTTGAGGCGCACGACGTCTTCGATCAGCAATCCGACTTCCGTCAGAATCCTGTCGGTAGCCTCGCGCATGCGGGCGTCCTTCTGAATCTGCTGAACCACCTGAATGGCCAGCATCAATAAAGATGGCGAGACGATAATGACGCCGGAGCGGTAGCCCTTTTGCAGGACATCGTCGAAGCCGTCATACAGCTCGGCGAACATGGATTCGGACGGGATGAACATGAAGGCGACGTCCTGGGTCTCGCCTTTGATCAGGTATTTCCCGGAAATGTCGTCGATGTGCTTGCCGAGGTTCTGGCGCAGCTGGCGCGTGGCCTGCAGCCGCTCCTCATCGGTCTTGGCGTTTTCGAGCGCGGTGGTGGCTTCCAGCGGGAATTTGGCGTCGATGACGAGATGGCGCTTGTCCGGCATGTGGATGCAGCAGTCGGGCCGCGAGTTATTGGACAGCGTGAACTGGAATTCATAGGCGCCCTGCGGCAAGCCGTCGGCGACGATTGCCTCCATGCGTCCCTGGCCGAAGGCGCCCCGGCGCTGCTTGTTGTCGAAAACCTTCTGCAGCGACGTTACCGTCGTCGCCAGATCGGTGATGTTCTTTTGCGCCGAGTCGATCACCGCCAGCCGCGCGAACAGTTGCTGGAGATGGTCGGTGGTGTTCTTGGTCGAGGTCTTCATCGACTCGCCGAGATTCTGCGTCACCGCGTCGAGCCGCGTATTCACCGTCTGCTGCAATTGCGTGTGCGAATTCTGCAGCCAGCTGCCCATGGCATCGAGCCGCGCGTTGAGCTCGCGCAGCCGCTGTTCGGCCTCGGGGTCAATGGCAGGCGCCTGCTTGCGCAGCTGCAGCGCGATGATGGCGATGACGCCGATCGCGATGATCACGGCGAGAACGATGAGGACGGTTTCCGGCATAAGGCCGCTTCTAGCGTGATTCGGTTGGCGTTGCGAACGAAGGGCGAACGGTAGGGCGATTACGCCCGTGGCTCAAGGGGAGAGGCGATCATTGACCGCGTCGCGGCTTGCCCTTACATCGCGCGCATGGCGCTCCGCGACATCCTCATCATCCCCAACAAGCGGCTGCGGGCGAAGTCCGCGCCGGTGGCGGCGATCGACAAGCCGCTGCGCAAGTTGATCGACGACATGTTCGAGACCATGTATGCGGCGCCCGGCATCGGCTTGGCGGCGATTCAGATCGGCGTGCCGCAGCGCATCGTCACCATGGATCTCGCCAAGAAGGACGAGCCGCCGGCGCCGCTGGTTTTCATCAATCCGGAAGTGATCTGGAAATCGGACGAGAAGTCGATCTACGAGGAAGGCTGCCTGTCGATCCCGGAATATTACGAGGAAGTCGAGCGGCCTTTGTCGGTCAAGGTCAAGTATCTCGACCGCGACGGCAAGCCGCAGGAAATCGAGGCCACCGGTCTGCTCGCCACGTGTCTGCAGCACGAGATCGACCACACCAACGGGGTGTTGTTCATCGACTACATCTCCAAGCTCAAGCGCGATATGGTGATGAAGCGCTTCAAGAAAGCCGCCAAGAAGGGCGAGCCGGTCAAGCCCCTGTCCGAGGACAAAGAGCCTTCGCATCACATCGGTTGAGGCGCAGGATGGTGCTCCAATGCGCCTGATTTTCATGGGAACGTCCGATTTCGCGGTACCGGCGCTGGCCGCGCTGGCGGCCGCCGGCCACGACATCGCCGCTGTCTATACGCGCGCGGCCAAGCCGGGCGGACGGCGCGGGCTCGATCTGGTGCCGACGCCGGTCGAGCGCGTGGCACGCGAGCGGGGTTGGCCTGTGTTGACGCCGGCGACGCTCAAGAGCGCCGATGCTGAAGCGGTCTTCCGCGCCCACAACGCCGATGTGGCGGTGGTGGTCGCCTATGGCCTGATCCTGCCCAAGCCGATCCTGGACGCGCCGCGGTTGAGCTGCTTCAACGTGCACGCTTCGCTCTTGCCGCGCTGGCGCGGCGCCGCGCCGATCAACCGCGCCATTATGGCTGGCGATGCCGAGAGCGGCGTCACCATCATGAAGATGGATGTGGGGCTCGACACCGGGCCGATGGCGTTGGCGGTCGGCATTGCGATCGGCGCGGACATGACCGCGGGCGATCTGCACGACGCATTGGCGCGGCTCGGCGCGGGTCTCATGCCGCGCGCCTTGGCGGCCGCTGAGCGCGGCACGCTGGAGCTCAAGCCGCAGCCGGTCGAGGGCGTCACGCACGCGGCCAAAATTTCCAAGAACGAAACCCGCATCGCTTGGGCAAAGCCCGGGAAAGAAGTTCACAACCACATCCGCGGGCTGTCGCCGTTTCCCGGCGCCTGGTTCGGACTGGGCGGCGCGCGCATCAAGGCGCTGCGCTCGACCACGGGCGAAGGCAAAGGCAAGCCCGGCGCTGCGCTCGACGACCATCTCACCATCGCCTGCGGCGACGGTGCGGTGCGGCTGACACAGGTGCAGGGCGAGGGCCGCAAGGCGATGAGCGCGGATGAATTCCTGCGCGGGACGCCGGTAAAAGCGGGAACGCAACTTGGCTAGCGTGCCGGGCACTCAAGTCATCATTGTCGGCGCCGGCCCCGTCGGCTTGACGCTCGCCATCGATCTCGGCCGCCGTGGCGTGCGCTGCATTTTGCTCGAGCAAAAAGACGCACCGCAGTTCCTTCCCAAGATGGAGCGCTGCAACGCGCGCACCATGGAAATCTACCGCCGCCTCGGCATCGTGCAAAAGGTCCGCGATGCCGGGTTCCCCCGTGATGTGCCGATGGACGTGTTCATCGTCACGTCGCTCACCGAGCCGCCGCTGCTGCATCTGCCTTATCCGTCGGTGGCGCGGGCCGAGGTCGAGATCGCTGCCTGCACCGACGGCACCATGCCGCGCGAGCCCTACCAGCTCATCTCTCAATACACGCTCGAGCCGCTGCTCAAGTCGATTGCCGAGAGCATGCCGAACGTCGACGTACGCTACGGCTGCGAATTCATTTCATTTGAACAAGACGTCGGCGGCGTCCGGGCGCGGGTAAAATCGGGCGGCAAGGAAACCCAGCTCAGCGCGCTTTATTTGGCCGGCTGCGACGGCGGTGCTAGCGCGGTGCGCCCCCAACTCGGCATCAAATTGCAGGGCGAAGCCAATCTGATGCAGTTCCGCCAGGCGCTGTTCCGCTGCGACGGACTGTTCGAGCGCATCGCCATGGGCAAGGGGCGGCACTATCACGTCGCTGACGCCCAAGCGACGTTCCTGATCGTGCAGGACTCGACCAAGCATTTTACGTTGCATGCGACAGCCCAAAGCGATGCCGAGATGGTGGTGCTGTTCGAAAAAACCGTCGCGATGCCGGTCAAATACGAGATGCTGTCGGTCGGGCAGTGGCGGCAGAATTTGCTGCTGGCGGACAGTTACGGCGAGGGTCGCGTATTTTTGGCCGGCGACGCGGTGCATCTGGTGATCCCGACCGGCGGGCTCGGTATGAACAGCGGCGTCGGCGATGCTATCGATCTGTCGTGGAAACTCGCAGCGACCCTGCAGGGCTGGGGCGGGCCGGCATTGCTCGCTTCCTACGACATCGAGCGCCGCCAGGTCGGCGCGCGCAATGTCGAGGCCTCGCGTCACGCTTCTCGCGGGCGGCGCGCCTGGCGCGCGGCCTGGAAACCGAACATCCGCGACAACACGCCGGAAGGCGCCGAGACGCGAGCCAATTTGACGCACATCGCCGACGTCGAACAGCGCAAGAGCAACGAGATGATCGGAGCCGAACTCGGCTACCGCTATGCCGGCTCGCCGGTGATCTGGCCGGAAGCGGGCGAGGGGCCAGCGCCCGAGTTCATGAAATATGTGCCGACCACCTGGCCGGGCGCCCGCCTACCGCATGTCTGGCTTGACGATGGCAACGCGCTGCACGACCGGATCGGCGACGGCTATACGCTGCTGCGGCTGGGCACGCAGGCCGACGCCGCGCCGCTGGCGCAGGCCTTTGCCTCCTACGCCGCGCCGTTTACAGTCCTCGACATCGGCGACGGCCGGTCGCGCGACATCTACGGCTATGATTTGTTGCTGCTGCGGCCGGACCTGCACGTGGTCTGGCGCGGCAACCGGCTCGACGATCCGGCCAAACTCGCCGCGATCGCGACCGGACACTAAACAAGGAACTGCGCATGTCGACAAAGCTACCGCTCACTCTGGCTTGCGGCGATTATGAGATCGTTCGCCCCTTGATCGACGGCCGGGTGCAGGCGGACGGCATCGATCTCACCATCCTCACCAAGATGGATTCGGCGACGCGCCATTGGCGATTTTTGCGCGGCGGTGAATTCGACGTGGCCGAGCTTTCGGCATCGTCTTATCTGGCGGCGCACGACAACGGCCTGCCGTTCCGCGCCATTCCGGTTTTCCTGCACCGCCGCTTCCGGCACGGCTTCATGTTCATCAATACGGCCAAAGGCATTGCCAAGCCGAAAGACCTGATCGGCCGCAAGGTCGGCGTCAAGACGCTGATGACCACCGCGGTGTTGTGGATGCGCGGCATTCTGGAGCACGAATACGGCGTACCGCTCAAATCGATCGAATGGTTCGCCGAGCTTGAAGACGACGTCGAAGTCTCGCTGCCGAAGGACCTGAAGTTGACGCGGCTGCCGCACGAGAAATCGGTCGAGACCATGGTGGCGGAGGGCGAGCTGGACGCGGTGCTGCATTCCGATTTGATCAAGCCGTTTTTGGCCAAGGATGTGCGCGTGGCGCGGCTATTCCCGTCCTACAAAGACGAGGAAATCGCCTATTACAAAAGGACCGGTATTTTTCCGATCATGCACGTGCTCGGCCTGAAGCAACCGCTGACCGAGCAGCACCCCTGGATCGCGGTGAGCCTGTACAAGGCGTTCAACGAGGCCAAGGCGATCACGATGGAGCGCATGCAAAACCCGCGCATTGTGCCGCTCGCCTGGTATCGCGAGGCCTGGGAGGAGCAGGAGGAGATTCTCGGCGCCGATCCGTGGCAATACGGCCTGCGCGACCAGAACAGAAAAAATCTGGAGACGCTGGTCGGCTATTCGCACGAGCAGGGCCTGATCAAGAAAAAGGCCGGGCTCGAGCAGCTTTTCCTGAACATATCGCAAGGACAAAAACGCGGCGTCGAATTCCGTATCTGAAACCGGCGCTATAAGTGGAGGAATCACCGATGTTTACAAAATCAAAAATAACCATCGCCGCAGCGCTGCTTGTCGCCTGCCTCTCGGCCGCCTACGCGCAGGATAAAGTCTGGAAGCACGGCATTCTCGAAGCCAAGAGCGATTCCGGCTTCATCGCCATGGTCGACAAAGGCGGTTTCGCCGCCAAGCACGGCCTGAAGATCGAAATTCTCCAGATCAAGGCCGGCGCCACGCTGATGAAGGCGCTGATCGCCGGCGAAATCGACAGCGTCGATATGGGCGCGGCGGAATCGATCGTCGCCGGCGTGCGCGGCACCGGCGTTAGGATCGTCGGCTGCACTTGGCCGGGCGTGCCGCAGGTCGTCTTGGCCAAGGCCGAGATCAAGACGCTGGCCGAGCTCAAGGGCAAGAACGTCGCAATTTCCTCGCCCGGCTCGCTGCCGGATTTGCTGTTTCGCGGCATGCTGGATGCCGCCAACGTGCCGTTCTCCGACGTGAAGCTGGCGACGCAAGGCGCCGATCTCGATCGCTACAAGTCGCTGGTTGCCGGCATTACCGACGCGGCCGTGGTGTCGAACGAATTCGAAGCGATCATGCCGCCGAATATCCATGTGCTCGCCAAAGGCGGCACCGCGGTTCCGAAATTCATCCGGCTCTGCGTCGCCACCAACAGCAAGGTGCTGGCCGAGCGGCGCGGCGATCTGGTGAAATTCGTCGCGGCCGAGATGGACGCCTACAAATACGCCGCCGCGCATCGCGACGAAGTCATCAAGCTGGCGCAGGAATTGACCCACGCCAAGCCAGACGACAAGCGCGCCGAATTCATCACCGATCAGGCGCTCAAGGAGAAGCAAATCGATCCGGCGCTGGCGATCCCGGCCGACCGCATCGAATGGATGCAGGAATTGTTCGTGAAAGCCGGTGTCATCCCGAAGACCGTGCCTGTCGGCGAGCTGATCGACACCGGCGTGCACGACGATGCCGCCAAACTGGCGGGGAAATAGCGGCTTATGCCGCGCTACAAGCTCACCATCGAATATGACGGCACGCCCTTTTCCGGCTGGCAGATCCAGGCCGGCGGCCTCACCGTGCAGGGCGTGCTGACCGCGGCGATCGAGGCGCTTTCGGGCGAGAAAACGCCGGTGCAGGGCGCCGGCCGCACCGATGCCGGCGTGCACGCGCGCGGCCAGGTCGCTCATGTCGATCTCACCAAGGACTGGGACACCGACACAGTACGCGATGCACTCAACGCCCATCTAAGGCCGCATCCGGTGGCAGTGCTCACCGCCGAACGCGCGGCCGACGACTTCAATGCCCGTACCTCGGCGATCAAGCGCCATTATCTTTATCGCATCATTAATCGACGCGCCGATCTGACCGTCGATGCTGGCCGCGCCTGGCGCGTGCCGCGCCCGCTCGACGCCGCGGCGATGTACGCCGCCGCGCAGCGCCTGATCGGCAAGCATGATTTTACGACTTTCCGTTCCACCGAATGTCAGGCCAAATCGCCGGAGAAGACGCTCGATGTTCTGGCGGTCACCCGCGACGGCAATGCGGTCAATGTCGCCGCCTCGGCGCGCTCGTTTCTGCACAGTCAGGTGCGCTCGATGGTCGGCTCGCTGGTCCAGGTCGGCCTTGGCGTCTGGAGCGCCGACGATCTCGCCGCCGCGCTCGCCGCGCGCGCCCGCGCCGCCTGCGGCCAGGTGGCGCCGCCGGACGGGCTGTATTTAATGAAAGTCGATTATTAGCCGAAATACTTGTCGAGAATCGCCCCGTAAATCGCCATCAGCGCGCGCAGGTCGGCGATCGGTACGCGCTCATCGACCTGGTGCATGGTCTGTCCGACCAGGCCGAACTCCACCACGGGGCAATAATGCGTGATGAAACGCGCGTCCGAGGTGCCGCCGGTGGTTGAGAGCTCGGGCTTGCGGCCGGTGACCTTGGCGATCGCTTCCGTCACCAACTCGGTGAACGGTCCTGGCTTGGTGACGAAGACGCCGGCGTTCGACGGCTCCCACTTGAAAGCGAATTTGATCTTGCCGCCGGCAGCTTTGGCGGCGCGCTGCTCGATCAGCTTTTTCAGCGAGTCGAGCGTGTGCGCGTCGTTGAAGCGGATGTTGAAGCGCGCTCGTGCCTCGTCCGGAATGAGATTGACCGTCTTGTTGCCGACATCGACCGAGGTGAATTCCAGATGCGACGGAGAAAACTGCGCGGTGCCGGCATCGAGCGGCTCGGCCTGCAGCGCCGCAATCAGCGCCACCAGCCCACGCACTGGATTGTCCGCGCGCTGCGGATAGGCGACGTGGCCCGACTTGCCGGTCACGATCAGGTGGCCGTTGAGCGAGCCGCGCCGGCCGATTTTGATGGTGTCGCCGAGCGCTTCGACATTGCTCGGCTCGCCCAGCAGGCAGTGGTCGAACTTTTCGCCGCGCTCGGCCGCCCATGTCAAAAGCTTGGGCGTGCCGTTGACCGCGATACCTTCCTCGTCGCAGGTGATCAGAAAAGAAATCGAGCCCTTTCCGCTTTTTTGCGGCTTGCCGCCGTGCGCGCTTAAGTGATCCAGCACTGCGGCGACCGCGCAGGCGATGCCGCCTTTCATGTCGACCGCGCCGCGGCCGTAAAGCGTATCGCCAGCAACCTCGCCGTCAAACGGCGGATGCTGCCACGCCTTCTCGTCGCCCGCCGGCACCACGTCGGTATGGCCGGCAAACATCAGATGCGGCGACGCCGTGCCGATGCGGGCGTAGAGGTTCTCCACGTCGTCTGCGCCCGGCTCGTTGAAAGTCATGCGGTGTACGGTAAAGCCAGCCGCCTTCAGTGTCGTTTCAAGAAACTTGAGCGCGCCGCCTTCGGCCGGCGTCACCGAACGGCAGCGAAGCAGATCGCGGGCGATGGCGACGGGGTCGGCGGTCATAGGTTTTCCGCCTTCAATCTCTCAGCAACTCATTGATCGAAGTCTTGGAGCGCGTGCGCTCGTCGACGCGCTTGACGATGACCGCGCAATAGAGGCCTGGGCCGCCGTTCTTGTCTGGCAGGGTGCCCGGCACCACGACCGAATAGGCCGGCACCTCGCCTTGCAGCATTTGTCCGGTAGCGCGATCGACGATCTTGGTCGAGGCGCCGAGGAACACGCCCATCGACAGTACGGCGCCGGTGCGCAGGATCACGCCTTCCGCCACTTCCGAGCGCGCGCCGACGAAACAATTGTCCTCGATGATCACGGGTCCTGCTTGGAGCGGCTCCAGCACGCCGCCGATACCGGCGCCGCCCGAGATGTGACAGTTCTTGCCGATCTGTGCGCAACTGCCGACGGTCGCCCAGGTGTCGATCATGGTGCCTGAATCGACATAGGCGCCCAGATTGACAAAAGACGGCATCAGCACCGCGCCGGGCGCGATAAAAGCTGAGCGCCGCACCACGCAGCCGGGCACGGCGCGAAATCCTGCCTTGCGAAACCGGGCGGCATTCCAGTTTTTGAATTTAGCGTCGACCTTGTCCCACCAGACAGCCTTGCCGGGTCCGCCCGGAATCACGCTCATGTCGTTGAGCCGGAAGGAGAGCAGCACGGCTTTCTTGAGCCACTGATTGACCTGCCAGCGGCTGTCGGCCGCCCGTTCGGCCACGCGCGCCTCGCCGCGGTCGAGCAGATCGAGCGCGGCTTCGACCGCCTTGCGCACCGCGCCCTTGGTCTTGGGGCTGATGGTGTCGCGGCTCTCGAAGGCGTCGTCGATAGTTTTGGCAAGCTTGTCGTTCGACATAAGTTACCCCGGCGCTTTTCGGCTGCGGTTTGTCGGCGGCGGGGCAGGAGATGTCAAGCCGAGCAGGATTTGCTCAAGAAATCCGGCGAGATCGTCGGTGAGATGATCGACATGCGCGGCGTCGTGCCCTTCCAATTCCCAGTCCTCGCGAAACACCTCGCGCAGGCCTTCCGGCACCACCAGCACCGTGGCCATGCCGAGCGCGTGCGGCGCCTCGAGATTGCGCGCCAGATCTTCGAACATCGCGGCGTTGCCCGGATCGACGTCGTGGCGCGCGAGGAAACGCTCGTAGGTTTTACGCGCCGGCTTGGGCTCTAGGCCGGCGGCGACGATGTCGAACACATCCTCGAAATGCTGGTGCACAGCGAGTTTCTTCATCACCGCGTCGGCGTGTTTGCGGGTGCCGTTGGTGAGAATGAGCTTGCGCCCTGGCAGCCGCACGAGCGCGGCGCCGAGCGCCGGATTCGGCGTCAACGGCGAGTGGTCGATTTGGTGCACGAATTCGAGGTAATCGTCCGGCTTCATGCCGTGCTCGGCCATCAGGCCGCGCATGGTGGTGCCGTAGCGCTTGTAATAATCCTTCTGAACGCGGAACGCCTCGTCTTTCGACACTTTCAGGAAATCCGAGACATAAGCGCGGATGCGGTCGTCGACCTGCTGCCAGAGATTGAGGTGATGCGGGTAAAGCGTGTTGTCGAGGTCGAACACCCAGGTCTCGACATGGTCGAATCCGCGTGGTGTCCCGCGTTGCTTGGCCATAGCTTTCGCTTAATACGAACCGGCCGGCGCGGTCAGTTGACCGTGGCCGCCATCCGCTCGTTGACGATGGTCGGAACCGGCGTGCGTCCCTCGTCGAGGTCCTGGATGCGCCGGTCGATGCTCTCGATAACTCGTTGCGAGAACGGGCGAAGGTGCATGTAGACCGCCATCATCCGCATGATGTAGCGCACCGCCGCGGGATTGGTGCGGGCGCAGGTCATGAAGGTCTTCCAGAAGATCTCGCGCGTCTCCGGCACGGCGTTGATGATCCGGTTGACGGTATCGAGCCAGGCAAGGCTGTTCTGGTTGTCGCCTTCCGGCGGCTTCGGGCGGCCATCGCGGTTGAGCATCGAGGACAGTCGTTCGAGGCGGCCGGCGTAAGCCTCCGGCGTGTAGATCTGCTCCAGCGTGCGCTTGTAGTCCATCAGAACGTCGCGCAACGGCCGCAACGGAGTGAAGTTGATGCCGTGCGTGCACTGATCGCCCTCGTAGTTGTCTTCCAAGAGGTCGTGGCCGTTGTGCAGCCGGCCTTCCTTGGCGAGACGGCGCGTCAACTGCGTGTTCGGCAGGGCATAGAGCAAGCCGACGATGGAGATCGGAATGGCGCAGTCGTCGACCAGGGTGGCCATGGCGTCGGCAATCGAGCCTTTTTCGTTGTCGAATCCGACGATGAATCCGGCCGTCACGAAAATTCCATAGCTGTAGATCTTCTGAACGCACTCGGCGATGTTGCGCCGCGTGTTCTGCTTCTTACGCATCTGAACCAGCGTTTCGGGATCCGGGCTCTCGATCCCCACGAAGACGGCGAAGAAATTGCACTGCTTGAGCATTTCGAGCAATTCGTCGTCGTCCGAAAGATTGAGCGAGGCCTCGGTCGAGAACTCGAAGGGAAAATTGTGCGCCTTCTGCCAGGCTTTTAGCTCGGGCAGGAATGTCTTGAGCGCTTTCTTGTTGCCGATCAGATTGTCGTCGACGAAATCGACATGGCCGCGATGGCCGAGCTCGTACAAGCGATCGAGTTCGGCCAGCATCTGCGCGTTGGCCTTGGTGCGCGGCTTGCGGCCGTAAAGCTCGATGATGTCACAGAACTCGCAGGTGAATGGGCAGCCGCGCGAATACTGCACGCAGACATAAAGATAGTCTTTCAGGTTCAGCAAATCGTAACGCGCCAGCGGCGTCTTGGTGACATCGGTCTGGAATTTCTCGGCGGTGAAGATGCCGGAGCGTTCGCCGCGTTCCCAGGCGGCGACGAAATCCTTCATGATCTCTTCCGCCTCGCCGCGCACCTGGAAGTCGGCGGTGGCATAGACGTGCGGGCTCGACGTTACATCCGGCCCGCCGACTATCACCGGTTTGCCGCGCGCCTGCACGAGCTTGATCAGGCGCAACACGTCGGGCTGCTGGTTGAGCATGCCGCCGGTCATGACCATGTCTGCCCAGTCGAGGTCGGCCGGATCCAGCGTCTCGGTGTTGCGGTTGACCAGCTTGCACTCCCATTCGGAAGGCAACATCGCGGCAACGGTGATCAGCCCGAGTGGGGCTGCCGGATATTTGGCGCCGACAAGCTTGCAGGCTTCGGTGTAGTTCCAAAACGAATTTGGAACGAACTCCGGATAGACAAGCAGAACTTTGCAGGGGTGTTCGGTCATATGATGCAATCTCATCGACCCTATATCACATGAATTGACGCAATCGCAAAGGCGCCCATTTTACCGTGGTTTCCGGCGCCGTTAAGGTTCCTTAAAGCGCACGATGGCCGAAGGCTGGGCGCCGATGTCGATGAGGGCAAAACCGGCGGAATTGAGTCCGCGCGCCGCGCAATCCTTGTGATCGGAGAGCTCGAACTTGCCGTCGCGTGTGCACAATGGAACCGTGCCGCCCCAGGACAGCGCGCCATCGCCTTGCCTGATCGGGCGTCCATTGCCGTCCACCGCCTCGGCATAACTGTAGAGCCGGCGCGGATCGCCATGCAGGTCCGGCCGCAGGCATTGCCCGGTCGCCACGCGATACCAGCCGCGGGTGACAATCGCGCCCATCTCGACGATGCCGAGCGACGCCATCACCGTGTACTTGGTGTCGTTGCACCAGGAAAAGCCCGTACCGGACGGATTGGAAGCGGCCGCCATCAGCGCGTCGAAAAACTCCGGTTTCGCGGCGGCGTCGGCCGGCACCTTGCGGTCGTTCATGAATTTCGTCAGCGCGGCTTGCGTCTTGACGCCCGACACGCCATCGACCGGGTAGGCGTCGTAGCCCGTGATCGCCAGCAGACGCTGGATGCCCGCGAGCCGCGCCTGCGCGTCGTCGTAGTCGGCTTCTTCCGCGAGATTGATCGTCGGGCCCTTCGGCGAATCGGCCGGCTTGGCCGCGTTGAAGCGCACCTGCTGGTTGACCGGACAACTGCGCGCGTCGGTGATGGCAAAGGAATTGTCGCGGATACAAAGCAGGGCCTCGCCGTTTTGCGGCAACGGCGTGCTGCCATAAACCGGAGACGTGCGCGCATGCACATAGACCAAGTCGGCATCGAGCGGCGTGTCGAGGATCTGCCGGCATTGCCCGGGGTCGGCGCGGAACCAGCCGTAGGTTGAGACGTTGGCGCGCTTCTCGATCCCGAACGCGATTTCCATCATGTAGCTGGTGCGATTGCACAGCGTCAGCTCGGCGTGCGCCGGATAGATGGCCCCGACCGCCCATAGTCCTGCGAGGCTACAGATAAAACGGCGAATCATGGGTCCATGTTACGGCGTGAGGGTGCACTGCGGCAAAGCCGGAGTCGCGCTGTTTACCCTTGGCAGCAAGAACCGGAAAAGCTTACGCTGATGCCGGGTATCCAGGCATCGGGGGTGATGTTGGCTATCGGGCAGACAAAAAACTCTGGGAGGATAAGATGAACGTTTCGCGGCGGGCTGGAATCATCGGTCGTCGGACGATCCTGAAAGCGGGTGCGGCCATTGCGGCTGCGCAGGTCACATCGCCATTCATCGTTCGGGCTTTGGGTGATACCCCGGTGAAAATCGGTTTGGTCGATCCGTTCACCGGCGTCTATGCGGCAATCGCGGAAGGCGAACGTGTTGGCGCACAGCTCGCCGCCGAGCAGATCAACAAAAAGGGCGGCATTCTCGGCCGGCCGCTTGAGCTGTTGATCGAGGATTCGGCGAACGATGTAGGCACCGGCGTGCAGAAAACACGCAAGCTGATCGAGCGCGATCAGGTGAACTTCATTATCGGCGACGTCAATTCCGGCATCGCAATCGCGATGGCCCAGGTCACCAGCGAGAAAAAGATCCTGCACCTCGTCTCGGGCGGCCACACCGATCCGATCACCGGGTCGAGCTGTACGTGGAATGTCTACCGCGTCTGCAATTCGACCACGATGGACGCCAACGCCATCGCCGGCACGCTGATCGAGAAGCTCGGCAAGAAATGGTACTTCCTGACGCCGGACTATGCCTATGGGCACTCGGTGCAGGCGAGCTTCGAGAAGCTGCTCAAGGCCGCCGGTGGCACTTCTTCCGGCTCTCTCATACCGCTCGGCACGCCCGATTTCTCGTCGTATCTGATCCAGGCCAAGGCCTATAACCCGCAGGTCGTCATCAACGTCATGGGCGGCGGCGACCAGGTCAACAGCCTCAAGCAGTTCGTCCAGTTCGGCTTGGACAAGCAAATGGGCATCGCCGGTACGTTGTTCGAACTTGAAAGCCTGCGGGCCGTGCCCGACGCCGCGCGCATCGGTTGGTGGACGATGGAATGGTGGTGGGACCAGCCCAACGTGCCGCACGTCAAGGAATTCAACGACGCGATCAAGGCGAAAACCGGCAAGGCGGCCACGGCGCGGCATTGGTTCGGCTATGCGTCGGTGCAGACGGCGGCGGTCATCGCCAATCAGGAGAAAACCCTCGACGCTGTCAAGCTCGCCCGCGCGCTTTCGAGCTTCAAGCTGCCGCCGGAGATCGCGCTGCAGCCTGGCGCGCCGGAATTTCGCGCCGGCGATCATGAATTGATGAGCAGCGTCTTCGTCGGCGAGGCACATCCGCCCAAGGGCGATCCGGACAATATGTTCACCGTGCGTCAACTGGTGCCGGGCGCGACCGCCGCGGGCCCAGCTGAGGCAACCGGCTGCAAGGTGAATTGGCCGGCCTGACGTTTTGGCGAATTGAAATCGTTCGAACGCGGCAGCCTCGTGCTGCCGCGTTTGCGTTCCGTCTCAGCGATGCATCAGCGTGCCGACACCGTGATCGGTGAGCAGCTCGAGCAGTACGGCGTGTGGAATCTTGCCGTCCATGATGACGACGCCCTCGACGCCCTGGTCGAGTGCATAGATGCAGGTTTCGACCTTGGGGATCATGCCGCCGGAAATGGTGCCGTCGGCGATCAGCTTGCGCGCGTCGGCAACCGACAGGTCCGTGATCAGCGACTTTGATTTGTCGAGCACGCCGGGCACGTCGGTCAGCAACAGCAGGCGCTTGGCCTTGAGCGCGCCGGCGATGGCGCCGGCGAAGGTATCGGCGTTGACGTTGAAGGTGCCGCCGCTGGCCGAAGTCGCGACCGGCGCCAGCACCGGGATCATCTCGCGGCCGATGAGCTGGTTGAGCATGGTGATATCGACTTTATCCGGCTCGCCGACAAAGCCGAGGTCGATGACTTTTTCGATATTGGAATCGGGGTCGACCACGGTGCGCGTCACCTTGCGCGCCTGCACCATGTTGCCGTCCTTGCCGCACAGTCCGATCGCCTTGCCGCCGGCGGCGTTGACGTAACCGACGATCTGTTTGTTGATCGAACCGGCCAGCACCATTTCGACGATCTCGACGGTCCTGGCGTCGGTGATGCGCAGACCGGCGGCGAATTCCGATTTGATGCCGAGCTTCTTGAGCATGGCCTCGATCTGCGGCCCGCCGCCGTGCACGACGACCGGATTGATCGCGGTCTGCTCCAGCAGGACGATGTCGCGGGCGAAGTCGCGCGCGGTCTGCTCCTGGCCCATGGCGTGGCCGCCATATTTGACCACGACGATCTCCTCGTCATAGCGCTGCATATGCGGCAGCGCCTCCGACAGGATACGCGCCTGCTCGAGCGGATCGATTTTCGGGGCTTTGGCCATTACGCCGGTCTTCCGTTGAAACGCCGCAGGGTTTTAGCCGATGCGCGACAATGTGTCAGCGTTTTCTTTCTTCCAACAGCCGCGCGATGGCGGCGCGCAGCTCGGGAATGCCGGTGCCGTCATGGGCCGAGGTCGCCAGCACCTTGGGATAGGCGGCCGGGCGCTTGGCGAGCGCGGTCTCGGTCTCGGCGATGCGTTGGGTAAGCTCAGCCGGCTTTAGAGCGTCGCATTTGGTCAGCACGATCTGATGGCTGACGGCTACCTGGCCAAGCGCGTCGAACATCGGCCCGTCGGTGTCTTTCAGGCCGTGGCGGGCGTCGACCAGCACATAAATGCGCGCAAGATTGGCGCGGCCGCGCAGGTAAGCGTGGATCATCTCGGTCCAGGCAGCGACCTTGCTCTTGGCGGCGGCCGCGTAGCCGTAGCCCGGCATGTCCACCACGTTGAGGGGGCCGCCGCCGGTAAAGAAGATCAATTCCTGGGTGCGGCCGGGCGTGCGCGAGGTGCGTGCCAAATTCTTGCGGCCGGTGAGCGCGTTGATCAGGCTCGACTTGCCGACATTGGAGCGGCCGGACAGCGCAATCTCCGCGCCGCGCATCGGCGGCAGTGACACGGCCGAGCTTGCGGCCGCGACAAAACGCCACTCGCCGGTGAACAGCTTGCGGCCGGCTTCGATTTCGTCGCGGGTGAATTCATCCATCGGCGCGGGCCCGGCGACGCGGAACAATGTTGCGGCGAAAGTTCAGAAGAACACGGCGTTCGGCTATGACAGCGACTTCTTCTTGCTGAACAGCGCCTTGATGTTGTCGATTAACTCGATCTTCGCGCCATGTTTGCGCATGATCACGCTCTGCTGGAGCACCGACAGTGAGTTGTTCCAGGCCCAGTAAATCACCAGTCCTGCTGGGAAACTCGCCAGCATGAAGGTGAAGATCACCGGCATCCAGTTGAAAATCATCTGCTGCGTCGGGTCCGGCGGTGCCGGATTGAGCTTCATCTGTGCCCACATGGTCACGCCCATGATCAGCGGCCACGCACCGAGATGCAGATAGTGGCCGATCACCGGCACGATCGTCGGGTCGATGGCAATAAGCCCGAACAGATTGAAGATATTGGTCGGGTCGGGCGCCGACAGGTCATGAATCCAGCCGAAGAACGGCGCGTGCCGCATCTCGATGGTGATGAAAAGAACCTTATACAAAGAAAAGAAAACCGGAATTTGGATAGCGATCGGCAGACAGCCGGCCAGAGGATTGATCTTCTCTTTCTTGTACAACGCCATCAGCTCTTGTTGCTGCTTGGCCTTGTCGTCGGGATAGCGAGCGCGCAGCGCCGTCATCTGCGGCTGCACCGCCTTCATCTTCGCCATCGAGGCATAGGATTTGTTGGCGAGCGGGAAGAAGGCCAGCTTGATCAGCACGGTGACCAGCAGGATTGCGATGCCGAAATTGCCGACCAAACGGTAGAAGTAGTCGATCACGTTGAACAACGGTTTGGTGATGAAATAGAACCAGCCCCAGTCGATCAGCAGATCGAAATGATTGAGCTCTAACTGGCTCTGGTAGCCGTTGATGACCTGCACTTCCTTGGCGCCAGCGAACAGCCGCGTTTCAGCCGTCCCCGTCGCGCCCGGCGCGATTGTCTGGGCGTCGAGCAAGTAGTCGGTCTGATAGGTCTTGGTCGTTCCAACCTCGTCAGACTTGAAGTTCGCGACGACGTGCGCGTCGGTCTTCGGCAGCAGCACGGCGGCCCAGTATTTGTCGGTGATGCCAAGCCAGGCATTGGTAGCGTTGAAGGTGTTGATCTTCTTTTCGTCGATCGACTTGTATGTGACTTCCTTTGTGCCCTCGTCACCGAACTTGCCGATCAGACCTTCGTGCAAGATGTAGTAGCCGAGCGTGTGCGGTGTGCCGTGGCGCGAGATCAGCGCGTAGGGATAAAGCGAGATCGCGCTTGCGCTCTTATTCACCACCTCGTCCTTGATGGTGAACAGGTATTTGTCGTCGACCGCGATGGTGCGGCGGAATTCGAGGGCGGCGCCGTTGTCCCAAGTCAGCGTCACCGGATGGCCGACGGCGAGCGCGCCCGATCCCTGTTGGCTCCAAACGGTGTCCGATGTCGGGACCTTGACGTTGGCGCCGGCGGCGTTAGTCCAGCCGAACTCGGCGTAGAAGGGATCCGGTCCGCCCGACGGCGACAGCAGAATGATCGGTGGTGACTTCGGATCGATCGTCTCGCGAAATTTGACCAGCGCCAGATCGTCGATGCGCCCGCCCGTGAGCGCGATGGAGCCTTGTAGACTGCCGGTTGCGATCGCAACGCGGGCGGACTTCGCCACGGCCGCGTCGCGCGTGGCCGCCACGGCAACCTCGCCCGATTGACCGGGCGGTTGCGCCGGTCCCGGCTGGGTGGACGGTGTCTGCGCCGGCTGTCCGGGCTGGCTCGGTTGCGCCGGCTGCTGCTTTTTTTGCGTCAGTTGCTCGGCGGCCAACTTTTCCTGTCTGGCTTTTTCCTGCGGCATCGCAAAGAAAAACTGCCAGCCGATGAGCACAATGGCCGACAGCGCGATGGCGATAATGGTATTCTTATTGTCGGTCATCGGGATCCCGTATTGCCGTTGCGCTTCGCATGCACGCGTCGCAGCGCCCCCTCGAACTCCTCGGCGATCCGCGCGAATGGAACCTTGAGCGCGGCGCGCCGTCCGATCAGAACGTAATCATGTCCGCTTCGCATCCGGTTCGCGCCTAAGAGCCGCACCATTTCCCGCAAGCGACGGCGCACCCGGTTTCGCTCGACCGCGTTGCCTACTTTCTTCGAGACGGTGAAGCCCAAACGCGCCGGCCCGTCGTCCACCCGCTCGCGTGCCTGTAGCACGAAGGCGGTGGCAGTGGTCTTGAGGCCGGACGCCGCGGCTAGAAAATCCGCCCGTTGCCTCAATCGTTCCATGGAAGCAATTCGCGCGGTCTCGTTGCGCCGTCAGGCGGAAAGCCGCTTGCGCCCGCGCGAGCGCCGCGCCGACAAGACCTTGCGTCCGCCCTTGGTGGCCATACGCGTGCGGAATCCGTGACGGCGCTTGCGTACAAGCTTGCTCGGTTGATAGGTCCGCTTCACGTTAAGTTCTCCGCTGGTCGCGCCGTGGCGAAAGGAGCGACAGGATTGCCCCCGGGATCGGCCATGAAAACCCGCAAAGATGCGGATCGGCACGCGATTTGCGCGGCTTATAAGGGAGGGGCCAAGGCGCGTCAATGCGACGCATTTGGCCCAGGTCACAAAGCGTCACAAGGCGGTGAGACCGGTCCGTTTGGGTCCCGGCCTCGTGTATATAGCGCGCATGCCCGGGGCCGTTTCCACTCCCGATCGACCGCGAAGTCCGATCCGCCGGCTGGCGCCGTTGATCGCCGTCGCCCTGCTCGCCATCGCCGCCTACATTATTTTCGGCCGGGGCAGCATTTCGCTCGAAGCCTTGATCAGGCACCGCATGGCCATCGACGGCTTCGTGACCGAGCATCGCCTCTTGGCCGTGCTCGCCTATATCGCGCTTTATATTGCCGCCGTCGCGCTGTCGTTGCCGGGTGCGGTTTTTCTGACGGTGGCCGGCGGCCTTTTGTTCGGCCTTGCGGTGGGGGCATCGGCCGCCGTGATAGGGGCCACCGTTGGTGCGACGATTATCTTCCTAGTGGCGCGCACCGCGCTTGGCGAACCGCTGCTGCGGCGCGCCGGCCCGCGCGCTGCCCAACTCGCGCAAGGCTTCCGCGACGACGCCTTCAGTTATCTTTTGTTTCTGCGGTTGGTGCCGGCATTCCCGTTCTTCCTAGTCAATTTGGTGCCGGCATTCGCCGGCGTGCGGCTGTTGCCGTTCGTAACCGCGACCGCGCTCGGCGTCATTCCGGGCGCCATCGTCTATGCATTGGCGGGCACCGGCCTCGACAGCCTCATCGCCGCGCAAAGAGACGCTTACAATACTTGCCTGGCCGCGGGCCGGACCGAGTGTCAGATGATCTTCAATGCGAAAGACGTGCTGACGCCGCAACTGATCGGCGCGCTGGTCGCGCTCGGTCTGCTCGCCTTGGTGCCGGTGATAGTGAAAAGGCTGCGCACCCGTTCGCGCGCGCCGATGTGAATTCTGAGTTATCATTGCGGCAAGAGTTTTTAGACCATGGCTGAAACACTCAAACCCGACATTTGCGTCATTGGCGGCGGCTCCGGCGGCCTGTCGGTCGCCGCGGCCGCGGCCGCTTTCGGCGTGCCGGTGGTACTGATCGAACGGCATAAAATGGGCGGTGATTGTCTCAATACCGGTTGCGTGCCCTCGAAGTCGCTGCTGGCGGCGGCAAGGCGCGCGGCGATCATGCGGAGCGCAGGCGCATTCGGTGTGACCGCGTCGAGCATCGATGTCGATTTCGGCAAAGTCCACGATCACGTGCAGCGCGTGATCGCTGCCATTGCGCCGACCGACTCGGTAGAACGGTTTGCTGGCTTGGGCGTTCGGGTGATCAAAGGTCACGCCAAATTTAAGGACCGCAGAACCGTCGTGGTTGGCGACCTTGAAATCCGCGCGCGGCGTGTTGTGATTGCGACCGGATCAACGCCCGCGCTGCCGCCGATCCCGGGGCTCTATGAGGGTCCTTATCTCACCAACGAGTCTGTTTTCGATCTCGCTGAGCGGCCCGACCGCCTGATCGTTATCGGCGCCGGTCCGATCGGTTTGGAAATGGCGCAAGCCTTTCGCCGGCTTGGCAGTGAAGTGACCATGCTCGAAGCGGCAATGCCGCTCGCCAAGGACGATCCGGAATGCGCCGCGGTCGTGCTCGACCAACTCGAACGCGAGGGTGTCGTCATCCGAAGCGGCGTCAAGATCGTGCGCGTCAAGCACGCGAGCGGCAGCGTGAGCGTGACATTCGAAGGCGCCGGGGGCGAAGAAACTGTCGAGGGCCGCTATCTGCTGGTCGCCACTGGGCGCAAGCCGACGACCGACGGGCTCGATCTCGACGCCGCGGGCATCAAGTATGACGGCTCCGGCATTCTCGTGAATAAGGGTCTCAAAACCGCCAACCGGCGCGTCTATGCGATCGGTGACGCCGCGGCCGGGCAGTTGCAGTTCACGCACGCCGCCAACTATCACGCCGGATTGGTGATCCGGAACGCGCTTTTCCGTCTACCGGTCAAGGTGGACAACGACGCCATTCCACGAGTGACCTACACCGAGCCGGAACTCGCGCAGACTGGATTGACCGAGGCACAGGCGCACGCGCGCGGCATCAAAATGCGAATCTTGCGTTGGCCCTATCACGACAACGACCGCGCGCAGGCCGAGCGCGAAACGCGCGGTCATATTAAAGTCATCACCACGACGAAAGGTAAAATCCTGGGCGCCAGCATCGTCGGCGCGCAGGCCGGAGAATTGATCGCGATGTGGACATTGGCGGTCGCGCAGGGGCTGAACATTCGCAGCCTCACCGGCATCGCGTTGCCTTATCCGACTCTGTCGGAAATCGGAAAACGCGCGGCCATCGACTATTTCACGCCCAGTTTGACGAGCCCATGGGTGCGGCGCATCATAGCTTGGCTGAGAATCTTCGGTTGAGGACTTCATTGGAACCCGGGATCGAGCCAGCAAGTGAATCTGTTGCGCCGACGGCGCCGCGCCAAGATTCTGGCGTTGTGGGGTCTCCGCGCATCGGCCTTTCCGGCAAGCTGTTGTTGCTCACCGTCCTGTTCGTGATGGTGGCGGAAGTTCTCATTTACGTGCCCTCGATCGCCAATTTCCGACTCAACTGGCTCAACGACCGCCTGGCTGCCGCGCACACCGCCGCTTTGGTGCTCGATGCTGCCCCGAGCGGCATGGTGCCGGAAAGTCTTGCCAAGCAAATTCTGAAAAGTATCGGCGCGCACGCGGTGGCGATGAAAATGGGCGATCAGCGCCGCCTGCTGGCAGCCGCCGATCTGCCGTCCAGGATCGAGCAGGATATCGACATGCGTGACGTGCCGTGGTGGCGCGCCATCATGGATGCGTTTGAGGTACTTTTATTCGATGAGCCGGATGACGTGATCCGTGTCGTGGGTCCGGCGCCGATGGCGGAAGGCCAATTCATCGAAGTCATTCTCGATGAGGCGCCGCTGCACAAGGCGATGCTGACGTTCTCGGTGAATATTCTGCTGCTGTCGCTGGTAATCTCCGGTGTTACCGCGATGCTGGTGTTCTTCGCGCTGCATTATTTGCTGGTGCGCCCGATGGGCCGCATTACCGCAAACATGACCGCGTTCCGCGCCGATCCGGAAAACCCGACGCGCATCATCGCCGAATCCGGCCGTAGCGATGAGATCGGCACAGCGGAGGTGGAGCTCGCCGCCATGCAACGCGAGCTCGCCTCCATGTTGCATCAGAAGAACCGGCTGGCGGCGCTCGGTCTCGCGGTGTCGAAGATCAATCACGATCTGCGCAATCTGCTGGCGTCGGCGCAGTTGTTCTCCGATCAATTATCGACACTACCCGATCCAAAAGTGCAACGCTTCGCGCCTAAGCTGATGCGTGCGCTTGAGCGCGCAATCGCGTTCTGCCAGTCGACGCTCTCTTATGGCGCTGCCCAGGAGCCGCCGCCCGAGCGCAAGATCATCGAAGTCGAGCCGTTGATCGAGGAAGTGCACGAGGCGCTCGGCCTCGGGCTCGACGTGCCGATCCGCTGGATCGTTGCGGTGGAACGCGGGCTCACCGTGGACGCCGATCACGATCAATTGTTCCGGGTTCTGGTCAATTTGGCGCGCAATGCCGTGCAGGCGCTGGAGATGCGCGGGGCGCGGGATCCAGCCCGCGATCAGATCCGCTTCACCGGCCGCCGCGAGGGCAGCGTGGTGGTGATCGAAGTGTCCGATACCGGCCCCGGGGTTCCCGAGAGGGCACAAGCCCATATGTTCCAGGCGTTTCAGGGCGCGGCGCGCGCCGGCGGCACCGGGCTGGGCTTGGCCATCGCCGCCGAATTGATCCGCGCCCATGGCGGCGAAATCCGGCTGGTGCCGGGAACAATTGGCGCGATGTTCAGCATCATCATCCCTGACCGCGCCGTCGACCTCAACTCCCGGCGCGGCGAGCGCGTGAGGGCCTAAAACTCAAGGAACAGGTCGCCCCACGGCGGTGTTCCTATTGTTAGGGCGACATTTTCTGACAACGAAGGATATTGCATGGCCTCGACGCCGGTGACGATGCTTGGGCTGGCGACGGCAGTACCACCGCACCGGCTTGAGCAGTCGGCGGTCGCCGATGTCGCGCGCCGGATTTATGCGGGCAGCTTCGCGCGCTATCCCAAGCTCGCCGATGTTTTCGTCAATGCCGGCATCGAGCGGCGCTATTCGGTGCGGCCGATCGACTGGTACCAAGAACCGCACGATTGGACCGAGCGCACGCAGACCTATCTGGACGGTGCTGGCGCTTTATTTGTGCAAGCCGCGCGCGCCGCGCTCGATCGCGCCGGTATAGCCGCACAAGATGTCGACGCCATCGTCACTGTGTCGTCCACCGGCATTGCGACGCCGAGCCTGGAAGCGCGCGTGGCTGTGGAAATGGGTTTTCGGCCATCGGCCATGCGGGTGCCGGTTTTCGGCCTCGGTTGCGCCGGCGGCGTGTCGGGCTTGTCGCTCGGCGCCCGTCTGGCGCGCGCCGAGCCGGGCGAGATCGTTCTCGTGGTGGTCGTTGAACTGTGCACGCTCGCCTTTCGTAATGACCGGAGCACTAAGGCCGATGTGATCTCATCCGCACTGTTCGGCGACGGCGCTGCAGCCGCAGTGCTGCGGGCCGAGCGGGGTGATGCGCCATTGCAGATTGGCGCCGCCGCCGAGCACACTTGGCCGAGCACGCTCGACATCATGGGCTGGTCGATCGATCCGATCGGTTTCGGTGTCGTGCTGTCGCGCTCGCTACCGCGCTTCGTCAAGCAGCGGCTGACGGCGCCGGCGCGCCGTTTTGTGAAAGCGGCACGGATCGAAGCACCGCAATTCGTCTGCCATCCGGGCGGCGCCAAAGTGCTCGATGCCATCGAGGCCGCGCTCGATCTGCAAAAGGGCACGCTGCGCGACGAGCGCGAGGTGCTGCGTGGCCATGGCAATATGTCGGCGCCGAGTGTGTTGTTCGTACTTGAGCGCTCGCTCAAGCGCGGCTTGCGCGGCACCGCGGTGCTCTCGGCGCTCGGACCCGGCTTTACTGCAAGCTTCCTTGCACTTGAGGCATCGCGTGGATGAGGGCGCCTGGCTGGTCGTCTTTCTGATCGTGCAGCGGCTGGCCGAGCTCGGCTTCGCGCAATGGAACACCCTACGCTTGCGCGCCGGCGGCGGAATAGAGTTCGGCGCCAGGCATTATCCGCTGATCGTTGCGCTGCACGCGTTTTGGCTGCTCGGCCTGTGGATGCTTGGGCATGACCGCAGCGTCAATCCGTTCTGGCTCACGATCTTCATACTGCTGCAGGCGGCCCGGCTTTGGGTAGTCGCGACGTTGGGCCGGCGCTGGACCACGCGTGTCATCGTCCTGCCAGGGGCGACCCCGGTTGCGCGTGGGCCCTATCGCTGGCTACGGCATCCGAATTATCTGGTCGTCGTTCTGGAGATCGCCGTGGTTCCGCTGGCATTCGGGTTGCCGGTGTTCGCCCTGGTCTTTTCCCTCGCCAATGCGGCGCTGCTCGCCTACCGCATTCGTGTCGAGAACCAGGCGTTGGTCTGGGCTCGTCAAGCCAAGCCAGGAACGTCACTTTGACTCCTGCCGCCCTTGCCAATGAAACTCCGAGGCGATAGCTATCGCTCGGTTCCGTTGCCTGATTTCCCGCGACGGCATTAGCGCCCGTAGCTCAGCTGGATAGAGCACCAGACTACGAATCTGGGGGTCGGGAGTTCGAATCTCTCCGGGCGCGCCAGTTCCCTTTTGTAATCAACGACATCAAGTGAGCGGTGTTTTGCCGGTTAGGGGCCGTTTACAACCGTTTACAATTACGGGCTCAATGATGCATTGACCGCCCCCCCTGAAACGCTCATGCAATGCAATCGCGCCAACGCTACGGTAGCAAGCCTAAGTACAGCAAATTAGATCGCGCTCGATGACTCTCGAATGGTTCAATAGCGTTTTTTCCCATCATGAATTGAGTCATATCATTTCCACTTATGGCTATTGGGCGGTGTTTTTGATCATTGGTTTCGAATGCCTAGGATTGCCGCTTCCCGGTGAGTCAATCTTGGTTGCCGCTGCGATCTATGCCGCCAGAACTCACGCGCTGAACATTTGGCTTGTGATTGGCGCTGCCACTCTCGGCGCAATTTTGGGCAACACGATTGGATATTGGATTGGACGCGAAGGAGGCTACCGTCTTTTGCTCCGGTATGGTCCTCGTCTCAATATAACTCACGGTCGTATCAAACTTGGTCAGTATCTATTCCTGAACCATGGAGGCAAGATTGTTTTCTTTGGTCGCTTTTTTGCTGTTGTGCGCGTGTTTGCCGCACTCCTTGCTGGAGCAAATCGAATGAATTGGCTGTCGTTTCTATTCTTCAATATTGCAGGTGGAATTGTTTGGGCGATGCTATACGGCGCTGGTGGCTATTATTTAGGAGGAAAGTTGCACCTCGTTACTCGATATGCCGGGGTTGGATCGGGACTGGCAGCTGTGGTTCTAGTCGCCGCTGCGGTGGTTTTCCTTCGACGGCAGGAGGCTCGACTGCAAAGCGAAGCTGAGCGAGCGTTACCTGGACCGTTGAAAGCCCCGTAAAGCAGCGCGTCGGACCGCTCATAACGGTCTGGTTGGAGGTTCGAGTCCTCCCGGGCCTACCAATATTTTCAAGCACTTGCGATGGGGCGCGTTGGGCTCGTCGCGGAGGCGCCAACGATACCGCCAATTTTTCCCGCGGACGATACCCAAGCGCGTGCGCCGCGTTTCGCAAATGACCCGGGTGATGATGCCCATACACGCGATCGAGCATCTCGACTGACATGCCGAGAAATCCTGCGGCTTCCCATTTGTCGACCCCAGCCTGCATCAGCCACGTCGCCGCAGTGTGCCGAAGGGTGTGAGGCGTCACCTTGCCCGCAATCCCTGCAAGACGCATAGCCGAGCTAAAGCCTGTCTTGACTGAAGCCACAGGCTTGCCCTGCCATTCGATAAAGTAGTCGTCGACGATGCCCAGCCGAACCCAGCGGCGCATATGCGCCAACAGCCGTGGTGGCAGGGGCACTGGCGGCTGCCGCTTGTTTGTCTCGCGAGCGCCTTCGGCCAGCCGATAGAAGATGCCGCGCTCAATGTCGACATAAGAGCGGCCCGGGCCTGGGTGCGGCGATGCAGACAAGACCGCCCCCGATCGAGTGCCGCTGTAAGCGCCAATCAATAAGAATCGTGCAATATGGCGAAGAGGAGCCTTTGAGGTCTCTTGGGCTTGCCCCGAACGCTGCCCGCGATGAACGACCTGAGTTTCCTTGTAGCGCCAGCACGACCAGACCAGGCGGGCCACCTCTTGGCGGGTAAGCCATCGGTCGCGGGCCTTACCCCGGTCCGGCAACGTGACCCTTACAATACCGCGATGCAGGCCTTCCTTTGAATGGTGGTTGATCGCAGCGCGCAGGTCCTCGAGGTCCCGTCGCGCGCCACCGGGCGAGCCTTGTTGGCGCGCGTAATCGCGGCAGGTTTCGCCGGTCACGTCGGCAAGAACTTTGCCGCCCCAGAATTCATTTAATCGACCGATCCGACCTTCGAACTTATCGGGCTGACCCTGGCGCTCAATGGTGTCTTCATAATAAATCCAGAGCACGTCAGCGACGTCGATTGATTCAATATCGCGCTCTTTACGGCGCGGCTGATACTTAGCTGCGACGTGTTCTGCTAATTTTTGTTCGGCCTTTGCAATTTCAGTCGCAAGGCAGCCTGTGGCGAATTGCCGTCCTCTATCGATGATGATCCAGGTGGAGCGGTGCGACCTCTTTTTCTTGTCGGTTCGGCGCTCTGGTCTAAGCCAGAGATAGGTGCCTTTGCTTCTTCGCGGCATAACTCCCTCATCCGCCTAATGGCGTCTAATGTTGTAAATTCCTTATTTGCGATGCGCTCAACGTGTAGGCGGCCGCGGTCTCGTTCCCGGCGCAGACCATTTGCTGACATTGATCCGTCAGGGAAAGCCAACGAGGCAGCCGTTTCCAACCGGAGAGGCGTGTCGCCACCGATCCGTGAAGGGTCAGGATTGCGTCTCTTCATGACGCGCCCCGCGGGGAGTGCGTCTCACCAGATGAATAATAGCTAGACGATCGATCAGTGAACTTTTGTGAGCACTCCCTACTGATGAAAACACGGCGGGTACATAAAACGAAGCAATCGGAAGAAGAGTAATCAAAGCAAGAAGTCTGAAGGCGATTACAACGACGGGCTAGGGTCAGGACTCATTGATTATAGCCAGAAGATGACGATGGCGGCGATGCAGATTGCGGACATGAATGTGTGAGCGCATCGGTCGTAGCGGGTATGAACGCGTCGCCAGTCCTTGAGCCTGCCGAACATATTCTCGAT
>DASRLF010000028.1:0-57801 GCA_035648555.1 Pseudolabrys sp.
TTGTGCCGCCTAACCGTTACGAGTGTTAGCGCCACAGCTTCAGAGCCACCGCTCTCAAATCGAGCGGGTGGCAAGGGGGCCGCCTTCAAGATATCGAGCCAATTGCCTCGCCCTTCAATCCCCGACTTCTGCAACAAAATCGGACAAGAGCGGACAATCGGTCGGCAGCTCAGCAGATGTTAGACAGATCCGTTCTAACCCATTGATCTTTGTTACTCAGTTAGACACTTTTATTTTTGTAACTCGCTGATTACTATAATAAAGTTTAAGATTGAAAATCGCAGTGTCGGTGGTTCGATTCCGCCCCTGGCACCATTCTTTTCCGCGCGCCTTTAGTCTCAAGATCGGGGCTTATGTCCGATGACGCGCATCGCCATTGCCATCGTGTGCAAGACACCGGCCGTCGGGACCTCGAAGACGCGACTGTCGCCGCCGTTGCTGCCTGAAGAATGCGTGGTGATTTCGAGTTGTTTCATCCGCGATCTGTCGCGGACCATCCAAACTCTAGTCAGGGAGGGCGACGTCGCCGGCTACGCGGTGTACACGCCGTTCGGCTCGGAGGCGGCGCTGCGCCGGCTGCTGCCGGACGTATTCAATTTGATGGTTCAGGGCGACGGCGATCTCGGCGCCAGATTGGTGAAGGCGAGCGCCGATCTTCTGAATGCCGGTCATGACGGGGCAATTTTGGTCAACTCGGACTCGCCGACCTTGCCCGCCGAAATCCTGCGCGAGGCCGTTGCCGCCGTACTTCAAGGCGACAATGTGGTCTTAAGTCCGGCCTTCGATGGCGGCTACACCTTGATCGGATTGTCGCGGCCGCATCCGCGGCTGTTTGAGGATATTCCGTGGGGCGCCAATGAGGTCTATCGTCTCACTTTGCAGCGGGCGCGCGATATTGGGCTGCCGGTGGTCAACGTAGCGGGTTGGTACGACGTGGACGACGCACAATCTTTGCGCATGCTTGAAGATGAGTTCGCAGGAATGCGGCCCGCGTTCGCGGCGCCGCATTTAGCCGGGGCGGACGCGCCGGCCACACGGCAATTCATCCGCGAGCGTCACTCTTCTCTTCGCTCCGCAGGAGCAGCGCGATGAGTGACTTCGAAACCCTGTGGGCCGACTTTAAAACGCGGATCGCAACGGCGGACGACTACGTCAACTCGCTGCGCGGCCGCCACATGAACGTGTTCTTCATGGGCGAGCGCGTGCCGGAGCCGGTCGACAACCCGGTCATCCGCCCTTCGGTCAACGCCATGGCGGAAACCTACCGGATCGCGTCCGAGCGGCCCGATCTCGCCACCGTCCATTCCGATATCAGCGATGGCCAGATCAACCGCTTCCTGCATGTGCCCACCGCGCCGGGCGATCTCGTCAACAAGCACGAGATGCAGCGCGAATTGGGACGCCGCACCGGCACCTGTTTCCAGCGCTGTGTCGGCCTCGACGCCATCGGCACTTGTCATTCGGTGACTTTCGACATCGACGCCAAGAACGGCACCGACTATCACCGGCGCTTCCTGGCGTTTCTCAAGCGTGCGCAGGTTGCCAATGTGGTGATCGGCGGCGCCATGACCGATCCTAAGGGCGACCGTTCCAAGGCGCCGCATCAGCAAACCGATCTCGATCTCTTCCTGCATGTGGTGCGGCGCGACGACAAAGGCATTTATGTCTCCGGCGCCAAGATGCATCAGACCGGCGCGGTCAATTCGCATTGGCTGATCTTCATGCCGACCATGCGATTGAGTGAAGCCGACCGCGATTGGGCGGTGGTCGGCGCGGTGCGTGTCGATGCGCCCGGCCTCACTTACATTGTCGGCCGCCAGACCAATGACACCCGCATTGTCGATGGCGGTCCGATGGACGCCGGCAACGCGCAATTCGCCGGCCAGGAATCCTTGATCGTCTTTGAAAATGTGTTCGTGCCCCATGAGCACGTCTTCATGGACGGCGAATGGGACTTCGCCTCATCGCTGGTCGAGCGCTTCACGACCTATCACCGCTCGTCCTACGTCTGTAAGACCGGGTTGGGCGACGTCTTGATCGGCGCGGCGGCTTCGGCCGCGGAATACAATGGCGTCGAAGGCGCATCCCACATCAAGGACAAGCTGGTGGAGATGACGCACCTCAACGAAACGATCTATTCGAGTTGCATGGCGGGCGCGCATCAATCCAAGCCCGTCGCTTCCGGCGCTTACATCAACGACGAAATGCTCTCCAACGTCGCCAAGCACAACGTCACGCGCTTTCCCTACGAGATCGCGCGCCTCGCGCAGGATCTGGCCGGCGGGCTGATGGTGACCATGCCGTCGGAAAAGGACCTGCAGAACAACGAGGTCGGCCCGCTGATCCGGAAATTCCTGCAAGGTCGCGACGGCGTCGAGGTGACCGACCGCATGCGTATCCTTCGGCTGATCGAGAACATGACCATCGGCCGCAACGCCGTCGGCTATCTGACCGAAAGCCTGCAGGGCGCAGGTTCCCCGCAGGCGCAGCGCATCCAGATCGCGCGCGGCATGAAGATCGAAGACAAGAAGGCGCGCGCCCGCAAGCTGGCGGGCGTCAAGCCGGCGGAAAAATAGCTACACTTGTTCGGCGTTGAGATAAGCCAGCCGCGCGCCGCAGAAGGCGCAGATCAAACCCAAGCCCAATGCGGTCAGACCGGCAATCACGTCGACCGTGCCGCCGAGATTCTCGGTCTTGCTCATGATGCCGCCGGCGGTGGCGGCGGCGAACACCAGCGCCACCAAAAAGCGCCGCGCCAGCCGGTAGACGAAATCGCGCTCACGGGTGGCCGCGATCAGATAAGCGCCGGTCGCCCAGCCGCTGAGAAAGCCGGCGCCGCCGATGGCCCACCAGGCCAGTGCCGACAACAGTTGTGGCTTGGTGCCGGCGGAGGCGTCGCGCAGCACCGCGTCGAGCCCGACGCCGAATACGGTCAGCACGATGTGCACCACCAGCGCCGCAAATACGCCGCAGGCGATGGCCGCGGCGTAGTGCAATCGGCGGAGGGCTTCGGTGTCCATTGCTGGGAGGTCCGACATGACAGCGGCAGCGGTTATTGTCGCCGCCGCACCATAGCCGACCGCCGGATGATTTTACACCGCGCCGCTGGCGCGGGCGGCCTTCAACATTTCTCTGAATTCGCGCTCCAACGCGTTGAGCGCGGCTTGCCGCGCCGGCGTCAGCTGGTTCTGCTGGATTTCTTCGTTGGCAGGCTTACGCTCGTCGGACTGAGATAACCGATACTCAACCGATTCCAAGCGCATGTTTGGTCCCCGCTCGCCAATTTTTGATTCGGCAAGGCGTATCTGAGTCGGGCAGCCGGCAGGCACCCGTTGATAACTCGGCCATCCGAATTGGCCGGCGATGTTGCATTTTGGCGACAGCAGCCGAGCCTGGCGGCAGGTGTTCAAATCCCCGACAATTCCCGCATAATTTTGTAGAGCCGGGCCTGCTCCTCGAAGCCGATGCCGGGGCGGTCGGAGAGAGTGATGTGGCCGTTCTCGATCGTTGCGTCGTCGGCAAAGCCGCCGAAATCTCCGAACACGCCGGGATAGGACTCCGCGCCACCGAGGCCGAAGCCGGCGGCAATCGCCAGCGACATTTGGTTGCCGCCGTGCGGAAACATCGCGCTACGCGGCCAGGAATGAGCGGCCAGCATGTCGAGCGTGCGGGCATATTGCACGATGCCGTAGGCCTGCGGCGGGTCGATCTGGATCACGTCATTGCGCTCCGGCCGCAAACCGCCGAAGCGGACCAGGTTTTCTACGTCTTGCGTGGAGAACAGATTTTCGCCGGTTGAAAGCGGCGGGTTGTACGCCGCGGCGATCTCCGACAGCAGCGCAAAATCGAGCGGATCGCACGGTTCTTCGAACCAACGCAAGGCAAAGGGCGCAAGGCCGCGCGCATAGGTCAGCGCATTGGCGCGGTCGAATTTCGAATTGGCATCGACCGCAAGCTGCGCGCCCTTCGGCAGGATCGCTTTGACTGCCTCGACGCGGGCGAGGTCGTCGGCGAGCGCCATGCCGCCGACTTTCATCTTCACCATGGTATAGCCGGCGTCGAGATGGCGGCGCATTTCGTCCTGCAGATCCTTGGTGGTTTTGCCCGGCGCGTACCAGCCGCCGCCGACATAACAGAACACTTTCTGGGCAATCTTGCCGCCATTGAAGCGCTCGGCCAGCAGCGCATGCAGCGGCTTGTCCGCGATCTTGGCGAGCGCGTCCCAGATCGCGACCTCGATGGTGCCGATACCGACCGAGCGTTCGGAATGCCCGCCGGACTTTTCGTTCTGCATCATGACGGCGAGGAATTTTTCCGGCGCAAAATCGCCAGCGCCGTCCAACAAGGAAGCCGGCGGCGCCTTGAGAACGCGCGGAATAAACCGCGCGCGCATCTGCGCGCCGCAGGCGTAGCGGCCGGTGGAATTGAAGGCGAAGCCGCAGACCGGCTTGCCGCCACGAACGACATCGGTGATGACGGCGACGACGGATGTCGTCATCTCGCTGAAGTCGATGCTCGAATTGGCGAGCGTCGAGTTGAGCGGGACCGCCGTCTCGCGGATGTCGATGATTTTCATTTACGACGGATCAGCACTTATTCGATCTGCTTGATCTTGGCGTCCGCGATCACCTTTTTCCACTTGGCGACGTCGGCTTTGACATAGGCCGCGAACTCGGCCGACGAGCCGCCGTCCGGCTCGAAGCCGAGCGGCAGCATCTTCGCCTGCATATCGGGGCTCTTCACGATCGCAGAAACTTCCTTCTGCAATGTATCGACGATGGCCTGCGGCGTGCCTTTGGGCACGAACACGCCCTGCATGGTTTCGGAGTTCTGCCCAGTTACGCCGGCTTCCGTCAAAGTCGGGACATCGGGTAGCGCCGACGAGCGCTTCTGGGTGGTGACCGCCAGCGCGCGAATTTTTCCGGTCTTCGCCAGTTGTGTCACCGGTGTCATGGCGACGAAGGCGATCGGCGCCTCGTTGGCGAGCACGGCCTGCGCGGCCGGACTGCCGCCTTTATAAGGCGCGATGACAAAATCGAGATTGTAGGTGACCTTGAACAGATCCTCGGCCAGATCCGGCGTCGTGCCGAGCCCCGCCGAGGCGAAGGTAAATTTCCCCGGATGAGCCTTGATCAATTCGATCAGTTCCTTCGCGGTCTTGGCCTCGATCGAGGGATGAACGATCAGAGCGTTCGGCGTGATGGCCGCCAGCGTGACCGGGATGAAATCCTTCTCAGCGTCATACGGGCAATTCTTGTAGAGGCTCGGGTTGACGACGTAACTCGAGGACGCGACCAGAATCGTATAGCCGTCTCCGGTTGAACGCGCGGCATTGAGTGTGCCGATATTGCCGCCGGCGCCGGGCATGTTCTCGACGTAGAACTGCTGGCCGAGCTTTTCGGCAAGTTTCACGGCCAGCATGCGTGCCATCACGTCGGTCGGTCCGCCGGCGGCGAACGGCACGATGATCTTGACGGGGTGGTCGGGGTAGCCCGCGGCCGAGGCCGGCGCGCCGGTTAGAGCCGCGGCAAGCAATGCGGCGCAGCCGGCTACATGTTTTACGATCGAGCGCATGAAACCCTCCCTATTTTTTCGTCATCGTAGCATCGTCCGTGCCCGACGCCAGTAGGGGACCTGCGCTCGCACCAAACGCAAAACAAAAGCCCAAGCCAACATGAGCTGACTTGGGCGGTCTTGCAGGGCTTACGCCTAGCGATGCTAGGTCTTTAGGGGCAGGCGACGTCGTTCCAGAACCACTCGCCATCGACGTTGATCCAGCATGGGCCGATGCCGTAGCCGTACCAAACGCCATGCCAACGGTGACGGTTGTGGCCGTACCAGACGTGGCCATTATAACGTTGACCGACGACAAAGCGGCCACGGACGCCGACGCTGCGATTGACGCGGACGTTGCGGTTGACGGTGACGTTGCGGTGAACGTTCACGGTCCTGTTAACGCGTACGTTCTTGTTGACCGGCTCGGCGTCGGCGGGCGCCGAAAAAGCGACTGCAAGCCCGAGTGCCGCAACGGCGGATAGAACGAGGGAAATTTTTCTCAACATTTTTTGTCCTCCTTGAGTGTTTGGTCCCGACAGCAGTATCGGTCACCTGATTGGTGGCAGAATTGGCGTGAACGGCCTATGAACGCACGCTGATCCTATGAACGGCACGCTTATATTGATGAAGTTACGCTGCCATGCAACAATTCGCCCCGCGTGAGCGCAGCATTCCGCCCAGCTTTTAGAATTCAATACAAGCCATAAGGCTCCCGCGCAGGTCTTGCTTTCGTGCCCTGCCGCAGGCTGTATTTCGGCCAGCTGCACACCAGCCAATTTCAGCAGAGGATATGCAATGCCGGCTCGAAAAATTACCCGCCAGGACATGCGCGACGCCGCGGAGAAGTACAAGAATTGGGGTAAATGGGGCCCTGCCGACGAAATCGGCACGCTCAATTTCACCTCACCCGAGGACATCATCGCCGCCACCCGGCTGGTCAAGAAAGGCAAGGTGATCTCGCTCGCTCTAAATTTTGATCACACCGGACCGCAGGGTGCCAAGAGCAAATATCCGGCCATGGGCCGCACCAACCCGATCCACACCATGCTGCGCACCGGCACCGACGCCTATTCCGGCGTGCTTGACAAGCGCGGCATCCGCGCCGCCGACGACATGGTGACCATGCCGCTGCAATGCGGCACGCAATGGGATGGGCTCGGGCATGTGTTTTATGAAAATTACATGTGGAACGGCTACGACTGCCGCGAAGTGACCAGCGCCGGCGCGCAGAAATGCGGCATCGAGAAAACCAAGAACAAAATGGTGGGACGCGGCGTGCTTCTTGATGTTGCCCGCTACAAGGGCGCCGAGTCGCTCGATGACGGCTACGCCATGACCTGCGCCGATCTCGATGAGACGGCAAAAAAACAGGGCGTGACGATGAAGCGCGGTGACTACGTGATCGTGCGCACCGGGCAGATGGAACGCTGTCAGAAGGCCGGAAGCTGGGACGGCTATCCGGGCGGCGACGCGCCGGGCTTTGCGTTCGAAACCCTGGAATGGATCAAGCGCGTCGAACTGGCGGCGCTCGCCAGCGACACCTGGGGCTGCGAAGTGCGGCCGAACGAGAGCGAGGAGGGCATCAACCAGCCCTGGCACTGGATCACGATCCCGATCATGGGCATGACCATGGGTGAGATCTTCCAGTTGAAGGAGCTCGCCGACGATTGCGCCGCCGACAAGGTCTATGAATTCATGTTCGTGGCGCCGGCGATCCCGATCACCGGCGCGGTCGGCTCGCCGGTCAATCCGCTGGCAATCAAATAATAATTGGACGGAGCGCCAATCGAATGGATCATAAAACTTATCCGGTGACGCGGACCGAGGCGGAGTGGCGCAAGCTGCTCACGCCCGAACAATACGAAATCATGCGCGAGCACGGCACCGAAGCGCCCGGTAGCTGCGCGCTAAACTACGAAAAGCGCCACGGCACATTCTCCTGCGCCGGCTGCGGACAGCCGCTGTTCATGTCAAAGAAGAAATTCGAGAGTGGTACCGGCTGGCCGAGCTTCAACGATCCGGAGCCGGGCGCGGTCGAAAAATCCTCCGACACCAGCCATGGCATGATGCGCGACGAGGTGCATTGCAGCCGGTGCGGCAGCCACCTCGGTCACGTTTTTGACGACGGGCCGCCGCCGACACATCTGCGCTATTGCATCAATGGCGTGGCGATGAATTTCAAGCCGGACTGAGTGTTCTCGCCACGCTTAGTTGCGGCTGCAGCTGATCATGTTGATCTCGAAATTGGTGCCGCCGCGCACATTGCGTCCCATTTGCCCGTCAAGATGACCTCCGACG
This sequence comes from Pseudolabrys sp., assembly GCA_035648555.1. Classification (GTDB taxonomy): domain Bacteria; phylum Pseudomonadota; class Alphaproteobacteria; order Rhizobiales; family Xanthobacteraceae; genus Pseudolabrys. The sequence continues at coordinate 7,855 of DASRLF010000028.1, forward strand.
AAGGGGACGCACGACCCCTCGAAGACGGCCCGGCCCGACGTTGTGCCATCGAGATCGGTGTAGCTGCCGTCCGCCTTCAACTTGAAGCCGAGGCCGACGAGAATGCTGCCGCCCGAGCCGGCGCAGACATATTCGCCGGGTTGCAGCCGGCGGCTGTGGCGGGCCCCGCCGCAAGGCCAAGAAACGCGATGCATGGCCAGAACGATGGCGGCAGAGTACGGATGCGAATTGTCATAATTCCCCCATGCGATGTCGAAGCCTGACTCAGCCCCGGCGGCCCGTCAACTTCCAAGCTCTTTCGTTCCAAGCTCTTGCCACGTCGGCGCGCCGATGGTTACTGGACGCCTCGCCGCCGAGAAACCGGATAAAATCATGCTTGGTCACAACCGTAAAATGATTGGCGCCGAATGCCTAGCCGATATGTTGGCGGGCTACGGCGTGACGCACGTCTTCATGGTGCCGGCCGTATTGCGCCGCACCTTTGTCGAAATGGAGCGGCGCAATACCAAAATAGCGCGCGTGCATTGCCATGGCGAAAAGTCGGCGGCCTACATGGCGGACGGCTATGCCCGCGCATCCGGCAAGCCCGGCATCTGCATGGCGCAGGTGATCGGCGCACTCAATCTCGCGGCCGGCTTGCGCGATGCGCACCTAGCGCATTCGCCGGTGCTCGCTTTCACCGGCGGGCGCGACCCGAAAACCAAATTCCGCAAGGTCTATCAGGAAATCGATGACGTGCCGGCGTTCGAGCCGGTGACCAAGATGAACGCCACCATCGACGACGTGACGCGCATTCCCGACATGGTGCGGCAGGCGTTTCGCGTCGCCACCTCCGGCGCGCCGGGCCCCGTGCATCTGCAATTCCGCGGCAACGAGGGTCAGCTCGACCTCGAAGAAGCCGAGTTGGAGCCGCTGGTCGAGCAGCAATTCGCGCGCGTGCCGCCGTTCCGCCCGGAGCCGGAAGCCGCGCATGTGAAAATCGCCCTCGATCTGCTGCAAAAGGCCGAGCGGCCGATCTTCGTCGTCGGCGGCGGCGCGCGCGCCTCGGGCGCGGGGCGCGAGCTGGTCGCGCTCGCCGAGGCACTGCAGATCCCGGTCGCGACCTCGCTCAACGGCAAGGACTGCATCCCCGGTACGCACGCTCTGTCGGTCGGCGTGGTCGGCAGCTATTCGCGTGAAACCGCCAACCGCGCGGTCAACGCCGCCGATCTTGTCTGCTTCATCGGCACCGAGACCGGCGGTATGACCACGCATTTCTGGGCGGTGCCGAAAATTGGCACGCCGGCGATCCAGATCGACATCGAGCCGGAATCGCTCGGCCGCAATTATCCGTTGCAAGCGAGCGTGCTGGGCGACATCAAAGCCGTGCTGGTGCGCATGCTGGGGCAGATCGACAAGTCGAGCGCGACCAAACGTGCGGCCTGGATCAAGGAAATCGCCGCGCTGCGCAGCGAATGGGCCGCCAAATACAAGCCGCTGCTGGAATCGGACAGCGCGCCGATCCATCCGGCGCGCATCTGCCACGAGTTGACCCAGCACGTGCCCGACAACGGCATCGTGGTTGTCGACACCGGCCATGCCGGCATGTGGATGGGCGGCATGTACGATACGCGCGTGCCGACCCAGAGCTATATCCGCAGCGCCGGTCATCTCGGCTGGGCATTTCCCGCCGGCATCGGCGCCAAGGCGGCCTGCCCGGAGCGTCCGGTGGTGGTTTTCACGGGAGATGCCGGTTTTTGGTATCACATCGCCGAAATCGAAACGGCGGTCCGCTGGAAAATCAACAGCGTGACCGTGGTCAATAACAATGGCGGCGGCAATCAATCCAAGCGCGGCTTCGACCGCGCCTATGGCGGTACCCAGACCGAGCAGGGACGCGAATTGTGGACTTATAATCCGATGAATTTCGCCAAACTCGCCGAAGATATGGGCGCGTTGGGCATCCGCGTCGAACGGGCCGGCGACATCGCGCCGGCGCTGCAACAGGCGCTCGCCGCCAATCGTCCGGCGGTGATCGATATTGCCACCGATATCGACGCGCTGGCGCCGACCGCGGTTTCTTAAAACCAATACGAAGAGCAACAACGCGCACGGAACGAAAAGGTTCCGCCGCCTGTTTATAAGCGGTTAGCGCCAAGTGTTCGGCCGAATCCCGTCCCAATAAAGCCGCGCCGGGACGATTCAAAATACTCGTCCGAGTCGGCAATCTATGAAATTATGCCGGCCACCGTTCGGCGGGATTTACCAGTCAGATGTTGACCGCGCGCCATGCAGCCATCCGGCTGCTCAAGCTGATGATGGTGGCATCGCTGGTGCTGCCGGCGGTGCTGTTCGCGTTCGCCGCCACGGTCAGCTACCGCAATTTCGAGCGTGTCAGCGACGAGCGCATTGACCGCTCGCTCGACATCCTGCACGAGCATGCGCTCAAGGTGCTGCAGACCATCGAGCGCACCTTTGCCGAGATCGACGAAGTCGTTCGGGGAATGTCGGACGACGATATTCGCCAGAATGAAGGTCCGTTGCACGCCCGGCTGAAGCGTATCGTTGACGCCATGCCGCAGCTGCAAGGCATCGCGCTCATCGATCGCGACGGCCACGCACTGGTTTCCTCCAATATTGCATCGGTGCCGAAGAATCTCGATTTCTCGACGCGGGATTATTTCCAGGCACAGGCGACCGGCAATCCCGGCACCTATGTGAGCAGCGTCCACGAGCCGCGCATGGGTGGCCTCAATACTTATTTCTTCGCGCTGTCGCAGCAGCGGCAGTCCGACGATGGCAAGTTCAATGGGGTCGTTTCGATTGCCGTGTATCCGAGTTATTTCGAGGACTTCTACGCGAAAATGAGCAACGCCGACGGCAGCTATTTCGGCATGGCGCGCGCCGACGGCGGCTTTCTGGCGCGCTATCCGGTGCCCAAGGATCGCCTTACCAAGCTCGATGACCGCAGCCAGTTTCGCGTCGGCGTCAAGCGCGGCTTGGAACGCGATATTTTCTCGGTCGAAGCCCAGCTCGACGGTATCGACCGCCGCATCGGCTACCGCAAGCTCACCGGATTTCCGGTCTATGTACTCGCCGGCGTGGAAAAAGGGGCGATCGTCGACGATTGGCTAAATTACATGAGCAGCCATCTGGTCTTCGGCCTGCCGGCGACCGCGTTCCTGTTTTTTGGTTTTGCGCTGGCGCTACGGCGCACCAAGCGGCTTTACGACGAGGCCGACCGCCGCGAGTTGGCGGAAGGTGCGTTGCGCCAGTCGCAGCGGCTGGAGGCGATCGGCCAATTGACTGGCGGCGTCGCGCACGATTTCAACAATCTGCTGATGATCATCAGCGGCAGTGTGCAGCGGCTGCGCGGCGAGTTGGCCGACAAGAAACACCTGCGGCTGCTCGACATGATGGCGACCGCCGCCCAGCGCGGCGAATCGCTCACCCGCCAGTTGCTGACTTATTCGCGCCAGCAGACCTTGACGCCGCAGGTCATCGATCTGTCGCAACGGCTGCCGCTGCTGCGCGAGTTGCTGACGCGCTCGTTGCGCACCGATATCGACATCAAGGTCGACGTGCCGGACAGCGTGTGTGCGATCCGCATCGACCCTGGCGAGTTCGAGCTCGCCATCCTCAATCTTGCGGTCAACGCCAAGGATGCCATGCCGGCCGGCGGCACATTGTCGATCCGCGCGAAACCGGTGACGCTCAAAGGTGAGGCGACGGAAGAGGGGCTGAGCGGTGAATTTGTCGCCATTCGCGTCGCCGACACCGGCCACGGCATTCCGCCCGACGTGCTGGCGCGGGTGTTCGAGCCTTTCTTCACTACCAAGGAAGTCGGCAAGGGCACCGGCCTCGGCCTCAGCCAGGTCTACGGCTTCGCCAAGCAATCCGGCGGCACCGCGACCATCACCAGCACCGAAGGGCGGGGCACCACGATCACAATCTATCTGCCGCGCAGTCACGAGGTGCCTCTGCCGCCGTCGCCGCAGGAGCAGACCGAGGCGCCGGCAGAACCGGCGGGCACCGTGTTGCTGGTCGAGGACAATGCCGACGTGGCAGAAGTTGGGGCCAGTATTTTCCGCCAGCTCGGCTACCGCGTGCGCAGTGTCGCCAACGCGCAGGCGGCGCTCGCGGCCTTGCGGCTGGATGGCGACGTTGATCTGGTGTTTTCCGACATCCTGATGCCCGGCGGCATGAACGGCCTCGATCTCGCGCGCGAAATCAACGAGCGGTTCCCGACTATCCCCGTGTTGCTGACGACCGGCTACAGCGCGAGCGCCCAGGATGCCGTCCGCCAGGGCGTCGTCGTCCAGCAAAAGCCGTACGATCTCGAAAGCCTGCGGCGAAACATCCGTGAGGCGATCGAAGGCTCCAAGACGCGCCGCCGGCAGGCCGCGCCGGCGAAATAGCCGGCGTCAGCTCTCGCCGATCTCCTTCAAAATCTCCGCCGTATGCTCGCCGAGCAGCGGCGCTGGGTGCTCGGACGCCGCCTTCCAGCCGTCCATCACGATCGGCGTGCGCACGCCAGGAATGCTGCCGCTCTTGGCTGCCTTGCTCGGCAGATTGAGCTTCATGCCGCGATAAACAACCTGCGGGTCGTCGAACACCTGTTCGAGATCGTTGATGGGGCCCGCCGGCACGCCTTGCGCCTCGAGTTTGGCAAGCAGGTCGTCGCGCTTCATCTTTGAGGTGAGGGCCGACAATTTTCCGATCAATTCTTCGCGGTGCTTGAGCCGGCCGATATTGCCTTTGTATTCGGGATTTTGCGCGAGTTCGGTCGCGCCCAGCACATTGCAGAACTTGACGTACTGATTGTCGTTGCCGGTCGCGACGATGGCGTAACCGTCGGCAACCGGGAAAACCTGATAGGGCACGATATTGGCGTGTGCATTGCCGATGCGCTTGGGCACCTTGCCGGAAACGAAGTAATTGAGCGCCTGGTTCGACAACACGCCGACGGTGGAATCGACCAACGCGGTGTCGACATAGCAGCCTTTACCGGACTTCTCGCGTTGCGTCAGCGCTGCCAGGATGCCGACCACCGAATAGCAGCCGGTGAAAATATCCGACATCGGAATTCCGATGCGGGTCGGCTCGCCGTCGGCGCTGCCGGTCAGATCCATGATGCCGCCCATGCCTTGCGCCATCAGGTCGTAGCCGGCGCGTTTGGCGTAGGGGCCGTCCTGTCCGAAGCCGGTCACCGAGCAATAGATCAGCCGCGGGTTTTCCGGCGCCAGGCTCTTGTAGTCGAGGCCGAATTTGGCGAGCCCGCCGACCTTGAAATTCTCGATCAGTATGTCCGAGCGCCGCACGAGCTTGCGCACGATGCGCTGGCCGTCTTCGTTTTCGAAGTCGGCTTCGATCGAACGCTTGCCGCGATTGGCGGCATGGAAATAGGCCGAGCCGATGTGTTTGCCGTCGGCGCCTTCGACGAACGGTGGCCCCCAGCCGCGGGTGTCGTCGCCGACGCCTTTGCGTTCGACTTTGATCACGTCGGCGCCGAGGTCGGCCAGCATTTGTCCCGCCCATGGCCCGGCCAGGATGCGGGCAAGCTCGAGAACGCGGACACCCGCTAACGGCTTCGGCATGACAAAAAAGTCCCTAAAAACGCATGATGCGTGGCACCAAAATTTCGGCTGTTGTCTGGCTTGTCGGCGGGATTTTGTCTATACCTCGTGCCCAACCTGGTTCCAAATCCGGGGGCGCATGGCCGTATCAGGTCATCCAAGCAATAAGCCATTACGTAAGGGAGGAATCTATGCCCATTACCCGTCGTCACGTCATTGCCGGCGCGCTCGCAGCGCCAGCCGTGATCAGCATGTCCCGGCTCGGTTCGGCCGCGCAGACTTTGAAAATTTCGCACCAGTTTCCCGGCGGCACCATCGATCAGGGCGATTTTCGCGATCGGCTATGCCGGATGTTCGCTGCCGACTTGGAAAAACGCACCGGTGGCGCGCTGACGGGGCAGGTCTATGCCAATTCATCGTTGATGAAGACCGTCGCGCAGTTTTCAGCGGTGCGCAAAGGCGCGCTCGATATCAGCTTCTATCCGATCTCATACGCGGGCGGCGAATTTTCGGAACTCAATATTGGCCTCATGCCGGGCCTCGTGACGTCTTACAAGCAGGGTGCGGCGTGGAAGGATTCCGAGCTCGGTAAGAAATTCGCCAGTTTTCTGGCCGACAAAGGCGTTATCATCTTGTCATGGATCTGGCAGGCTGGCGGATGCGTCAGCCGCTCCAAGCCGATCCTCAATCCGACGGATGCAAAGGGCCTGAAGATTCGCGGCGGCAGCCGTGAGTTCGACATGATGCTGCAAGCGGCCGGTGCGACCACGCTCTCGGTTCCGTCGAATGAGCTCTATGCGGCGATGCAGACGGGCGCCTGCGATGCGACATACACGTCGTCGACCAGCCTGATCTCGTTCCGGCTCGAAGAAGTCGCAAAGAGCCTGACGACCGGCCGTGGCAAGTCCTACTGGTTCATGCTTGAGCCGTTGATCATGTCCAAACAGATTTTCGACGCGCTGCCCAAGGACCAGCAGGGTGAAATCATGAAACTCGGCGCCGAGCTGGAAGCGTTTGGCACCAAGGAAGCGATGGCGGACGATCAAAAGGTCGCCGACGTCTATGCCAAGAAAAATGCCACTATCGTGGACCTTGACGAAAAAACCGTTGACCAGTGGCGCGAGATTGCCCGCGGAACGGCCTGGAAGGATTATGCCGGACGCTCGGCGCAAGCAGCCGAGTTCATCAGGCTTGCCGAAGGCATCCACGTTTCCTAAGGCGCGGCGCGGCGGGAAATAGAAATGGTATACGGCCTCGACGATGTCGGGACCGCACGGGAGGCGGCGTCCACCAGGGACGCCGCCGGACCGTTCGGGCGGATTTTGGCCGCGGTCAATTCCTGCCTTGAAGTTGTATGCGCGGTGGCGCTTGTCGTCGCGGGTTTAGTCCTCACCTACAGCGTCATCACCCGCTACTTCCTCCATCTCTCCACCGATTGGCAGGACGAGGTTTCCGTCTTCCTAATCGTCGGCGCGGTATTCATGTCGGCGGGCGCAGTGCAGGCGCGCCGCGGCCATATCGGAATCGAGGCGATCGTCGTTCTTCTGTCGCCACGCGCAAATTTGGTGCGGTCGGTGCTCGTCGATATTGTGACGTTGATTTTCTGCGCGTATTTTTCCTGGAAATCCGGCTTGCTGCTGCTGGAAGCCATCGAGGGCGGATTTCGCACCAGTTCGACATGGCAGCCGCCACTGGCAATCCCCTATTCGTTGATGACCGTAGGGATGGCGCTGCTGACCCTGCAAGTGTTGCTGCAGGTCATTCAGCAGCTGACCGGTCGGGGCCGACCGACATGAGCACGCTCGCGATTGGGCTGCTTTACGGCGCCGGCACGCTGCTTGTCATGTTTTCCGGAATGCCGATCTCTTTCGCGCTCGGAGCGGTGGCGACGGTGTTCATGATTGCCTTCATGCCGTCTTCGTCGGTTGATACGATCAGCCAAAACGTCTACGAGGAGATGTCATCGATCACGCTGCTTGCGATTCCGCTGTTCATTCTCAAGGGCGCGGCGATCGGAAAGTCGCGGGCGGGCCGCGATCTCTACGGCGCGTTGCACGCCTGGCTGCATCGAATTCCCGGCGGTCTTGGCATCGCCAACGTCTTTGCCTGCGCGATTTTTGCCGCCATGGCCGGCTCATCGCCGGCGACCTGCTCGGCGATCGGCTCTGCCGGCATTCCGGAAATGCGCAAGCACGGCTATTCGCCGGGATTTGCCGCCGGCATCATTGCCGCCGGCGGCACGCTCGGCATTCTTTTGCCGCCCTCGATCACCATGATTCTTTATGCCGTCGCCGCGGAGCAATCGCTTGGCCGCCTGTTCCTTGCCGCGGTCGGTCCGGCGCTGTTGCTGGTGACCTTGTTCGCCGGCTATGCGATGTGGCGATTTCGCCGGGAATTGCGGACCGCCAAGGCGAATTTCGACCGGACCGGCGCTCATTCGAATTTATTGGAAGTGGACCTGCTGAGCACGCGCGACAAATTTGCGCTGCTGCCACGAGTCCTTCCATTCGTCCTGCTGCTCACCGGCGTGATGATCGCGCTTTATGGCGGCTACGCCACGCCGTCTGAGACCGCCGGGCTGGGCGCCATCCTCGCTTTGGTGCTCATCGGATCGATTTACAGTGTATGGCGCCCGGCGGAGCTCGAGCCGATCCTGCTATCGACGCTTCGCGATTCGACAATGCTGATGCTGATCATCGGCATGTCGCTGCTTTATTCCTATGTCATGAGTTATCTCCACATCAGCCAATCGGCGGCCGAGTGGATCGTCTCAGTGCATCTGTCGCGCTGGGTGCTGCTGAGCATGATCCTGCTCATGACGGTTGTGCTTGGGTTCTTTTTACCGCCCGTTTCGATCATCCTGATGACGGCGCCGATTATTTTACCGCCGTTGCGGGCCGAAAGTTTCGACCTGGTCTGGTTCGGCGTGATCATGACTATCGTCATGGAAATGGGGCTGATTCACCCGCCCGTCGGCCTCAATCTTTTTGTGATCAAGAATATCGCGCCCGATATCCCTTTGCGTGACGTGGTGTGGGGCGTTATGCCATTCGTCGCCCTTATGCTTTTGGCGGTCATCATCTTGTGTTTTGCTCCTGAAATCGCCACGTGGTTTCCTGACCGCATCATGGGCTAGGGGTTTCATGAATACCTCGTTCTTCGGGGAGCTTTTACAAACCATTTCCGAGCGCGGCCGCGCCTTGCTGGCGCGCAATCGGCGCGGCGAAGCGTCCGTCCGTTCCGAGAGTCTGGTTGAGCTCTGCGAGGAGCTGCTGTCCAGCCGCGGCGAGGCCTCCGGCGTCGCCCGCGCGCGCGAAATCCTGGCCCGCTACGGCGAACTCACCACCGGGCCGCGCATCGCCTTCTTCGAGGCGCTGGCCGAACGCTTCGGGCCCGATCACGCCCGCATGGAGACGGCCATCGCCGCCTGGCGCGCGCAGCCGTCCGACCTGACCGTCGCCGAGGTGCATGCCGCCTCCGAGCCGCGCCGCCAGGAGCTGTTTCGCAGGCTCAATCTCGCACCGGGCGGCACTGCGGCGCTGGTTCACATGCGCGAGCAATTGATGGATGCACTCGATCACCGCGACGATCTGGCCGCGGTCGATGAGGACTTCGTCCATCTGTTCTCGTCGTGGTTCAACCGCGGCTTCCTGGTGCTGCGCCACATCGATTGGTCGACGCCGGCGATCGTGCTGGAAAAAATCATCCGCTACGAAGCCGTGCACGAGATCAGCGATTGGGAAGACCTGCGCCGCCGCATCGATCCGCCCGACCGGCGCTGCTATGCCTTCTTCCATCCGGCGCTGGTCGATGAGCCACTGATCTTCGTCGAGGTCTCGCTCGCCCGCGACATTCCGGATGCGATCGCGCCGATCCTAGCGATCGGACGCGAGGTGGCGGAGCCCGACAAGACGCGTACGGCGGCGTTCTATTCGATCTCAAATTGTCAGCGCGGCTTGGCCGGCGTGTCGTTCGGCAGTTTCCTGATCAAGCAGGTGGTCGAGGAAATCTGCCGCGAATTGCCGAAGCTGTCGACCTTCGTGACGCTATCGCCGGTAACGCATTTTGCGGCCTGGCTTGCCAAGGAACGCGCGAGCGAAAGCACGGCGGCGCTGAGCGAAGCCGACCGGGCGCTGTTGGCCGCGCTCGACGATCCCAATTGGTGGCGCAACGAGGAAACGGCGGCGCGGCTGCAGGATCCGCTGATGTGCGCAGCCGCCTGGTATTTCTTGCGCGCGCGCGATCGCCGTGGCCTGCCGGCCGACGCGGTGGCGCGCTTTCATCTCGGCAACGGCGCGCGCCTCGAGCGCATCAATTGGCTGGCCGACACGTCGGACAAGGCCATGGCGCAGGCGCACGGTCTGATGGTGAATTATCAATACGATCTCGACGACATCGAGCAAAACCATGAGGCCTATGCGGAAACCCGCACGGTCGTCGCCTCGAACGCGGTGCAGCGCCTGGTGCGGCCGCCGCTCGAACTGGTTCCGATCGCGGGCTGAGCTAAGACTTCCCGTACACTGGCACGATCGCGCCGCGCGTGACTGTGTTGTCGGGCGAGGCCAGAAACACAATCGTCGCCGCTACCTCCTCGACTTTCGGCCAGGCGTCGAAATCGGCCTTCGGCATGGCCTTGCGGTTGGCTGCGGTATCCATAATCGAGGGCGCGACTGCGTTGACCAGAATGCCGTTCTTGGCGACCTCCTCGGCCAGCGCCACGGTGAGCGCGGCGACGCCCGTCTTGGCGATCGTATAGGCCGACATACCTGCGCCGCTGCGCCACTCCAGCGCCGGCCGCGCCGCTACATTGACGATGCGTCCGCCGCCGGCCATGGCGTTCACCGCCGTCCGGCAGCACAGGAAGCATGACACCAGATTGCTATCGATTTGAGCCATCAATGCCGCTTTGTCGGTCTTTGCGACGCTCCCCATGGCGAATCCGCCCGCGATGTGGATAGAGGCCCACGGCTTTATGCCGTTGTACACTTTCGCCACCGTCGCCTCATCGGCGAGGTCGGCAACTGTAATCAACTTCACCTTGGCGTCGCCTTTGTAGGGAAAGCGCTGCGTCTCTCCCTCGTGCACGTAGGGCACGGTGCAGGTCGCGCCTGCCTTGAGCAGCGCGCCGACCACCGCGGTTCCGAGCGCGCCGGTGCCACCGGTGACGACCACGTGCTTGCCAGCGAAGTCCATTGTCATCCCCTCCCGCGTTTCACCCGCGTCGGCAGCACCTGGAATTCGATCCAGTTCGCCACCTCGCTGACGCGCAGTTTCTTGTCGAGTACGTTCTTGCTGATGCCGTGCCGCCACGACAGCCGCTTGCAATCCGGATCGCGATCGAGCGTATCGAGATCGTGCGCAAAGGTAGTAATGTCGTGTGCGTCCTTGAAGAAGCCTTCCTCGATCAGCCGGGTACCGATGCGGCGTACGATCGTTGCGATCTCGCGCAACGGGTATTCGGGATGATACTGCACCGCCCAGGCGACCGAACCGTTGGTGCGGAATTCCACGCTCTGAACGTCGGTCATCGCGTTGGTGGCGAGCACGGTCGCGTCAGCCGGTAGCGCCTCGACTTCGTCGAGATGTACGGTCGGCGCGTTGAACACGTCGAGCTTGCCGACATACATCGGGTGCTTGCGACCGGCTTCGGTGAGCCTAATGCCGCGGCCAAAGCCGATCTCGCGGCCTTTCGGATTTTTACGCACACTGCCGCCGGCCGCTGCGGTGATCACTTGCAGGCCCCAGCACGAGCCGAAAATCGGCGTGCCGGTCGCCAGCGCGGCGCGCACCAGTTCGACCTGCCGCATCACTTCGACGCCGCCGTTGTATATGTGCAGGCTGGAGCCGGTGATGGCGATGCCGTCATACCCCGAAAGCGACTCGCCGTCGGGCAGCGTCGCGGCCGGATCGCCGGGATGGGCGGTGTCGACGATCGCGCCCGGCAGAAGCTCGCGTAGCAGATTCGAATAGCCCTGGTGCGCGGCGATGCCGCCGACCGCGATATGCTCGGACAGAGTCTGCGGTGAGTTGCCTTCGATGACGAGCAGCCGGGGGGAGGGCATTGGGGTTAAAAGGGCGGGCCTTATCCTACGATTTTCACGCGAAACCACGCTCACGACATAGGCTTGATATGGCTAAGCAGAGGCGGTTTTGCAATCGCGGCCGAATTTTGTGGGCCTGGCGCGGCTTTCGCGCGCTCGGTTCTTGAGTACACCGCATAAGCCGCCCATTCTGCGCGGAATCACGCGAATCGGCGGTAAATCTAAAGCCCATGGCTGACTACGACCTCGCCATCATCGGCGGCGGCATCAACGGAACCGGGCTGGCCCGGGACGCCGCCGGCCGGGGCTTGCGCGTGCTGCTCGTCGAGCAGAACGATCTTGCCTCCGGCACGTCCTCGGCCTCCACCAAGCTGATCCACGGCGGCTTGCGCTATCTCGAGCACGGCGCGTTCCGGCTGGTGCGCGAGGCGCTGCACGAGCGCGAAGTGCTGCTGCGCATGGCGCCGCACGTGATCCGGCCGCTGCGCTTCATGCTGCCGCCGATGCCGGGCCGGCGCTCGGCGCTGCTGTTGCGGCTGGGGCTGTTCGTTTACGACATGCTGGGCGGGCGCAAATTGCTTCCCGCCACGCGCAACGTCGATCTCACTCACCATCCGGTCGGTCAACCGCTCAACCGCTCGTTCCGCCACGGCTTCGAGTTTTCCGACTGCTTGGTCGACGACGCCCGGCTGGTCGTGCTCAACGCGCTCGATGCGGCCGAGCGCGGCGCCGTCATTCGCACCCGCACCCGCTGTACCAGGGCCGAGCGGCGCGATGAATGGGAACTGGTGCTCAACACGCGCGGGCGCCGCGAGGTCGCAACCGCGCGCGTACTGGTCAATGCCGCGGGTCCCTGGATCGGCGAGGTGGCGGACACCGTGATCCGGCGGCCATTGCCCGCGCCGGTGCGCCTGGTCAAAGGCAGCCACATCGTGGCGCCGCGGCTTTTCGAGCACGGCTACGGTTATTTCTTGCAGGCGGCCGACAAGCGCGTCGTGTTCGTCCTGCCGTTTGCGCAGAATTTTACCTTGATCGGCACGACCGACGAGGATTTCGTCGGCGATCTCAATTCACCGGCTCCCGACCCCGACGAGATCATTTATTTGTGCAAGACCGTGAACGAATATTTCCGCGACAAGGTCACGCCGGACGAACTGGTCTGGTCGTTTGCCGGCGTGCGTTCGCTCCATGACGACGGCGCCGACAAACCGGAGGACGTCACGCGCGATTATACGCTGACGCTTGACGAGGCCTATGGCGAAGCGCCGCTTCTGACGATCTACGGCGGCAAGATCACCACCTACCGCCGGCTGGCGGAGGCGGTGATGACGCGCATCGGGCATTTCTTCGGCGCGCTGCCGCCGTGGACCGCTGGGTCGACCCTGCCGGGCGGCGATTTTCCGGTCGACGGTTTCTACGCGCTGGTGGCGGAGGCGATCGGCCGCTGGCCGTTCCTCGACGAGCCGCATGCGCGGCGTCTGGTGCGCGCCTATGGCCGGCGCATCGAGCGCTTTCTCGGCCAGGCGCAAAGCATGGACGACCTCGGCCCGCGCTTTGCCGGCGATCTCACCGGCGCCGAGGTGCGCTATCTGGTCGAGAACGAATGGGCGCAAAGCGCGGAAGACGTGCTGTGGCGGCGCAGCAAGCTGGGCCTCACGGCTACGCCCGAGGACCGCGACGTGCTCGGCCAGTTCATCGCGTCATTGCTGGCGGCCCAACAGCGCGCGCGCTGAGCGGGCATGGTTTACGAAACCTTGCCGAAGTTCGCGCAATTGCATCGGTCTATTTTAACGAGCTGCCATACCTTTGTGCTTGAGTGGCGTGGTCCCGTGTTCGTGGGGAAAACGGATCGCCGATGTCGGCCGACTCGAAGCAACTCGCCGAGCGCTTCGCCGCCGCCAAAGTTTTGGTGGTGGACGACGAGCATTACATGCGCAAAGTCGTTCGCACCATGCTCATGAGCATCGGTGTGCGCGATGTGCATGAGGCGCCGGACGGCGCCGCCGGCCTCGAAATGATCCGCACCATCAGGCCGGACGTCGTCATCCTCGACTGGCAGATGCCCGGGCTCGACGGCCCCAGCATCGTTCGCATGATCCGCTCGCCCGAAACCTTTCCCTATCCGGATGTGCCGATCATCATGCTCACCGGTCACGGCGAGCGTTCGCACGTGATCGAGGCGGTCAAGATCGGCATCAACGAATTTTTGCTCAAGCCGGTGTCGGTGAAGGCGCTGCAGGACCGCATGACCGCCGTCCTGACCCAGCCTCGCCAGATCATGAAAGAGGGCAATTATTACGGCCCGGCGCCGCGCAATCTCACGACCGCGATCCATGCTGACAACGACCAGGCAATCGCCAACCTTGCCGCGGTGAACTAGTCTCTGCCGGCTCGCCGGGGAGATTCGATTGCCGACCGCTCTCATCGCCATCGACCAGGGCACCACATCGACGCGCGCCATCGCGTTCGATGCCGGCTTGAAGCCGCTCGCCAGCGCACAGCAGGAGTTATGTCAGATCTATCCGGCGCCCGGATGGGTCGAGCACGACCCGGAGGAAATCTGGACGGCAACGGTCGCCTGCGTGCGTGGCGCCATGGCAAAAGCCGGGCTGTCGGCCAAGGATATCGCCGGCATCGGCATCGCCAATCAGCGCGAAACCACCGTCGTCTGGGATCGCGCCACCGGCAAGCCGATCCACAATGCGATCGTCTGGCAGGATCGGCGCACCGCCGATTTTTGCGATGCGTTGCGCGCCGGCGGCCATGAACCCGAGATCGCCGCCAAAACCGGGCTGCTGCTCGATCCGTATTTTTCCGCCAGCAAAATTGCGTGGCTGCTCGATCACGTGGCAGGCGCGCGCGCCCTGGCCGAGGCCGGCAAGCTCGCTTTCGGCACTATCGATTGCTTCCTGCTGTGGCGGCTCACCGGCGGCAAGGTGCACGCGACCGATGCCAGCAACGCCGCGCGCACGCTTCTGTTCGATATTTCGCGCGGGCAATGGGATGACGGCCTGTGCCGGATGCTTGGCGTGCCGCAAGCTTTGTTGCCGCAAGTGCGCGATTGCGCCGCGGATTTCGGTGCGACCGCGCCCGATCTGTTCGGTGCGCCCATTCGCGTTCTCGGCATGGCCGGCGATCAGCAGGCGGCGACGGTCGGGCAGGGCTGCTTCAAGCCCGGCATGATGAAATCGACCTACGGCACCGGCTGCTTTGCTTTGCTCAATACCGGCACGGAGCGAGTCACCTCGCGCAACCGGCTGCTCACGACCATCGCCTACCAGCTCGAGGGCAAGCGTACGTATGCGCTGGAGGGCGCGATTTTCATTGCCGGCGCCGCCGTGCAGTGGCTGCGCGACGGCCTCAAGATCATCGCCAAGGCACCCGAGGCCGATCGGCTGGCGGCCGGCGCCGATTCGGCCGAGCAGGTCTACCTGGTGCCGGCCTTTGTCGGTCTGGGCGCGCCTCATTGGGACGCCAATGCGCGGGCCGCGATCTTCGGCCTCAGCCGCAATTGCGGACCTGCCGAACTCGCGTGCGCCGCGCTTGAAGCGGTCGGCTACCAGACCCGCGACCTGCTCGAAGCCATGCGCGCCGATTGGCCGATGGCGGCAGGCAGCGCGACCGTTCTGCGCGTCGATGGCGGCATGACCGTGAGCGAGCCCGCCATGCAATTTCTGGCCGATATTCTGGCGAGCCCGGTCGACCGCCCGGCGGTGATGGAAACCACCGCTTTGGGCGCCGTCTATCTGGCCGGCCGGGCCGCCGGCATCTGCCCGGACCTCGATGGTTTCGCGGCGCAATGGCGGCTCGACCGCAGGTTTGAGCCGCGCATGGATGCGGCCACGCGCGAGCGGAAATATTCCGGCTGGAAGGACGCGGTGCGCCGCACGTTAACGGCCCGGTGAGACTTCGCGGGGACTATGCCTTAAGTCAAAAGACCGGGCCAAAAGACCGCGTTATGGCGCTCAACCGCAAGCACGCCGAAGCCATGCTCCAGCAACTCCAGGTGCTGGTGGTCGACGACAGTCCGTTCATGCGGACCATCGTGCGCAATTTGCTCGGCACTATCGGCGCGAAAAGCATCACCGAGGCCGGCGACGGCATCGCCGCGCTGGAGAAGATCCGCGAGACCGTCCCCGACATCATCATTCTCGACTGGGAGATGCCGTTGCTCAATGGTCCCGAGATGGTGCGGATCATACGCTCGCCCGACGTTTTCCCGACGCCGGATATTCCCATCATCATGCTCAGCGCCCATGGCGAGCAATGGCGAATTATCGAATCGGTCAAGCTCGGCGTGAACGAGTTCCTGTGCAAACCGGTGTCGGCCCGGGCGCTGTTCGACCGCCTGATGTCGATCCTGCTCTATCCGCGTGAAAGCATACGGCGCGGCGATTATTACGGCCCTGGGCCGCGTGTCGCGAGACCTAAGGCCAATTTGGAAAACGTGGCACCGCCCGCGGTCTGACGCTAATCGCTTCGGCTCTGACCGGGCGGGCGAAACAAATAGATCAGAAACCAGATCGGCACGATCACCAGCGAGCCGAGCAAGACATTCGGCCAGGCCCAGGCGAAGCCCTTTTGCGCATAGTCTTGGAGGCGGTCGGCCGAAAGGCCGAATTCGCGCATCAACTGTTCGGCGGAGATGCCGAAATGGGTCAGGATCGTCCCCACCACCAGTGAGGCGACGGCGACCTTGACCAGCGTCCGGAGGATGGGGTGCAGCATCCGCGCCCTGTCGCGCCGGCGCTAACCGGCGGGTGATTCACTTCCGGCGCAATGATAGTCAAATGCCCGCGCGGCGGCACGCGCAAGAATTAGGCTTACCCGGTTTTATTAGGGCTTCTGCGCGGGCGTGGGGGACTGCTCGGTCGCCGGGATAGCGCCGCCGGGCGGCGCGGCGGACGGGGCTCCGGTCAGCCGCTCGATGACCGCGCGCGCGGCGTCGCGCGCGCTGCGGTCGCGCACAGCGTTGAGCAGCGGGGCGGCAGCGCCCGAACGGCGGATCAGCGCTTCCGGATCGGGCAGCATGATCGGGTCGTCCCAGGAGCCCTGCACGATGAAGGGCAGCTCGAATGCCGCCGTCTCGGACTTGCCGGCGGCGACCAACGAGGCGGTGCCCTTGAGGTCGAGATCGCGCTCAGGAATCGAGGCGGAGCCCGCGAGCGCCAGCCGCACCGCCGAGCCCTCGATCTTCACGTCGTCGACCGTAACGATGCCCTGGTTGATCTTGAGCGCCACCGCGATCTTGTCGAACGGCGTGCGTCCGGTGCGGAATTCGCCGCCGCCCGACAGCGGCCGTCGCTCCAGACGGCGCAGCAATTGCTCGACGTTGAGACCGAGAAGCGCGCCATCCTGTCCGACAAGATTGGCGGTGCCGTTCAAGGTTTGCGTGAGGCCGAGCACACTGTTGCCGCTGCCTTCGACCGCGAAGGATATGTTGCCCTTGCCTTCGAGCCGGTGCAGCCCGAACAACTGGCCCAGGCAGTTTTCTAGATCGACCTCGGTGAATTGCAACTGCGATTTGAGATCGACGCCGGCATTGGCGTTGGCGAGGCTCAGCGAGCCCCTGATCACGCCGCCATAGGCCTGCGCTTCGCCGATCGTCACCACCAGGTGGCCGGCACGCAAGTTGGCGCCAACGGCGGTGCGCCCGAGCTTGGCGTTAGACATCACGACGTTCGCCGCCGACAGTCGCAAATCGAGATCGATACCGGTAAAGCCATCGAGGGTGATGCGCCCGTCATTCCAGTCGTGCTGGTTGGCGGTGAGCAGGCGGATGGTGGAAACATAAGGCGTCAGATCGAGTGTGCCCGAAGCCAGCGTGCCTTGCAGGGTTTGTCGGCCGTCGGTCGCGAAGGTGAGAACGCCCTCGGCGGTGTTGTCGTCAAGCTCGACATTGACGCTCGACAGACCGATGGTTCCACCCATTACATTGGCCTGTGCCTTGATCGCGAAGTGGCCGAACCCGCCTCCGGGCAGCGGCTTCTGCCCGAACCAAGTCAGCGCATTGCGCATCGACGCCGCGTCGGCGGCGAGCGTGCCTTCGATCTTGAGCGTGGGCTTGACGCTGATCGCGCCTTCGAACGCCGCCTTGATCGGTGAGCCTGCGATCCGCAGCTTCAGGCCGGTGCGGTTACCGGCCAGCGCCGCGGGGAAATCGCCGAGTGTCAGCGACATGTCCAGCGGTTCGTCATGCCAGACGAAGCGGCCGCTGGCGCCAAAGCTCTTGGAGATCGACGGCCACGCCAGGGAAAAAGCGACATCGCCGAGTGTCTCGTCGATCTTGTTCTCTTTGCTGCGCACCAGCACGGTGCCGTTCTCGATGCGCATCTCGGAGAACGCCGCGACGCGCGGCGCGTCTTTTTGCTGGCTGCGCGCTAGTGCTTCGATCAGGCCGGACCAGTTGGACGTGCCGTTGGCTTCGAGGTCGATCGCGATGGTCGGCCGTTCCAGCGCGACGTCGGCAATCTCGACCCGGCCGACCAGCAGCGGGAAAAAGCGCAAGCGCGCGGTCAGCCGCTCGGCGGTCAGCGCCGGCCGCTTGGCGTCGCCCAGCACCACATCGGCAAAGCTGACGCTGCCGGTGGGAAACAGCGAGACGCTGGCCTCGCCGCGCAGGATCGGGTTCAAGCCGGTGACGGCGCGAATTTCGCTCAATACTTGCCGGCGCACCGCATCGGCTGAAATCAGGTAGCTGGCCGCGACCAACACGCCGGCGCCGACCGCGATTGCGGCCAGCAAGGTCAAACCCAGGCGCTTAAAGCCAATGGCGGCCGTCAAAGGGGTGATTTCCGGTTGTTTTGGGCTCGATTGCTGGCGGACTATAGCATCGGTCACGCCGTCACCAACCGTGCGTGGGGTCTGTGACCCTTTCATGGCCGGCAAACCGCGGGATTAAGCTTATCGCGGCGGCCTGGCATCGGCGATTTCGGCGACCATCTTTTTGATGATCGCCTGACCGAATGAATTGAAGTCCTTGGCCTCCAGCACGAAGGCACCGGGTCCGCCGATCACGTTGTCGCTGTAGTATTTGGCCAGGCCACCGGGCGGATTGGTGTGCTCGGGGTTCCACGGCAGCGGGGTCGCGCTCAGGATCACCAGACCGTTGATGGTGTAGCCCTGCGCCAGCGCCGCGTCGCGCGCCTTGGTGATATCGCCGCCGGCATTATTGGTGCCGTCGCCGGAGACATCGATAGTGCGGCGCTCGGAAGAATAGGGCGCGTGCGCGAACTGCTCCACCGCGAAATCGATGCCGCCGCTGATCGAGGTGCGGTCGGCGAAGAAACGCTGCGATTCCAGCAGCCGGTCGCCGAAGTCCTGCGCCGCCTTCGGCCCGTCGATCACCATCCAGTCGATCACGACCTTCTGGTTACCGAAGCCCGACCATTCCAGAAATAAAACCGCGATGCGGCCATTGCGGCCGGAGCGGATAACGTCGAGTACGCGCTGATTGGCGATCGCGGCCGCGTAGCCCTCGCGCTGCAACTTGAATTTGTCGGCATCGACGCTGCGTGAAACATCGGCCGCCAGTACCAGCAGCAGATCCACGGGCTCGGCCGCCCGCGCGCTGGGCGCCAAAGCCAGCAAGGCGGCAAGAACGAGTAGGCAGCGGCGGAATTGACGCATAACAGCCTCGCGCGGTCACGCTGAGGATCGCGGATCGAGAGCCGAGCTTAGCCGATCTGACTTATTGCGCCAGCACGCGCGTGGCCGGGAACGCGACTTCGACCAAGGTTCCGTCGTTGACCTGGCTGCTGATGCGGAAGCGCGCGTGATTGGCCTCGGTCAGCGCCTTGGTGATCGGTAGCCCCAGGCCGGTGCCGCTGGAGCCCCAGCGCGCCGAGGTGGCGAGTTGGCGGAACGGCTCGAGCGCGGTCGCTAGTTCCTTCTCGCTCATGCCGGGGCCGGTGTCGCGCACCCGCAAGACGACTTCGTGCTCGTCGGTCAAGGCGGTCGAGACGATCACCTGCCCGCCGGCGCCGGTGAACTTGATCGAGTTCGACAACAGATTGAGCGCGATCTGGCGCACCGAGCGCGCATCGGCCACGATCTGCGGCAAGCCCTCCGGCAGTGAGGTACGGATGATGACGCGTTCGGCATTGGCCTGCTGCTGCATGATGGCGACGCATTGTTGCACCAGGTCGTTCAAATTGACGCTGACGAAAGTGAGTTCGAGTTTGCCGGCTTCGATCTTGGACAAATCGAGCAGATCATTGAGCAGCGAGATCAGATGGCCGCCGGAGGTGTGGATGTCCTTGAGATATTGCTTGTAGCGGTCGTTGCCGATGGCCCCGAAACGCTCGTCCATCATCACTTCGGAAAAGCCGATAATGGCGTTGAGCGGCGTGCGGATTTCGTGACTGATCTTGGCGAGGAATTCCGATTTGGCGGTGGAGGCTTTCTCGGCTTGCTGCTTGGCGTTGATCAGTTCTTCCTCGGTGCGCTTCCAGGCGGTAATGTCCCGCATCACCGCGCAGAATTTCTCGCCGTCGGCGATCCGCCCCATGGTGAAATAAACCGGTACCAGCCCGCCCTGCCGCACCAGGCCGATCGCCTCGCGGCCGGTGTCGAGCATGCCGGCGCCGCCCTCGTGCGCCAGGCGGTCGAGATAGTCGAGCACGGCGCGCCGGCTTTCCGGCGCGAACAGGTCGCCGAAACTCAGCTCGGCGATCTCGGCGGCCTCGTAGCCAAACAGCGCCTCAGCGCTGCGGTTGGCCGACAGCACGCGGCCGGCGCGGTCGAGCACCAGCACGCCGTCGGTGGCGGTGTCGAGGATCGACTTGAGTTCGTCGTTTTCGCCTTCCAGCCGGCGCAGCGACAGCGCCTTGCCGCGGTCCTCAGCGACCGCTTGCGTGCTGATCATGAGCACCAAAGCGTTTTCGTTGTTCCATGCGACGCTGAACAGTCGGCCTTCCACCGCCTTGTGCTTGCCGTTGACGGTGGTGATGGTGAGCGTGTTGCCGCCGGACTTGGCGCTGTCTTTTGGCTCGCCGGCCGGCGTCTCGCCTTTGGTTTCGATGAACAGGCTGTCGAGGCCACCGGCCTCGGTCAGCACGTCGAGCGTTGGATAGCCGGTCCAGTCGAGGAAGGCCCGGTTGGCGTAGATTAGCGTGTTGAGGCGGTAGACCAGAATACCGACCGGCAGGCGGTCGAGAATGGGCCGGCCTTCATGGGTATCGCGCGCGGCATCGCCGTTGCGCGCGGCGCGCGGCGGCGAGACAGTGGGCGTGGCCGGCTCGGCGCCGAAATCGTCCGGCGCGTGCATGTCGCTGCTTTTGGCGGCGGTTTTCTTGAGGCGGTCGCTGAGTTCGCGCCCGAGCTCGTGGAACGCGTTGCGCTCGACCGGGCTGAGCGCCGGCGTCTCTTCGGCCGGTGGCGGCGAGAAGGCCAGCACGTTGTTGGTCGGTGGTTGGCTTGCCGGTTCTTGCGGCTTGACCTCGACCGGGGCGGGTTCGGTCCGGCGCTCTTGCAGCGCGGCCAGCCGATCGACGTCGCGGCAGATGGCAAATCCGCGATAGCCGGCAAATTGGCGGTCGCGGTCGAACACCGGCAGACCCGACATCTCGATTGGCAACGGCTCATTTGCGCCATCCACCGGCCAGTGCACGGTGATGCCGCTCCAGGTGGCGCGCGACGACAGCGCGCTTGCCACGGCGTCTTGCGGATCTAGTTTGAGCGCGGCGGCGATTTCCGCCCACGGCCGGTCGAGCACGGCCGCGGTCTGCGGCCCGATCACCTTGGCTAATTCTTCCGTGCCGAGCGTGAAACGATTGGCGGCATCCATCTGCCAGACAAAACGGAACGGAAAGCGGCGCGCCGGCGTCTCGGCGGCGGCAAGGGGCGTAGCCGGTGGCGTTGGCACTATGGCCGTAGGCTTTGGCGCCTCGGTACTGGCCATCTTGGCGGCCGCGCCGAATGCGACCAGCAGGATAACGGTCGCGCCGGCGCCGAGCCGCAGCATGGTGATCGGTCCCGTCGCGATTTCGCCGTCGGCGCGGCCATTGAGCGAGGCTTCGCGCGCGAGCTTTTCGGCGCCGAGTGCGATCAGGTCTCGATGGCTGCCTAAACGCTCGCGTGCCGCCGGCATGGCCTCGATCAGTTCGCCATCGGCGGTGAATATCGCCGCCGGCCGGCCGATGCCCGCGAGCAGACGCTGCGCGCGGTCGGGCAGGCTCAGGTCTCTCCCGGCGCGCTCGGTCGACACGATCAAGATGGCGGCCGAATTGTCGGCCAGCGCGATGCGCGAGCACAGACAAATGAGCGTGCCGCCGACGCTGGCGCCAAAACTGCGCAGCCGTTCGAGCCGCGGCGCACCGCCCTGCGGCAAGGTGCCGGCGAGACGTGCCACTTGCGCGGCAGCGGCATGGCCGGGTTCAAACCGAATGGCTGCAAGTTCTGCGGGTGAGGCGGCGTCGAAGATCGCGGCAGCGGTCGGATTCGACCACAGCACGCAAGTCGCGTCCGCACTCCATAGCCATGCCGGTGTTGGGCTCAGGGCGTGGGCCGCGAGCCGCGGATCGGTCAGGCAGGTGAATTGGAACTCAGTTCCACTCATCGCACACGTCGCACGGTTTACGGCTAATGAAGCCTTAATACGGCTGCTTTGACGCCCCGTCCACGGCGCGACGCCCGTCATGCCCCACCAAGCGGCGATAACCTTAATGTGCGGGTTCCAACCCTGGCGTGTTCAGCCGACCGACCTAGATAGTTGGGGCCGGGATCAACCGGCCTGCATGATGAGAAGGATATGATGGCGACGAATGGAGCGGCGAACTTCGAAATACCGGCGGAGATGCGCGCCTTTGCCGAGAAAAGCGTGGAACAGGCCAAGCAAGCCTTCAACAGCTACATCTCGGCCGCGCAGCACGCGGTCAGCGCGGCGGACAATCACGCCGCGAATACGCGGACCGGCGCCAAAGAGGTCGGCGAAATGGCGATCGACTTCACCAAGCGCAATATCGCGACCTCGTTCGAGTTCGCCGAAAAACTGGTGCGCGCCAAGGATTCCCAGGAGTTGACGGCGCTGCATGCCGACTACGTGAAGAGTCAGATCGCGGTGCTGACCGACCAGGCCAAGGAATTGAGCAAGCAGGCCACCAAACTGGCCGGCTAGCACTGACCAATCCATAGGGGCTGGGACCGACTGTCATTTTGGCGCCGGCATCCGTACGGCGACGTTATATTTATGACATTTTTGTGCAACGCAATATTTTTATTGCAATGCACCAAAAGTATGCTATATTGGGTTTATAGCACTCGCCCAGACGCCCAATCGGCGCCCCCAAGTGGCGGCGGGTCCTGAAATAAGCGCGAGCCAACTTAACCCAGGGCGGCGGCTCGCCTTCTGCCGGAAACCGCCCTCCGATCCCAAGGGATGACTGTCATGGCCGAACCAACCCCCACCCAAAACGTCACGCCGAAAAGCAAACCGAAGCCGGTTGTCACCGGCGCATCCGCCTTCGAGATGCCGAAGTTTGAAATGCCGAAATTTGAGATTCCGAAAATGGAAGTCCCCGCCGCCTTCCGCGAAATCGCCGAGAAGGGCGTCGCGCAGGCCAAGGAAAACTACGATAAGATGAAGAGCGCCGCCGAAGAGGCGACCCAGACCCTCGAGGACACCTACAGCACCGCCTCCAAGGGCTGCTCGGACTACGGCCTCAAGCTGATCGAAACTACCCGCGCCAACAGCAACGCCGCATTCGATACGTTCGGCCAAATGCTGACGGCGAAGTCCTTCGCCGAAGTGGTCGAGCTCTACACCGGCTATATGCGCGCGCAGTTCGACACCATGACCGCGCAGGCCAAGGAATTGACTGACCACGCGCAGAGGGTCGCGACCGAGACGGCGGAGCCGATCAAGGAAAGCCTCACCAACGCCTTCAGCAAGGCCGCGTAATCTCGCCATCTATCCAAGCAAAGCCCGGGCCTTGTGTCCGGGCTTTTTGCGTTTTGGCCCAAGGGCCATGCCGCTTGCCAAAATGACGCCCTGAACCTAGGTTCCGCCCGCGCTCGTCACGGATGACGAGCTTGTGCAGGCGTAGCTCAGTTGGTTAGAGCGCTGGTCTGTGGAACCAGAGGTCGGTGGTTCAAGTCCACCCGCCTGTACCATTTCAATCCGGCGTCAGCAGCGAAACCCCGAGCAGCGCGCGCCGCCGCAGCCAGGCGGTGGCGCGGTATTTCGGGTCACGCGTCACGGCTTGCATGTTGTCGAGCACGGCCAGCACGCGGACGGACCCCAGGGCATCGCCGAGCGCCAGCGGACCCTTCGGATAATTCAGCCCGAGCTCGACCGCGGTGTCGATGTCGGCAGGCGCCGCGATGCGCAATTCCGCTATCCGGCTCCCAATATTGACGATCATGGCGAGCATACGCTGCACCACGAAGCCGGCGCTGTCGTTGATGACCGTGACCGGCGCAGCCGCCGATAAAGCGGCAACCGCGGCGCCCAAGGTCTCGGGCGTTGTCAGCGGCGTTTTCATCAGCGTGCGGCGGCAGGTGAAGCCACCCAGCATATCGACCGCGACCGTGCGCGCCGGATCAAGCTTGAGCCGCACGATGGCGCCGGTTGCGGTCTCGCCGAGCGGTGTTATGCAACACAACGTGCGCGCTGGTGGCTTGCCGCCGATTTGCGTCTTGATGCTCGCATCCTTGAGCAATTGGGCCAGCTCGCGGCCGCCGTCCTCGTCCGTGACCCAGGCCGACGCCGGCAGTGGCTGCGCGATCACAGCGACCGTCGGCGCGCTCGCTACCGGCGGGCTGTCGTAGTTATAGAAGCCCTGCTTGGTCTTGCGGCCGAGCAATCCGCCGGCCACGCGCGCCGCCAGCAGCGCCGACGGCTGATACATCGGCTCGCCGAAATATTGCCGGTGAATGCTCACCATCACCGCATGAGCGACGTCGGCGCCGACCAGATCCAGCAATTCGAACGGCCCCATGCGGAAGCCGGCGGCCTCCTTCATCAACAGATCGACCTCGCGCGGGCTGGCAATGCCTTGCTCGACGATGCGCAGCGCCTCCGGCCCATAGGCGCGCCCGGCGTGATTGACCACGAAGCCGGGCGTGTCGGTTGCCACGATCGGGTGCTTGCCGATGCGGCGGACGAAACCCGTCAGCGCCTCGATCAGATGCTGGTCGCCGCGCAGCCCGCCGATCACCTCGACCAGCCGCATCAGCGGGGGTGGATTGAAAAAATGCAGGCCGCCGACGCGCGCCGGGCTGGCGCAGCCGGCCGCGATTTCCGTGACCGACAGCGACGAGGTGTTGGTGGCGATGACCGCGTCGGGCGCAATGCGATTTTCCAATTCGCGCATCAGTTCGTGCTTGGCCGCAAGATCTTCGACAATGGCTTCGATTACGATGCCGGCGGGTTTTACATCATCGAGCGAGCCGATGGCGTGCAGGCGGCCGAGCGTGTCGCGCTTGGCGTCCACGCTCATGCGGCCTTTCGCCACTAGGCCGTCGAGCGCCTTGTCGATCGCGGCAATCGCCTCGGCCACCGCGCCCTGCCGCGAATCGAACAGTAGCGTCGTGAGTCCCGCTTGCGCGCAAACCTGCGCGATGCCGCGCCCCATGGTGCCGGCGCCAATCACGGCGGCGATCAGATCCGGCCGCTGCAGATCGCGCGCCACGCTCATTTTCCTTCGAACGTCGGTTTGCGCTTCTCCAGAAACGCACGCATGCCTTCCTTCTGGTCGCGGGTGGCGAATTGCAGCAGCAGCGCCTTGCGCTCCAGCATCAGCGCGGTCTCGAGCGGCGCGTTCAGCCCGGCGTTGACGACTTCCTTGATCTGCTGGATGCCGATCGGCGGCATGGCGGCGATCTCGCAGGCGATTTCGATCGCGCGCGTTAAAGCCTGACCGGCCGGGGCCATCTCGCCGATCACGCCCATGTTGAGCGCCTCGGCGGCGCTGAACATGCGGCCGGTCATCAGCAGCAGCATGGCGCGCTGGCGGCCGACCAGGCGCGCCAGCTTCTGTGTGCCGCCGCCGCCGGGCAGGATGCCTATTTTGACCTCGGGCAGCCCGAGCCGCGCGCTGTCGCCGGCGACAATGATGTCGGCGCACAGCGCCAGTTCAAGACCGCCGCCGAGCGCGAAGCCTTCGATCGCGGCGATCAGCGGCTTCGGACATTCCATGATCATGCGCCAGTATTTCTGCACGTTGCGCGCCATCACCTCGATCGGCCCGGCCTCCGCCATTTCGCCGATGTCGGCGCCGGACGCGAACACCTTGTCCGAGCCGGTCACGATCAGGCAGCGGATTTTTTCGTCCGCCGCATGGCGCGTGATTTCGTCGGCGAGCCGTATGCGCAGCGGCAGATTCAGCGCATTGCGCACCTCCGGCCGGTTGAGCCTGAATACGGCAATGTCGTCCGACGGGTATTCGACGAGCAGGGGGTCCGGAGAGGTCATGGCGGGTTACCGAGGCAATGGGAGCTAGTTCGAGTTGCGGTAGTCCGAGTCTAGCGAAACATCGCGACAAGGTATTCGTTTGGTTGGCGGAATGCCACCATCGTTGTATGAGACGCCTGCGGCGTCTATCGGTCACCGCGTTGAGAGTTCGCTTTGCATTGTTTGACGTGTATCGTAAATTGCATACGGAGCTTTCATATATGTTGTTCCGCAAAGGTAGTGGACATTGCTGTCAGCACAATTAGTTCTGGCCGTCTTGGCATTATTTAGACGAATCAGCTTCGCGGCGAAAAGCCGGACTGCGATTCAAGGCACGCAGCCGGCCGCCTAACGCAAAAACGCCGGCGAGGGTTCGCCGGCGTTTTCGTCTTTAAAATACTGCGTTTTTAGCGCTGCGTGACGCGGCCATTGGTGCGCGGGCGCGGCCGATAGACCGGCTGCGGGTTGGCGTGCGGGCCGCCGAACAAGAAGTCGAAGAAGCTGCCGCCGCTATAGCCGCCGTTGCCGCCGTACATGCCGACCGGCATACGCACCGGCTTGGACGAAGAGTTCGGCGCGCGCTCGATCGCGATATCGGCGACCTTGCGCTCGCTGCCCTTGAGGATCGCGATCATGCGCTGGTCGCGCCCGTAGACGTCCTTGCGCAGTTGCAACTTGCCGCTGTCGTCGACGAAAGCGGTCTGATAGGTCAGGTGGACCCAGATGTTCTTCGGGAAGTTGATGTTGATCTCATTACCCCCGAACATCTTCTCCAGCTTCGCCTCGGTGTAGTGATCTTGCGGCAACACCAGCGACAACAGCTTCTCGCCATAGGTGAGGGGGTTCTGCACCCGCATGCAGCCGTGGCTGAACGCGCGCTCCTCTTTAGCGAACAGATATTTGTCCGGCGTGTCGTGCTGGTAGACCAGGAACTTGTTCGGGAAGTTAAAGCGGATGCGGCCGAGCGCATTGCCTGCGCCCGGCGGCTGCGCGATGTGAATCGTGCCGTCGGCGTCCTGCGTCAGCTTGAGGCCGATGCGGTCGAGTGCCTGCGGGTCCTGCTGTAGCGCCGGCAGGTATTCGTTTTCAATGATCGACGGCGGAACGTTCCAGGTCGGGTTGACAGTGATGAACTTCATCTCCGCGCTGATCAGCGGCGTCGACTTGCCCGGCTTACCGACCACGATCTTGGTGTGCCAGTAGACCTTGTCGTCGTTCCAGAGCGTCAACGTGTAGTCCGGAATGTTGACGATCACGTGCGGGTTGCCGAGATCGCGCGGCAGCCAGCGCCAGCGTTCCATGTTGACGATGATGGTGTCGACCGGATCGGCAGAGGCAACGTGCGTCTCTTTCTTCACGCCGTTGAGCGCACGCACGGTGTTGGCGCCGAGATTGCCGTCGACGTCGATGTCGTTTTCGGTCTGAAACGTCTTGACCGCGTCGCGCACCGCGTCGTCATAAAGCGGGCTTTCCTTGTCGCCCTTGACGTCGAGCCGCTTACGCAGCGCCGCCACGCGGGCATCCTTCATGCCGGGGCGCAGGATCTTGCCTTCCGACACCTTTACGAGGTCCAGTTTCTTTTCATCCGCGGGCTTGGCTTGCACGCCGCCGTTCTTGCGCAGCTCGGCGAGCTTTTCCCGCAGCGCCTTGAACTCGGCCTGTGGCGGGTTGTAGCTGTCGAGCGCCTTGGCGGCGTCGCTCTCGTCGGCGAGCTTGGCCAGCACCTTGGCCGGGTCCGGCGCCAGCAGATCGAACTGGATGTCGGCGCTGACGCGGGTGAAATGGATGCGGCCGATCTGCGCCTGGCGGGCGTAAGTAAGCACCGCGGCGGTGAGCTTAAGTTCGTCCTCGGCCAGTGTTTCGGCGGTCGCTGCCGATTTGAAATCCGGGGCCGGATAGTCGTTGGGATCGAGGCCGACGGTGTCGACCTGTCCGAGATAGGTCATCGCGGCCTTGGCTCGCTCATCGGCGCCGCCGTTGCTCACCCACAGCGGGGCATAGTCGCGCGCCTTGTAGAACGCTTCGACGCCTTCGCGGTCGGTCTTGCGCGGCACGATGCGGTCGAGCTTGCCGGTGACCATCTGGCGCAGTTGATCGGCGACGGCGCTGTCCCCGGTGGCGGAAGCGGGCTCGCTCGCGGTTTTGGTGGGCTCGGCTTTGGCCGGCTCGGCGGCCGGTGCGGCGGCGTCCTGCTTCGGCTCGGCCTTGGGCTCCGTCTTAACGGGCTCGCTCGCGACGTCCTTGGCCGTCAGCGGCGGAAGCAAAGCGGTATCCGGCATTGGGACAGCAGCGGTGACCTTGTTATCAGTTTGCTGCGCCAATGCTTGCTGAGCGTTGCCAGCATGGCTTCCCAATACCAGCACCAGCCCGAGGGCAGTCGAGGCTAACAGGCTGTTGAATCGGACACTTTCCACCGCGCGATCTCCCAAAGTATTGCAGGGGCTTGCACCCCAATTTCGGTCGGCATCCTATCTCATAGTCCTGCGTTAGTTACGCATTTCACAACGTAATGATGCTGAACATCGGCCCACTGTGGCTATTTTGCACAGGGCACCGAAATCCCCGATTTGGCTGATATTTCAAGCCGTACCGCGGCGTTGAGCTTATGGCAACGTTGCGTGTCCTGCGGGTTCCCGCACAGGTTTTGCAACTTTTCCCCCGATGACTTCTTTGTGATGGTGCCTGAAGGGTAGGGCGTCGATGTGACATCGGAATGATAACGGCCGGGCGGCTGCAACCCTGCTGACAGACGCGCGCGGCTGCGCTAATATTCGTCATCTGCCGCCGGTAAAGAGCGGTCGAAAGGAAACATCATGGCCTGGACGACCCCGACACTCGTCGAAATCTGCATCGGATTAGAGATCAACGGCTATCTCCCGGCCGAGTTCTGATCTCTCCGCCACTTCCGCATCACCCCTGATAGATGGGGCGCCTCACCGCCATCGTGCTCGGGTCGGCGGCCGGAGGCGCTTTTCCGCAATGGAATTGCCGCTGCCCGGTGTGCGCGCTGGCGTGGACGGGTGACGCGCGCGTTCGTCCGCGCACGCAAGCCAGCATCGCGGTCTCGAGCGGCGACGGCCGCTGGACGCTGATCAACGCCTCGCCCGATCTTGGGCAGCAAATTCGCAGTACTCCCGCTCTTCACCCGCAAACAAAATTGCGCGGTAGCCCGATCGACGCGGTGGTGCTCACCGGCGCCGAGATCGATCAGGTCGCCGGCCTGTTGTCGTTGCGCGAAAGCACGCCGTTTACGCTCTACGCCACCGCCGCCAGTCACGCGGCGGTCGCCGCCAATGCCATGTTCGCCGCGATGTCGGCGATGACGCGGCGCGCCCTCACTCCGGGCGAGCGTTTCATGCTGGCGGGAAATATCGAGGCCAGTCTGTTCGTGGTGCCGGGCAAGGTGCCGCTCTATCTTGAGGGCGACGATCCCGAGCTCGGCGCCGAGAACGCGTCCAATGTCGGCATCGAATTGCAGCGCGATGGCGCGCGGCTGATGTTCGTGCCGGGCGCCGCGGCGGTGACGCCGGCGATGCGCGAGCGCTTCGCGCGCGCCGACGCCGTGCTGTTCGACGGCACACTGTTCACCGACGACGAAATGCTGCGCACCGGCACCGGAGTAAAAACCGGCCGCCGCATGGGCCATATGCCGATCAACGGCGAGGGCGGCGCCTTGCAGGCGCTCGACGGGCTCAACGCGCGGCGCATTTTCGTTCATATCAACAACACCAATCCGATCCAGATCGACGGCTCGCCCGAACGCACCAAGGTCGAGGCCGCCGGATGGGAAGTCGCCGAGGACGGCATGGAGATCGTGTTGTGAAATTGCTTTTGCCCGGCGAACTGGAAGCAGCGCTGCGTGACATCGGCGCGCGGCGCTATCACCGGCTGCACAAATTTCACGGCCTGCTGCACGGCGGCAAATGCACCAAGGGCCAGGTGCAGGCCTGGGCGCTCAACCGCTACTATTATCAGGCCATGATCCCGATCAAGGACGCCAACCTGATCGCGCGCTGCGAAGACTCGGCCGTGAGGCGCGAGTGGCGCTCCCGCCTGGTCGATCACGACGGCGAGCATGACGGCGACGGCGGCATTGCGCGCTGGCTCAAGCTCACCGACGGCCTCGGCCTCGACCGCGATTACGTCATGTCGCTGCGCGGCCTGCTGCCCGGCACGCGTTTTGCCGTTGACGCTTACGTTCGCTTTGTGCGCGACAAGACGTTGCTGGAGGCGATCGCGTCCTCGCTCACGGAAATGTTTTCGCCGATCATCATCAGCGAGCGTATGTCCGGGATGCTGGCTGGTTATCCGTTCGTCACACGGGAAACACTGAGCTACTTCGACAAGCGGCCGCCGCAGGCCCAGCGCGACGCCGACTTTGCGCTCAATTACGTCAAGCAACGCGCCAAGACGCCCGAGCAGCAGCAGGCGGTGCTGGCGGCGCTCGAATTCAAATGCAGCGTGCTGTGGGCGATGCTGGACGCACTCCATCGCGCCTATGTCGAGCCGAAGGAAATCCCACCCGGCGCTTTCACGCCGGAAGGCTAAAGCCCGCGGTTATTTTGCAGGCACGTTCTGCGCTTCCACCTTTTCGACGATCGGCCACCACAACTTCTCTTCGCTGCGGATGAACTCGGCCGTCTGTGCCGGCGTGAGATCGCGCGTGTAGGTGCCGAGCACCTGGAAGCGCTGCTGCAAGTCCGGCTGCGCCAGCACATTGCGCAGATCCTTATTGAGCTTTTCGACGATCGCCGCCGGCGCGCCGGCCGGCGCCAACATCACGATCCAGCCGCTCGACACCACGCCCGGGACCGTCTCGCTGATCGTCGGCAGGTCCGGCACGTTGGGCAGCCGTTTAACGGTCGCGACGCCAAGCAGTCTCAGGCTGCCGCTTTTTATGCTGCCCTCGAGTGCCGCCAGGCCCTCGAACATGATCGGTATCCGTCCGGCAATGACGTCGTTGATGGATGCGGCACCGCTGGCCGAATGAACGAACGACATGTTCACCTTGCCACGTTCGCGCAGCAGTTCGCCGGTCAGATGCGACTGGCCGCCGCGGTTGGTCGCGGCAAACAGCATGCCGCCCGGCGTTTTGTTGACGAGCGCGATCAGCTCCGCGACGCTGTTGGCGGGGACATCCTTGTTGACCGCGACGGCAAGCGGTTGCTCGCCGACGAAGCCGACCGGGATGAACGCTCTATCCAGGTCGATCGGCATCTTGTCCTTCTGCGTGATCGGCA
This sequence comes from Pseudolabrys sp., assembly GCA_035648555.1. Lineage (GTDB taxonomy): Bacteria > Pseudomonadota > Alphaproteobacteria > Rhizobiales > Xanthobacteraceae > Pseudolabrys. The sequence goes on from DASRLF010000028.1 coordinate 39,083, forward strand.
GGACGGTGAAGGTCGAGGCCTGCGCCATATAAAGCGAGTAGCCATCGGTCGGTAAGGCGGCCGCGGCCTGCATCGCAATCAGCCCGCCGGCGCCGGGGCGGTTGAGCACCACGACCTGTTGCTTCCACATCTGCGTCAGGCGGTCGGCCACCAGCCGCGTCACCACGTCGGGGCTGTTGCCGGCGGCGGCGGGCGTAATCAAGGTCACTTGCCGGTTGGGGTAATCCTGCGCCTGCGCATGGGCGGCGAATGCAGACACCAAAAGACACGCCCCGATCAGCCTTGCGTCTGTCAGCTTTGGCCGATGGGAAATCATCGGTTCCCTCCGATTTCGATTTCGGGATTTTCTGCCCGCAATTGTCGTATAACACGCACGACGCTTGCGCGAATTATCGAGGACGCCGTGGCCGGGAGCAATACGATATCCGCCGATGCCAAGCCGAGCCTGCCGCGCGGCGTGCGGCTCGTGCACAACGAGGCGCAGGGCGGTTGGGTGCTGCTGGCGCCGGAGCGCGTGTTCAAGGCCGACGCCATCGCGCACGAAATTCTCAAGCGCTGCACCGGCGAGGCTAGCGTGCAGACCATCGTCGACGATCTCGCCACGACCTTCAACGCGCCGCGCCAGCGCATCCATGACGACGTGGTGAAGTTGCTCGTGTCGCTGGCCGATAAGAAATTGCTGGAGCTTTAGCCGTGCTGGCGCCCGCCTCGTTGCCAAGCCCGCTCGGACTACTGGCCGAGCTGACGCACCGCTGTCCCTTGGGCTGCCCCTACTGCTCGAACCCGCTGGCGCTCGACAAGCGTTCCGACGAACTCGACACCGCCACCTGGGCCCGCGTGTTCCGTGAGGCGGCGGGCCTGGGCGTGTTGCAGGTGCATCTTTCGGGCGGTGAGCCCGCGGCGCGGCGCGATCTCGCGGCCATCGTCAAAGCGGTGCGCGAGGCCGAGCTTTACAGCAATTTGATTACATCCGCGGTCGGCCTGACGCCGCAAACATTAAAAACGTTGGCCGATGCCGGCCTCGATCACGTGCAGATATCTATTCAAGACAGTGAAGAGAAATCCGCCGACCATGTCGCCGGCTATGATGGCGCATCAGTTCGCAAGCGCGCGCTGGCCGCGGAAGTCGTCAAGCTCGGCCTGCCGCTGACCGTCAACATGGTGGTGCATCGCGCCAATATCGCCCGCGTCGAGGCGATGGTGGACTTGGCGTTGTCGCTTGGCGCCTCGCGGGTCGAGATCGCGCATGTGCAATATTACGGCTGGGCGCTGGAGAACCGCGCCGCGCTGATGCCGACGCGCGAACAAGTCGAGCAGGCGGTCGCCCAGGTCGAAACCTTGCGCACAAAGCACCACGGCCAGATCGTGATCGACGCCGTGGTGCCGGATTATTACGCGCGTTTCCCCAAGCCCTGCGTCGGCGGCTGGGGCCGCCGTTCGATCAATGTCACGCCGGCGGGCAAAGTGCTGCCCTGCCACGCGGCCGAGGTCATTCCGGGGCTCGAATTCTGGAACGTGCGCGAGCATTCGCTGGGCGACATCTGGCGGTCATCGCCGGCCTTCAACGCGTTCCGCGGCACCGACTGGATGCAAGAGCCCTGCAAAAGCTGCGCGCTGAAAGAGAAGGACTTCGGCGGCTGCCGCTGCCAGGCCTTCCTGATCGCAGGCGACGCCCGCGCCGCCGACCCGGTCTGCCACCTGTCGCCGCACCATGCTTTGGTCGAGCAACTGGCCGGTGTGCGCGAGGATATTCCCTATAACTACCGTCATATTTGATGCGGCCTATATGTACAACCCCGTTGCAACCCAGGTGGCAAATGGTGGACACTTGGGGCGATGGGGGCGCGCTCCGGGCCGTTCTCGATCGTACCCGTGAGTTAAGCGCCTCCGCATTAGGGAGGCTTTCGATGATTCCATGTGTCTCAGCCCGGCGCAGCATTTTGCTTGCCGGCACGATCGCCGGTCTTATGTTGACCGGCCCGGCCTTTGCTCAACAATCTCAGATGGCGCCGGCGTCGCCGCCGGCCGCCGTGCCGATGGCTGCTCCTGCGCCCGCACCGGCGCCCATGGCCGCGCCGGCTGCCGCGCCGGCCGCACCCGCTGCCGCCGCGCTGCCGCCCGGCTCGCCGCTGATCGGCCGCCCCGAGGGCAATACGGCTGCCGCCGCGCTTGCGCCGGTCGCAGCACCCCCGCTGCCGGCCGCCGCCGATAAGCTGCCGACCGCCAAGCTCAAGCTGCCGCCCGGCTTCAACATCGAAGTCTATGCCAGCGGCATCGCCAATGCGCGTTCGTTGCGCGTCGGCGACAAGGGCACCGTGTTCGTTGGCACGCGTCTCGGCAATAAAGTCACCGCCGTCGTCAAGAAAGACGGCAAAACCGAAAACAAGATCATCGCCGAAGGCCTCTATCGTCCGAACGGTCTCGCTTATCTCAACGGTACGCTCTACATCGCCGAGCTGTCGCAGATTTCCAAGATCGAGAACGTCGAGGCCAATCTCGACAAGGTCAACAAGCCGACCGTGATCTATAAAGATCTGCCGAAGGACGAAGCGCATGGCTGGAAGTTCATCGCCATCGGTCCCGACAAGAAGCTCTATATTCCAGTCGGGCAGCCCGGCAACAACGTGTTGCACGACGCCGACCACGGCCAGATCCGCCGCATCAATCTCGACGGCACCGGCCGCGAAAATGTCGCGCTCGGCGTGCGCAATACGGTCGGCTTCGACTGGAATCCGCTCAACGGCCAGCTCTACTTCTCCGACAACGGCCGTGACTGGATGTCCGAAGACGTTCCGCAGGACAAACTCAATCGCATCACCAAAAATGGCGAGGATTTCGGCGCGCCCTATTGCTACCAGGGCGATCTGCCGGATCCGGAATTCGGCTGGGGCCACAAGTGCAGCGATTACACCCCGCCGATCGCTCTGACCGGCCCACACTCGGCCGGCCTCGGCTTGCGCTTCTACACGGGCGACATGTTCCCGAAGAAGTACAAGAACGCCATCTTCCTCGCCCGCCACGGCTCGTGGAACCGGTCTAACAAGTTCGGCGGCGATGTCGTCGTCTACTTCCTCAAGAAGGACGGCAGCGTGAAGTCGTCGGAGGTGTTCCTCACCGGCTTCCTCGAGAACAACAAGTATCTCGGCCGTCCGGTGGACGTGCAGCAGATGGCCGATGGCTCGCTGCTGGTGTCCGACGACTGGAACGGCGCGATCTATCGCATCAGCTACGGCAAGGCGCACACCGCCAGCCGCTGACGAATGATGCCGGGAACGCTTTGGCGCTCCCGGCATTTTCATATCATGACGATGTCCCGACCGGTTCAACGCGCGCGGCTTTTTGCCGCCGCGGTTTTCATTCTATGCGCGCCCGCGGTGCTTCGCGCCGAGACGCTGGCCGAGCGCGCCGCGCCGTGCCTGGCTTGTCACGGCGAAAAGGGCCAGTCGGCAACGCCGGAAATCCCATCGCTCGGCGGCCAGCCCGCGCCCTATCTGTTGATCCAGCTTTATCTGTTCCGGGAAAAGCAGCGCACCGTCGAGATCATGAACGAGATGACCAAGGCGTTCACCGACGACGATCTGCGCGCGTTCTCCGACCTTGTCGCCAAGCTGCCGCCGCCACCGCCGCCGGCCGATACCGGCGATGTCGCCCGCATGCAGGCCGCCGGCGCGCTGATCACGCAGCTGCGCTGCAACAGTTGTCACGGGCTGGATTTGGCGGGACGCGAAAACATTCCGCACATCGCCGACCAGCGCGAGGACTATCTCGTCAAGACATTGCGCGACTACAAGAGCAGCTCCCGGCACGGCTACGACGGCGTCATGGCCGAGGTCCTGGCGCCGGTGACCGACGCGCAGATCGTCGAACTGGCTTATTACATTTCAAGATTTCGATAGCCCACTAAAAAACCGGGCCCCGTGAGGGGCCCGGTTTCAGTTTGCCGGTGTGGGGGACCGGCAATCTCCAGAGGGGAACATGCTGCGCACCGGTTGACTCTGGGAGGAAACACCCGGCGTCACAGCGAGCCATAATTATGCGAGCGGGGTTGCGCGCCAGCAACGCCGAAGGCCGCATGTCAGCCATGCCCAAAAGCAAAGCGGAGAATTTTTCTGCTGTGAAAACTAAAAACGCCAACGCTGCGCGTTGGCAACCAGGAAATCGCGGAAAACCTGTATGCGGGCTACCGCTTTGAGTTCTTCCGGGTAGACGAAATAGGCATCGAGCGCGAGCGTGTCGGCCTCACCGAGCAGCTGCACCAGACCGCCGTTTTCCTCCACCAGATAATCAGGCAGCATCGCGATCCCCAGCCCGCGCTGGCAGGCGCGCAACACGCCGAGCACGTTGTTGATGGTCAGATGCGGCTGACGCGGGCCCTTGCCGTCGCGGCCGACTTCGACCAGCCAGCGCCGGTTGGAAAAATGCGCCGGCACATTGCCGCCGAGCAGGATGAGCCGGTGCTTGTCGAGATCCTCGTGCGCCTGCGGCGTGCCGAAACGCTTGAGATAATCCGGCGAGGCATAGGCGTGGAAATGCACCGAGAACAGCTTGCGCTGGATCAGGTCCGGCTGGGTCGGCTGGCGCAGGCGGATGGCGACGTCGGCCTCGCGCATCGCCAGGTCGAGCTCCTCATCGGTGGTAATCAGCGTGATGTGGATGTCGGGATAAAGATCGAGGAATTCGCCGAGCCGGGGCGTGAGCCAATGCACGCCGATGCCGGGCGTGGTGGACACTTTCAACTCGCCGTTCGGCCGCTCGCGGCTGTCGGTGAGCTTGGTGCGCGCGGCCTCCAACTTCATGAACACTTCATGCGCCGTGCGGTACAAGAGCTCGCCCTGTTCGGTCAGGATCAACCCGCGCGCATGGCGGTGGAACAGCGAAACCGACAATTCGCCTTCGAGTGCCGAGACCTGGCGCGACACCGCCGACTGCGACAGGCCGAGCCGCTCGCCGGCATGGGTGAACGAGCCCGCTTCCGCCGCGGCGTGAAATACCTTCAGCTTGTCCCAGTCCATCGAAGTGCTAGCCATTTCTATTCGGCCGCGCGCTGGTGTTCGTGCTCCTGCGCGTGCAGGAATTTCTGTGCCTCGAGCGCCGCCATGCAGCCTTGACCGGCGGCGGTGACGGCCTGGCGATAAACTTCGTCGGTGACGTCGCCGGCGGCGAATACGCCGGGCACCGACGTCACGGTCGAATAGCCGTTGGTGACGATGTAGCCCGACGGCCGGGTCTCGACCTGGCCGACGAACAATTCGGAGGCCGGCGTGTGCCCGATGGCGATGAACACGCCGTCGACCTTGCGCTCGGTGACGGCGCCGGTCTTCAGGTTCTTGAGCCGCACGGTGTTCACTTTCAGCGGATTGTCGCTGCCCAGCACGTCGTCGAGCGCCGAGTCCCAGATCACGTCAATCTTGGGGTTCTTGAACAGCCGGTCCTGCAAAATCTTTTCGGCGCGGAACGCGTCGCGCCGGTGCACGACCGTGACCTTGGAAGCGAAGTTGGTCAGGAACAGCGCCTCTTCCACGGCGGTATTGCCGCCGCCGATCACGACCACTTCCTTGTTGCGGTAGAAGAAGCCGTCGCAGGTGGCGCAGGCCGATACGCCGTAGCCTTTGAACTTCTGCTCGGACGGCAGGTCCAGCCAGCGAGCCTGCGCGCCGGTGGCGATGATCAGCGCATCGGTCAGATAAATGTCGCCACTGTCGCACGACAGCCGGAACGGCCGCTGCGCCAGTTCGACCTTGGTCACGGTGTCGTAGATCAATTTGGTGCCGACATGCTCGGCCTGCTTGAGCATCTGCTCCATCAGCCATGGGCCCTGGATGACGTCGGCAAAGCCCGGATAATTCTCGACGTCGGTGGTGATGGTGAGCTGGCCGCCCGGCTGGATGCCCTGGATCAGGACCGGTTCCAGCATGGCGCGCGCGGCATAGATCGCAGCAGTGTCGCCCGCCGGACCAGAGCCGATGATCACGACCTTGGCATGGGTAGTCTTTGGCATTGTCTATCGCCCCCCTGGCGGGCGTCGGGCTTAAATGGTTGCCCGGGTGGCCGGATGGACCGGCTCTTCTGTCCTGTCGATGTATGGCTTCCGGCCGAGCTATGCAAGATACGCAACCCCCGGACTCACAGACTTGGGTCTCGGGCTCGGGAATAGAGTACCGCGCGCGCAATAATCTTTCGCGAAACAATGTTTCGCGGTATGGATGCTGCCTGCCGGTTTCCCGTTGCCCGAGGATTTTCCCTTGCCCGCCCGCCTAGACGCCATCGACCGCAAGATCCTGAAAGAGCTTCAGGACGACGGCCGCATCACCAATGTCGAGCTGTCGCGCCGGGTCGGCATTTCGGCGCCGCCCTGCCTGCGCCGGGTCCGCGCGCTGGAGGAGGCCGGCTACATCAAGGGTTACCGCGCGCTGCTCGACGAGAAGAAGCTCGGCTACGAGGTCGCGGTGTTCGCCATGGTGCATCTGGCGAGCCAGGCGGAATCCGATCTCACGGCTTTTGAGGAGTTCGTGCGCAAGCAGCCGTTGGTGCGCGAATGCTGGATGCTGTCGGGCGAGATCGATTTCGTTCTCAAATGCGTCGCGCCCGACCTGAAAACCTTCCAGGCCTTCGTCGAGAAGCTGACCGCCGCGCCGCATGTGCGCAACGTCAAGACTTCGCTCACGCTGCGCAATTCGAAAGACGCGGCGATGGTGCCGATGGAGTAGAATTTTGTCATGGCCGGGCTTGTCCCGGCCATGGCAGGCGTGATGCTTTGATGCGGTGGGCGCGCCCCGGAATGACCAGATAGGCTACTTCCACTCCACCTTCTTGACTTCGTAGCCCTTGGCGCCGCCGGGGGTGACGACCTCGACTTGCGCGCCCTTGGTCTTGCCGATCAGTGCGCGCGCAAGAGGCGAGGTAATGGAAATCCTGCCGGCTTTGGCGTTGGCCTCCGGCTCGCCGACGATCTGCCACACCTTCTTCTCGTCGGTGTCCTCGTCGACCAGCGTCACGGTGGCGCCGAAGGTAATGGCGTCGCCCGAGAGCTTCGATACGTCGATCACGTCGGCGCGCGCCAGCTTGTCCTCGAGCTCCGCGATGCGGCCCTCGTTGAGCGACTGCTGCTCCTTGGCGGCGTGATATTCGGCGTTCTCCGACAGGTCGCCGTGCGTGCGCGCTTCGGTGATCTGCTGGATGATGCGCGGCCGCTCGACCGACTGGCAGTGCTTGAGCTCTGCCTCGAGCGTCGAATAGCCGGCCGCCGTCATTGGAATTTTATCCATCGTCTTCGTCCAATCCACTCGTAATACGACTCCGGTCACGGGCTTCCCGCGACACCGGAGTCATGCACCTTGAAAAGCGAGGCCCCTTAGGCCCGATCGCTGAAGTAGCTCTGAAGCGTACGCACCTCGAGGTCGCCCCCGAGATAGGCTTTTATGCCCTGCGCCGCCGCAACGGCACCCGAAAGAGTGGTGTAGTACGGCACTTTATGCAAGAGGGCCGCGTGCCGCAGGGAACGGCTATCTTGCAGCGCGGCAGCCCCCTCGGTGGTGTTGAAAACCAGCTGAACACCGCCGTTTTTGATGACATCCACGACATTAGGCCGGCCTTCCAGCACCTTGAAGATGCGGGCCGTTTCCACCCCATGCTCGGCCAGGTAACGCTGGGTTCCCGAGGTGGCGATGGTCTTGAAACCGAGCGAAGCCAACAGCCGCACAGCGTCAAGAATGCGCGGTTTGTCGGAATCCTTAACCGAGACGAACACCGTGCCGTTGCGCGGCAAATTGGTGCCGCCGCCGATCTGGCTTTTGGCGAAGGCGATCTCGAACGAGGCGTCGATCCCCATCACCTCGCCGGTCGATTTCATCTCCGGCCCGAGCACGGTATCGACGCCGGGGAAGCGCGCGAACGGGAATACCGCTTCCTTGACGGCGCGGTGCTTGTAATGGCTCGGCACCAGCTTGAAGCTGGCGAGGCTTTCGCCGGCCATGATGCGCGCGGCGATCTTGGCGACCGGCACGCCGATCACCTTGGCCACGAACGGCACCGTGCGCGAGGCGCGCGGATTGACCTCCAGCACATAGATGTCGCCGTCCTTGATGGCGTATTGCACGTTCATCAGCCCGCCGACATTGAGCGCTAGCGCCAGCGCGCGGGTCTGCCGGTTGAGCTCGGCCAGCGTTTCCTCGCTGAGCGAATGCGGCGGCAGCGCGCAGGCTGAATCGCCGGAATGGATGCCGGCTTCCTCGATATGTTCCATGATGCCGGCGATGAAGGTGTCCTTGCCGTCGCACAGGCAATCGACGTCGACCTCGGTGGCGTCCGACAAATAGCGGTCGATCAGCAGCGGGCTCTTCTTGGAGACCACCAGTTCGGTCGGCCGGTCGAGATCGCCGGCGAGCCGCGCCACGTAGCGGTCGAGCTGCGCGCCATCGCGCACGATTTCCATGGCGCGGCCGCCCAGCACATATGACGGCCGGATCACCACCGGGTAGCCGATCTCCTCGGCGATGGCGCGCGCCGCGCCCGGCGAGGTGGCGATGCCGTTCTGCGGCTGGCGAATTTTGAGCTTGTCGAGCAATTTCTTGAAGCGTTCGCGGTCTTCCGCCAGATCGATCATGTCCGGCGAGGTGCCGAGGATCGGTACCTTGGCCTTCTCCAAATGCTCCGCCAACTTGAGCGGGGTCTGACCGCCGAACTGCACGATGACGCCATGCAGCGTGCCGTTGGCGCGCTCGGTCTCGATGACCTCCAGCACGTCTTCCGGCGTCAGCGGCTCGAAATACAGCCGGTCGGACGTATCGTAGTCGGTCGACACCGTTTCCGGATTGCAGTTGACCATGATGGTTTCGTAGCCGGCTTCCTTGAGCGCGAAGCAGGCGTGGCAGCAGCAATAGTCGAACTCAATGCCCTGGCCGATGCGGTTCGGTCCGCCGCCGAGAATGATGACTTTCTTCTTGTCGGACGGCCGCGCCTCGTCGGCCACCTTGCCGTTAAACGGCGTCTCGTAGGTCGAATACATATAGGCCGTTGGCGAGGCGAATTCGGCGGCGCAGGTATCGATGCGCTTGAACACCGGCCGCACGCCGAGCGCGCGGCGTTTTTCCATCACCGTCTCGGCATCGCTGCCGGTGAGCTTGCCGAGCCGCTTGTCCGAAAACCCTCGCGCCTTCAGCCGGCGGAACGCGCCTGCGGTCGTAGGCAAGCCCTTGGCCCTAATTTCGGCTTCGGTATCCACCAGCGCGCGGATTTCGGTCAGGAACCACGGATCCATCCGGCAGGCATTGTGAACCAGCTCGTCATTGGCCCCGAGCCGCATGGCCTGCGCGATCTTGAGCAGGCGGTCCGGCGTCGGCGTGCCGAGCGCGGCGCGGATCGCGGCCTTGTTGTCGGCGTCGTCGATACCCTTGGCGGCGTCAAAACCTTCGATGGTGATCTCATCGAGGCCGGTGAGCCCGGTCTCGAGCGAGCGCAAGGCCTTTTGCAGGCTTTCCTGGAAGGTGCGGCCGATCGCCATGGCTTCGCCGACCGACTTCATCGAGGTGGTCAGCGTGTTCGAGGCGCCGGGAAATTTCTCGAAGGCAAAGCGCGGAATCTTGGTGACGACGTAGTCGATAGTCGGCTCGAACGAGGCCGGCGTTGCGCCGCCGGTGATGTCGTTGGCGATCTCATCAAGCGTGTAGCCGACCGCCAGCTTGGCCGCGACCTTGGCGATAGGAAATCCAGTTGCCTTCGAGGCCAGGGCCGAGGAGCGCGACACCCGTGGGTTCATCTCAATGACCACCAGCCGCCCGTCGGCCGGATTGACCGCGAATTGCACGTTGGAGCCGCCGGTCTCGACGCCGATCTCGCGCAACACCGCGATCGATGCGTCGCGCATGATCTGGTATTCCTTGTCGGTGAGCGTGAGCGCCGGCGCGATTGTGATCGAATCGCCGGTATGCACGCCCATCGGATCGACGTTTTCGATCGAGCAGATGATGATGCAATTGTCTTTCTTGTCGCGCACCACCTCCATCTCGAATTCCTTCCAGCCCAGCACTGACTCTTCGATCAGCACTTCGCTGGTGGGGGAGGCGTCGATGCCGCCTTCGACGATGTCGATGAATTCGGCCTTGTTATAAGCGATGCCGCCGCCGGTGCCGCCGAGCGTGAATGACGGCCGGATGATCGCGGGCAGCCCGATGTCGTCGAGCGCGGTGAGCGCCTGCGCCAGCGTCTTGACCTGATGCGAGCGCGGCGTCGGCAGGCCGATGCGGGTCATCGCCTCGCGAAACAGCTCGCGGTCCTCCGCCATGTCGATGGCGTCGGCGGTGGCGCCGATCATCTTGACGTTGAATTTCTCCAGCACGCCCATCTTGCGCAGACTGAGCGCGCAATTGAGCGCGGTCTGCCCGCCCATGGTGGGGAGCAGCGCGTCCGGGCGCTCACGCTCGATAATCTTGGCGACGATTTCCGGCGTGATCGGCTCGATATAGGTGGCGTCGGCGAGATCCGGATCGGTCATGATCGTCGCCGGATTGGAATTCACCAGGATGACCCGGTAGCCTTCCTCCTTGAGCGCCTTGCAGGCCTGCGTGCCGGAATAGTCGAATTCGCAGGCCTGGCCGATGACGATCGGGCCGGCGCCGATGATCATGATCGATTTGATGTCGGTGCGTTTGGGCATCGGCTCTCGGATCACGGGACACAAAAAAAGGGCGCGCCATCGCGCGCTCCCCGGGCCGCGCTGAGGCCAAGCCTCGCGCGCGGGGCTCATATAGACCCGAATCGGCGGGCAGGGAAGGGCGCGGGCGGGATTAGCGGTGGACGGCTAAACGCTACGCCGGCCGCGCCAGAAACGTCATGCGCCACTGATTGTGGCCGATATTGCGCGGCGCGCGTTGCGCCGCAAAGCCCGCGGCCTTGAGCTTGGCCAGCATCGCGGGCGCCTCGTAATGCGAAAGCCCGACCGTCTTGCGCAGCCGCAGATAGTCCGACACGAAAATCCGCATCAGTCCACCGACCGCGACCCAGAAGAAGCCGTTGGCGGCGCCGACCCGCAGCAGCGTCAGCGCGGCGGCCGGCGCGGCGAGATGCCGCGGCACCACATCGCCGACGATCAACAGACCATCGCGCTTGAGCAGCTTGCGGAAGATCGCCGTCAGGCGGTCGAACTCGGCGCCGGTGAGATACTGCGCCACCGAATGCATCACGATCAGATCGAGCGAGCCCGCCGGCTGCGCCGCAGCTTCATCGGGCGTCATCACGGAAATTTTCGGATTTTTCGCGTAACGCGCGCCGAGCGCGGCGCGCACATTGGGCGCCGCCTCGACCAGCACGAGCTGCGCGCACGCCGCTGCCACCAGCTCGGCCGAGGTCGCCTCGCCGCAGCCATAGTCGAGAACATGAGCGGCGGGCGACGTGACGTAATCGCGGATATCCTCGGCGATCTTGCGGTAATGCACGTCGCGGTGACGCGCATTCACGTAGATCACCGAATGCTTGAAATCGTAGAAGCTGATCCAGTCGGACATCGCTTTACGCGATCTTGCGGGTCTTGGCGTCTTTGGCCTGCCGCATCATGTCGACGAAGCGCATGAAGAGATAATGCGAGTCGCGCGGGCCCGGCGAGGCTTCCGGGTGGTACTGCACCGAGAACACCGGCCTGTCGTTGAGCGCGATGCCGCAGTTGGAGCCGTCGAACAGCGACACATGCGTCTGCGCGACATTCTTCGGCAGCGAGTCCTTGTCGACCGCGAAGCCGTGGTTCATCGAGGTGATCTCGACCTTGCCGGTGGTCAGGTCCTTGACCGGATGATTGGCGCCATGATGGCCCTGATGCATCTTCATGGTCTTGCCGCCGACCGCGATGCCCAACATCTGATGGCCGAGGCAAATCCCGAACGTCGGCGTGCCGCTGTCGATCAGTTTCTTGATCACCGGTACGGCGTATTGGCCGGTTGCCGCCGGATCGCCGGGTCCGTTCGACAAAAATACGCCGTCGGGCTTGAGCGCCATGATGTCGTCGGCCGAAGTCTTGGCCGGCACCACCGTCACTTTGCAGCCCGAGCCCGCCAGCAGCCGCAGAATATTGCGCTTGATGCCGTAGTCGATCGCGACCACGTGAAAATCCGGTTTGGTTTGGTGGCCGTAACCCTGGCCCCACACCCACGGCGTTTCGTCCCAGGAAAATCGTTGCGCGCTGGTCACCATCGGTACCAGGTCCATGCCGACGAGACCGGGCCAGTCCTTGGCTTGCTTCTTCAGCGCGGCCAGATCGAACTTTCCGTCGGGCGCGTGCGCGATCACGGCGTTCGGCATGCCCTTTTCGCGGATCAGCACGGTCAGCGCGCGGGTGTCGATGCCGCAAAGGCCGATAATGCCACGGGCTTTGAGCCAGTCGTCGAGATTGCGGGTGGCGCGGTAATTCGATTGCGGGGTGATGGCGGAATGCAGGATGACGCCGCAGGCCCCGGGCCGCGCCGCCATGTTCACGCTCTCGATGTCGTCTTCGTTGGTGCCGACATTGCCGATGTGCGGGAACGTGAAGGTGATGATCTGGCCGGCGTAAGACGGGTCGGTGAGGATCTCCTCATAGCCCGTCATCGCGGTATTGAAGCAGACCTCGCCGGCCGCGGTCCCGGTGGCGCCGAGGCCAAAGCCCTCCAGCACGGTCCCGTCGGCCAGCACCAAAAGTGCCGTTGGCTTGGGCTCGGCCCAAGCGCCGGTGGGGGCGGCTTTCGTCTGGGTCATAGCCACTTAGTTGCGTATTATGTATGGGAAGGCAAGAACCACTGTGGGCATTTCCGGGAGAAAATCGTGCTGCGCGACGACATCAATAGAGCTTTGACCGAGGCGCAAAAGGCCAGGAACGAGCGGGCGGTTTCCACTTTGCGCATGGTCAATTCCACGCTTAAGAACGCCGACATCGAGGCCCGTGGCGCCGGCAAGCCGCCGCTTGGCGACGCCGAGGTGCTCCCCTTGCTGCAGAAGATGATCAAGCAGCGCCAGGAATCGGTCGAGCTCTACCAGAAGGGCAACCGCGCCGATCTGGTGAAGCAGGAGCAGGAGGAGATCGCCATCATCTCCGGCTATCTGCCGAAGCAGATGTCGGAGGCCGAGATGACCGCCGCGGTCGAGGCGGCAATCAAGGACATCGGCGCCGCCGGCATGAAGGACATGGGCAAAGTCATCGGCGCATTGAAAGGCAAATATGCCGGGCAGATGGACATGGCCAAGGCGAGCGGGATGGTGAAGGCCAAGCTGCAATAACGAAACCAAAAAAAGCGTAGGGGAGGATCCATGAAAAAATTCATCGTGGCGGCGGCAATGGTCGCGGGCCTGTTCGCAACGCAAGCTTCGGCCGACGATTATCCCAACCGGCCGATCCGCGTATTCACGACCTCGAGCGCCGGCGGCATCAGCGACGTCTTCATGCGCGTCTTAAACGACGCGCTGCAAAGCCGTCTAAGCCAGCCGCTGATCATCGAGAACAAGCCCGGCGGCGCCGGCAATATCGCCGCGCGCCAATGCCAGGATGCTCCGCCGGACGGCTACACCATCTGCATCATCAATGCCGACACGATCGTCTACAACCAGTTCCTGTTCAAACAGATTCCGTTCGAGCCCGAGAAGCTCACGCCGATCGTCAATCTGTTTCACCTGATCCAGGCGGTGGTGGTGAACGCCGACCTTCACGTCAAGTCGATGGACGATCTGGTCGCGCTGTCGAAAGCCAAGCCGGGTACGCTGAACTATCTCACCGCGTCGATCCCTTGCGTGGTCTATATGGACAACCTCAAGCGCGACAAAGGCGCCGACTGGGTGCGCGTGCCGTTCCGCGGCGGCGGCGAGGCGGTCACCGCGGTGCTGGGCGGCTCGACGCCGATCGCGATGATCGGGATAGGCAATGTCATGGGGCAGATCAAGGCCGGCAAGATGACCGCGCTGGCGCTGGTCAACAACATCCGCACGCCGCTGCTGCCGGACGTGCCGACCTGGGCCGACCTCGGCTACAAGGGCGCGGCGTCGGAAACCTGGTACGGGCTGTTCGCGCCGCCCGGCACGCCGAAGGCGATCATCGACAGACTCAACGGCGAGATCGTCAAGGTGATCGCCGATCCCGCGTTTCGTGAGAAGAACATCATCAGCCGCGGCCTGGTGCCGGCGACCGGCACGCCGGAGGATTTTGCCAAGACCATCAAGGAAGGCCGAGTCGGCGCCGAGCAGGTGGTCAAGGAGTCGGGCCTGCCGCCGCAGTAGACGCCGCGCCGGCTAAGGCCGGGCTCCGCCGGCGAAATCCTGCAGCACGAGGGAAAGCGCCTCCGGCGTAACCCTTACCGTGCCCGCGAAGGGATGGTCGATGGCGACGACCGTCAGCAGTCCGGCAAACATCAGGACCGACAGTGCGCCGGTCATGGCCGACTGGGCGCGCAGATTTTCTGCGCCGAAAAAGAATGTGAAGCCGATCGTGATCGCGGCGCCGCCGAACAGCACCAGCCAGACGATGTCGGGCACGATGCCGTTGGCCGTGACCAGACGGGCGCGGCGCGCCTCGCCGATGGCGTCGACCTGGCGGAGCAATTCGGCCAGGACAATTGCCCCCGAATTGTCGGCCGGACGATATTTGAGAACCACCGAATAGACATTGTTGAGCGACTCGGTGGCGGCGGGGCTGGCCTTGCCACGTTGCATCGCCGGCCAGTCCTTGGTGATCGCGGCGTTCAGATAATCGGTCAGCGCCTTGCTGATGGCGGTGCCTTGCTCGGCGTTGATCCCCTTCGACAGGCGATAAATGGTCGCGCCCGCGCCCGCTTCCTTGGCGACGATGTTGTCGGCCTCGTTGAACTTCTCCCACACCACGATGACCGCGAAGGCCAGCAACACGGCGTAGAGCACGCCGACGGTGGCGAACTTGAAGCCGGCGATTTCGTTGTTGGTGCGCAAGCGGTTCAATTTGACGTAGCGGCGGACCACATAGGGTCCGGTCATGGCGAGCGCAGTCGTCGGCACGATCAGGAGAAAGCCTGATAGCCAGAGCGGCATGGCGGTAAGAAACAGCATGGCGGTTTGGACCCGGTCGAGCGACATGCCCTGAATAACAGGAACCGGCCGCGGGAATCGGCCCCTTGGCCGGGATTGCCTTGCCGCCTGTGAATAACTAGGAAAACGCCCGGAATCGGCGGGGCTGGCGCAGGTTCCTGCATCCGCCCCATTCGTCGGCCTATGATTGGCCAACCGATTCGGCCAAACCAAATCCATGCGTTTCACGCCCCAGTTCCTTGACGAGCTGCGTGCCCGCCTCCCTGTCTCGGAGGTGGTTGGCCGCCGCGTGAAGCTGCGCAAGCAGGGCCGCGAGTTCGTCGGCCTGTCGCCGTTCAACAAGGAAAAATCGCCCTCATTTACTGTCAACGATCAAAAAGGCTTCTTCCACGACTTCTCCTCCGGCAAGCACGGCGACATTTTCGGCTTTGTCATGGAGACCGAAGGCGTGGCGTTTCCGGAAGCCGTCGAGCGGCTGGCGCAAATGGCCGGCGTGGCGTTGCCGAAAGTGTCGCACGAGGACGAGCAGCGCGACGCCCGGCGCAAGACGCTGCACGACGTCATGGAACTGGCAGCGAAATTCTTCGAGGCGACGCTTGCATCGCGCGCCGGCGCCAAGGCGCGCGGCTATCTCGCCGACCGCGGGCTCGATCCCGCGACGCAACTGAAATTCCGTCTCGGCTACGCCACCAATGAGCGTTTCGCGCTCAAGGAGCATCTGGGCAGCCATGGCATTCCGGTCGAGGACATGGTGGAAGCCGGGCTGTTGATTGCCGGCGACGACATCCCGGTTCCCTATGACCGCTTCCGCGACCGCGTGATGTTTCCGATCGGCGACCTGCGCGGGCACACGATTGCCTTTGGAGGACGCGCGCTCGAGAAGGATGTGCAGGCGAAGTATCTCAATTCGCCGGAGACGCCGCTCTTTCACAAAGGCGCCACGCTCTACAACATCGCCAGCGCTCGCCAGGCCGCGCATGACGGCGCGAAAATCGTCGCGGTCGAAGGCTATGTCGACGTCATCGCGATGGTGGGGGCGGGCTTCCCGGCAACCGTCGCGCCGCTTGGCACGGCGCTGACCGAAGACCAGCTCGCGCTGCTGTGGAAGATGGCGGACGAGCCGGTGCTGTGTTTCGACGGCGACAAGGCCGGCCTGCGCGCCGCCTATCGCGCGGTCGAATTGGCGATGCCGCGGCTCAAGCCCGGCAAGAGCCTGAAATTTGCTTTGCTGCCGGAAGGTCAGGACCCCGACGATCTGGCGCGCTCCGCCGGCCGCGAGGCGGTGGCGGAGGTGATCGCCGCCGCGCGGCCGCTCGCCGCGATGTTGTGGGCGCGCGAGACCGAAGGGCATTCGTTCGATTCGCCGGAGCGCCGCGCCGCGCTGGAAGCGCGCATCAACGAAGTCACCGCCGGCATCGCCGACGTTTCCGTGCGCAAATATTACCGGCAGGACTTCAACGCGCGGCTGTCGCAGTTCTTTGCGCCGGCGCAAAGCCCGCGCGGCAATTTCCAGCGCGGGCAGGGACAGCAGAACTGGCGCGATCGCCCGCGAGGCGAATGGCAGCCGCGCAACGGCGCGCCGCAGCGTCCGGCCACCGGCGGCAGAAACACGCCCTATGTGGTGGTCAGCCAGCAGCTTGCCTCAAGTCCGGTGCATCGCGGCCACCGCACCGCGGTGTCCAAGCGCGAGGCGCTGATCCTGCAAGCCGCGCTCAACTACCCCTGGCTATTGCACGATCATCTGGAGGAACTGGCCTCGCTTGAGTTCACCCATGCCGACGCCGAGCGGCTCAAGGGCGCGCTGATCGATATCGCCGCCCATTCGGCCGCGCCCGACGCCGCGGCCATCAAGGCGGAACTCGAGCGCCGCAACCTCGGCGACACCACGGCGCGCATCGCCGGCGCCATCACCACCCAGTCGGTCTGGGGCGCCCGGCCGGATGCCGCGCCCGAGGATGTTTTGGTGACCTGGCAACAGCTGGTTGCCTTGCATCGGCAGTGGCATTCACTAACTAAGGAGCTCAAGGACGCCGAACAGGCGCTCGGTCAGGACTCCAGCGAGGGCAACTATTTGCGGCTCCGCGACGTCAAGGCCCGCCTGTCCAACATGGACGGAACCGAGGCCCTGATCGAAGGGTTTGGCGCCTCTTCCGGGCGGGGCGCCCGTAGCTTATGAGCATGACCGCGCAGGGACCCTCGGGGTCCCGGAAATGCCGGACCGGCGGGGAATAAGGGTCGATTCCCGCAGGTTTAACAGGGTTAATCGGAGCTAAACGGGTTCCGACGACACTGGCGACCTGATTCGTGGGCGGCGCCTTGCCCGGCGCGGCCCTTTTTGGCCATGGCCTATATATAGGAGGGCTGTATTGCCCCGCCTCGTAAACAGCACGGCCAAGAAGGTCCAGGAGAAAAATATGGCGAGTAAGGCTAAGGCGCAGGTCAAGGAAGAGGCCCCGGACAAGGAAGCCGAAGGCGCCCCCGAATCCCCGCTGCCGCTGCTCGATCTCAACGACGCCGGCGTCAAGAAGATGATCAAGGCTGCCAAGAAGCGCGGCTTCGTCACCTTCGACGCGCTCAACGCCGTGCTGCCGTCGGAATCGACCTCGCCGGAACAGATCGAAGACATCATGTCGATGCTCAGCGAGATGGGCATCAACGTGGTCGAGACCGAGGACGCCGAAGGCGAAGACGGCGAGACCGAAAAGGCCGCCGACGAGCACGATGACGAGGAGGACGACGAGACCGGCCGCGAAGTGGTCGAGGCCAAGCCGAAGTCGCTGGCCGTCGCCGAAAAGAAAGAGCCGTCCGAGCGCACCGACGATCCCGTGCGCATGTATTTGCGCGAAATGGGCTCGGTCGAGTTGCTCTCCCGCGAAGGCGAAATCGCCATTGCCAAGCGCATCGAGGCCGGCCGCGAGGCGATGATCGCGGGGCTGTGCGAAAGCCCCTTGACGTTCCAGGCCGTCATCATCTGGCGCGACGAATTGAGCGAGGGAAAAGTCTTCCTGCGCGACATCATCGACCTGGAAGCGACCTACGCCGGCCCCGACGCCCAGAAGATGCAGGTGCCGGTGATCATCGGTCCCGATGGCAAGCCGGTGCCGCAAGCCGCCGTTCCCGGCGCCACGCCGGTTCCGGGCGCGCCGCATTTGCAGGTCGTCCAGCCGGTGGCGCCGCCTGCTGCGCCGCCTTCCGCCACGCCGTTCAAGGCGCCGGGCCAGGCCGCCGACGGCGAAGAGCCGAAGGACCCGGCCGAGACCGCGGCCGCCGACGACTATGACGAAGACGACATGGAAAATTCGCTCTCCATGGCGGCGATCGAGGCCGAACTCAAGCCCAAGGTGGTCGAGACCTTCGACACCATCGCCGACGCCTTCAAGCGGCTGCGCCGCCTGCAGGAGCAGGACATCCAGTTCCGCCTGCGCTCGACCTCGCTGTCGCCGGCGCAGGAGCGCAAATACAAGAAGCTCAAGGACGAGATCATCACCGAGGTGAAGTCGCTGCGGCTGAACCAGGCGCGCATCGATTCGCTGGTCGAGCAGCTCTACGACATCAACAAGCGCCTCGTGTCGAACGAAGGCCGGCTGATGCGGCTCGCCGAAAGCTACGGCGTCGCCCGCGACGAGTTCCTGCGCGCCTATATGGGCTCCGAGCTCGACCCGCGCTGGCTCAACCGCATTTCGAAACTCTCCGCCAAGGGCTGGAAGAATTTC
>DASRLF010000029.1:0-36225 GCA_035648555.1 Pseudolabrys sp.
GGCAAACTGAGCGCGACAGTGTTCATCGTCTTGCGACCCCGGCGCGGCTAAGCGTGTTCGATGACGATGCCGTGCATGACGTTGGCTACGTCATCAAAGCGGTCGACGACTTTTTCCAGGTGATCGTAGACTTCGTTGCCGACGAAAAAGGCCATCGAATTGGAAGCGACATTGTCCAGATAGAGTTTCCTGAGACCGATATCGTGCAGTTCGTCGGCGCGGTTTTCGAGCGCCGATATCTGCGCGGTCAGGTCGCTGATGTGGGCGGCTTCCGAGCCGATCGAGCGCAGCAGCGGCACGGCTTCCTGCACCAGCTCGGCGCATTTCACGATCACGTCGCTCATTTCCTTCATCTGCGGCGTGAATTCGGTGACGTCGAACAGGATGATGCCCTTGGCGGTCTTCTGCATCTGGTCGATGGCGTTGTCCATCGAGGTGATCAGGTCGCGGATATTGCCGCGGTCGAACGGCGTGATGAAGGTACGGCGCACCGCGATCAGCACCTCGCGGGTGACGTCGTCAGCGTCCTGCTCGCGGTCCATGACGGCCTGATAGTTATGCTGCACCGCCTGGCCGCCTTCGAGCATGGCGCGCAGCGCCTGAGCGCCGGCCAGCACGGCCCGCGAATGGTTCGCGAACATGTCGAAGAAACGCTCCTCCTTCGGCATCAAAGCGTGAAACCAGCGCATCATGGCGAACCCCAATAAAATTGGCCGAATCGGAACAGCCTTTTGCGACAACCTAGTCTTTTGCCGGCCGCTTCCGAAACGGCCGCAGGACCGGCTGTGGAACATTGGGTACAACTCAAATTCTCGCCGCAACGGCATCGCCTTACATGCCGGTTTTCAGCTGATTTTCGCCCTCTCAAAACGGCGCGGTCTTTCGCGAATTCCGGTCCCACTTGCCGGGATCATGCGCTAGTTTGCAGCCAGCTATTTGGCGGAGACGGAAATGCGGTTGGGCTACTTCACCATGCCGGTTCATCCGATCGGCCGGAATTGGTCGCAGACGCTGCGCGAGGACCGCGAGGCGATCATTTTCGCCGACCAGCTCGGCTTTCACGACGCCTTCATGGGCGAGCACCTGACGGATGCCTGCGAGAACGTCACCAACAGCATGCTGTTCCTGGCGACGCTCATTCACGATACCAAGCAGATCAGGCTCGCGACCGGCACCACCAATCTCGCGCAGATGCATCCGGTGGTGATCGCGGTGAACGCGGCGATGTTCGATCATTTGGCGCAAGGCCGTTTCATCATGGGGATCAGCGCCGGCGCGCTGACGTCGGATTCCGAGGCAATCGGGATTCTCGATCTTGATCGCAATAAGATTTTCGCCGAGGCGATCGACGTTATCCTGGCTATATGGGAACGCGACCCGCCTTACGACATCGATTTTCCGGACAACCGCTTCAAGGTCGGCTTCGCACGCACCGCCGCGCCCGAGCTCGGCGTCGGTGTCCTGGCCAAGCCGTTCCAAAAACCGCGGCCGGAAATCGTCGGCACTGTGGTGGCGCCGTTCTCGCCCGGCGTGGTTCTGATGGGCAAGCGCGACTTCCATCCGCTATCGGCAAACTTCCTGCTGCCCAATCATCTCAAGTCGCATTGGACGAACTACGCCAAGGGCAAAGCCGAGGCCGGCACAAAGGCCGACGTGGCCGACTGGCGCGTAGCGCGCACGATTTTCGTCGCCGACGACGAGGCGACAGCGCGCCGCTATGGCGGCGAGGACGCCAACAGCCCATACCGCCAATATTTCATGAACATGCGCGCCAAGATGATGCGCGGCAACCGGCTCTACGTGTTCAAGCGCCACAAGGAACAACCCGACGACGACATCACGCTCGACTATGTCATGCAGAACTGCGTGTTCGCCGGCACGGTCAACCAGGTGGTCGATCAGATCCTGGCGATGCGCGAGCAGACCGGCGATTTCGGCGAATTGGTCTACGCAGGCATGGACTGGGTCGACCCGAAGCTCGCCCGCCGCTCGATGCAGTTGATGGCCGAACAGGTGATGCCGCGCGTCAACGCGGCTACGGCCAAGCCGGCCAAGACCGCTGCGGAGTAACCCTTACACCGATATCGGCTCGGTGCCCAATTCTGCATAGAGGCCGTGCTTGGCGCCTTGCGTGAACGAGGTGTCCTTGTCGAGCTCGATCGCCACCGAGCGCACGCGCTGCGCTTCCGGCTCGGTCGCCGGCACCGACTTGCCTTCGGCCGCGGCCTTGGCCGCGCGCAGCATGATCTTGCGGGTCATGACAATGCCGGCGTCGGTCGCGCACAGGTGCTCGTTGGTGCGATCCTGGATCGCGCCCATGCTTTCCTGAATCGAAGCGTCCTGCATCGCGATGCCATCAACGCCGGTCGCGCTATGGCCGTGACGCTGCGCCTCGCGGTCCATCAGATAGTTGTTCGACTTGTTGGCGAGCGGAATGAAAGTGCCCGGCACGTATTTGACGTGGATGCCCTCGCCGTCCTGCATGGCCGAGATTTCGGATTTCGTCAGCGCGCGCTTGGGGTGATAGTTGATGCTCCAGGCCCAGCAGGTCTCGTCGTCGATCGGAACCCAAGCGTGCGCGCCCAAAGGATGTCCGGCGCGCGGCGGGATGATCGAATACCAGGGCATGATCCAGGGCGTGATGCGCCAGTAATATTTGCCGGCGTCGGCGTTGCGGCGCGCACCGATCAGCAGGCCGCCTGCAAATTCCTCCACCTCAAAAAGCGGCATGCGGTCCTGCTTGTTGTATTCGTTACCTTTGCTGCCTTTGAACAGCGGGTCTTTTTCAAGCTCGCTGCCGTGCAGCCAGGACACGTGGCTGGAATCGATGCCGCCTTCCATCGCCTGCAAGTAATTACATTCCTGCAGGCGCTTAGAAACGAAGCGCTGCTCAGGCTTGACGTCGGCCCATTCAAGCGCCGGCGGCGGCGGCTGCAATTCCGGCGGGCCCATATAGGCCCAGATCATCCCGGCCTTTTCGATGCAGGGATAGGATTTCAGCTTGATGTTGTTACGGAAACCGGACCCTTCCGGCTCCGAAGGCAAATCGACGCATTGGCCAGTGATGTCGTATTTCCAGCCGTGATAATGGCAGCGGATGCCGCAGTC
Organism: Pseudolabrys sp.; assembly: GCA_035648555.1. Classification (GTDB taxonomy): domain Bacteria; phylum Pseudomonadota; class Alphaproteobacteria; order Rhizobiales; family Xanthobacteraceae; genus Pseudolabrys. Next base: position 3,109 of record DASRLF010000029.1, read on the forward strand.
TTCGGCCTCGCCGAACCACAGCGAGGCGCCGCGATGGGCGCAGAATTCGTCGATCAGGCCGACGCGCCCTTTGGTGTCGCGGAAGGCGATCAGGCGCTCGCCCATCAGCTTGACTCGTACCGGCGGGCAGTCCGGTTCCGGGATCTCCGACGCCAGCAAAAACGGCGCCCAATACCGGCGCAGCAGCTTGCCCATCAGCGTGCCCGGGCCGATACGGCTGAGCTGGTCGTTCTGTTCACGCGACATCATGGCGACGTTTCCTCGTACACTTGCTATTGTTGAACCCATTATAGGCACCCGCGTTGTCTAAGGAAGAGAACTGCCATGCCGTTGCCGCGGATCGCCATTGCAACCGGAGACCCGGCCGGGATTGGCCCGGAAATCGCGCTCAAGGCCGCGCTTGAGGCACGCGTCAAAGTGCTGTGCCGGCCTTTGCTGGTCGGCGACCCGGCAGTGGTGGAACAGCATGCCAAGGTGGCCGGTCTCACGCCCCGCTTGCATGTCATCGCCAAAGCCGGCGATGCCGACTGGTCGAACGGCGCCGTCAACCTGCTCGATGCCAGCGAGGGAACCAATGTGCCGGTGAAAATCGGCATCGTGGATGCGGCCTATGGCCGCGCTTCGCTCGCCGCCGCCCGCCGCGCCATCAAAAGCGCGCTCGACGGCGACGTCGAGGCCGTGGTGGCGGCGCCGCAGACCGAACGCTCGATCGCGGCCGCCGGCATTACCTTCGACGGCTACCCGTCATTCGTGGCGCGTGAAACCGGCACACCGGTCAACGATGTCTATCTGATGATCTGCTTCGACGATGTGCGCATCGCTCACGCCACGCTGCATGTCAGCGTGCGCGAGGCGCTGACGTTAATCACACAAGAAAGCGTCGAGCGCGTGATCCGTGTCGTTGACGCCTCGCTCAAGAAACTGGGTATCGCCAAGCCGAAGATTTTCGTCGGCGGGCTTAATCCGCACGCTGGCGAAGGGGGCTTGTTCGGCTCGGAAGAAATCGAGATCATCATTCCGGCCATCGCGCGCGCGGCGCAGGCCGGCATCGAGGCCTCCGGTCCGTTCGGCTCCGACACCATGTTCCGAAAAAAAGGCTGCGACGCTTTCATCGTCATGCTGCACGACCAGGGCCACATCGCCGCCAAGCTGCAGGCATTCAATCGCACGGCCGGGCTGTCGATCGGCTCACCGATTTTGTTCTCATCAGTGGCTCATGGCAGCGCGCACGACATCGCCGGCAAAGGCATCGCCGATCCCGGTGCGGTGATTGAGGCGGTGAGCCGGCTGGCGAAAGTCTCCGGTGGTGAAGCCCATGACCGATAGTCCGAAGAAACGGCGCACGGTGCTCGTTCTGGAGGATGAGCCGTTCATCGCGATCATGCTCGAGGAGGAGCTCAAGGCGCTCGGCGTTCACGTCCTCGGCCCGGTCAATAATATGAAATCGGCGATCCTGCTTGCGGAAACACCGGATCTCGATGGCGCGTTGCTCGATCTCAATATCAACGGCGCTTACGCCACCGAAGTCGCGGAAAAATTACATCGGCGCGGCGTCCCGTTCATCTTCGTCACGGGCCATGAGCCGCCGGCCGGACTGCGCTATCGCGACGTGAAGACATTGCGCAAGCCGTTCAGCGAAATCGAACTGCGCTCGGCCTTGCTCTCGCTTTGGGACCGATGATGCGGCGCGTTACGGCTTGAGCAGCGGAACGCTGTTCACATCGGGCGGCTTCGGCACCGACTGTAAATAAGCGTAGATATCTTCGAGATCGCCGTTGGACAGGATTTTTTCGCTGAATGGCGGCATCGAACGATTGCTCGAGCGTACAAATCCGGAAAACGCCTCCCACGGCAGCGGATTGGGCGCCAGGCGCTTGCCGCCGCTGGTCATGATCGAGCCCTGCCCCATGGTGCCGTGACACTGCCAGCAACCATGCTGCATGAAAGCGATCTTGCCATGCTCGGCAGAGGCGGCGACCGCCGTCTCTGTTCCGAGGCAAAGCAAAAGGATCGTGACGCAAGCAGCGAAGATATTCATGGGCATTTTCACCGCGGCTGCGTCATAACATCGACCAGCGCGGGTTCGCCGGCTTTGACCGCTAGCACCGCCTTCTTCAGCGCCGGCGCCAGCTCGTTCGGATCGCGGATCGGACCGGCCGCATACATGCCCATCGAGCCCGCCAGCTTGGCATAGTCGATTGCCGGATTGTCGAAGCGCGTGCCGAGCGCACCCAAGTCCTTGCCGTTATAGGCCACGCGATCGCGCCGGTTCGCCATGCGCTGCACGTGCATGGTTTCCTGATGATAGCCGCCGTTGTTGTGCATCACCGTCAGCAGCGGAATCTTGTGCCGTACCGCGGTCCATAGCACGCCCGGCGCATACATCATGTCGCCGTCGGGCTGGAAATTGACAGAGAAACGCCCGGCGTCGCGATTGGCGAGCGCCGCTCCGACCGCGGCCGGCGCGTTGTAGCCGACGCCGAAGCCGCCCGGCCCGCCGATGTGATGATAGTGCTTGTCCATCGGCCACAGCCGGCTCGGCCAGCTCGACAACTGCCGGTCGCCGCCAACCGACGACCAATCGAGATCCTTGATTTGCGCAAACACTTCCATCGTCATGCGCGCGGTGCTGATCGGGCTGGCATCCCATGCAAAGGCCGCGGCAGCACGGGTGCGGTCACGCGCCTCGCTCCAGGCTTTCTTCATACCGTTGCCGCGCGCCTCGATCGCCGCCTTGCGCTCCGACGGCAGCGCCTGTTTCACGGCTTCGACCAGCGCCGGCAGCGTGGCTTCGGCGTCACCTGCCATCTCCACATCGACCGCCTGGAAGCGCTGGAAATCCTGGTAATTCGACTTGGTGTTGAGCACGATCGAACTGATGCTGATCAACTTGGCGTTCGGCTTGATGTGGGATTCCCGCAGGCCCGTGCCGCCGTCCTCGCCGTTGTCGACAAACCCGTTCACCGTGCCCCAATAGTCAGACAGTTCCAGGCCAAGGATTGCATCGGCCTGCCCAAGCAGCGTACGGGCGCCGCTGTTCTGGAATAGATGATGGGTATTGGGAAAATTCATCCGGCCCTTTTGATCGATCACCGGCGCCTGTAGCGCTTCGGCGAGTTCGACCAGAAGCTTCACGCCGTTTGGCGTGCGCGCGTATTTGTCGGCGACAATCACCGGATGCTCGGCGCCGACCAGCAGCCTCGCCGCTTCGCGCACCGCGTTCATGTCGCCCTGCGGCGGCGCCGTCGGTGCGTAACGCGGGATGGTGAGCTTGGCACGTTCGTGCGTGGTGAACTCTTGTAGCTCGGCGTCGAGCGCGATCATCACCGGCTCGTGCGGCGGCGTCATCGCCAGCTTGTAGGCGCGCACGACCGACTGCGCGAAATGTTGAAGCGACACCGGCGTGTCGTCCCATTTGGTGAAATCGCGCGTCAGCGCGTTGATATCCTGCGCCGAATGAAAAGTCGGCACGCCGGGCGGGCGCTTGGAGGCATCGAGATCGGTGCCGCCCATGACAATGACCGGAACGCGGTCGCACCAGGCGTTGTAGATGCCCATGGCCGCGTGCTGCAGGCCGACGGTGCCGTGCACTAAAACCAACAACGGCTTGCCGGCGATCTTAAAATAACCGTGCGCCATCGCCACCGAGGATTCCTCGTGCGTGCAGGTGAGGAATTCCGGCTTCTTGTTGCCACCATAGTCGATCAGCGATTCATGCAAGGCGCGAAAGCTCGAGGCCGGATTGCACGGCAGATAATCGATATCGAGCGACTTAATGACATCGACCATGAAGTCGGAGCCGGGCACACCTTCGGCCTTTGCCAGCGCGGGCGGCGTGGCGGTTTCGGTGGCGGCAACGGCAGCGGAAGGACGCAGCGCGGAAGGGCGCGGGCTCGCGTCCGGCGTCAACGCGGTGGTCGCGGCATTGGCAGCGGACGGAGCCGCCGCGCCGGCGATCGCCACGCCCGCCAGAAATTTACGCCGATTGAGTTTGGTCCGCGATTCTAAACGCGCCATGTCCGCCTCCGATCGCTCGCGTTTCCCAATGCCGCTTCTGCCGACGGATCGCCGGCGAGCGGCTTTGAGAGCGATGTTAGTTCAGAGGCAGGTCCGGTGCCACGGGGGGCACGCCGATTTAACGCACCGGCGGCAGCGGCGATGAGGAGACCGCAGTTCCGGGGCGCGGCGGCGGCGCCATCGGGTTCGCCGGTTCCGCGTTTTGCGGCGCGCCGGTATTGGCTACTGTCTCCGGCGGCTTGCCGGGCAATACGACGACGCGCGTGCCGACCTGCACGCGGCTATAGAGATCTTCGACGTCCTCGTTGAGCATGCCGACACAGCCCGACGAAACATAGTGGCCGATGGTCGACGGCTGGTTGGTGCCGTGAATGCGGTAGAGGGTGTGGCCGAGATACATGGCGCGCGCGCCGAGCGGATTGCCGTTCCCGCCCGCCATGATGCGCGGCAGATAGGGCTGGCGCTCGATCATCTCCGGCGGCGGGAACCAGTCCGGCCATTCCTTCATCTTGGAAATGCGCTCGGTGCCGGTCCAGGTGAAACCTTCGCGGCCGACGCGCACGCCGTAGCGCAACGCCTTGCCGCCGCCGAGCACCAAATAGAGATAGGTGTTCGCGGTATCGACAACGATGGTGCCTGCCGGCTCCTTTGTGCTGAAGTCGACCAATTGCCTGTGCAGATTGGCCGGCAGTTCCTTGGGCTGGCCTTGCTCGGGCTGATCTTCCGGCGGCAGCGCGGCAGCGGCTCCTGCCGGCGCGGTCTGCGGGGCCGCGCCGGGCGCAGCGCCTGGAGCGGAACCGATCTGTCCCGGGGGACGGATCGCATCGGGATCGTTATTGGCGCCGCGCGGCGGCGGACCAGCCGGCGCCGGCTGCTGTTCGAGTTGGTGTCCGTAAACCGGCGGTCCGCCGGCGGGCGGCGCAAAGTCCGGCGGTAGCGGTGACGCCGCGTCGGCCTCGTTAGGGTAAGGCAGAATTCGGTTGGGGGCGCCGGGCTGTCCGGGCGGATTTTGGCTCATCTGCGGCGCGCGGCGTCCGCGCACCGGCTGGTCGTCATCATCGTCGTCCGACCAGAAAGCGGGCGGCGGCAACCGGTCCTCGTAATATCCGGGCGGCGGACCGCTGCGATAATACGGCGGCGGCGATGAGTAATATTGCGCGGCCGCGGGCGCGGCCGAAAATGCCGCAGCAACCGGCAGCGCCAGCATGAATAGTCCAAGCGGTCGGATCATCAGTCCACCATGCGGCGGGGGAACCAAAATCCCCAGCCATCCCAGAGCATTGATTGCCCCGGGATGAAGGCACATTCAAGACAAGAATACGGCTATCTCAATAACGTGATTCTGCCATGACGGCTTGGGTTTTCGTCATGTTTTCTTGGCTTCCGACGCCAAAACCTGCTTGGCCACCCGGTGACAGTCGACCGCGGCCGGAAAGCCGCAATAAATCGCAACCTGCCGCAGAATGGCTGACAGTTCCTTAGGCGTGAGCCCGTTGCGCAGCGCGCCGCGGAAATGGGCCTCAAATTCGTGCATGCGGCCGAGGCAGGCGATCATGCCGAGATTGAGCAGGCTGCGGTCGCGTGGCTTGAGGTCCTCATCGGTCCACACCGCGCCCCAGGCGAATTCGTTGAGCAGATCCTGAAATTTGCGATTGAAATCGTCGGTATTGGCGATCGCCCGGTCGACATATTCGTCGCCCAGCACCTTACGGCGCATCGCGATGCCCTTGTCGTAGAGTGCCTTGTCCATTGTTTCCTCCGCTTTCGACGGTGAATTCCGTCTTGATCTGCTCATGTTGACAGAAACAGACCGATCTCGTCCATTCTCCGTGCATGAAAGTAGCCATCGTCGGCGGCGGCATTTGCGGGCTATCGCTCGCACTCAACCTCAAGCAGCGCGGCATTGCGTGCCGCGTCTATGAGCGCGCCCCGCAAATAAAGGAACTCGGTGTCGGCATCACGCTGCTGCCACATGCGATGCGCGAGTTCAGCGCGCTCGGCCTTGGGCCCGAACTGCTCGCCGCCGGCATCGAGAACAGCGAAAGCGCCTTCTTCAACCGCTTCGGCCAACTGATCTACAAAGAACCGCGCGGCAAGTTCGCCGGCTACAGCGTGCCCGAAGTCGGCATCCATCGCGGCCGGCTGCACGTGATCCTGTACGAGGCAGCGCGCAAGCAGCTTGGGCCGAACGCCATCTTGCTCGATCACGATTGCAGCGGCGTCGAACAGGACGACGCCGGTGCGACCGTGCATTTCAACAAACGCGATGACGTGCGCGCCGATGTGGTGATCGCCTGCGACGGCATCAGCTCGGCCATCCGCAAGCAGTTTTATCCGGACGACAAGGTTGCCTTTGCCGGCATCAACACCTGGCGCGGCGTGACGCGGCGCAAGCCGATATTCGACGGCCGCACCTATATGCGGGTCGGCTCGATCCTGACCGGCAAGATCGTGATCTATCCGATCGTCGATAACATCGATGCGCAAGGCAACCAGCTCATCAACTGGATGGCCGAGATCAAGCGCGACAGCTTCGAGCAAAACGACTGGAACAAGCCGGGCGATCTCGCCGACTTTTTCCCGCTCTATGAAAGCTGGCGCTTTCCCTGGCTGGACGTGGCGCAGATGATCCGTGACGCCGACCAGATCCTGGAATATCCGATGGTCGACAAGGACCCGATCGCGCGCTGGACCTTCGGCCGCGTCACGCTCGCCGGTGACGCCGCCCATCCAATGTATCCGCGCGGCTCCAATGGCGGGGCGCAGGCGGCGATCGATGCCCGCACGCTGGCCGATCTCCTGATCCTCGGTCATGAACCGCGCGAAGCGCTCAAGGCCTACGAAGCGGCGCGCGCCGGGCCTGCCGCCAAGGTGGTGCGCACCAACCGCGAACATCCGCCCGATTTCATCAATATCAAGGTCGAGGAACTGGTCGGCGACAAGCCGTTCGACGATCTCGACAAGTTCATCACCCAGGCCGAATTGCGCGCGCTGTCGGACAACTACAAGCGCGTGGCGGGCTTTGCGCTCGCCGACGTGGCGCCCGGAGGCGTCAGCTAAAAGCCACCCCTCCGGGTTGCTAAAACATGATAATTCAATAGGTTAGCAGCTAAATGGCCGGACTTATCCCCGGTTTCCCCGCTTTCCCGCCCCAGCAGGATTCCTCATGCCTGCACGTTTAATGGTCAGGCCAACGTCTACAATGGACGGGAATTTCCTATGGCGACCGCTCTGCGATGGATGACAGCGACGAAGCGCTCATGGCCCGGGTCGCGCGCGGCGATGAGCGCGCATTCCGCACGCTTAGCGGCCGTCATGTGCCGGCCGTGCTCGGGGTTGCCCGCCGTATCCTCGGCAACGCAGCCGACGCCGAGGACGTGGCGCAGGAAGCCATGTTGAGGGTCTGGACCTTTGCCCCGCGCTGGCAGCCGCTGGCGCAGTTCCGCACCTGGCTCACGCGTGTGGTGGTCAACCTCTGTCTCGACCGCAAACGGCGCGCGCCTTGGGTCGCGCTGGAAGCCGCCGGTGAGATCGTCGATCCAGCACTTGGGCCCGGCGCCAAGGCGGAAAGCGACGAGCGCGAGCGGCTGGTGCAGGCGGCCATCGGCGAACTGCCCGATCGCCAGCGCGCCGCGATCATGCTCACTTACGGTGACGGCATGAGCAACGCGCAGGTGGCGGAGATTCTCGACACTTCGGTGTCGGCGGTGGAGACATTACTGGTGCGCGGCAAGCAAAACTTGCGCCGCGCGCTCGACAGCGTGATCGACAAGGATGAATAAAATGAACAAAGACCAGCTCGACGAGTTTCTGGACGCCGCGCTCAAGCGTCATACCAAGGTGCCGCCAATCGACGACGCGGCGGTCGAGCGCGTGCTCAAGCGCATCGAGGGCCCACTGCCGCGGCAAAAGCCGCCGCTGTGGCGGCTGCCGAACGTGCTGCTCGACTGGCAATTCGCGCCGGCCTGGCCGCGCGTCGCCGCCTTGGCCTGTTGCGCGGCGATCGGCTTCGTCATCGGAATTACCGGGCTCGACCGTCGCATCGATCCCGCGGACGCAGGATTTACAGTCGCCAACCGCGATCTCGGCTCAATCGTGTTCGAACCCGAAGCACTGACCGGAGCACGCCCATGACCGTCGCCCAATACGCGCCCGCGGTTTCGCGCTTCTCCTCGCGCTGGCTGCTGCTTGGCTCGCTGGCGCTCAATTTGTTCTTCGTCGGCGTCGCACTTGCAATGGCGATCCGCGCGCCGGCCCCCCCGGCCTGGGACCGCAACGTGTTCGTACGGGTCGAGCACATCGCCGACACCTTGCCGCCGGCCGATGCCGATTTGTTGCGCGGCCAGATCAATGCCAACCGCCAGCTGATCGACGATGCGCAGCGGCAATACCACTCCGCGCAGGACCAAATCCACGAGACGCTGCGGCATGTCCCGTTCGAGGCCGAAGCAATGCGCGCCTCTATGGCGAAAACCCGCGCGGCACGGCAAAACTTCGACCAGGTCATCCAAGGGGTGTTCGCATTCTCGGCCGCGCAAATGTCGCAGGCCGGCCGCAACGCTTTGGCCGATTGGCCGCCGGGGCGCAAAACAACGAGCAATTCGCAATAAAACAGGCTAATTTCCCGCCCGACCGTGTTTCAGTAGATTTTTGAAAGTCGTCGTTATGCGTCGCGGTAGCCAGGGCGTGGGGGGCGGAACAAAACGGCGCGTGCGCCCGTTTGTGACCATGCTGCAAGGATTTTGCCTGATGCTGCCCCTCGGCGGCTGCCTGCTCACCGACAAACCCGATCCGGCGCTCGATATTCCGCAGGCTTACGATCGCGCGCCGAAAGATCCGGCGCTGGCGGAAGCGGCCGTGCCATCGCTCGATTGGTGGCGCGGCTTCCATTCCAAAGAATTGACCGAGATTATCGAGGAGGCGCGCTCGGCCAATCTCGATATCGCCGCGGCGGTTGCTCAAATCGAGCAGGCCGACGCACAGTCACGCGTCGCCGGCGCGCCGTTGTTGCCGAATGTCGCCGCCAATGGCACCGCCGCGCATTCGCGTTCCTCGCAATCGCTTGGCAGCGGTTTCAGCACCGGCGGTCCGTCCGAACGCAACGATCTCACCGCCTCGCTCACGGCGAGCTACGAAATCGATTTCTGGGGCAAGAACCGCTCGGCCCTGCGCGCCGCCGAGGAGACCGCGGTCGCCAGCCGCTATAACCGCGAGGTGGTCGGGTTAGCGACCGTCGTGAGTGTCGCCAATACGTATTTCCAGGTGCTGGCGGCGCAGGATCGTCTGCGCATCGGGCGCGAAAACGTCACGAGCGCGGCCGGTATCCTCAAGCTAATCCGGCAGCAATTGTCCGCCGGCACTGCATCCGATCTCAACGTCGCGCAACAAGAGAGCCTGCTCAATACACAGCGGGCGGCAATCCCGCCGCTGGAACAAACGCTTCAACAAAATAAAGCAGCATTGGCGTTGCTCATAGCTCGGCCGCCCGAACACGTCGTCGTCCGCGGCGGCAGCATGCGCGGTATCGCTATTCCGCATGTTACCCCCGGCCTGCCCTCGGAACTGCTGGCGCAGCGCCCCGACATTCGCCAAGCAGAAGCGCAACTCGCGTCCGCCAACGCCAATGTCGCCAATGCGCGCGCGCAGTTCCTGCCGAGCATCACGCTCACCGGCGAAGGCGGTTATGAGAGCGCGATTTTGAAGACGCTGTTCCGGCCGGAATCGGCATTTTATACGCTCACCGCCGGCCTGACCCAGCCGATCTTCGACGGCGGGCGGATCCAGGGCAATTTCGATCTGCAAAAAGGCATGCAGGACCAGCTTTTGGCGAACTACCGGAAGGCCGTGATATCCGGCTTCACCGACGTAGAAAAAGCACTGATCGCTGTCCGCGAGACGACGCTGACCGAGAAACTGCAACGCGATGTGGTAAACAGTTCGCGCCGGGCGTTTAAACTTTCCGATCAGCAGCTACACGCGGGCACGGTCAACCTCGTCACGCTGCTGCAAGTTGAGCAGACACTGTTCCAGGCCGAGGACGCACTGGTACAGGCGAGACTCGCTCGCCTGCAGGCGATTGTCAGTCTTTATCAAGCGCTCGGCGGCGGCTGGCTGCCGAAACCGGTGGAAACCTCCGATGCACGGTGAACTGCCGAAACAGATTTGGGCGAAAACCAGCACGCGCAATCGCCGCGTGGCGGTTGGAGTGATCGTCATCGTGATCGGCGTCGCGCTGTACTACGTGTTCAGCGGATCGCCGCCGCCGCAGAACCGCAGCCGCTTCGGCGCCGAAAGCGGACCGGTGCCGATCCTGGTTACCGCCGCCACCAAGGCGGACGTGCCGGTCTACCTCGACGCCGTCGGCACCATCAAGGCACTCAATACCGTAACGGTGCGTCCGCAAGTCGATGGCAAGCTGCTCAGCGTCGGCTTCAAGGAAGGCGACGACGTCAAGAAAGGCGACGTGCTGGCGCAAATAGATCCCGTCACCTATCAGGCGCAACTCGACCAGGCGATCGCCAAAAAGGCGCAGGACGAGGCGCAACTCGCCAATGCCAAACTCGATCTCGACCGCTACGAAAAACTGGCCGCGACCAACGCCATAAACCGCCAGCAGGCCGACACTCAAAGGGCGCTGGTCGCGCAAGATGCCGCGCTGGTGCAATCCGATCAGGCCGCGATCGAGAGCGCGCAGGCGACCGTCGGCTACACTACGATTGTTGCTCCGATCAACGGCCGCACCGGCATCCGCATGGTCGACGAAGGCAATATCGTGCACGCCTCCGACGCCACCTCCGCCATCGTGGTGATCACCGAGCTCAAGCCGATCACGGTGCTGTTCAATCTGCCGCAGCAGGACATCGGTCAGGTCAACAGCGCCTTCGCCACGGGGCCGCTCACGGTCGAGGCGCAGCAGCCCGACGGCGACGCAATCCTCGACCGCGGGACCTTGCGCGTTGTGGACAACCAGGTCGACCAGACCACCGGTACCGTGAAGCTCAAGGCCGAGTTTCCCAATGCCGGCCTGGCGCTTTGGCCGGGCCAGTTCGTCAACATCCGGCTGTTGATCGATACCTTGAAAGGCGTGGTGACGATCCCGACCGGCGCGGTGCAGCGCGGCCCGAACGGCACCTTCGTCTACGTGGTCAAGGATGACAGCACCGCATCGATGCGTCCGATCGTGGTGCAAAAGCAGGATGAGACGCAGACCGTAGTCAAGAGCGGCGTTAGCGCGGGCGACCGCGTGGTCACCACCGGCTTCGTACGGCTCACCGACGGCAGCAAGGTCGCCATTGGCAATAACGACGGCACGCCGGTCGCGATTCCGGCACGACAGCGCGGCCAGCGCTCCGGCAGCGGGAGGCCGAACACGCCCCAATGAGCGTTTCCTCCCCATTCATTCACCGGCCGATCGCCACCTCCTTGCTTGGCATCGCGGTGATGCTGGGGGGCGCACTCGGTTATTGGTGGCTGCCGGTTTCGGCGCTGCCACAGGTGGATTTCCCCACCATCCAGGTCACCACCCAGCTGCCCGGCGCCAGCCCCGACACCATCGCCGCGCTGGTGACGGCACCGCTGGAGCGGCAGTTCGGCCAGATCCCGGCCTTGCAGGTCATGACCTCGGCGAGTTCGTTCGGCATCAGCCAGGTGACGCTGCAATTCGATCTCAATCGTGACATCGATGCCGCCGCGCAGGACGTTCAGTCCGCGATCAACGCCGCCGGCTCAACGCTGCCGCGCAACCTGCCATACCCACCGCTCTATTCCAAAGTAAACCCCGCCGACGCGCCGATCCTCACGCTCGCGCTCACCTCGCAGACCATCGACCTGCGCGCGCTCAGCGACATGGCCGATACCATCATGGCGCCGCGGCTCTCGGAGGTGACCGGCGTCGGCCACGTCTCGGTGCAGGGCGGCATCCGCCCCGCGATCCGCATCCAGGCCGATCTGTCGCGGCTCGCGGCCTATGGCCTCGCGCTCGAAGATTTGCGCTCGGCCATCGTCAGCGCCAACGTCGCCGGCGCCAAGGGCTCGCTCGACGGCGCGCATCAGTCCTACACCATCGCCGCCAACGACCAGATCACCGCTACTGACACCTATAAATCGGTAGTGGTGGCGTTCCGCAACGGCGCGCCGGTCAAGATCAGCGACGTCGCCGATGTTATCGACGGGCTAGAAAACACTAAAGTCGGAGCCTCCTACCGCGGCAAGCCGGCAATCGTAGTGGATGTACAACGCCAGCCCGGCGCCAACGTGATCGACACCGTGACCCGCGTGCGCGGTGAGCTGCCGCGGTTGCGGCGCGCCATGCCGGCCGGCGCCACTCTCACCATCGTCAATGATCGCACCACCACGATCCGCGCCTCGATCCATGATGTGCAATTCACTTTGATGCTCAGCATCGTGCTGGTGGTGCTGGTGGTCCTGATTTTCCTGCGCACCATCCGCGCCACCATCATCGCCGGCGTGGCGCTACCGCTGTCGCTGATCGCGACCTTCGGCGTGATGTGGTTTTGCGGATTCTCGCTGGATAACCTTTCTTTGATGGCGCTCACCATCGGCACCGGCTTCGTCGTCGACGACGCCATCGTGATGATCGAGAACATCGTCCGGCACATGGAGAATGGCGAAAAGCCGCTCGATGCGGCGCTGCGCGGCGCCAGCGAAATCGGCTTCACGGTGATATCGCTGACGCTGTCGCTAATCGCGGTGTTCATCCCGCTGCTGTTCATGACCGGCCTGGTCGGGCGCATGTTCCGCGAATTCGCGCTCACGCTCACCATCGCGGTGGTGGCCTCGGCCATCGTGTCATTGACGCTGACGCCGATGATGTGCAGCCGCCTGCTCCGCCAAGGCGAGGAACATGGCGGCGGCCTTGCCGACAACGTTGTGACGCGGTGGTTTTCCGGCCTGCTCGACCGGACCGTCGAGTTCTATCACCGCACGCTGATTTGGGTGCTGCGCCGCCAGCGCGAGACCCTGCTGGTGACGCTGATCACGCTCGCCGCCACCATTTTCCTCTACATCATCATCCCCAAGGGCTTCCTGCCGCTGCAGGACACCGGCCTGATCACCGCGGTGACCGAAGCCTCAACCGACGTCTCGTTCGATGAAATGCAGCGCCGCCAGAGTGACATCGAAGCCATCATCCGCGCCGATGCCGACGTCACCAGCGTGGTATCGGTGATCGGCGTCAGTCCGATCAACACCACGCCCAATGCCGGCCATCTCTCCATCACCTTGAAACCGCAAAATCAGCGCAGCAACCACGTCGACGCGGTCATCGCCAATCTCAAGGACGCGGTTGCCGGCGTTCCCGGCATGAAGGTCTATTTCCAGGCCACCCAGGACATCCAGATTTCCACGCGGGTGAGCCGCGCCCAGTACCAGTACACGCTGGTCGGCACCGACTCCGACGAAGTGCTCAAATGGGCCAATATACTGACGCTCAAGTTGCGCGGCGATCCTGTGCTGCGCGAGGTCGCTTCCGAAGCGCAGGAAGGCGGCCCACGCGTCAATGTCGATGTCGATCGCGAACAGGCCGGACGCCTCGGCGTCTCGATGCAAAGCATCAGCGACACGCTAAACGACGCCTTCGGCCAGCGGCAGATTTCGACGATCTACGGCCAGTCCAACCAATATCGCGTCATCCTGGAAGCACAGCCGCGCTATCAGCAGGACCCCGGCTCGCTGTCCAAAATATACATCACCGGCGCCAGCACCTCGACCGGCACGGCGGCGACCGTCGCCAACACCGCGGCCGGCAGCACCAATACGAACACCACCGCCACGCCCAATGCGGTGACCAGCTCCAACCAGGTGCCGCTGTCGGCCTTTGCCCGTTTCGTCAACACCTCCGCGTCGCTGGCGATCGCGCACCAGGAGCAATTCCCTTCCGTCACCATTTCGTTCGATCTCGCCCCCGGCTATGCACTGAGCGACGCCGTCAGCCTGATCAGCAAGGCGCAGCAGGACATCGGCATGCCGTCGTCGGTGACCGGCAGCTATTCCGGCGACGCCGCCGAATTCGCCAAGTCGCTCACCGGCGAGCCCTGGCTGATCCTGGCTGCGGCCATCGTCATCTACATCGTGCTCGGCGTTTTGTATGAAAGCTTCATCCACCCGCTCACAATTCTGTCCACCTTGCCATCGGCCGGCGTCGGCGCGCTGCTGGCGCTGATGCTGTTCGGTTATGACCTGTCGGTGATCGCGCTGATCGGCATCGTGCTGTTGATGGGCATCGTTAAGAAGAACGCGATTCTGATGATCGACTTCGCGCTCGAAGCCGAGCGGCACGAAGGCCTCTCGCCCGAAGAGTCGATCGTGAAAGCCGCCCTGCTGCGTTTCCGCCCGATCATGATGACGACGCTGGCGGCGCTGTTCGGCGCGCTGCCGCTGGCGCTTGAAGGCGGCACTGGCTCCGAGCTGCGCAATCCGCTCGGCGTGACCATCGTCGGCGGACTGCTGCTCAGCCAGTTGCTCACGCTCTACACCACGCCGGTGATCTATCTCTACATGGAGCGGCTGCGCGCGCGGCTGACCACGCGCCGCGGTGTCCGGCCGCAGCCGGCGGAGTAGCGCATGAATTTTTCCTACCCGTTCATCCGCCGGCCGATCGGCACCACGCTGATGGCGATCGGATTGTTCCTGGTCGGTGCGGTGGCCTACATCTTTCTCCCTGTGGCCAGCCTGCCGAGCGTTGATTTTCCGACCATCAATGTCACCGCCAACCGGCCCGGCGCCGACCCCAACATCATGGCCGCGACGGTCGCCGCGCCGCTGGAGCGGCGGCTGGGCGAGATTTCGGGTGTCACGGAACTCACTTCGGTCACCTCGCTTGGCAATTCGCGCATCACCATACAATTCGACCTCTCGCGCAGCATCGAGGGCGCCGCGCGCGACGTGCAAGCCGCGCTCAATGCCGCGCTCAGCGATCTGCCGGGCGACCTGCCGACGCTGCCGACCTTCCGCAAGGCCAACCCTGCGGCGGCCCCAGTCCTGATCCTGGCGCTCACCTCCAAGACCATGCTGCCGAGCGACGTCTATGACGCCGCCGACAGCGTTATCGTGCAGCGGCTCAGCCAGGTGGATGGCGTCGGCGAAGTGACCGTGGCGGGCTCAGAACAGCCGGCGGTCCGCGTACAAGTCGATCCGGCGCGCATCGCCGCCATGGGCGTGGGCTTGGAAGACGTGCGAACCGCAATCGCCAATTCCAACGCGGTCGGGCCGATCGGCACCTTCGACGGCAAAAAGCGCGGCGTCACCATCGGCATCAACGATCAACTGCGCTCCGCCAGCGATTACGACCCGCTGGTGGTGAAAACCGTCGACGGCACCGTGATTCGGTTGTCGGCGATTGCCTCGATCCAGCCCAGCGTACGCAACACGCTGTCCGCCGGCTGGTTCAATAAAGACCCTTCGGTCCTGCTGATCATCACCAAGCAGGCCAATGCCAACGTGCTCGACACCGTGGACGCCATCTACGCGTTGCTGCCCGAATTGCGGCAATGGGTGCCGGCGGGTCTCGAAATTTCCGTGCTGGCCGACCGCACTCAAACCATCCGCGCCAGCGTGCACGACATGCAGCTCACGCTCGGCGCCACGGTGATACTGGTGATGTTGGTGGTGGCGCTGTTCCTGCGCCGCACGGCATCGACTCTGGCCGCCGGCGTCACCGTGCCGCTGTCGCTTGCCGGCACCTGCGCCGCGATGTGGGCGGCCGGCTTCTCGATCGACAATCTGTCGCTGATGGCGCTGGCGGTTTGCATCGGCTTCGTGGTGGACGACGCCATCGTGATGATCGAAAATATGTTCCGCTATCTGGAAATGGGCGATTCGCCGCTGCGCGCCACGCTGAAAGGCGCCAAGCAGATCGGCTTCACCGTGGTGTCGATCAGCGTATCGCTGATCGCGGCGTTCATTCCGCTGCTGTTCATGGGCGGTATCGTCGGGCGGCTGTTCCGCGAATTCTCGGTGACCTTGGCGTTCGCCATCATGGTGTCCACCGTGGTGTCGCTGTCGGTAACACCGATGATCTGCGCCTATTTCGTGCGCGCGGCGCCGAGCCATGACGGCACCTGGCTCGACCGCCTGGTCGAGGGCACGCTGTCGCGCATGGTGCGCTTCTACGACCGCACACTCACTTTCATGCTCGACCATAACGCGTTGGCGCTGATCGTGTTCGTCGCCACCATCGTGCTCACCATCGGCCTCTATATAAAAACACCGAAGGGTTATTTCCCGCAGGACGACACCGGACTGATTTTCGGCGGCACGCAGGCCTCGACCGATGTGTCGTTCGCGGCAATGCAGCAGTTACAGCTCAAGGCGATGGATGTCGTGCTGGCCGATCCCGCGGTGGCGGGCTTGGGTTCCTCGGTCGGCGCCTCCGGCTTCAATGCTTCGGTCAATCGCGGCCGCCTGTTCATCAGCCTGAAGCCGCTCGACCAGCGCGGCAATGTGAGCACGCAGCGCGTCGTCGCGCGGTTGCGCGACCGGCTCAACGCCCTCCCCGGCATGCGCGTGTTCATGGTGCCGGCGCAGGATCTGCGCGTCGGCGGACGGCAGAGCGATTCGCAATATCAATTCACGTTGTGGAGCCCAGATATCGAAGAACTGCAAAAACTTGTGTCGCAAGTGCAGGACCGCGTGAAACAGGTCGCCGGCGTCACCGACGTCACCACCGACCGCGAGCAAGGCGGCCTGCAGGCCAATGTCACCATCGACCGTTCGGCGGCGGCGCGCCTCGGCGTGGCGATTCAGGACATCGACAACGCCCTCAACGACGCCTTTTCGCAGCGGCAGATCTCGACCATCTACACCCAGCGCAACCAGTATCGCGTCATCATGGAAGTCGATGGCAAATATACCCGCGACCCCAGCGACCTCAGCCATATCTATGTGGCGGGCGCCGGCAATAAACAGGTGCCGCTATCGGAAGTAGCGCGCATCGAGCGCTCGATCGCGCCGCTGGTGGTGAACCATCAAGGCCAGTTCCCATCGGTCACTATCACCTACAATATCTTGCCCAATTTCGCGATCGAGGACGTCACCAGCGGCATCGAGCGGGCGGTGGCGGATATGCACATTTCCGACAATGTCCATGCCGACTTCGCCGGCGACGTGCAGGCGTTCAAGCAAACGGTGAGCGCGCAGCCATTGCTGCTGCTGGCGGCGCTGATCGCGGTCTACATCGTGCTCGGCGTATTGTACGAGAGTCTGGCGCATCCGCTCACCATTATCTCGACGCTGCCCTCGGCCGGTCTCGGCGCGCTGCTGGCATTGCAGGTATCCGGCACCGATCTGACCGTGATCGCCTTCATCGGGATCATTCTCTTGATCGGCATCGTGAAAAAGAACGGCATCATGATGGTGGACTTCGCGCTCGACGGTGAGCGGCGGCAGGGGCTGCCGCCACGCGAGGCCATCCATCAGGCGTGCCTGGCGCGCTTCCGGCCGATTTTGATGACCACGTTGGCGGCGGCGCTCGGCGCTGTGCCGCTGGTGATCGCGAGCGGGCCCGGCTCCGAGCTGCGCCGGCCGCTCGGCATCACCATCATCGGCGGCCTGCTGGTGTCGCAGGCGCTGACGCTCTACACCACGCCGGTGATCTACCTGCTGCTCGACCGGTTGCACCAGAGGCTGGGTGGTCGCAGCTTCACCTTTATCCGCCGCCGCGGCCCGCCGCTGCAGCCGGCGGAGTAACGTCAAACCCCCAAATAGCGGTGCTGGACTTCGGGCGCGGCGGCGAGTTCGCGCGAGGCCCCGGACCACACCACGCGGCCGCGCTCGATCAGGAAATGCCGGTCGGCCACGCGGATGAGCGCGCCGACATTCTTGTCGATTACCAAAATGGCAAGCCCGCCGGCCTTGAGGGCTGCCAGACAGCGCCAGATTTCGGCGCGGATCAGCGGCGCCAGGCCTTCGGTCGCCTCATCCAGGATAAGCAGGCGCGGATTGGTCATCAACGCGCGGCCAATCGCCAGCATCTGCTGCTCGCCGCCGGACAACTGATTGCCCATGCTGGTGTCACGCTCCGACAATCGCGGGAATAGTCTGTAGACTTTTTCCAGTGTCCAGCCGCCGCCATCGCGCGCCACCGCGGTCGCCAGCAGATTTTCACGCACGCTCAGGTTCGGAAAAATTTGCCGTCCTTCCGGCACCAGGCCGATTCCCAATTTGGCGACCTTGTAAGGCGGCTGGCCGCGGATCTCGCTGCCGGCGAAGCGGATGACACCGCCGCGCGCCGGGGTGAGCCCCATGATCGAGCGCACCGTCGTGGTCTTGCCCATGCCGTTGCGACCCATCAGCGTCACCATCTCGCCCGGGGCGATGGCGAGTGAAACGCCGAACAGCACCTGGCTCAGGCCATAGCAGGTCTCGACGTCGCGCAGCTCGAGAACGCTATCCATGCGCGACCTCCGCCTCGCCCAGATAGGCGTCGCGCACGTCCGCGTTGGCGCGGATATCGGCGGGCGCGCCAGTGGCGATCACCCGGCCGTAAACCAGCACTGTGATGCGGTCGGCGAGCGCAAACACCGCCTCCATGTCGTGCTCGACCAGCAGGATGGTCAGCTCGCGCTTCAAGGCGTGCAGCATCTCGACCATGCGGGCGGATTCCTCCGGCCCCAAGCCCGCCATCGGCTCGTCGAGCAGCAACAGGCGCGGATTGCCGGCCAGCGCCATCGCCAGTTCGAGCTGGCGATGTTCGCCGTGGCTGAGCGCGGACGCCGGCAGATCGGCGCGCGCGGACAGGCCGACGCGGGCCAGTGCGGCGCGCGCCGGGTCGCGCAATTCCGGTTCGCGGCGCGCATCGCGCCAGAAACGAAACGAGTGTCCGGCATGCGCCTGCACCGCCAGCGCAACATTATCGAGCACGCTGAGATCGAGAAACAGCGACGTGATCTGGAACGAACGCGCCAAGCCGAGCGCGCTGCGGACGTGCATCGGCAGCGACGTTATGTCGTTGCCGGCAAATCGAATGTGTCCTGCGTCCGGCGTCAATTGCCCGCTCAATTGCGCAATGAGGGTGGTCTTGCCGGCGCCGTTCGGCCCGATCACCGCGTGCAATTCACCGGCCGCAACGATGAGCGACAGATCGTCGCTGGCGATAATGCCGCCAAACCGCTTGGCGAGATTGCCGACTTGCAACAGAGGCTCGCTCATGAGCGCACCTTTGCGGTCAGTTGCTTGAGCAAGCCGTCTATGCCGCCGCGCGCGAACAGCACCACCAGCAGCAGCAGCGGGCCCAAGATGATCTGCCAATATTCGGTAATGCCCGAGAGCACCTCCTCCAGCAGCAGCAGCGCCACCGCGCCGATCAGCGGGCCGAAAGGCGATGCCATGCCGCCGAGCACCACCATGATGATGAGATCGCCCGAGCGCGTCCAATACATCGTCGCCGGGCTGACAAAGTCGGTGTGATTGGCGAGCAGCGCGCCGGCGAGTCCGCACAGCGTGCCGGCAATGACGAAGCAAACCAGCTTGTAACGATAGGTCGGGAATCCGATCGCACGCATGCGGGTGTCGTTCGAGCGCGCGCCCTGGATCGCCATCCCGAAGCGCGAATTGACGATGCGCCAGACCAGGTAGATCGCGGCTAACAGCAGCGCCAAGCAGACGTAATAGAACTGCACTTTGTTCGACAGATTGACCGGTGCCACGAATTCGCTGCGCTTGTATATGGTCAGGCCGTCGTCGCCGCCATAACGCGCCAGCCCGGCGCAGACGTAATAGGCCATCTGCGCGAAGGCCAAAGTGATCATGATGAAATAGACGCCGCGCGTGCGCAGGCTCAAGGCGCCGATCACCAGCGCAAACAGCGCCGACGCCGCTAGCGCCACCGGCCACTGCACAAAGCCGCTCAAGATGCCTTCATGCGCCAGCATACCGACCGCGTAGCCGCCGATGCCCAAATAGGCGGCGTGGCCGAAACTCATCATGCCGCCATAGCCGAGGATGAGGTTGAGGCTGACCGCGGCCAGCGCCAAAATGACGATGCGGGTGAACAGCGTCAGCACGAAGCGATTGCCGACCAATTCAGAATAGACCGGCAGCAGCAGCAGCGCGGCCACCAGCGCGACGATAATGATGGTGCGGAGGTTGAGCGCCGGCGTCATTTATTGCCTGCCGAGAACAGGCCTTCCGGCTTGACCACCAGCACGACCGCCATCAGCAGATAAATCAGCATCGATGAGAGCGCCGGCGCGGCGGTGGCCGCCGCTTCCTTGCTCAGCATGGTGCGCAGAAGGTCAGGCAAATAAGAGCGGCCGAGCGTGTCGATAAAGCCAACCAGCAGCGCCGCCACGAGTGCGCCGCGGATCGAGCCGATGCCGCCGATCACCGTGATGACGAAAGCCAGAATCAAAATATTCTCGCCCATGCCAATCTGTACGGTGAGGATCGGCGCCTGCATCAGCCCGGCGAGGCCTGCAAGCGCCGCGCCCAGCCCGAACACCAGCGTATAAAGCAGCTTGATATTGACGCCGAGCGCGCCGACCATCTCCCTGTTTGAAGCCCCAGCCCGTATCAGCATGCCGATGCGCGTGCGCATCACCAGCACATAGAGAAACGCCGCCACCGCCAGCGTGACCACGATGATGGCGAGCCGGTAGGCGGAATACTGCACGCCCGGCAGAATCTGCACCGAGGTGTTGAGCCAGGGCGGCAGCGGCAGGCTCATGCCTTCCGGCCCCCAGATCAATCGCACCGCCTCGTCGAAAAACAAAATTAGCCCAAAGGTGCCGAGCACATGGTCGAGATGATCGCGGCCGTACAACCGGCGCATGGCGATCACTTCCACCGCCATGCCAACCATTAGCGTGGCGATGAGCGCCAGCACCGCGCCGAACACAAAGCTGCCGGTCCAGGCCGCGAAGGTGGCGGCGAAATAGGCCCCGATCATGTAGAGCGAGCCGTGCGCCAGGTTGACCAGGTCCATGATGCCGAACACCAGCGTCAACCCGGCCGCCAAAAGAAACAGCAGTAGGCCGAACTGCAATCCATTCAGGCATTGCTCGATGAACAACGTCATGGCGCGCTATTCCGGTGGCCGAACAAGCAAACGGCGGCAGCGCGCTTGCGCCGCCGCCGTCGCGTCTTCCCGGGGGATCACTTCATCGGGCACTTGTCGTGGAAGTTATCCTGGTTGTCCTTGACGATGGTGGCGACGGTCTTGAGTACGTAGTCGTCGCCGCTCTTGACCACGTCCTGCAGATAGAAGTTCTGGATCGGAACGTGGTTGTTGCCGAACTTGAAGGCGCCGCGCACCGACTTGAAGTTGGCCTTCTCCAGCGCCTTCTGCACCGCCGTCTTGTCGCTCAGGTTGCCCTTCACCGCCGTAACCGCCGAGGCGATGAGGTTGGCGGCGTCGTAAGATTGCGCGCCGTAGAACGACGGCCGGTGGCCGGGATATTTCTTGAGGTAGTCGCCGACATACTTTTTGTTGGCCTCGTTCGGCAGGTCGTTGACCCACTCCTGCGCGCCCGGTACGCCGAGCGCGAGGTCCTTCTGCAGCGGCAGCGATAATTCGTCGATGGTGAACGCCGTGTAGAGCGGAATCGTGCCCTTCAGCCCGGCCTGCGCGTATTGCGTCAGGAACTGCACGCCGGCCTTGCCCGGATAGAACACGAAGATCGCATCCGGCTTGGCGTCCTTGGCCTTTGCCAGTTCGGCCGAGAAGTCGAGCTGCGCCGGCCAGGTAGTCAGTTCCTGCCCGATCACTTTACCTTTGAAGGTCGAGGCGACGCCCGCCAGCATGTCCTTGCCGGCCGCATAGTTCGGTCCGATCAGGAACACTGTCTTCACGCCCTTCTGGTTCATATACAGGCCCATGGCCTGCGGCGTCTGGTCGTTGTTCCACGAGGTCGAGAAGACCGTCGGCGAACACAGCTCACCCGCGATCTGTGACGGGCCGGCATTGGAAATCACCAGGAATGTTTTGGAGTCGACGATCGGCTTGAGCGAAGCCAGCAGCACGTTCGACCAGATGTAGCCGGCGATGAAATCGACATGGTCGGAATCGATCAGCTTCTGCGTCTTCTGCAGGCCGACGTCTGGCTTGAAGGCGTCGTCCTCGTAGATCACCTCGACCGGCAGACCGCCCATCTTGCGGCCCATATGGTCGAGCGCGAGTTCGAAACTGTTGCGCATGTCGTTGCCAATCACGGCCACTGGGCCGCTGAACGTGCTGACAAAACCGATCTTGATCGTTTTTTGCTGGGCCATCGAAGGCCCGGCGGCGAGCAACAAAGCCGCGCCCGCGGCCAACAAAGTTTTACGCATGTAGGTTTCCTCCCCGAGGCCGTTTTGGCCGTTATGCAGGACTTTAATGTAGCGGGATCGGCGTCAAAAGGTCCACCTTCGACTGACAGACGCGCCGAAATGGCCAGCAATTGCGGCCTATTTGCCATGCGCCGCCACCCGTTGACCGCACCCGCATGCGCCTTGCAGTGTAGTCCGACAGGCCCGGATGGGCCGAACTATAATTCGGAAACTGCCCGCGATGTCCAAGGCGCTCGATAAAACCTATGACGGCATCATTATCGGCGCCGGCCATCATGGGCTGATCCTCGGCGCTTATCTCGCGCGCGCCGGTCTCGACATTTTGCTGGTTGAACGGCGGCTAACCTACGGCGGCGGCCTGTGCACGCGCGAAGTCAGCCTGCCCGGCTTCTACCACAACCTGCATTCGATCAACCACTTCCACATTTCCGAGACGCCGTGGTTCAAGGACTTGAACTTGAGCGAGCGCGTTACTTACATCACGCCGCGCTACGAATTCGGTCAGGCGCACAATGACGGTAGCGCGCTGGTGCTCGGGCGCGATCTAGAGGAATCGGTTGCGAATATCGCGCGGTTTTCAAAAAAAGACGCGGCGACTTTCCGCGAGTGGAATCGCAAGGCCGAAAAGATCACGCGCGAGATATTCCTGCCCGAACGCTACGCCGAACCTCTGCCCCAACAAGAGCGCGAAGCGCTGCTGTCGCGCACGGCGCTCGGCCGTGAATTCCTCGCGATGGCGAACCGGCAGCCGCTCGACGTGGTGCGCGAACTGTTTGAGAACGAGCATGTTCAACTGCTGTTCTTGTTCAAGGTTTCGTTGTTCGGCACCTGGCTGACCGACACTCTGTCGAACACCTCGCCGATGGGCTCGGTGATCCGCGCCTTCGATCTGGAAAGCGGCTACCAGCTTTGTCAGGGCGGCTCGTTCAATCTGGCGCGCGGATTGATGGAGGAGTTCATCGCCGCTGGTGGCACCTATCAGCCGCAAGTGCGCATCGACAAGATCGTCATCGAGAGCGGCAAGGCCACCGGCATCGAGATCGACGACGGCCGCACCGTGCGCGCCAGGCAATTCGTCGCATCCACCTTGGACGTGCACCAAACCTTTGAAAGCCTGGTCGGGCGCGCGCAGCTTCCCGCCGCGTTTCTAAAAAAGCTCGACGCATTCCAATACACCGCCTGGAGCCTGTTCGGCCTGCATCTGGCACTCAACGAAAGCCCGCGCTTTACGGCCGCGAGCTTCGATCCCAACATAAACCGGTCGATGAAATGGAGCATCGGCGCCGAGACCATGGAGGACCTGTTCTCGGCGCATCAGGACGTGCAGGCCGGCCGCGTGCCCAAACTGGTGCAATTCGGCTCCGGCCCGTTGAGCCTGCTCGACCCGACGCAGGCGCCGCCCGGCAAGCACACGACCTATTGCTGGCATGTGATGCCGCTCAATCCAGAACTCGGCGGCAAAAGCTACGAGACCTTCAAGGAAGACTTCGCCGACAAAATTGAAGAGACGTTCGCGCGCTATTGCCCGAACATGACGCCGAAAAATATTCTCGGCCGTTACATCTATACCGGCCGCGAATACATGCAGGAAATGATCAACATGCGCGGCGGCGACATCTTCATGGGGGCGTTCAACGCCGAGCAGGTGATGTACAATCACTTCGGCTACCGCTCGCCGATCCCCAATCTGTACAACGCCGGTTCCGCCGGTCATCCCGGCGGCGCGATCTCGGGCGGCGCCGGCTATATCACCGCCTCGGTCATTGCCGAGGATCTCGGTATCAAGCCGTGGTGGACGCCGTGGAACGCGCGCGCCGCGCTGGAACAGCTACCGCAGTTGGAACGAGGCGCGGCGTGACCGACTTGCAGAACATCGTATTCCCCGCGCTCAAGGACCGCGTCGTCATCATCACCGGCGCCGGCCAGGGCATCGGCCGGGTCTTCGCCAAGGCCTTCGCGCTGGCGGGCGCGCGCGTCGCGATCGCCGAGCGCAATGAAAAGACCGCGGCCGCAGTGGCGGAAGAAATCCTCAAAGCCGACGGCCAGGCACTGGCGGTCACCATCGACGTCGCCGACGAGGCCTCAATCAAGGAAATGATCGAGGTGGTCGAGGACGAATACGGCCGCATCGACGTGTTGATCAACAATGCCGGCATTTTCTCCACCCTGGAAATGCGGCCGTTCGACCAGATCCCGGTCGATGAATGGGAGCGCGTGCTGCGGGTCAATCTCACCGGGCCATTTCTCTGCGCCCGCGCCGTGCTGCCCGCCATGCGGCGCGCCAAATGGGGCCGCATTATCAATGTCGCGTCCGGCGCGGTGCGGCTGGGACGCCCGAATTATTTGCATTATATCGCCGCCAAGGCAGCGCTGGCGGGCATGAGCCTGTCGATGGCGCGCGAGCTAGGTGCCGACAACATCACCGTCAACGCCATCCTGCCGGGCGCGACTTTTACCGAAATCGAGCGCAAGACCGTGACGCCGGCGCAAAAGGAACGCATCATTGCGATGCAATGCGTGCCGCGCGCGGAAATCCCCGAGGACCTGGTCGGCGCGGCGTTGTTTCTCGCCTCCGACGCGTCGGCCTTCGTCACCGGCCAGAGCATCAATCTCGACGGCGGCGTGACAGGATCATAAGGAACGCAGCATGACTCCCATCGTCGCCCTCATCGCGCCCGGCAATATGGGCTCCGGCGTCGCCCGGCGCCTGACCGAGAACAATGTGAAAGTACTGACCTCGCTCGCCGGTCGCAGCGAAACGAGCGCCAAACGCGCGCAAGCGGCTGGCATGACCGCGGTGGCCGACGCACAACTGACCGAAGCAGATTTCCTGATGTCGATCGTGCCGCCGGGCGACGCGCTCGGCCTCGCCAAGCGCCTTGCCCCTGTGCTCACCGCCGCCAACAAGAAGCCGGTTTACGTCGAATGCAACGCGGTCAGCCCGCGCACCATGCTGGCGATCGCCGACGTGATCGGCAAAACCGGCTGCCCTTTCGTCGCCGCCGGCATCATCGGCCCGCCGCCCAAGCCCGGCACCTCCAACACCAAAATTTACGCCTCCGGTCCGGCTGCACCGCTGTTCGCCAAGCTCAACGATTACGGGCTGATCGTGCGCGTGCTCGACGGCCCGCTCACCGCCGCCTCGGCGCTGAAGATGTCTTACGCCGGCATCACCAAGGGCTTCACGGCGCTGGGCGCCGCCATGATGCTGGCGGCGACCCGCGGCGGCTCAGCCGCGGCGCTCAAGGCCGAACTCGCCGAGAGCCGGCCCGATCTGCTGGGCTATCTCGGTAATCAGGTGCCGAGCATGTATTCCAAGGCCTATCGCTGGGTGGCCGAACTCGAGGAGATTTCCGAATTCGTCGGCAAGGACCACCCCGAGAGCGGCATGATGATGGCGGCCGCGAAGCTCTACGAGCGCATCGCCGGGGATTTCGATGGCGAGAAAAAAGAAATCGGCGCGATGGATAAATTTCTAAAGTCATGAGCGAGCCATCCATTCTGGTCGAGCGGCGCGACGGCTATCGCGTCATCACATTGAACAGGCCCGACCGGCTCAATGCGTTCAACGACGCGATGCACGTCGAGCTGCGCAAGGCGATCGAGGAGATCGAAGCCGACGAAAGCTGCCGCACGCTGTTGATCACCGGCAGTGGACGCGGCTTCTGCGCCGGGCAGGATCTCGCCGACCGGCTGGTAAAGCCCGGAGAGAAACCGGCGCCGAGTAAGTCGTTGGAGGCTTATTACAATCCGCTGGTGCGCAAGCTGCGTAGCCTGCCCTTTCCCGTGGTCGCGGCGGTCAACGGCGTCGCCGCCGGCGCCGGCTGCAACATCGCGCTCGCCTGCGACATCGTGATGGCCGCGCGCTCGGCCAATTTCGTGCAATCCTTCGCGCGTATCGGCTTGATCCCGGATTCCGGCGGCACCTGGTTTTTGCCGCGTCTCGTCGGCGATGCGCGGGCGCGCGGTCTGGCGTTGTTGGCCGAGCTGCTGCCGGCGGAAAAAGCCGAACAATGGGGCCTGATCTGGAAATGCGTCGATGACGCTTCACTCCTCGTCGAAGCGCAGAAATTGTGCGAGCACTTCGCCGCCGCGCCGACGCAAGGCCTGGCGATGATCAAGCGCGCGCTCAATGCCTCGGCCGGCAACACGCTCGACGCGCAGCTCGATCTGGAGCGCGGTTTGCAAGGCGTGGCGCGCGAGACGCCGGATTACGCCGAAGGCGTGCGCGCCTTCATGGAAAAACGCAAACCGAAATTCACCGGCCGCCCATGAGCAAGGCACAAGTCCGCGCGTTACGAAGCGTCGATCTCGGCTTTGCCGATCCCGGCAAGACGCTGCGGTTTTTCACCGAGGTGTGGAACTTGACCGCCGTCGACGGAAACGCCGGCGTGCAGTATCTGCGCGGCACGGGCGCCTTCCACCACATCGTGACCCTGCGCCGCACGGCAAAGCCTGCGATGATCCGCATGGTACTTGACGCCGCCGACCGCGCCGCCGTCGACGCCCTGCACGCGCAAGTCGTCGCGCACGGCCTGAAAACCATCGATCCGCCCGCCACACTGAAACAGCCGCACGGCACCTACGGTTTCGGCTTCAAGGACCCGGAAGGCCGCAACATCGCCATCGTCTGCGGCGTTGCGGATCACGCGAACACCGCCGACCTGTCCGATCGGCCGCGCAAGCTGTCCCACGTCAACATCAACGCTGGCGACAGCGATGCGACGCTCGCCTGCTACCGCGACGCGCTCGGCTTCACCCTCACCGACACCACGCGGCGGCTGCGCTTTCTGTCGTACAATGCCGATCACCACAGCGTGGTGCTCGGATTTACCGGCGGGCCGACGATTAACCACATCGCCTTCGAGATGCCCGACCTTGAATCGGTGATGCGCGGCGCCGGCCGGATGCGCGACAACGGCCGCGGCATCGAATGGGGGCCCGGCCGCCACGGTCCCGGCAACAATGTGTTCTGCTATTTCCTCGGCCCCGAAGACGTGCCGATCGAATTGACCGCCGAAATGCAGCAAATCGACGCCAGCCACCGCGCCAAGACGCCGGAGCAGTGGAAATGGCCGCCCGGGCGGTTGGATCATTGGGGCGTCAATGCCGGCCCGAGCGAGCGCATGGAGGCAGCCGGTTTGCGCTATAATTTCACCGAGGATGGCTGGCGCCTGGGCGAGTGGCGCTAAGGAGCATCGCATGGCGAACAAACCATCGTTGAAGGTCGGCCTGGCCGGTCTCGGCGCGGTTGGCCTCGAAGTGGCGCGGCGGCTGATCGACGGCGCCGTACCCGGCCTGACGCTGACCGCCGTCGCCGTGCGCGACGCCGACAAGGCGCGCAGCAACCTGCCGCAAATCGGCGACATGATCGCGCTGCGCACGCCTGCTGCGCTGGCCGACGACTGCGACATCGTGGTCGAGTGTCTGCCGCCGGCGCTTTTTCGCGAGGTCGCGATTGCGGCGATCGACAAAGGCCGCATCTTCATGCCGCTCTCGGTTGCGCAGCTTTTGGACAATTGGGACCTGGTCGAGCGCGCCAAGCAAAAAGGCGCGCGCATCTTGCCTCCGACCGGCGCGCTGCTCGGCTTAGATGCCGTGCGCGCCGCCGCCGAGGGCGAGATCCGCTCGATCAAGATGATCACGCGCAAGCCGCCCGGCGGCCTTGAAGGCGCGCCTTATCTTGTCGAGCACAAAATTTCCGTTACCGGACTGAAAGCGCCATTGAAAGTGTTCGACGGCACGGCGCGCGAGGGCGCGCGCGGCTTTCCAGCCAACGTCAACGTGGCGGCGGCGCTCAGCCTCGCCGGCATCGGGCCAGACCGCACGCAGCTGGAAATCTGGGCCGACCCGGCCCTGACCCGCAACACTCACCGCATCGAGGTCGAGGCCGACGTCGCGCGTTTCACCATGACCATCGAGGGCGTGCCGTCGGAAAATCCGCGCACCGGCCGGATCGTGCCGTTGTCCACCATCGCCGCGCTGCGCGCGCTGGTGTCGGAGCTCAAGGTCGGCACCTGAACGCAGCAAGGCCGCCCGCGCTTTCGCGAGGGCGGCCTGTTCTGTTCATGCGCAGGGCTGGATCAGTTCTTCGCCTGCGGATTCGCCTTTAGATAATCCTGATAGGTCTGGCCGGCGTAGTTGGCGGGGGCGTCCGCTTGCGTCTGCTCGGAGCTGCCGGCAACCGGGGCGCTGGCTGATTCCTTGGTGCAGATGTCCGCGAACACCACCTGGCCTTCCGGCGTGTAGTTCTTGGTCAGGCAGGTGCACGGGCTGGGCGTGGCGGTCTCGACGCCGCGCACTGCGTAACCGACCGGACGGACCCAGAAGTGGTTATGCCAGCGGACGAAGTGGCGGTGCTCGTGGAAGCGCCAGTGGAAATTCGGGTGGCCGTTCGGGTGGCCGCCGACCTGGCGGATCATGGCGTCGGCGCTACCCGCCGAAAGGGCCGCGCCGGCAAGCGTGGCGGCGGCAACGAGGCTGAGGATGATCTTGCGGGACATGGCTCTCTCCTTGGGGTGGTAGTGGTTTCGATAGTCATTGGTCGCCGGCCCGGCGAAAAGGTTCATGGGCCCGCGCCGCCGCCGGTTTGACAATCCGGGGGGCCGCTTTATCGTTTGCGTACAAATATTTAGCCCCCTGCCGAAGCGGTTTGCCGCATGAAGCCAGCGCCGTTCATTCGCCACGTGCCGCGCACGCTCGATGAGGCGCTGAAGATTTTGGGCGAGGTCGCGGGCGAAGACGGCCGCGTGCTGGCCGGCGGCCAGAGCCTGGTGCCGGTCATGGCGTTCCGGCTGGCCAAGCCTGCGCATCTTGTCGACATCAACGAGGTCGAGGGCCTCGACAGAATCGCGAACGATGGAAAGTTTTTGTCGATCGGCGCCTGCGCGCGCCACGCCGCGTTTCATAAATCCGTGGTCGACAATCCGCTCGGCCGGCTGCTGGCCTTTGTGGCGCGCCACATCGCGCATTATCCGATCCGCATGCGCGGCACCTTTTGCGGCAGCCTGGCGAACGCCGATCCGGCGTCGGAATGGTGCGTGACCGCCGCCACGCTCGGCGCAATCATGGTGGCGAAAAGCACGCGCGGCGAACGATCGATTGCCGCCAAGGATTTTTTCGAAGGCATCATGGCGACCGCACTGGCCCAGGACGAATTGCTGGCCGAGGTAAAGCTGCCGTTGCTCGCGTCCGACGCCAAATTCGGCTTCAACGAATTTAGCCGCCGCGCCGGTGATTTCGCCATGGCCGCGGCGCTGGTCACTTATCGCCTGCAAGACGGCAAGATCGCGGACGCCCGCGTTGGTCTCGGCGGGGCTGAATCTTCGCCGCGCCGTATTACGAAAGCCGAAGGCGCGCTCAACGGACAGTCGCCTAGCGACAAGGTTTTCCGCACCGCTGCCGACGCAGCAGCAACCGCGATCGACCCGCTGGTCGATCATCAGACCGATGCCGACTACCGGCGCGACCTGGTGCGCGCGGTGGTACGCCGCGCGCTGGAGCATTCCACTTCATGACCGCGCAGACAAAAGGCTCAGGCACCAAATGGGTCGGCCGCGCCATCCGCCGGCTGGAAGATCCCGCGCTGGTCAGCGGCCAAGGCCGCTTCACCGCGGATCTGCCGGCGGCGCACTGGGTGCGCTTCGTGCGCAGCTTTGTCCCGGCCGGCAAAATCGTCAAAATCAATGTGCCGGCAGGCGCGCTGGTGATCACCGCCGCCGATCTCAAAGGCGTGAATCCGATCACGCCGATGCTGCACAAGTTCAACTACAGGCCGGTCGGCCAGCCAATTCTCGTCGATGGCATTGTTCGTTTTGTCGGCGAGCCGATCGCCGCCGTCGTAGCCGCCAGCGCGGCGCAAGCCGAGGACATCGCCGAACAAGTTGACGTCACGATCGAAGACGGCGCGCCGGTGATCGACGCACGGGCCGCGCTCGCAAGCGGCGCACCGCTGGTGCATGCGCTGGCGCCTGGCAACGTCATCGTCGAAGGCAATATCAAGACACCAGGCTTCGATGCCGCCTGGGCCGGCGCGCACAAAATCGTCAGACTCGAGGCGCGCTCGCGCCGCCAGAACGCCACACCGATGGAAGCGCGTGCCGGTCATGCCGCGTACGACATTGCGACGGGCCGCGTGACCCTGACCTGCACGACGCAGATGCCGCACCTCACCCGCACCGCGATAGCCGACGTACTCGGCTTTCCGGAAGCCGATCTGCGCGTGATCGCTCCCGATGTCGGCGGCGGCTTCGGCCAGAAAATGTCGCTGGCGCCCGAATACGTCGTGCTGGTCTGGCTGGCGCGCAAACTCAAAACGTCAGTGGCCTGGACCGAGGACCGGCGCGAGAACCTGATCGCGGGCTATCACAGCCGCGATCAATACGTGACGCTGGAAGGCGCGTTCGACAAGAACGCCAAACTGATCGCGCTTAAGGCCGATGTCGTCTCGAATATCGGCGCCTATTCATGCTTTCCCACCACTTGCGGCGTCGAGCCGTTGATGGCGATGGCCGAAATGCCGGGGCCCTACGACGTACGGCACTATGAATGCCGCGCGCGCGGCGTCATTACCAATACCTGCCCGATGGCGCCCTATCGCGGCGTCTCGCGCCCGGTGATCACCTTCACGCTTGAACGCCTGATGGACAAGGCGGCGACCGCGCTCGGTATCGACCCGGTCGAGATCCGCCGGCGCAATTTGATCGACAAATTCCCCTATACCTCGGCGGCCGGCCTGGTGTTCGACGAGGCGAGCTACAAGCAAACGCTGGAGATGGCGGTTAAAGCCATCGACGTGCCGGCGTTCCGCGCACGCCAGAAGGCCGCGCGCAGCAAGGGCCGCTATCTCGGCATCGGTTTTGCGACGTTTTCCGAGCGCACCGGCTACGGCAGTCCGGCCTTCGCCGCGCGCGGCGCGGAGATCGTGCCCGGTTGGGAGACGGTGATCCTGTCCGTCGACCCGTCCGGCTTCGTCGAGGCGCGCATCGGCTCTTCGCCGCACGGCCAGGGGCTGCGCACCACGCTGGCGCAGATCATTGCCGACGAGATCGGCGTCACGCCTGATGTGATCAAGGTCGTGCACGGCGACACCGACCGCGAACCTTACGGCTGGGGCACTTTCGCCAGCCGCTCGCTGGTGATTTCAGGCGGCGCCACGCTGATCGCTGCGCGCAAAGTGCGCGCAAAGCTGATCGCCATCGCCAGCCATTTGCTGGAAACCGCGCCCGGAGACATTATTCTTGCCGATGGCGCGGCCAAGGTCGCCGGTACCGACCGCTCGATCCCGATCGCCAAGCTGGCGCGCGAGGCCTACACGCAGACGCATCGCTTCAAGGGCGAGATCGAGCCGGGCCTGACTGAGACCGGCACTTATGACCCGCCAGGCACTTTCTCGAATGCCTGCCACGTCGCCATCGTTGAGGTCGACGAGGAAACCGGCCGCACCACGGTCGAGAAATATTTGGTTGCCGAGGACGCCGGCCGCATCATCAATCCGATGATCGCCGAGGGCCAGGTGCAAGGCGGCATCGCGCAAGGCATCGGCAACGCGCTGCTGGAGGAAATCATTTACGACGACGACGGCGGCATCCTGACCGCCAATCTCGCCGATTATATGCCGCCGACAGCGCACGAAATCCCGCCGATTGAAATGCATCACATCGAAACGCCGAGCGCCAATTCGATCACCAAGGCCAAGGGCCTGGGCGAAGGCGGCACCATCGGCGCGCCGGCGGCGATCCTCAATGCCATCAACGACGCACTCGCACCGTTTGACGTGCAGATCGACGAGATCCCGGCAACACCGCAACGTGTTCGTGCGGCGTTGCGCGCCAAGGAACGGGCCACATGAGCATGAAGGACAACATCACCCTCAGCATCAACGGCCGCGACCACGCGATTGCCGTCGAGCCGCGCCGCACATTGGTTGATGCCATCCGCGAGGATTGCGGACAGACCGGCACCCATATCGGCTGCGAGCACGGTATCTGCGGCGCCTGTACCGTGATCGTCGATGGCGAGCCGCTGCGTTCGTGTTTGATGTTCGCCGTGCAGGCCGCGGGCAAGAAAATCCGCACGGTCGAAGGATTGGCGGACGGCGACACGCTGCACCCGATGCAGCAGGCCTTCATGGATCATCACGGCCTGCAATGCGGCTTTTGCACGCCGGGCTTTCTGATGCTGGCGGTCGGCGTACTGGAGCGCGAACCGGATATTTCCGATGACGATTTGCTCGACGTGCTGTCGTCGAACCTGTGCCGCTGCACCGGCTATCAGAACATCATCAAGGCCGTGCGCGCGGCGGCCAAGGAAATGAAAAGATAATGACGGCCCCGGCCAAATTCGTCGGCCGCTCCGTTCCGCGTCTCGAAGACCGGCCGCTGCTCAGAGGCGAAGGCCGCTTCGCCGCCGACATTTCTTTTCCCGGCCAGTGGCATATGCGCGTGGTGCGCTCGCCGGTCGCGCACGGCATCATCAAGTCGATCGACGCGTCGGCGGCGCTCGCGTTGCCCGGCGTTCATGCGGTGTGGACAAATGCCGATGTCGCGCACATTCCGCCGATTCCTTTTCGGCTGACCGGCCTGAAAACTTTAGAGCCTTATCGCCAGCCGG
This sequence comes from Pseudolabrys sp., assembly GCA_035648555.1. Classification (GTDB taxonomy): domain Bacteria; phylum Pseudomonadota; class Alphaproteobacteria; order Rhizobiales; family Xanthobacteraceae; genus Pseudolabrys. The sequence continues at coordinate 36,019 of DASRLF010000029.1, forward strand.
TGCTGGCGAAAGATGTCGTGCGCTATGTCGGCGAGCCGGTCGCCGTGGTCTTTGCGGAAAACGCATACCTCGCCGAAGACGCCGCCGATCTGATCGTGCTCGACCTCGAACAACGCCGAGCCATCATGCTCGCGACCGAGGAACCCGGCTTCTACGAGCATGACCGTTCAACAGAAGCGGGAGTCCTGCAAAAAACGTATGGCGACG